>JBHGBC010000002.1:0-165673 GCA_041946805.1 bacterium
GAATCTGTTTTTTGTTTTCCTGGTACGATCGCAGGAGGGCGGTCACTTCGGGCAGAAATGGATAAGAATCGGCGGATTCGCTCTTCCACTCGTTCAACAAACGGATCAGGGAGCGTTTGCGGCCCTGGGCGACCGCCTCGACGAACTGGCCGTAGGTGTCGTCGATGACCGACTGGAACATGGCGCGTTCCTTGTCGGTGAGTCCGCGTTCGAACGAACCGAAATCCTTGTATTCCCCCGCCTTGATGGTCTGGTAGTCGACGCCGATCTTCTCCATCAGTTCCTTGGCCACAGGGAACTTGGCGTAGACGCCGATACTGCCCGTGAGGGTTCCGGGCGCGGCGACGATGCGGTCCGCGCTGCAGGCGATGTAATACCCGCCGGAAGCGGCCAGCGATCCAAAGGAGGCCACCACGATCTTGCCGTGTTCCTTCTGCGCCGTGACGATGGCCTGGTATAGGTCCTGGGACGGTCCCACGGCCCCGCCGGGACTCTCGACCCGCAGCACGATCCCCTTGATGGAATTATCCTCCTGATATTGTTTGATTTGGTCGATCCAGTGTTGCGCGTCGTAGATGGCGCTTTCGACGCGCACCAGGGCGAGACGTTTGGCGCCCAGAAGGTTGGGAGTGGTTCCCTGCATGACCAACACCATCAGGGTCACAAACAGCCCCACGAGGATCACGATCCCCACCAGAAAAGAGAAAAACAGAAGCAGGCCGGTGCTTTTTTTCATGATCTCATTACCTTACCGAGGTTCGATTCCCCAAGGATAGAGTATATCGGCCTCCGCCTCCGCGCCGCAGGGGAATGACGCGGGATAGCCACACCGAAAGAACCATGCGACAATAAGGGCAGCGATCGCCGTCTGCCTTCGGGCTGGCTTGGGAATCGATTCTCAATAGTATGGGGGTTGGCGGACGTGAGCCATGGCGTGCCCACGGAATACTGGATGGTTTTTTTGATCAGCTGGCTGGGGGCGTTGGTGTCGACGCCCCTGTTCCGGCGGCTGGCGCAGGCCCTGGATATTACGGACCGGCCCTCCAGCCGCAAGGTCCATGACCGGCCGGTTCCCTACCTGGGCGGTATGGCCTTTCACGTGGCCTTGAGCCTGCCGCTGCTGTACGTGTTCATCTGGGCGCCGCACGTGCTGGACGCGCAAATTTCCCTGCCGCAGTTGCGGACGCTGTACTTGGCGGCGGCTGGATTCCTGCTGCTCGGGGTGTGGGACGACATCCAGCCGATCCCCCCCACGGTGAAGTTGGCCGTACAGGCGGGGCTCAGCGTCTTGCTAGTCGGTTCGGGCTTCACGATCGACGAAATGACCAGCCCCTTCGGCGGAAAGATCCCGCTGGGGTGGCTGAGCTGGGGTTTGTCGGTCTTCTGGATTCTGACCATTGTCAACGCGATCAATTTCATCGACGGGCTGGACGGCCTGGCGGCGGGGGTGGTCTTTTTCGCGGCGGTGGCCAATTTTCTGATCGCCCTGCATCCCTGGCAGAATTTCATTTGCTTGATCTCGCTGTCGCTGATGGGAGCCACGCTGGGTTTTCTGCCGTACAATTTCTCTCCCGCCCGGATTTTCATGGGCGACGCCGGCAGCCTGTATCTCGGGGCGCTGTTGGCCGGATTGTCTCTGGTCAGCAACACCAAGGGAGCGACGGCGATGTCGTTGTCGCTGCCGCTCGTGATTCTCTCCATCCCCCTTCTGGACACGGTGCTGACCATCATCCGCCGGGGACGCCGGGGATTCAATTTTTTCACGGCCGACCGCGAACACCTGCATCACCGGCTGCTGCAATTGGGCTTTACCGCCCGGCAGGTGGTGCTGTGCCTGTATGGATTGTCGTTTTTGCTGTCGATGTCAGCGGTATTGGCGGCGCAACTGCCCAACCAGTACACGTTGCTGTTCATCGCCGTGTTTCTGGCGGCGGTGGGGTGGGGCCTGGCGGTCTTCGCGGCGGTGGAACGGCGGGTCAATCTTCCCGGGCCGGAGTCTCCATCCGCCGGGACAGATACCAAAAACCCGCTCCCCCGATAGCGGTCAGCATCAGGAAGGCTCCCGCGATCCAAAACGCCGCGGACTCCGAACGGGACACGGGGGCCGTTCCCGCGTCATACTGGTTCTTCGGAGGCAACGTGACCGCGATCTCGCCCGTCCCGGCCGGCGCGGCCGGCAGATTCACTTCCAGCTCGAGATTGTTCGTGGCCGGGATGAAGCCCTTGGTCTCCATGATCATGTAATCGAAAGGCTTATATTCCTGGTAGGGAATATGCCCCGAAAAGACCACTCCGTCCCGGGAGACGAAGTTCATTTGTTTCCAACCGGGGACTTTGGTCAATCGGCTATCTTCATAAAAGAAAGGCAACGTGACACCCCGGGGGATTTCGGCGGGCAGCGGGCACACGTAACCCAAATCGATCTTGATGACGTCCATCATGTTGTGTCCCAGGGTGCGGTACGTGTCCCCGGTGACGAAGCGCGGGGTCAGTTTCCATTCGCCGATCCGGATCGTCTGCTTGGCAGCGTACTCTTCCGCACTGTCCCGCACGAAAACATCACGCTCCGCGTCGGTGATTTTCCCATCCGTGTCGGCGTCCAGTTGTTTGGCGGCCCGCTGCGTGGGATAAAGTCCCAGGATCGCTTCGTACACCAAGACCAGTTGGGTGGGGGTCAGGGTCAATTCCGCATGGCGGTCGATGCTTTCGGGATGCCAAGCATGAGGAAACGCGGACATGCTTGACAATCCCCAAAACGACACCAGCCATACCCAGCCAGTTTTCCGCATGGATCATCCATCCCATCTGATTCGTGCCTGATGTGCAAGACACCACCAAGGTATCCGGATTCAGGCGGTTTGTATAGCCTGAAATCCGCCCTTGCGAGTCAGGTTGCTGAAGGATTCGCTTCCGAACCGGCGGCGGGACGGATCAGCAGGCCGGTCGGGATTTTGGGATAGAAGTCCGTGGATTTTTGAGGCATGCGGACGCCGCGTTTAGAGACTTCGAAGACGGTTTGGGGCGACAGGCCGCCGAGCAAAAACGCGGCGGTGTCCGGTTCACGGCGCGCCAGGGAGAGGGCTTCCTCCTCGCCGCGGAGGTACCGCGTTCTTGTCTGGAGAAATTCCGGCGTCAGGCCCAGGCAATCCCCCAACAGAAAATGGTGTAAGAAGGTGACGTTCAAATCCCGGAGCGGTTCCGGGATGGCTTGCAGGGCGTGTCCGGCGGCGCCGGATTTCAGGGTGATCCGCCACGCCTCCCCCGGACCGGCCGCCACGATCGAAAGCCGGTGTTCCGGCCGGCGCAGGAGTTCACGGACGCTTTCGCCCCGGGAATCCGGCAGGGAAACGATATCACAATACGGGGCGGCTTTATCGTGCAGAAGCTCCGGCCAGCGGTCCGGCATTTCCCGGATCACACGGTGCGTGGGCAACACCAACAAGCCAGGGCTGGAGATGGGCACGATCAAGGCCAGGACGCTGCCCCAGGGCTCGCGGGAAGGTTCGAGGCCGGTTTCCTCCATCATGGCGCGGCGGTAATTGAGGGCGGTTTCGTACCGGTGATGGCCGTCGGCGATGACCAGCGCCCGGTCCCGCAGGAAGTCTTGCGCGCCGGCCAGCAGCGTGGGCGAATCGATCGAGTACAACTCATGGACCTGCCCCTCGAAATCCTCGAACCGCACCAACCGCGTGTCGGTGCGTGAAAAAAGCGTGTCCCAGGAATCCAGCGGGCCATCGGCCAGAAGAAAAATCGGAGACAGGTTAGCCCGGGTGGCGCGCAACAGGCGCAGGCGGTCCGCCTTGGGGCCGTCGAAGGTGAACTCATGCGCGTAGGGGCCGGCTCCATCCTCCAGCCGCAGGGCGCCGAACAAACCGGTGCGGGTCCAGGTCCGGCCCTGGTAGGGGAAGGTTTGGCGGTAAACGTACAAACGAGGCGGATCCGCGCGCAGGATCCCCTGGCGGATCCAATCCCGGTACCGTTCGGCCGCGGGTCCGTACCAGTCGGCGGATTCGGCGGCGGTGGATTGCGTGGCGACGTCGGTTTCCACGGCGCCGGGGGGCGGGAGAATCAGACGGACCACATTGTGGGGATCCCGGTCCCACAGAACGGCGCGTTCGGCCGACGGGATTTTATCGTACGGCGGCGAGATTACCGCGGCCGGGTCGGGAACACGCTCCAGGTTGTACCGTATCCCGGGAAAAGAAGAGATGAAGGCCATGGATCTGTCGAATGAATCCTTTTCTGGAATCCGGATGAAAATCCCCGCTTACCGGTCCACACCCGGAGCCGGCACGTTGTTCAATTCGGATACTGGCGCTTTCGGCGTCATGACCGGCTCCATGGGCGCTGGTGCCGGGGAATTGGTCACGGATGGATCGAACTGATAGGCATCTTGAACATGATTGGCGCAACGGTCAACGGGCCCGGTTCCCTCCATAAAGGGAAATTTTTCCTTCGAAGGGCAATTCGCCGTGGCGATCTTGCGGCTCTCCCGGCACAAGGTGCGAAACACGATGCCCGGCGGCGGCGTGATTTCGCCGAACCATTCCGGATGGATTTCATACACGCGGGTCATGAATTGCTTCCAGATGGGCAGGGCGGCCTCGGAGCCGGTCATCTTGACGCCGAGGGAGCGCTGGGGATCGTCGTACCCCAGGTAGACGATACACAGGAGATCCTTGGTGTAGCCGGCAAACCAGGCGTAAGTACAGTCATCGGTGGTGCCGGTCTTGCCGTAACAAATGAAAGGCGCGTCCTTCAGTTCCTTGGCGGTTCCCTGTTCCACCACGTTGCGCAGCATGTAAGTCACCAAGTACGCCACTTGGGGAGACAACCGCGGCTGCGTGTTGGCAGCGGGTTTGTATTCATACAGGACGAAGGGATAGTTTTGCCGCGAATCCTGGCGCTGATAGACCTTGTTCACCATGTGGATCTTGACGAAGTTGCCTTGATTGGCCAGGACGGAATAAGCCTGGGCCAGCTGGTAAGGCGTGCAGCCGGCGGTGCCCAGCGCGATTGACATGTTGGATTCATTCACCGGAAAGTCGAACACCTCCCGGCAGAAGCGGCGCAGGGATTCGATGCCCGCCGCCCGGGTCTCCTTGTAGTTGTCCAGGAGCCAGACCGTCGCCGCGTTGAGGGAATGGGTCAGAGCGTACAGCATGGTCACCCGGCCGTAGTACCGGTCATAATAGTTCTTGGGCGTCCAGTTGGTCCAATACTCCTTCTCGATATCCAGCAGGGTGGAAGTCACCGTCCATTTCTTCTTGGGATCAGCCAGCGCCGCGGCGTAGAGAAGCGGCTTGAATGCGCTCCCCGGCTGGAGCATGTTCGCCTGCAGGGTGCGGATGAACTGGCCGGAGTTTTTCTCGTCGTAGTAGTCATAGCCGCCTACCTGGCAGAGCACCTCGCCGGTGGAAGGCCGCACGGCGATCAAGGATCCCTGAACGTACCGGTCGTCCGCCAGCCGCAGCTGAACGGAACCGCCCTCCTGGACCGCTTTCACCCGGACGAAATAGTCCTTGTGCAAAACCTCGAAATCATCCACCCAGGTTTCGGCGGGTTCCACCGGCACGGTGAACGGCCCCTTGCCGTCCTGCACGTTGGGAACCGAAACGGAGATCACGCCCACGCCGGGATCGTAGTTCGCCAGAACTTTGGCGTCGTATTCATGGCCGGGCTGCAGGCGCGAGGGACCGGACCGGTTGACTCCCGTGTAGCCCGGTCGCCCCCAATCGCGGCCGCCCATGGGGCGCCGCCGGTGCTCGTGCTGCACGACGCCTCTCCGCAGGCATTCTTCCGCGATTTCCTGCAGGCGGGTGTCGAGAGTGGATTCCACATCCACCCCCTGACCGTAGATCTCGATCGGCTGATCGTTGGGCATGGTGATCACGCGGTCCTGGAACTGGCGGTTGATCCCCCAGGAGAAATACGGATACAAGGCGACCTGCGTCCGCCTCGTGGCGTTGGTGTTCAAGCGGAACGGCTCGGCCACCGCCTGTTCATATTGCTCGGGCGTGATCAGGCCCCGGTTGCGCATCACCCGCAGAACCAGTTCGGTGCGCCGCTGGGCGGCCTCGGGATAACGGACCGGCGAGAAGGCGTTGGGGCGTTGGAGCATCCCCGCGAAGAGGGCGCATTCCTTCAGGGAGAGCTCCGAGACTTCCTTGCCGAAATACGATTCCGCGGCCCGCGCCACGCCGTAGATGTTTCCGCCCAGAAAGACCTGGTTGAGGTAGATTTCCAAAATTTCGTTTTTGGTATAACGTTTCTCGATCTGCAGGGCGAGGAGGATTTCCCACAGTTTTTGTTGAAACGACTTGAGCCCCATTTCGGGGATTTCGTAGGGGACATGCTTGTTGATGATCAGGTCTTCCGCCAACTGCATGGTCAACGTGCTGCCCCCTTGCTGAAGCGAACCGGCCCGGAAATCGGCATAGGCGGCGCGCAGGAATCCGCGAGGGCTGATGCCCGGATGTTCATAAAAGTAATAATCCTCCATGCCGATCACGGCGTTGATGAGATTCTCCGGGATTTCCGAAAGGGGCACCACCTCGCGGTTCTGGCGGGGACTGAAGAAATCGGCCACCAGCTGATGGGAATCGTCCCCGGCGAAGATCCGCGACGGCATCCAAGGACGATAATCTTCCAAGTACGGGATGGTGGGCAATTGGTCCAGATAATGGTTCAAAAAACTGATGGCGATCCCCGCGCCGACTCCCATGGTCATGATCGTCATGCAGAACAACAACAGGGCGAGCCGCTTCCACCGGGAGCGGCGGCGTTGGGCGGAACGGAGACGGTTCTCTCCCGCGGGTGCGGCGGAACGGTTCCCGGACGCGGGCGGAACCCCCACGCGGGATTTCTCCAGTCCCTCTCCGGCCGGACGGTTCTTGGCCGGAATCGGTTTAGGCCGCCAGGGCGGCAATGTGGTTTGCGTCATGAGTATCGGCCCATATGGAATGGAGCGATCGCTTTCAATTATCTCTTCTAACGAACAAACCGCCGGAAAGATATGGAACCCGCGTCTTTTTCAGGCCATGCAGCCCTTCGCCCGCCTCCCCGCGGGAGGACAGGGAGGGAAAGGATTGATGGTTCATCCGGCAAGTGCGTACCCCCTGGTGAAAAAGGCCTGCCTTCCACCCCATGATGCGGGTGGATACGTAGGTCCGCCCTTTTAACCAATTCCCTCACCCTACCCCTCTTCCCGAGGGAGAGGAAATCAGGGGTAATTCTCCTCGATCCGCCTGATTGAAGATCGGCCCGGCATGAAAGGTCCGCATTTACCGGATGAGCTGGATTTATGATCCAATGTCGTTCATTTTTCCAGGCGGTTCCGCGCGCATCGGCAACCGGCTGAATGTATCTTATCCCGAATGGAACTGGATGAGAACTTTCCTGGCGCCGGGACGGTTGGCGTGCGCCCAGGCCTCTTGGATTTTCTCCAGGGGATACACTGCCTCGATCAGGCGGTCCGCCGGCAGCCATCCCCGGGATAACCAGGCCAGGGCCGGGGCGAAACGGCCGCAGCGCGATCCCACCACGGTCACTTCATCGATCACCACGGGGGTCAGATCCACCGCGTCCGCGCCCGCCATGGTGCTTTTCAACACGATGGTCCCCCGGGGGCGGACCAGGTTCATGGCCCGGCGCAGCCCTTGGGTGGCGCCGGTCGCCTCGATCACGATATCCCATTGCTTGTTATCCGCCGCCGCCAGGTTCTGCTCCAGCCGGGTGGGCAGAAAATCCTCCACCAGGCTCAGTTTACCCGGATGATGCCCCACCAGCAGAGTCTCGCCCTCGTGACGGCGGGAAACCACGAGGGCGGCAAGCAAACCCAGTTTTCCATCCCCGAGGACGCAAATCCGGTCCAGAGGCCGGACCTGAATCTGCTCGAAAATCTCCAGCACCGCCGCGAGGGGCTCAGTAAATACCAGGCACTTGTCCGGAATCCCGGCGGGCGCGCGGAACAGGTTGCGCGCGGGCAGCGTCAAGTATTCGGCCAGGCAGCCATCCCGATTGAAGATTCCCAGGGTGGTCCGGTGGGGGCAATGCCGCTCGAGCCCTTCCCGGCATTGGGAGCAGGTTCCGCAGCCCGCATTGATTTCGCCCACAATCCGTGCGCCTGGCTCCCACTCCCCGGCCGGTTCCGCCACCTGGGCCACGAACTCATGGCCCAGGATGCCCTGGAAACCCATGTACCCCTTGGTCAATTCCAGATCAGTGCGGCAGATTCCCGCCATCCGCGTCCGTAAGAGCACTTCGCCCTCCGGGATCCGCGGTTCCGGGCAAGAATCGTCCAGCCGCACTCCGTTCTCCGCGCAACGCACCGCTTTCATCGCCTGCTGGTTCCCGTCCGTTTTCCGCCGGTCCGCCGGCGCTCATTCCGTTTCCGCCGCCGGATACGAAGGCTGACACCCGGGAATGAGAAAACAATTTCTCCAAAGTATAGCCAATTTCATTTTTTCCGATATGATTTATTATCGTACCCGATGGATCTGGATTGAATCCAGGTGGAGATTTCTTATGTTGATCAAAGTGGAAAACCATGGTTCCGTGACCGTGGTGTCCTTCGAGGTGGAGGATCAATTCAACGATCCCGAACCGCTTCGCCAGGTGATCACCGAACGGATGGACGCGGGGTTCAAGGATTTTCTGATCGACCTGGAAAACATCGTGTACATGAGCAGTTCCTCCCTGGGATTCATCATCACACTGTATCAGCAGCTGAAAAAAAAGGGGGGCCGCCTGAAATTGATGAAGGCCCAGCCCAGTGTTTCCAACCTCATCGAGATCACCCGCCTGGACCGGCTCCTGGAGATGTTCGACGACCAGGATACCGCCCTGCGCTCGTTCGGCTAAGCGGGCGTGAGGCTTGGGCGGGATGAAGTGTATGAGCTCAGGCCGACCGCGATGACCGGGGCAAGAGGTTCCTCATCCGGATTCTCTCAACGAGCTATGACCCTCAGCCGGAAGTCCTCTACCTGCAAGGGAATAGAATCCATGCTAGGGAAGAGGGATAAACATGGGCGGTCGCAAGTTTGGTCTTGATTCCGTAATGAAAGAACACCCATTGATCCGGGCAATCCGATAGAAGGCAACATCTGTTTTTTTGGGGCTGATGGAGATTTTTTGGGGTGACGTGAAAAAAACGAAATGTCTATCCGGCCAGCGCGGACCGGATGGAGAACTTCGTATTGCCATTCCCTGAATCCGGACCGAAGAAAACTTATGGATATCCAGGATATCGTGGAGAAACCCGCCGTGGGGATCGGCGCCGGGAAAGGCTTACCATCACCCTCACCCTCGCCTCAAGGGAGAGGGAATTTTGGGGGTGGTTTTAATCGATCCTTTCGAAGAGATGATCTCCGGCGATCTGAACTAAGTACACAATTGCCGGTTAATCCCAAAAGAAGCGCAAATCCGGCCGATTATTCAACTTGTTGCGCCTCTAAAAACATGGCTTTGCTGAGCGCGGTGAAGAAATTTTGGTAGGGTTCCGGTTTATCGACAGATCGCAATTGATACTGGGCGCTTGCCCGGACGAGCAGTTGATTTTCCCCTCGCGGTCGAACACTGACCGTCATGCGAAGTGCGTAATTATCCAATTTCGTGCCGCTGACCGTCCCGAGTGTTTCATCCGCCCGGTCGATAACAAAACCAAGGTCTTGTAGCGTAGCGATAATCGTGCGCAGCGTGGTTTCGCGATCGGTCGTATCAAAGGCCCGGCTTTGCATTTGCCGCAACTCGACTGCGCCCGTATCGGATTTGAGCAGTTCTTTACGCGAGGTGCCGCAATGAATGGCTAGAAATCCTAACAGAATAATGAAAAATGGACGCAAATACATGATTTTTTTGGTTTTAGATTTCATTGGCTTCAAGAAACACGGCTTGGGATAATTTCGTGAAAAATTCCTTATAGTATTCAGGTTCATTCAAACGTTCCAATCGGGATATTTGACCATAGGAATTCCATACAATCCGCTGGAAAGTCACTCGGACAATCACGGTATTTTTCGCGTCGCCATACGGCCGGGTTACCACGGATGCTTTTAATTTCTGGTTCTGATCCGTCGGCATATAAATACCCGTCAGCGCTCCCACGAGAGCAGAACCTAAAACTTGTCCTGCCTCTACGGCCGAACGGTCTTTTGATCCAACGACCAATCCCAATTTGCTTTCACTCTCCTCCAAAGTGAATCCCAAATCTTGAAGAAGGCCGGCGCAAGCAGTCAGGATTTTCATTTCGTCATTGGTGTCAAATTTCCGACTTTGCATCGTCCGCCATTCGAGGGATTGCTCCTCGAGAGCAAGAACTTTTTTCGGGATCATGGTGGTGCATCCCGTGATAAACGGTGAAATGGATACACAAATTACTAAAAAAATAAAATTTCTTTTCATTTCAGAAACTCGAGGAGTGATAGGCAAAATCCCGCACTTTTTGTTCTTCATCGAACTTGATGATTACAGTCAATGTTCTCTGGGAAGTGGATCGTGCTCCAGAATTCCCTTCGACACCGACAATCAGCAGATTCAAATAGCCAGCGGAAGCCGACTGGACTGTTGTGTTGGACATTTTGTCGTAAATCCAAACTTCTCTTCTTTTTTCATCGGTGGTGACAATGTTGGGAGACCCAAGAACCTCCGCCACTTGTGAACCTGACATCCCCGTGCGAATCTCTTTTTGTACTTTTCCAACGGTTAATTTTTCCTCCATGGGTGTTACTTGGCTGGCATGATATGATGCCGATTGGCAACTTAGAGCCAACATAACTCCGAATAGTGAAATGAAAACAAAACGATAATTAAATTTAATTTTTACCAAATTTATCAATTTCATAATATTAATCCAAAATCATTCATTTGATTTTTGATCTTATTTTATTTAACCATACTTTTAGTAATACTGTCAAGGGGGTTTTTTAACTTTTTTTCCGAACAACCGCTGATCGATGATTCTCTGCGAAAAATTCCCCCTTTTTTTCCCAACTTTTCCCCCCATTTCGACACTACTAGGTAGAAGCGCGGCGATCCATCGGTCTTCAACTTGATTTTCACCGCCGGCTTTTGGGAGGTGGGACATGGTTTACGATGGGATCTCGATCAAAAAACTGCTCAGGGGCATGGAACATAAACCCCTAACCCCGGACAGGGAAAAAGAATTGCTCGCCCGGGCCGCCCGGGGAGACCGGAGCGCCCGCGACCGTCTGGTCGAAGCCAATCAGCGTTTCGTCATCCGCATGGCCATCTCGTTCCGCAATCAGGGCATCTCGATCGCTGATCTGGTCCAGGAAGGCAACTTGGGACTCATCGAGGCTATTGACCGCTACGACCCCGCCAAGGAATGCCGCCTGATCTCGTATGCGGCGTGGTGGATCCGGCTTTTCATGCAACGGGCCATCGAACAAAAATCGCGGACGGTTACCATTCCCATCAACAAGGTGGGATCCTTGAAGAAGATCAAGAATTTCGAGTATGGCTTTATCAAAACCCACGGCCGCAAGCCCAATCCGCATGAAATCGCCGAGGGCATCGGCATGGACGTGGACAAGGTCGAATATATCGCCAACCTGGGAACCAGCACGGTTTCCCTGCAATCCGAGGACGAGGAAGGCCAGACCATCCAGGACCGCCTGGAAATCAACGATGAAGAACCCCTGCGCCGCCGTCTTTGGCTCGAGGAACTGAACCGCAAGGTCTCGGAGGCCCTCGACCTCCTGACGCCCAAGGAACAGGATGTGATCCGTTGCCGTTTCGGACTCGACGACGAAGATCCGGCCAGCTTGCGCCAGGCCGGCCGCCGGCTCGGCCTTTCCGCCGAAGGCGTCCGGCAGATCCAGGCCCAGGCCCTCAAGAAACTGCAGGATCCGGAGTTCTGCGTGGGTTTGACGGCCTTCGTGCAAAACTGACCGGTCTTGGGTAAGAATAAACACCACGTCCGGCCGGCGTGGTAGAAGGCAAAACGTATTTTTTGAATCGAACGTTGAACCTCCCCAACCGCTGACTCAAGATGTTCCTCCCCGGACTTCTTGGCTTGGCGGTTTTTTTTGGGGAATTTCCTTTGGGAATTTTACCGGCCCCCGCGGCTTTTTCATCCCCCCCCGGGGCATCCCAATCCAGCACTCAACAACGCTTTGTATGGTAGCGATCGAAGTAAATAATTCCCTCTCCCTCCGGGAGAGGGCCCGGGTGAGGGAAGCCTTGGAGGGGCGAAATACATTTTTCCCGGCTGGCGGGTAAACAGTTACCTTTGCGTATCGCCCGTGTTCACTTTACCGTGTTCCGCAATATCCCAATGCCTTCGATCTCCACTTCGACCACGTCGCCGGATTTCATGGCCGAGGTGGATCCCGGCGTGCCGGTGTAGATCACGTCGCCCGGCAGCAGCGTGACATACCGGCTGGCGAAGCTGACGATCGTGGGCAGGTCGAAAATCAGGTCGCTGGTGCGTTGTTGCTGCTTCACCTCACCGTTGAGGCGCGTGGTCAGTTGGAGATTGCCGTAGTCCAGGCCGCGGACGATCACCGGTCCCAGCGGGCCGAAGGTGTCTGAGCCTTTCGCGCGCCACCATTGCAGATCGTTGGTTTGAAAGTCGCGCGCGGAGACGTCGTTGCCGCAGGTCACGCCGAAAATGCAGGCCTTCGCTTCCTCCACCGGAACGTTCTTGGCCATTTTGCCGATCACGATCACCAGTTCGCCCTCGTAGTGGCAATCCTGGGTCCCCGGGGGAATGACGATCGTCCCTTCTGGATCGAGCAGCGAGGTCAGCGCCTTGAAAAACAACTCGGGATTCGCGGGCGGGGGCAATTCGCCGATGTGGCTGGCATAGTTGCGCCCCACCGCCAGCACCTTGGTGGGCTGGCAGGGGACCAGCAGTTTCGCCTTGCTGAAGGGATACATCAATCCGGTACGCGCGGGCGACTCGAAGATGGATCCCCGCAGTTCGTACACCGTCTCCCGGTCCACCAGTCCGTACACCGCCCGGTCGCCCGTCTGGAACCGGACATAGCGCTGGACTGCCGGCGCGGCTGGATCCTGAGCCAATCCGGCCCGCGCCGCCAGCGTCATCCCCGCCGCCACTCCTCCCACAAACGCCCGCCGTGACATCGTCATGAGTTCCGCCTCCTTGATTTACTGGAAATGACCTCCGCGTATTTCCTAATCCGGTTAAATTATGTATAACATAGAATCCTGTTCAGGAACAGCGGGAATCCGCCGAAGGCAAGGCGGCCAGATTCCGTTCTTACACTTGATCGAGGAAAGGGGAAAAGGGGTAATGACACGTTTCGAGTTTGGAATGATACTCACGCTGGCCACGCTGGTGTGCCCATCCGCGCGGGCGGCCGGAACCGGAAGCGATTATCCCGTGCAGCCGGTGCCCTTCACCCGGGTGAGCGTCCAGGACGATTTCTGGCGGCCGCGCCTGGAGACCAACCGCGTGGTGACCATTCCCTACGATTTCCGCCAATGCGAGGCAACCGGGAGGATCGACAATTTCGCCAAGGCGGGGGGCATGATGGAAGGGGAGTTCAAGGGCATCCGCTTCGACGATTCGGATGTCTTCAAGATTATCGAGGGGGCGGCCTTCTCGCTGGCCCTGCGTCCCGATGCCTGGCTGGACAATTACCTGGACCGGCTGATCGCCAAAATCGCGGCGGCCCAGGAGGATGACGGGTATCTCTACACCGCCCGCACCATCGATCCCCGGCATCCCGCCGGCGGCGCGGGCCCCACGCGCTGGTGCAATCTCAAGGAAAGCCATGAACTCTACAATGTGGGGCATCTCTACGAGGCCGCGGTGGCGCATTACCAGGCCACCGGCAAGCGCTCGCTGCTGGACGTGGCCCTCAAGAACGCCGACCTGGTCTGCCACGTTTTCGGGCCGGACAAATTGCGTGACGTCCCCGGCCACCAGGAGATCGAAATCGGGCTGGTCAAGCTCTACCGCGTGACCGGCGAGGCCAAATACCTGCGCCAGGCCAAGTTTTTCCTGGACATGCGCGGCCGGGCCGATCAGCGGGAAATCTGGGGCGAATACTGCCAGGACCACAAGCCGGTGGTGGAGCAGAGCGAGGCCACCGGCCACGCCGTACGCGCGGGTTACATGTATGCCGGCATGGCCGACGTCGCGGCGCTGACCCAGGACCGGCCGTACATCGAGGCGATCACGCGGATCTGGCGCGATGTGGTGGATGGCAAACTGTACCTCACGGGCGGCATGGGTTCGCGGAGTGGAGGCGAGGCGTTCGGGGCCGATTATGAGCTTCCCAATCTAACCGCCTACAATGAGACTTGCGCCGCCATCGCCAACATGTTGTGGAACCACCGCCTCTTCCTGCTCACCGGCGACGCGAAATACATTGACGTGTTCGAACGGACCCTGTACAACGGATTTCTGTCCGGCGTATCGCTGACCGGCGATCTCTTTTTCTACCCCAATCCATTGGAATCGGACGGCACGGCCAAGCGCAGCCCGTGGTTTGATTGCGCATGCTGCCCCCCCAACGTGGCGCGCTTCATTCCCTCCATCCCCGGGTATGTCTACGCCCAGCAAGACGATTCCATCTACGTGAATCTCTTCATTCAAGGGGAGGCCTCGCTGGCCCTGGCCGGGCATACCATCCAGTTGCGGCAGGAAACCCGCTACCCCTGGGAGGGCCGTGTGCGGATCACTGTCCAGACCGCCGCCCCGGTGGAATTCACCCTCCTCGTGCGGATTCCCGGCTGGGCGCAAAACCGCCCGGTTCCCAGCGATCTCTACTTCTACGCGGATGCCGCGCCCGGGCCGGTATCGCTCCAGGTCAACGGCACGGCCCTGTTGCCGCCGTTGGAGCAAGGCTATCTTCCCCTGAAGCGCGTGTGGACGAACGGCGACACGGTGGACCTCGATCTCCCCATGCCGGTGCGCCGCGTCCGGGCGCATGACCAGGTCCGGGATGACCGGGGCCTTGTGGCCCTCGAGCGCGGCCCGGTGGTCTATTGCGCCGAGTGGGTGGATAACGAGGCGGATCTCAGCCGCCTGCGCGTCCCCGAGACCATGACCTTTGACACTTCGGTCCGGAAATTCATGCTGGGCGGCGTCGTCATGCTCCACGGTTCCGTTCCGCGCGGGGCGGAGGACGATGCGGAAGTCCCGGACCTGACGCTCATCCCCTATTACGCCTGGGCGCACCGGGGTGAAGGCCCCATGAAAGTCTGGCTGCCGGTCTCCCTTAACACAGCACCCGTCCTGCGGGAAGAAATCACCAATCCCAACAAGACCGGATAGGTGATCAACGGATTGTGCGTCTCCACCTTCAAACCTGGCTGGCAGGACCTTGCGGGAGGCGCGTTTCTACTTATAGTGTACCGTAACAAAATACCATCTTCCTACAGGCGCCGGCGGCCAGCCGCGCCATGCGAATCCGCGAATTTTCCCCGCCCGGAACGCGCACGCAACCGGCGGGAGCCAAAGCTCAAGGGTTGTGGGATACGCTGGAGGTTTACATGAAACGTTTGATTCTGGTACACGGTGACAAAGGCGGCATCGGCAAATCCACCACCGCCCGGGCGTTGTTGGATTGGTCGATCCGGCAGGAGCGGCATTACACGGCGTTTGACAGCGATCATCGGAATCCGCATCTCTTCCGGTACTACGACGCCATCCACCCCGTCAAGCGCGTGGACGTGATGAGCCAAGGGGGCATCGACCCGGTCTTCAACGAACTGGCGACCGGCGACCGCAACGTGCTGGTGGACCTGCCCGCCGGGGTGGGCACGTCACTCGAGCGGCTCTTCCAGGAAGTGGATATCGGCGACGCGCTGGCCGAACTGGGCGCGCGGGCCACGCTGGTGGTGGTGATCTCCCGGCTCAAGGACAGCATCGAAGTCCTGCGGCTGACGATGGAAGCGTTCAAGGACGTACCCACGGATTATGTCGTCGTCAAGAACCTGTATTTCGGCGACGCCGACAAGTTCACCCGCTACGAACACTCCAAGACCCGCAAGGACGCGCTGGCCAAGGGCGCCGTGGAGATCAACATGCCCGACCTCCTGGACGACGTCTACGACTGCATGGACGAACGCAACCTGCCCTTCCTGAAGGCCATCAGCAAGGACGAACTGCTCTTCGCCACCCGCCAGCGCGTGAAATCCTGGATGCGCCGCTTTGACGAGGAACTGGGCAAGGCCCAGAAATTCTTGCTGTAAACGGCTGGCTTGGCTGGATGAACAGAATGAGGTGAATCCCCGCGGTTCACCTCATCTTTTTGAAAAGATGATCCTCATTCATTTCGTGGCGCTGGATATTTCCGCCCGGTTGATGTTCCTCTCCGCGATCCGGGCCTCTTCAATCTTCCCCTTCCCGCTCCGTTTCGTGTGCGACAAGAACCAGTCATACAATTCAGGATTGTCATACACCGGCCCCAGGATGAAATGTCCCTGATCGGGAAAGATCGTGTAGCGCACTTGTCCCTTGGCGGCCTTCATCGCGCCGATCATCTGCATGCCGCGCGACGGCGATACGATGTCATCCAACGCGCCCTGAAACACCCATACGGGCAGTTCCTGTAATTTTCTCACCGCTTCATGCGGATTCCCCACGCCGCACGCCGTGGCCATGGCCGCGAACCGCCGGGGATCCGCGCAAGCCCAGCGCCAGGCGGCGTGTCCCCCCATGCTGTATCCGGTGAGATACAGACGGTCCGTGTCGATTCCCGGCAGCTGCGAAAGCGCAATCCCCAAAAAACTGTTGAGCAGATTGGTATCCCAGCCGCCGGCCGTGGACGGCGACACCACCACAAAGGGAAATCGCTCATGCTCCAGGCCGTATTTGATGGGGCCGTACAGTTTGAAACTGTCCAGGTTGCCCCCCATGGATTGCCCGTGCAGCATGACGATCAGCGGCCAGCGTTGCCCGGGCATGCCATAACCCGCGGGCAGATACGCGAGATACTCGTACCCGGCTTTGCCCTTCACCGTCCGGCCGTATTCAGCCCGAGCGGGTGGAACCGGAACCGCGGCCGGCGCCGCGGCCGATTCCGGCGGCGGCCCGGCGGGCGCGCGGGGCGTGGAGAATTTCTGGAGGCAGACCCCGTAGGCCGCGATGGCGAGCAAGAGCAGGAGAAGGATCCGTCCCATACGCGGTTCTCCCATGCGTCGATCGAGAATGGGATAAAGTAAGTGTAAAACTCCTCAAATCCAGCCAATCCGATTGCCATCAACACCGCATAGAAAAGTAACACATCGAAAACGGCTTGTCAGATTTTCCAAAAGGTAAGGAGAAAGATGGGGAGGGCAGCGAGGATGATACTCCCCCGTATGATGGAAAGGCCAATCCCGCGCCGGGGGGAATCCTGGATATTGGGTTCATCCGGGAAGTGCGTACATCGTGAGGTAAAATCGATGCCGTTCACTCCGGGATGAGGGCGGACACCAAGAACTACCCCAACAAAAGTACCCTCACCCTGATCCTCTCCCAAAGGGAGAGGGAATTTCCTGGCCTTCTCCCAGAAGGAGAGGGAGGAGAGCAGAAAGGTTATCGCGGGTGAATTACGCCGCGTTTGGAGAATATTGGAGTAGAAATAGGGGCACCATGCCGCGTGCCCCTTCAGGACAAGAAACGGCGATGGATCCCCGCTTTCACGGGGATGACATTCATATCAGGGAGAGGGAAATTCAGAATGGGGACGGGTTGTGGAACGCCTCGGATAAACCATCCATTTGTGTAGGATACATCCCCTCATTCCCTCACTTCCAAATCCCGCACTTCTTCCTGCAGGAGATGGAGAATCCGGCCGTCGCCGGCGCGGAAAATCAGGCGGCCCCACTCGTCGATGTCCAGAGCCATGCCGGTCAGGCTTTGTTGGCGGTGACGCAAAATGATCCTCCGTCCCAAGGTGGAGGAATACTGCCGCCAATAACCCCGCACCGTCTCACCGCGGTCCTGGACCATGTGTTCCCACAACGCTTCCCAGAGGGTGCCGCATTGCGCCAGCAACAAATCGCGTTGCCAATCCTCGTTCCGCGCCAGGGCCAGGGAGATCGTTTGCCCGCGCAGTTCGGGCGGCCAGTCCGCGGGGCCGGAATGAACGTTCAATCCCAAGCTGACCAGCACGGCCCGGCGCGCCAAGATCTTTTCGACCAGCACACCCCCGGCTTTCCGGCCCTGGATGATCAAATCGTTGGGCCACTTGATGGAAACCGGGACTTGATAGGCGGTATCGAGCACCCGCGCCACGGCGGTGACGGCGTAGAGCGACAACAAGGCTGGAGACGGCTCCCAGTCCGCAAGTTGAATGATGAATGTCACGAGCAGATCGCGCCCCTTGCGGGATACCCAGGGGCTGCCTTGCCGCCCGCGTCCCTGTTTTTGATACTCGGCGGCGATCACTATCCCGTGGGGATCGCGTTGGATAAACCGTTCCTTGGCGATGTCAATGGTGGAAGTGATCTCCTCGCCCACCCATACCGACCGGCCCCACCACCGCGTGCACAGCCGGGCGGCCACGCTATCCGGGTGCATTACGCCTGCGTCCGGTTCGTAGAAATATTCAAGCGGTGTTTGCGAACCGATTTTCACGCCCTCGCCAATCAATGCCTCGATCGCCGCGGCCGCCACGCCCCGGGACAGCCCCGAAGCCCGTGCGATTTCCTCCAGCATCACGTACGCCAGCGGACGTTCCACGAACACCCGCATCACCGCCGTCCGTGACGCCTCGTTCCAGCGGCCCGCCTGTCCGCCGATCCACGCGCGGCTGTCTGGGACTGCCCCCGTGAAATCCTCCCGGATGTCTCCGGTTCCGCCGCGCGTCATTTCTTCTTCTCCCGCTGGTTCCGGGCGAGTTCCTCCCACAGTTTCATCCGTTCCTGGATTTGTTTTTCCCGTCCCTGACCGGTGGGTTCATAAAAGCGCATGCCTTGCAGGCGGCCGGGCAGATGCTCCTGGTCCACGAAGGCGTTTTCGTAATCGTGGGCGTATTTGTATCCTTTCCCATATTCCAATTCTTTCATGAGGGACGTGGGGGCGTTGCGGATCGTCTTGGGCACGGGCAGATAACCATGTTCCTTCACCGCCTGCACCGCCTGGCCGTAGGCCATGTAAATCGAATTGCTTTTGGGCGCCGTGGCCATATACACGGCGGCCTGCGCCAACGCCAGTTCGCCCTCGGGAGAACCCAAAAAGTGATACGCGTCCCGCGCGGCCATCGCCAGCAGGAGAGCGTTGGGGTCGGCCAGGCCGATGTCTTCCGAGGCGAACCGGATGATCCGGCGGGCCACGTACAGCGGATCTTCCCCCGCGGTCAACATGCGCGCCAGCCAGTAGATCGTCCCCTGCGGATCGCTGTCCCGCATGCTCTTGTGCAGGGCCGAGATCAGGTTGTAATGTTCCTCCCCCGACTTGTCATAGAGAATCCGTTTTTCCTGCAGGACGTGCGTGACTGCCTCCACGGTCAGGCGGATGGGGCCGTCTTGGAGCGCCAGGTACTCCACCACCTGCTCCAGCGCGTTCAACGCGGTCCGCGCGTCGCCGTGCGAGACCCGGGCGATGGCCCGCAAGGCCTCGTCCTCCGCTTCCACCGGTTTCCCCTCGCCCCGCAACTGCTCCACCCCGCGCCGCAGAATCGTCTCCAGATGTTCGGGTTCGAGCAGGTTCAGCGTGTAGACGGTCACCCGGGAGAGCAGCGCGCCGATCACTTCGAACGAGGGATTCTCCGTCGTCGCTCCGATCAGCGTGATCAATCCCGACTCCACGTGCGGCAGCAACGAATCCTGCTGCGATTTGTTCCAGCGGTGGATTTCGTCGATGAAGAGGATCGTTCCGATTCCCGACTCCCGCCGCTGCCGTTGGGCGTGCTCCACCACCGCCCGCAGGTCCTTGAGGCCGCTGCCGGTTGCCGACAATTTCACGAAGGCGGCCTTCGACCTCCGCGCCAGAATCCGCGCCAGCGTGGTTTTCCCGCTGCCTGGCGGTCCCCAGAGAATCATGGAGGAAATCCGATCCCGCTCGAGGGCCTGCCGCAGAGGACGCCCCGCGCCCAGAATCTCTTCCTGCCCGCAAAACTCCTCCAGCCGCCGGGGACGGCAGCGTTCGGCCAGGGGGGCGGCGGCCGCGTGACCCGCGTCTTCGTCCGGCTCTCCCGGCGGAGGCGGCGCGAACAAGGAATCTTGTGTGGATCGCTCTTTCATGGCATGGTGTTGGCACGCATGGATCTGGATTACGGCCCTGGAACGGTATCATACCTTCATCGCCCGCTTTCCGCTACGCGATGGGGAACGGCCGCCCGGCCTGGAAACCGGTTATGAACGAAATTGTACAATTTCAAAAACACGCCGTCCATTTCATCCAGTTGTACGTCGATGAAATCCGCGGCCTGGTTCTGTCTCCGGCCGAGTTCTTCCACCGCGGACAGGACGATTCCGGATTCCTCGAGCCGACGCTCTTCGCCGCGGTCAACATCCTGATCCCCAAACTCTTCTACGCCCTGCTCTTCGCCCCCCTGACGCTGGGCGTGTCCCTGCTGTTCGTGCTGCCGGCGGTCGTGTATGGCATCGCCACGCTCTTCGTTTCGGCCATCATCCTTCACGGCCTGGTTCGTCTCTTCGGCGGCGGAGCGGATTTCGAAACCACCTACCGCGGCGTGGCCTATTCCAGTGTGGCCTTCTACGCCTGGCTCATCCCGCTCCCGTTCGTCAACCTGATCCTTTTCACCGCCTTGTATTGCGCCTTGCTCTACATCGCCTTGCGCGAGACCCACGGTCTCCCGCCTCAACACCTCGTCCTGCTTCTCCTTCTGCCCGCCTTCCTCATGCTCCTCTCCGGGGCGGTTCTCACCGTCGTGACCCTGTGGATCGTCAGCCGCGGCCTGTATCTTGTGCTGAGCTTCCTGGTCCCAGGATAACCTTCACTCACCCACGCCATCCCGCAAAGCAGGATCTAAATGCCTAGTCCGGCAGGATGGAAGTGCCCGGAGTGCGTCACCCATCGCCTCCTGGCCCTCCGGATTCAGACAATCCCCTCCCGCCACCTGCTTGACACATTTCATCCGCCAGACTATTCTTGGATTAAGTGACTGACGCGTCCGTCCATTAACTCATCCGGATTGCCAGGACCGGCGATCCCTGGGAGTGAACATGGTAACCGCCCCCGCCCGCAAGACCGGACGTCCCAAGAACGAACTCCTCACCGCCCGCCGGCGGGAGGAAATCCTCCACGCCGCCGCCCATGTGTTCGCGGCGCGGGGGTATCCCAACACCGACCTGCAGGTCGTGGCCGACACCCTGAAAATCGGCAAGGGGACCATCTACCGCTACTTTCCCAGCAAGCGCGAGCTCTTCCTGGCGGCGGTCGACCAGGGCATGCAACGCCTGCGCGACCTCATCGACGCCACCCTGGAAGGCATCGGCGATCCCTTCGAAAAAATCGTGGCCGGCATCCGGACTTACCTCGCCTACTTCGACGAGCATCCGGAAACCGCCGAATTGCTCATTCAGGAACGGGCCGAATTCCGCGACCGCAAAAAACCGACCTATTTCGAATATTGTGACGCGGTGGCCAATACCTGGCAGGTGATCTTCGAAAATTTGATCCAACAAGGCCGGGTGCGCCGGATTCCCGTGGAACGAATCCTGGACGTGTTCGGCAATCTGCTGTACGGCACCATGTTCACCAACTTCTTCATGGGGCCGAACAAGTCCTTCGAGGACCAGGCTCACGACATCGTGGATATCGCTTTTTTCGGCATTTTGAGCCCGAAAGAGCAACTCCGGCAGCAACGGTTCTCCAAACCGGCCTGACCCGGAGACCGGCACGTATGCCGCCGTGGACAAGGAAGCCATCATGATCCGCCCGTCTACCACTTCGTTCTCCCGCCCCGGATCCTCCCCTTTCCGGCCATCCCAGTTTCCGGCGTGGTTCCTCCCGGTTTTGATCCTCGGTTTGTCCGGCCCGGGATGTCAAAAAGCGGAAAATCAACCGCCCGCCAACATCGCCTTCGCCGCGCCCGAGGCCACGCCCACTCCCGCGCCCGCGGTGGTACCCCCGGAAGGACGCCAGGTCCCCGTAGTCCGCGGCCGGCTGCGGCAAATTTTCCCCGCCGTGGGGAGCCTCCGCGCCAAGCAGGTGACCAATATCGGGCCCCAGGTCACCGGCCGGGTGGATGCCGTTTTGGTGGATGTCGGCGACGTGGTCCGGGAGGGGCAGGAACTGGTGCGGATCGATCCCTCGTTCTTCTCCATCGAGCTGGATCAGCGGAAAGCCGAGGTCGAAAGCGCCAAGGTGGCCCTGGCCAACGCCGAGCTCAATTACAACCGCATGAAGGCGCTCTGGGAAGTACCCACGGGCGAAAGTCCGTCGATTTCCCAAAAACTGTACGACGACGCCAAGGCTCAGTACAACGCCGCCCAAGCCCAACTGAAAGTCGCGGAAGCCGCCCTGCGCTATTCCGAAAAACGGGTGCGCGAAACCGTGATCCGCGCGCCTTATGACGGGATGATCACCAAGCGGTTTGTCCACCTGGGCGAACTGGTGACCTCCGTCCCGGTGTCCCGGATACTCGAAATCCAGGAAATCCGCACGCTGGAACTCGAATTTTCGCTTCCGCAAACCATGCTGTCCCAAGTGCAAAAAGGCACGCCCATCGAGTTCACCGTGGAAGGCGTCGCGGAGGAGAGCGCCCCGGGTTCCATTGCCATTGTGTATCCGGATATGGACGAAATCACCCGCTCCTTCCGGTGCCGGGTGTATGTGGACAACACCGGATTGAAATACCGGCCGGGGCTTTTGGCTCAAGTCCGGGTGATTCTTCAGGAAATCCCCGATGCGCTGATCGTTCCCCGCACGGCGTTGAATCAAAAAGGAGACGACTGGCGCGTGACCGTCTTGAAGGACAACGTCCCCGAGGTCCGGCCCGTGAAAGTCGGCCTGCTCACAGACGATCAGGCCGAAATCGTGGAAGGCCTCGCCGAGCACGAGGTGATCCTGATCCCCAAGACGGCGTCCTGAGGAGGGGGGGGTTACAGGAACAGGGTGGTGAGTTTCGCTTAGCTCAATCCACCCTGCCGAGGGCAAGGACATAAAGGGCGTAAAGGACGTGGCAGGCCAGATGCCTGCTTCACAAATCCCCTCACCCTGGCCCTCTCCCAGAGGGAGAGGGGATTTGAAAATGCAGGGGGGCGTGGGTGTCGCGCGGGGCGCGGACCCACACTCCCAGATTATCGCGCGGCCGGCCGGTTCGGCGGGAACCTGGCCCTCCCCGGGGGGCGAAGGCGCGCCGGATGAACCATCAAATTCAATCGCCAGTATCCCCGGCCGAATCCCACGGGATTCCCGCCCGGGAAGGATCCCGTCCATGACCATTTCCGATATCGCCATCCGGCGTCCCGTTTTCACCACGATGGTGCTCATGGCCATCATCGTCTTTGGGATCGTATCGTTTCAATCCATCGGCATCGATCTGTACCCCCGCGTGGAATTCCCGGTCATCGTCGTGGTCTCGGTCCTGCCCGGCGCCGATCCGGAAACCATCGAAACCACGGTGAGCGACCCGATCGAGGAAGCGGTCTCCACCATCAGCTCCATCAAGTACCTGCGTTCGGTCAGTTCCGACAGCGTATCCCAGGTGGTCATCGAATTCGAACTGGAGAAAAACGTCGACGTGGCCTACCAGGAAGTCCAGGCCAAATTGGGCGCCATCCGCTCCCTGCTGCCCAAGGACCTGGAAGATCCCACGGTCATGAAAATGGACCTCGACGCGGCCCCCATTCTCGCCATCATGGTTTCGGGCGAACTTCCCATCCGCGAGTTGACCCGCCTCGCCGACAAGGTCATCAAGGAACGGTTGCAGCGCATCCGCAATGTGGGGCAGGTCAAGCTCGTCGGCGGGCAAGAACGCAAGATGTGGTTGTGGCTCGATCCCAGCAAACTGGAGGGATACGGCCTGACCGTGCAGGACGTGGAGCAGGCCCTGCGCGCCGAGCACATCGAGTATCCCGGCGGCCGGGTGGAGACCGGATCCAAGGAATACATTGTCAAGACCAAGGCGGAGTTCACCTCGCAGGAGGAATTCGCCAACCTGGTCGTCGCCTACCGGAACAACGCGCCGGTGCGGATCCAGGATCTCGGCCGCGCCGAGGACGGCCTGGAAGAGCAACGTTCGCTGGCCCGCCTCAACGAACAACGGGCCGTCGCCCTGCTGGTCCGCCGGCAGTCCGGCACCAACACCGTGGAAGTGGCCGACGCGCTCAAGAAGGAAGTGGAGGTCCTGCGGCGGGAATTGGCGCCGCAAGGCATCCGGCTGGAAATCGCCCAGGACCTGTCCCATTACATCAAGGAATCCGTGAACGAGGTGCATTTCCACCTGTTGTTCGGCGGGGGACTGGCGGTGGTCATCGTCTTTTTCTTTCTCCGGAATCCCCGCAGCACGTTCATTTCGTCGCTGGTGCTGCCCACGTCGGTCATCGGCACCTTCACGCTCATGTACGCGCTGGGATTCACCCAGAACACCATGACCCTCCTGGCGCTGTCGCTCTCCATCGGCCTGCTGATCGATGATGCCATCGTCGTGCAGGAAAACATCATGCGGCACATCGAGGCCGGATGGCCGCCGCGGGAAGCCGCCAGCCGGGCGACACATGAAATCGCGCTGGCCGTCTTCGCCACCACCATGTCGGTGGTGGCCGTCTTCGTGCCGGTGGCCTTCATGAAGGGCATCGTCGGCCAGTTCTTCTATCAATTCGGCCTCTGCGTGGCCTTCGCCGTTCTGCTCTCCATGTTCGTCTCCTTCACCCTCGATCCCATGCTCTCCTCCCGGATCCTGCGCCAGCCCAAACGCGGCCTGTTGTACCGGATCTCGGAAGAATTCTTCACGGCGGTCGACACGGCCTACGAATGGCTGCTGCACATCTCCCTGCGCCACCGGTGGGCGGTCCTATTGGCGGCCGGCGCCTCGCTTTATTCGGCCGTCTACCTGGGCCAGTACCTGAAAACGGAATTTCTTCCCAAGGAAGACCGCAGCGAGTTCAACATCCGCGTGAAGGCGCCCCTCGGCTCGTCCCTCACTTACACGGATGCGGTTCTGCGGATGATCCGTCAGCGCCTGCAGACCCAGCCCTGGGTGGCGTTCACGTTTTCCACCATCGGAGCCGACTCGCTGGAACGGGTCAACGAGGGCGCCATCTACGTCAAAATGACCGAAAAAGCCGCCCGGACCGTGAATCAGAGCGAGGCCATGAGTTGGATTCGGGCGCAAATGGCGGATTGGCCCGATGTCAAAACGAGCGTCGAAATGGTGGACGCGATCGGGGGCAGCAATCAGCGGGTCACCGACATCGAACTGGAGATCCGGGGCTCCGGCCTGGACCGGCTCGAGGCGGCCACCGGGGAAGTGATGGCGTTCATGAACTCCGCCGGCGGTTATGTGGACATCGACACCAGCTACGAAAAAAACAAGCCCCAGGTCAACGTGTACGTGAAACGGGACCGCGCGGCCGACCTGGGCGTCAGCCCCCTCTCCATCGCCGCGACCATCAAGGCCCTGATCGGCGGCGATGACGTCAGCAAGTTCCGCTTCGCGGGCGACCGCTACGACGTCAGCGTCCGGCTGCAGGAACCATTCCGCAACCGCCCCGAATCCATCAACCGCCTCAAGGTCCGCAACAACCGGGGCGAACTGGTCAGTCTCGAAAACGTGGCCCGCGTCGTGGAGGAAACCGGCCCCGTGCAGATCGACCGGCACAACCGCACCCGGCAAGTGACCGTCCGCGCGAATCTTCAGGACGGCCGCAAGGTCCTGGGCGACGCGGTGGCCGAACTGAGCCAGTTCCTGGAAAAAGTGAACTTCCCCCCCGGATACAGTTACATGTTCGCGGGTCACGCCGACGTCATGGCCGAATCCTTCTACTACCTGCTCTTCGCCCTGATGATGACCATCATCATGGTCTACATGGTGCTGGCCTCGCAGTTCGAAAGCTTCGTCCACCCCTTCACCATCATGCTGACCCTGCCCCTCTCGGTGGTCGGCGCCCTCGGCGCGGTCATCCTCACCGGCAAGACCATCAACATCATGACCTTGATCGGCATGATCATGCTCATGGGCCTGGTAACCAAAAACGCCATCCTCCTGGTCGATTTCACCAACACCTTGCGTTTCCGTGACGGGATGGAACGCGACGCCGCCATCCTCAAGGCTGGACCGATCCGCCTCCGCCCCATCCTGATGACCACCTTCGCCATCATTTTCGGCATGCTGCCGGGCGCACTCGGCGCCGGGGAAGGCTCCGAATCCCGCGCTCCCATGTCCATCGGCGTCATCGGCGGGCTGACCACCTCCACCCTCCTCTCGCTGGTCGTCGTGCCAGTGGTTTACACCCTGTTCGACGATCTGCAACATCCCCGTACCTGGAGGATCTGGAACTGGTTCCATAAACGGCAATCCCAGCCGGTGATGGCCCCCGAGACGGCGGACGGGAAATAGTCCTTCGACAGGTCTTATCTTGTGGCCCGGTCTACGTCATAATTGCACGGGGTGACTTTTCATCCCACTCATTTTCGCGTGAAGGAGCAAGCGCATGTCCCGATTCTATTTTACTGTATGGTTGGCGCTGATCAGCACGGCCTCGTTCGCCCAAAACCTCATCGTCGAGGATTTCGAGGGCTACGCCGACGACGGGGAGCTGCAGGCCGCATGGACATTCACCAAGGCCGGAGGCGACGATGGATTATTCGGCTACCTCGATAAGACCAAAACGCCCCCGCAAGGAACCACCTGCATGTTGATGGAAGTGAACATGCCCGCCAAATGGTGGTACAACACCCTCCGCAAGAATCTGGACGAACCGATCGATCTCGCGAATTACGACTCGCTGACGTTCCAGTTCTACGGCGACGCCGCCATGACCCCCGGCGGCATTACGTTCGTCGCTTTCCTGTTCGACAGCCAGGGACGCGCCCTCCGCTTCGCGTTGCCCGCCGAGTATCTGCCCAATGCCGCGTGGCAGAAAATCACCCTCAACCTGGGTTCGTTTTCGCAGGAAGAATGGGACGCCGGCAACGGCACGGACACCCCCGATGCCAATCCGCAGGATATCACCGCCGTGGGCTTGATGGTCGTGGGCAATGAAGACAACCAGGCCGCCACGTTTTACGTCGATGACCTCCAGTTGACCGTGCTCCCCCAGAACCTGGCCGTGGAGGATTTCGAGGGGTACGCCGACGACGGGGAATTGCAAGCCACCTGGACGTTCACCAAGGCCGGCGGCGATGACGGGCTGTTCGCCTACATCGACAAAACCGTCTCGCCTCCCCAAGGGACCAGTTGCATGTTGATGGACGTGAACATGCCCGCCAAATGGTGGTACAACACCGTCCGGAAAAACCTGGAAACCGGGGCGATCGATATTTCCAAATTCGTCTCGCTCGATTTCTGGTTCCACGGCGACGCCGCCATGACCCCCGGCGGCATCACCTTCGTCGCCTTCCTGTTCGACAGCCAGGGCCGCGCCCTCCGCTTCGCGCTGCCGGCCGAGTATCTGACCAATCCCGCGTGGCAGAAAATCACCCTGAACCTATCCTCATTCTCGCAGGAAGAATGGGACGCTGGCAACGGCACGGACACCCCGGACGCCAATCCGGCGGATATCGCCGCCGTGGGGCTGATGGTCGTGGGCAACGAGGACAACCAGATCGCCAAGTTTTATGTGGATGACCTCCAGTTCACCAGCAAGGGGGCGACCGCCGCGGTCAGCGGCGCGATCACGGAAAACGGCGCGCCGCTCGCGGGCGTGACCGTGTACGCCATCGAGCAAAACGCGATCCTCACCACCACGACGGGCGCTGACGGCCTATACGCCTTCAACGATCTGTCGCAAGGCAAGCAGTACCGGTTCCTCCCCGTGAAGACCACCTACGATTTCACTCCTGGCGCGGTGCTTCTCACCCTGCTGAATCCCGCCTATACCCAGGACTTCACCGGCGCGCCCAGCCTCTACAACCGCCTGGAGACTACATCCATCCAGGACCAGTTCGATGAATCCGGCTTGAATCCCGCCATCGTCTACCGCGGGGCGCGGGATTGGGGCCACGAAGAGGCTGGCAACGTCCGCCCCGTCATCGACGTAACCCAGGATAAAACCTACCCGGTCAGCTTCCCCGACGCGGCCGGCGGCGACGCCATGATGTACGGGATTCCCCCCAACACCCAGAGCGGCGCCACCAGCCCCAAGTTCGCGGTGGAAATCGGTTCATCCTACAGCTGGGACATGCTGGCGTTCGGCCAGAACACCGACCGGAACTATTTCGTTGAAGTCGACGCCTATTGCGACATTCGACCCGATCTGAACCCCGGCTCGTTCGACCGCGTCTCCGTGGGCATCCACTGCAGCTTCGCCGATCCCGGCAAAATCGCGCTGGACGCCTACACGGACAGCAACCTGAACCGCAACTCCGGCGGCTATGCCCTGACGTATGAATCCGACACCGGCGACATCACCGCCCGCAAGTACGCTCCCGCCAACGACAAGGCCCATGTCCTCAAGCGCATGGAAGGCTTTGCGGTGGAATACGGCAAGGTCACCTTGAACGAAAGCGGCTGGCACCGCCTCCGCGTCGAGTTCCTCAACGACCAGATCACCTTCAAGGTGGATGACAAAACCATCGCCACGGCCACCGATACGGAGTATCCTTTCGGCCCGGCGGGACTGCATTACCGCGCCTGCTTTACGGACGCCTTGGATGACATGCTCAACATGAACCACGCCCGCTTCGACAACCTCAAGGCCGGCCCCACCGGTCCCGTTGGCGTGGCGGACTGGATGCTGAACTGATTGCGTTCCGCCATAAGCGATTGTAAACTAGGAAGGGGCGATCGGTGTATCGCCCCTTCGCATTTTGTTTTCCATGAATCAAGGAGAATCCGTGAATTCAACCCGTGCTTTCACCCTCATCGAGTTGCTGATCGTAGTGGCCATTATCGGTATCCTGGCGGCCATTGCCGTGCCCAACTTCCTCAACGCCCAGATCCGGGCCAAGTATTCGCGCTGCCTCGCCGATATGAAGGCCTGCCAATCCGCTCTCGAAATGTACGCCATGGACCGCGGCGGCTTTCCCCCCAACGGCATCGACGGTCCCGACAACGGCTGGGGTCTCTCCAAGGTGCTGACCACTCCCGTGGCCTATATCACCTCCATCCCCAAGGACCCCTTCTTCTCCCGGAAGAAAACGGCCCAGGAAGACTTCTACGAACCCTATTTCGATCCCCGCGGCGAGGGCAAATACTTCTACCAGGAAGGCAACAACGTCTACCGCCAAAACATGATGGATCCCCGCCGTCCCGGCCAGTGGCGGTATTGCTTCCAGGGACGCGGACCGGACACGGACATCAGCAGCCCGCAAAACGGTTTCGCCATCGAGGTGGACTGGCCCTACACCTATGGCTACGATCCCTCCAACGGCCTGGTCAGCGACGGCAATGTCGCCTTCCCGCGGTGAGGCATCCATAACGCCGTCATAAAAAAACATCCTCTCACCTAGGTTCTGTTGAGTTTTTCCAAGTTGTAAAAAACAAGTATATGATATTACCATTCCGGTGGCCTGCCGGGCCGGGATGATACCCGTTTCGAACTACCCTCACCCGGTCCCTCTCCCAAAGGGAGAAGGAATAATTACTTTTTTCGTCATTATTCCCGGGCGTAACTCCAGGTTAGATTCATGTACACCGTTGGCGCTTGCATCACAATACGGAATTCTGATGAAGCCTGTCTTACGAAAACTCAACAGAACCCAACTTGATCGCCCCCTTTTTCCCGCCTTCCCCAAGGCTCTATACTTTCCTCATTCCGCCGAAGGAGGAAACGAAGCGCGTGGCTCGTCACCATTGGTTGTTAGCGGGATTGATCCTGGGAATCCTGATGGGCGCCCTCCTGCATCCTTTTTCCGGCCTGCCCTGGTTGGCCTATGCCAATCAAGCGTTCCTGCAGCCCATCGGCCAGATCTTCCTGCGGTTGATCTTCGTGACCGTGGTCCCGCTCGTCTTTTCGGCCCTGGTCCTGGGCGTGTACGAACTGGGCAAGGGCCGCGGCTTGGGGAGCATCGCCGGCCGCGCCATCTTCTACACGGTGGTGGCCAGCACCCTGTCCGTGCTGGTGGGGGTTACGTCCGTCAATGTGTTGAAGCCGGGCGCGCGGTTCACCCTCGATCCGGAGAAATTGCAGGGTCAATCCAATGCGCTGTCGGGTCTGAAGAAAAACGTGGAGGAAGCCAAAGGCCTTTCACAATCCATCGTGGACCTGATCCCCAACAATCCGGTGGACACCGCCACGCGGGCCTTGGGCGGTGAAATGCTGCCCTTCATGGTCTTCTCGTTCATCTTTGGACTGGCGTTGTCGCGGGTCACCGATCCGCGCGGGCCCAATCCGGTCATCGTCCAATTTCTGGAGCAGCTCCTGGCGGTCTCCATGAAGATGATCGACTTCGCCCTGCTGATCGCGCCCGTGGGGATCTTCGCCATCATCTTCAATACGGTCTTCCTCTTCGGAGCGGGCATCATTCAAACGCTCTTCTTTTACGTGGCGGTGGTGTTGCTGGGGCTGCTCTTCCAACAATTCGTGGTCTACACGCTGCTGCTCAAGTTTGTCGCCCGCTACCCGCCCCTGGAATTTTTCCACCGCTGCCGGGACGTTTATCTCTATGCCTTCTCCACGGCCTCGTCCAACGCCACCCTGCCCCTAACCCTGGAAACCGCCGAACACCGCTTACGCCTGCCCGCCACCGTCTCCCGTTTCGTGCTCACCGTGGGGGCCACCGCCAACCAGAACGGGACCGCCCTCTTCGAAGGCGTCACGGTCCTATTCCTCGCGCAGGTCTATGGCGTTGAATTGTCGCTCTTCCAGCAAATTCAGGTGGTTTTCATGTCCATCCTGGCGGGCATCGGCACCGCCGGCGTGCCCGGGGGCTCCTTGCCCTTGATCATGATTCTCCTGCAATCGCTCGGCATCCCCCCGGAAGGCATCGGCTTGATCCTGGGCGCCGACCGTTTTCTGGATATGTGCCGCACCACCCTGAACGTCAGCGGCGACCTCGTCATCGCTGCCCTGGTCAGCCAGGGATACCAACCTGCTCCGGCGGTTCCGGCTGGTTCATCCGATCAGGGATAGGACCGGCTGCGAGGCAACGAGACATGCCATGCCTGATTCGCTCCGGTCCGCCAACCTGCACGCCCTGGCCCGCCGCTTTCCCGGCCTGGTCCGGCTTTGCCATGACGATCCGGCTCCTCCGTTCTCGCTTTCCCTGGTGATGGATCCAACCGCCGGCCCCTGGCCCGCCGTGTGGCTCGAACAAGCCGGGCGGAAACGCTTCCTGCACAGCCGCCACGATCCCGTGAAGGAAGCGCGACGCTGGGCGGCCGCGCAACCGCCGCCGGTGGATTCGGTGGCGCTGCTGTTCGGCTGGGGATTGGGATATCACGCCGTGGAGTGGATCCGCCGCTACGGCGGTCAGGCCGCCGCGGTCATCGTCTTCGAGCCGGAACCGGCCTTGTTCACCGCCTCGCTGGACTGGATCGACGCGCGGGGCCTCGCCGAACATCCCCGGGCCGCGGTCGTGCCCGGGCCGGACCGGAACCGGCTCTACGAGGCGCTTTACGGCATGCTGGATCTGCTGATGTCGCGGGAATTGCGCATTGTCCCGATGCCATTCGCGGACATCTATCCTCCCGCAATAACCCGGATGCTGCGGGAAGAAATCGGGAAACTGGTGGCCGCCCGCGAAGGCGCTTTGCGGCACATGGAGACCTTGGGTTACCGCTGCCAAGAAAACCTGATCGGCAATATCCCCGCCATGTTTTCGTCCTGGCTCCCCCGCGATGTCCGGGACCGGTTGAAGAACCAGCCGGCCCTCATCGTGGCCGCCGGACCTTCGCTGGACCGGAATATCGTCCAACTGCGCTCCGTGCGGGGCCGCGCCTGGATTTTCGCCGTGGACACCATCTGGCGCGTCTTGCTGGAATATGGAATCGATGCCCGGTTCGTGGTCACCAAGGACCCTACCACCCGCAACCTCCGCCATTTCGAGGGGATCGCGTCCCCTGCCCCGCCCTGCCTGGTTTTCGATCCGCAGGTGGATCCCGCCATCCCCAAGACGTTTACCGGCGGCCGGATTCTCATGCCCAACCGCAACCACGCTCTGCATGCCCGCCTCCCGGGTTTGGAACTCGATGCGCGCGATCTCCTGCCCCCCAGCACCAACGTGGCCCTGGCGGCGTTCAACATGGCCGTGGCCATGGGATGCGATCCGGTGATTTTCGCGGGGCTGGATCTCTGTTTCGCGCGGGCGGAGGGCGTTTCCCACGCCCGGGGGACGGCGTTGGCGTCCCGGACCGCGTTTGCCGAAAACGAAGGTGTTCTGCATTACCAGCAAGGCGAGGTCCAGGAGGCCGTCCCTGTACTCGAGGTGGAGGGGATCGACGGACGGCGTTATCCCACCACGCCGAATTTTCATGAAGCGCTGCGGCTGCTCGAATCGCTCATCCCAAACGCCCCGGTCCACTGCGTGGATGCTTCGGAAGGCGGGGCCCGTGTCGCCGGCACGGAAATCCTGCCACTATCCCGGGCGCTGGAAACCTATTGCGGGAAGTTGATCGATCCCTCGGATTTTCCTCCTCCCGCGCCGCGCCGGGATCCCCGGCCCACCGCGGCGGCGTTATCGAAAATCGCGGATCACATCGCGGCGCGCGGCGCGTTGGCCGGTCAGGGCACGCGCTATCTCACGAGCCATCCACAATCTCCGGACCGGGCGGAATTGGAAAGGCTGCGGGACGCGATCGAGGAAGGGGATTGGATCTATCACGCGCTGCAGGCGGCGCTGGAACGTGTGGTGGTGGAAATCGACCGCCCGGGATTTTGGCGGCTCCCTCCAGGGGAGGCCTTATGGGAGCGGTACGCGTGGTATTTCGGGGAGATCGAACGGGCGTGTGGAGCATTCGGCCCCATCTTCCGAAAAACCGCCCGGGAGATCAGGATGGATTCTTCCGGTGCGATCTAATGCGCGGCTTCCCGCAATTCCTCGAGGAATTCGCTGATCCGGCCCTGGCAATGCTTGTCGGCGAAATGACGCAGGGGAACCGGCGGCGGGGATTGCTTGCAGTCCGCGCACATGCCATGGCGTTCGAACACCGCCCACGCGGCGGGATAACGGCGCAGAACGTCACACACCAGGTCGTCGGGATGAAACATACAATACGTAACTCCTATGGAATGAAGGTTCAGTGATACACCGGGTCGGCGGACCAGACGATATGCCCGGCCTTGATGGTCATGCGGTTTTGCAGGTTCTCGTCCAGGATGGCCAAGTCGGCGTCCTTGCCCACAGCCAGAATCCCGCGCCGGTATTTCCAGGCCAGCACCCGGGCGGCGTTTAGGCCGGCCATTTGGGCCGCTTGTTGGAGGCTTGCGCCGGCATGCCGCACCATGGTCTTCACCGCCCGGTCCATGGTCAGCGTGCTGCCCGCCAGGGTATCCGGCGAATCGACCAGGTACGCCCGGCCATTGCGGACCTGCACTTCCTGGTCGCTGAAGACATAGGCCCCGTCCGGCTGCCCCGCGGCGCGGATGGCGTCGCTGACGAGCAGGATGCGGTCGTGCTTCTTGACCTTCATCAGCAGCTGCAAAATGGCCGGATGCACGTGCAGCGAGTCGGCGATCACCTCCACGAACAACTCGTCCCGCAGCAAGGTTCCCGTCAGGACGCCCGGCTTGCGGTGGTGCATGGGGGGCATGGCGTTGAAAATATGGGTCACGCCTTCCAGGCCGTTGTCGATGGCCTCCATCAACTGCTCGTATTTAGCGTTGGAATGGCCGACCGAGAGATACAGCCGCTGCGGCCAGCCGTCGCCTTCCAACTCGGGGGAGCGCTGGTAGATCGCCGCCTCGTGCAGCACCTCCATGCCGCCCGGGATCTCGGGCGCGATGGTCATCACCCGGACCCACGAACCGCCCTCTTCCATGAGCAGCCGGAAGTTGTCGATCGTCGCCGGCCACATATAATCCGAGCGGATGGCTCCATGCAGCAGGGGATTCAAAAAGGGCCCTTCGAGATGGATCCCTTCCACGATCCGCCGCGGCCCGGCCGTTTCGCAATAATTCCGCAGCCGGCGGATGCTGGCCAGCAACGCATCCCGGGGCTGGGGATACACCGTGGCAATCAGCGATGTGGTCCCATGGCTGGCGTGGAATTCACTGATTTCATCGAACGCGCCGGGATTGTCGTCGCAAAAATCATGGCCCCGGCCGCCGTGGATGTGGATGTCGATAAATCCCGGCAATACATACCGGCCCTCCAGTTCGATCACTTCCGCGCCGAAGGGGATATCCACATCGTCGGCATGGCCCATCTGAGCGATCTTGCCTCTTTCGAGGACCAGCGTGCAATCTTCGTGCCGGCGAAAAGGAGTGATGGCGGTCGCACCGGCAAGCACAATCGGTTTCACATCGGCATTCATGGAGATATTCACAAAAGGGCGAAATTATGTAAGGTTGTTTCAGAGCTTACTTGGATGATGGAGGACGTTCAAGGATTATCCCCGCGGAAAACGAAAATGGTTCATCCGGCCAGTGCGTACTTGGCGGTGAAAAGGTATTCCATCCCCTCCCGGTTGCGGGTGGACACCCAAGTCCGCCCCTACCAAATTCCCTCACCCTCGCCCTCTCCCGGAGGGAGAGGGGATTGGGGGTGGACCTCTCAATCCAGCCCGGTTGGATACGGAACCGGTTTTCATGACAATAGGTACGCAGTTACCGGATAAACCACAAAAATGAACCAAAATGGAGGATGACTGTCAGATTGTTTTACTCATTGTCAGGTTGGAATCCCCCCCGGCAGACCGCCCCATTCTATTCCGAGAGACTGCTATCCATGGAAATCGATTTTTTGCGCCACTATGGATTCACTCCGCCGTTGATCGATACCCTGCGCCAGGCTTATGGGGAAATCCTGCTGCCCTTACAGGAGCGCGTCATCCTGGAAGGACGGATGTTCGAGGGGAAAAGCCTGCTGGTCCGCGCCCCGACCTCCGCGGGAAAAACGTTCCTGGCCGAAACGCTGTTTTTGTTCCACGCCCTGCGGGGCGGCAATGTGATCCTCCTGGTCCCCACCAAGGCCCTGGCCAACCAGCGGCACCAGCAACTCCAGGAACGCTACGCGCCCCATGGCTTCGATATCCGGCTTTCCACCCGGGACCATCCTTTCGATGATCAAAAAATTCTGGAAGGCCGGTTTCATCTGGCGATCGTCATTTACGAAAAGATGCGCTCCCTGCTCGCTTTGAGGGACGCGTTTCTCTCCTCGCTGGCGGCCTGCGTGGTCGATGAGATCCATTATCTGTTCGATCCCACCCGGGGGCCGGACCTGGAGATCCTGCTGTCACGTTTGCGGGAAGAATCCGCGCTGCCGATTCTGGGCCTCTCCGCCATGGTTTCCAGCAAGGAAGTGGCCGATTGGCTGGATGCGCGCCCGCTCGTGGAAACCCGCCGCCCGGTGGAACTGCGCCAGGGCGTGTTGTGCCAGGGCCGGTTTGTTTATAAGGAATTCAACTCCGGCCGGGAAGGGCATGAGAAACTATTTGAATCGGACACCGCTGACGAGGGCGAGGCCATGCTGGAGGCCGCCTGCCACTTCGCCGCCCAAGGAGAAACCACCCTGGTGTTTTGGCCGCGCCGTGGCCAGTGTTACACGGCGGCGCGCAAGCTGGCCGAGCGGTTCGATCCACCCGAAAAACCGGGATCTCCCAATCTGGACGGCCTGGAATCCACCGCCATGCGGGACTTTCTCGCCCGTCTCCTGCCCCGGCGCGTTGCCGTGCACACCAGCGACCTCTCCCCCGCCGAACGGGACCTCGTGGAATGCCTGGCCCGTAGCGGCGAAGTGCTGTTGATCTGCGCCACCAGCACGCTCGCCGAGGGAATCAACTTCCCCGTGGTTAATGTCCTGACCACCCGGCGGATGTACTCCCAACGCCCGGAAGACGCCGGCGCGGTCCGTCCGCCGGCCACCCTGCCCATTCCCCAAGGCCGGTTGTGGAACATGATCGGCCGCGCGGGCCGGCTGGGATTGAGCCCCTTCGGCCGGGGCATTCTGGTCACCACCTCGCCGGGAGACGTGCAGGGATTGATGCGCCTCTACCTCAACGAGGAATCCCCGCAGCCGCTTCCCTTGCTGCATCGCGCTCCCTTCGCGCAAACCGTGCTGAAAACCATGGCCGGCCGCGCGCCCTTCACCCGCGAATCCTGCCGCCAGGCGCTCGAACGCACCCTGAGCGAACGCATGGGCCTGTTCCCCCGGTCCCTTGCGGAACAAGTCGCACAAACGCTCCGCGATTTGATCCACCAAGGATTCCTGGTGGAAGAACGGGAAACGTTTCATCCCACGCCCCTCGGCTGCCTGGTGATGAATCACGGCCTGTCGTCAACCTCCGCTTACCGGCTGGACGACTATGTGGTTCATCGTCTTCATGACCAACCTCTGATTCTGGAAATACTCCTCCTGATTTCCGAACTGGAGGAAATGGCCGAACAGTATGTTTTCGTACCGCGTCACGACATCCTCACCCATGCCTGGACGCGGAGGTTGATGCAACGGGTGGAGGAAACGGGAGCGAGCGAAACCACCTTTCTGGACGGCCTGCTGACGAATCCCGCCCGGATCCGTCCCGAACACCATGCCGCGTTCAAAAAAACAATGCTGCTGCATGATTGGATCCAGGGGAGGCCGATTTTGGAAATCGAGAACCGGTACAACGTCTACGCCGGGGCGGCGCAGCGCCTGGCGGAAGAGGCGTCCTGGCTGACCGGCTGCCTCGCGGAAACCGCCGGGGCGCACGCCCTGAGAGCCGACTGGATTAAGCAACTGCTGATCCTGAAAGACCGAATCCTCCATGGCCTCCCCGAAGCTGCCCTAGGCTGGTTTCCGTTCCTTCAGGAACGGCGGCTAACCCGCGGATCCGTTCTAGCCCTGGTGGAACGGGGGTATGGCTCGCCGGAACAAATCTCCGGGGCCGATCCCGAAACGGTGCAGGACCTTTTGCCCGCCCATTTTCTGGAATCGAGCCATCGATCCAAGACCGGCCTAACCAAGGAGGATTCGGCGCCTCCGCCAGCCGATCATGAACCTCTGGAGCAGGTGGTGGAACTGGATGACGGCCGGCCCAACCGGATGGTGGTGAACGGCGCGGCGGTCCCGCTGACCCTTACGCAATTCCGCCTGGTCCGGTGCCTGGCGCGCCGGGCGGGAGCGTGCGTGGACTATGAGACCATCTTGCGGGAAGTCTGGCCCGAGAGCGTGGGCGACCGCAAGCAAATCTCCCGGCAAAAGAAGTGGATACTCGGCCGAATACAGGATATCACGCATTCCCCGGCCGAGGATTTGATCGAGACCATCCCCGGGGCCGGCCTGCTCCTCCACGCGCGTGTGAAATGCCTGTAACGGTTTGCGGATTGGCCGGGTGATTTTTTGAGCGCCAAGGGCGCGGCATGAGAATAAGCCCAGGACGCATGCCTGGAGATAGGTGTGACAAAAGTAACTATTCCCGCTCTTTCTAGGAGAGATTCAGGATCTTACAACCGGCCGATGTAGACCATGCGCCGCGCCGGGTGTTTTGGAGGCGAATCCCAGGGTGGCCCCGTGGGAGCCGAGAGGGCTGATAACCAGCATAGGTACTTCTCCATCAGGCCGGCTTGCTGCTCCACCAAGTCCATCAAGTGGGGCAGCACGGCGTCCCAGGCCTTGGAAGCCACCGGAACCGGAAGATGGCCGGCTGGGCACTGGACGGTTAATTCCGCGTAACGCAGCCGCAGCGTCTCGTCCTGTTTATGCATCAGGGCCAGCGCGGAGGAAACGTCATCCCCCCGGCCATCGCCGGTCCGGGGGGAAAAGCGGAAGGAGGCTTGTTTCTTGAACAAACTCAGCAGGACACCCTGCAGGCGGAACCGGATTTTCAGAATTTGCGCGTATTCTTTTTGCAGCGCCAACCGGCATTGGCGGGCCTCTTCGAGATGGGGATGCAACGATTTCCGGGCGGTTTCGTATTGCTTGAGGAGTGGGTGATAGGCGGCGGCCAGCTGGCTGATCAGCGGCCAGTCCTGTTTTTCCCGGGCTTGATGCAACTCCCGCAAGACTGCTTCGGCTTGGCCGAAAACCGGATCCTGGATTTTGATCCGTTCGATTCTCTCTTCCACTTCCTCCAATTCCAGGACGCGGTGGTTCACCCGGTTTTCCAATTTTTGGATCATGGTGGGGTAGTCCCCCACGGGCGGAAGGCCTTCCCGGGGCGCATGGGATATTTCATCCAGCCGCGACCGGGCGAGTTGGATTTCCCCGCGGATGCGCGCGGCCAGGCTCTCGGGGCCGTCCCGCAAGGATCGAATGCTCTTTTTGGGCGCAAGCAGTTGCCGTTGTTTATCGAGTTGGAGATAGACCTCGGATTTTTTCACGAACGACGACTTCCCGTCCGCGATCCGTTCCATCAGGTCAGTGATTTCCACCCCCAATTCATCGGCTTTTTGCCGGGCCAGTTCGTAACGCAGCTTTTGGGCCAGCTGATTGCGTTGTTCTTGATCCAGTTCCATCACCGCCGCTCATGAACCTCATCTCATAAAATGCCATAACGCATCCACTTATTCACCGCGTATCCACGCGCCGACTTCACAAAGGCCGGCGCACGATCAATTTTCCCATCCGGTCCAGAAAGAGGATGAATTCCTTGAGCAGATCCTGGTCGATCTGGGTTTTCATATCCCGGGTCATCAAAACCAAGGCATCGAAGGCGTTCATGCGGAGCTTGTACGACCGGTTAGAGGTCAGGGCGTCGTACACGTCCACCACCTTGCACAGGCGGGAGGTCATGGGTATCGCGTTCTTCTTGATCCCTTTCGGATATCCGCTGCCGTCGACCGCCTCGTGGTGATAGAGGGCGATCCGGTGCGACTCCTGCGACAACGCCTCGTCATGTTCCAGCCGTTCATACCCTTTGATGGGATGGCTGCGCATGATCTGCCATTCCGCGTCGGTGAGGCGGCCCGGCTTGTTGGTCAATTCACAGGGCACGTCGCATTTGCCGATATCGTGCAACAACAATCCCCGGGTGAGATCATGAATCTCGCCGGGGGTGGCGCCGGGATACGTATGGAGAAACAAACCCACACCCATGACGCTGACATTCATGCTATGCCGATACGTGCAGTAATCGTACGAACGCAGGCGGTTGAGCAATCCGATCGAGAGCGGCGAGGAAATCAGCAATTCCGCCAGCGCGCCGCTCACATTCGCGGCCGTGGCGATGAATTCGCCCATGCTGGGAGGCGAGTCGAAGAGGTTCTTCATGACCGTGAGGGCCAGGGTTTGGACCTCCTCGGTCTTCACCTCGAGCGGCAGCGCGGGATCCTCGACGATGCCGGCCAGATTTTCCGACAAATAATACGTCAAGGCCGTGGAATGTTCGACCGGAACATAGACCGGACGGCGGCCCCCCTGGGTAAGGGATTCCAATTGCTCCGGACGGATCGGTTCGCCTTCGTTTTTGAAAAGGACAAACCGCTTCCGTTTTGGAACAAAGAGATAAATCGCAAAATCGGAAGCCCGGTTCGGGACTAGATATTTCTGGTCCAGCTTGATGTAATTCTTCTCCTCCTCCGGTGGAGGCGCCCAGGCGGCATCGTGGGGAGCATGGGAAGCCGGCGAATGCGTTTGCGGAATCACGGCTGACTCTATCCTCACCATCCATTGGATTCAAAAACACATCCACAACTCAATCCCAATGATTGTTATATATCGTTACATAGCAAAATGTATCCTTTTATGAATAAGATGTTACCATCTATTGCCTGAATAAACAAGCGGAAAAATGGGAAAAATACGGTTTATCCCGGAAATGCGACCCTTCGAAGCCATAAGCCCATGGTTGAATCCCGGGGCTGCTGTAAAGCCGTCCCCTGAAGAGCACTCATTGAATTCATCTGACACATGCGGACCTGCTGGTGAAAAAGGCATTCCATCCACTGGAGGATGCAAGCGGACACCCAGCTCCGTCCCTACAAAAATTCCCTCTCCCTAACCCTCTACCGGAGGGAGAGGGAATTTCGGGTGTCTCTCTCCAACCAGGTTTGGTTGAGTTTTTCCGACGTAGCCCAAAATGCCCCGATGGAACTGGTGAATCGATGACTTGGAGCGTCAATAGGGCGCCTGTTCTGAATATCCTCACCCTGGCCCTCTCCCAGAGGGAGAAGGTGGTTACACTCTTAGGAATATGTACACACTTGCCGAATGAACCTTTTTTATTCCCATCCAGTACCACCCGAATCAATCATCGGCTACTTTCTCAATTCGATTGAAAATAATCCGCCAGGGAAGCGAAGAGGGTATAACCGGGGCCGGGTTCATTCCAGCGCTCGGGGCGGCCGATGGCCTGGCGGCGCTTTTCCCCCCATTCGCCCGGCCACACCGTGGGGACCTGGCGGAGGAAAAAGGCGCGTTCGGGGTGGGGCATGAGGGCCACGACGTTGCCCTTGCCGTTGCAGATGCCCGCGATGTTGGAGTGAGACCCGTTGGGATTGACGGGGAACTCGGGATCGGTGTCGCCCTGGGGGCCGCAGTAGCGCCAGAGGACCAGTTTCTGCTCGTCGAGAGCGCGCAACACTTCGGGGCTGTCGCTGATGAAGCGGCCCTCGCCATGCGACAATGTCATCGGAAGTATCTGATTTTTGAAGAGTTTGCGCGTGAACGGCGTCCGGGCCGGAGGGGCTTCGCACCGCAGGTTGACCCAGGCGCAATGGTGTCCCCGGCGGACGACGCGATGGCCGCGGGTCATGTAGTTGTGCGCCAGCGCCATCTCCACGCGGCCGGGATGGAGACCGGGGAGCAGTCCGCTTTCGAGGAGGATTTGCGCCCCGTTGCAGATGCCGAGAATCGGTTTGCCTTTCTCCGCCTGGAGGGCCAGCATCTCGAGGAGCGGTTCCTTGGCGGCGACGGCGCCGGCGCGGACGCGGTCCTCATACGAGAAACCGCCGGGGACGATGTAGGCGTCGAACGGCTCCAGCTCAGCGGCGGGCCGGTTCCAGCGGAAGACTTCCGGCTGCAGGCCGGCGATCCGGACAGACCGGGCGGTCTCGTTTTCGCAATTCGAGCCGGGAAACTGCAGAATGGCGACACGGGGCAGGAGTTTTGGAATCATGGGGCTCACTTTCGAGACAGGTGCGGCAATGGTTTTCGTGCTCCTAGGTGGCTACGCTGCGCTTGAAACCCACCCTACGGGGCTCAATATTCACGGGCAGGAAGCCCATCCCACGGATTTCCCTCACCCTGGCCCTCTCCCAGAGGGAGAGGGAATTCATACTTCTATCGTCATTTCCCAGGTCTTATGCCCTGGGCTAGGCTCATGCCGCGCCTATGCCGCTTAAAAGACAACAGCACTTTATCCGGGGCGATCCGCCCTACGATGCGATCGTGAAGCCGAATGCTCCCCGCCAGGCTTGCCGCATCCAGGGAACTTCCAGGCGCAGCCGGGGTTGGTGTTGCTTATCCAAAATGGTGAACATGTTATCGGCGGTGGTTTTGCCGATGGGAAACAATTTCAATCCAAATTCGGCGAACAGGGCGCGCAGGGGGGCAAGCCGGTTGGGATCGATTTCCATCAGCATGCCGCTGGACTCGGAGAACAAGAGCACGTCATCCCGCAAGTCCGTATCCAGTTCCGCCAAACGCAATTCGAGTCCGGTTTTCTGATGCGGTCCCGCGGCCAGCAGCATTTCGGCGGCGGCCAGGATCAAGCCCCCGCTGGAAATGTCGTGGGCGGAGAGCACCAACCCCTGCTGGATGGCGGCGGCGGCGCCGTAGATAATCCCGCGCTCCAGGTCAAAGCGGACGGTGGGGACATTCGCGCCCAGGCCGGCGCCCAACGCTTGGTAATACTCGGAGCCGCCCAGTTCGTTGAACCGTTCACCGGCCAACACCAACAAATTGCTGGGCTTCTTGATTTCCATGGTGATGGCGCGGGAGGCATCGGGAATCAGCCCCAGGCAGCAGATGATGGGCGAGGGGGGGATGGACCGGCCGCTGGCGGATTGGTTGTATAACGAGACGTTCCCGGACACGAACGGCACCGGCTCCTGGCCCTGCTTGGGATGGTAGAGATTCCGGGCAGCCTCGGAGATCCCCTTGATCCCCTCTTCCAGCGCCCAGAAGTCCTCGGGAACCTCGGGATTGCCGTAATTGAGGCAATCGGTCATGGCCACGGGCAGCGCGCCCACCGCGGCCACGTTGCGCATGGCTTCGGCCACGGCGGTGGCTCCCCCCCAGAAGGGAGAGATCAGGCCGTACAGCGGATTGCCGTCCACCGTGAGGGCCACGCCCGTGCGGCACCCGCCGAGAGGAACCAAAACGGCTGCGTCCGCTTCGCCGGGGCGGATGACAGCGCACCCCTGGACCTCGGTATCGTAATGCCGGTAGATGCCCTCCTTGGACGCCACGTTCGGCCGGGCGAGGAAATCCAGGAAAAAGGCCGCGAGATCATCCGGCGGCCGCGTATCCGGTTCCCGGAAGACGGTTTGCGGCGCGCGGGCGGGGCGGTCGTAGCGGATGCCCTCCACCACGAAGTCAATGGGCAGTTCGACCACGGCCTGGCCCTGATGATAGGCGCGCATGACCGGTTCCTCGATGACCTTGCCGATCACCCGGGCTCCCGCGCCGGAGCAGATCGCGGGGAGTTGCCAATCCTCGTTGTAGATGCGCAAGACCTCGGGCGTAAAGGAGGGCGGCACGCAAAGCAGGAAGCGTTCCTGCGTCTCGGCGCAGAGAATCACCTCGGGCGGCAGGTTGGGCTCGGCGGTGTGGACCTGATCGAGCTGCAACTCGACACCGTAACCGCCGCTGGCCCCCATTTCCGAGGAACAGCAGGCGATGCCCCCGGCGCCCAGGTCCTTGAGGCCGATGGCCAAGCCCAGTTCGCGGGCCCGCCGCCGGACCGCGTGCGAGGCCTTGTAGTGGATCAAGACATTCTTGAGGAAGGGATCCGGAATCTGGACCGCGCCTTTGTTTTCCTCTTCGTCCTCCTGGTCCAGGGTTCCGGACGCGAACGACGCCCCCCCGAAGCCGGAGTGGTCCGTGGGTTTGCCGATGAGGATGAGGTCGTAGCCCGCGCCGCCCGGAGGGACCCGGCTGTGAATGATTTCATCCTCGCGCAGGAGGCCCAGGGCCACGACGTTGACCAGGCAATTGTCGTCGTAGCCTTCGTGATAGAAGGTATCGCCGCCCAGGTTGGGCACCCCGAGGGCGTTGCCGTAACTGCGGATGCCGTCCACCACGCCCTCCGCGATGGCCTGGGCGCGGACGGGGAAGCGGCCGCGGGGATCGCCGAAGCGCAGCGGATCGGCCACGCCGATCACCGAGGCGCCCATGCAGTCGACATCGCGCACGATGCCGCCGATGCCCGTGGCCGCGCCCTCGAAGGGCAACACCTGCGAGGGATGGTTGTGGCTCTCGTGAGCAAGGACCAGTCCGTAGCGGTGTCCCTGGTGCTCGGTGAAGAAGACGATGCCCGCGTCTTCCTCCGGTCCCTGGATCACCTGGCGGCCGGTCACGGGCAGGTATTTCTTGAGCAGATGCTTGCTGCTCTTATAGGAGCAGTGCTCGCTCCATTCGATGTCGAAGACGAACAATTCGGCCATCGTCGGGACGCGGCCGAGGCGGTGTTTGATCTTCAAGGCCTCGTCCGGCGTGAGAGCCAAGCCGGCGCGGCGCAGGGATTCGCTTAGGCGGCTTTCATCGGCATAAATCGGATTCGCGCTCAACGGATTCTTCATTCACCCTTCCACTTTCCGGCCGTGGCATGAAATCGGTGATATCAAAAATCGTCCGGAATCTGCTTGGGGAGCACCATTTGGGTGCGGCCGACCATGAAGCTTTCGTCCATCATATCGGTGGCGGTCCGCATGCGGACATTCATCAGCAGGCCGACGCCCATCAGGCTGGCGAGCATGAACGACCCGCCGTAGGAGATGAAGGTCAGCGGCAATCCGGTGACCGGCATCAATCCCGTAACCATCCCCACATTGATTGTAATATGTGAAAAGAAGAGAGCAACCACGCCGGAGGCGATCAGGGCGCCCTGGAGGGTCTTGGACGACACCGCCGTATCCAATCCCCGCATGATCAGCAGGAAAAAGAGTCCCAGCAGGCAGGACGCGCCCAGAAAGCCTTTTTGCTCGCCCACGACGGGGAAGACGAAATCGTGCTGGAACTCGGGGAGGAATCCGTACTGGCTCTGGATGCAGTTGCCGAAGCCCTTCCCCCAGAATCCGCCGGAGCCCAGGGCGATCTTCGACTGATAGATATTCCAGTTGGAGTGCTTGAGATCCACATCGGGGTATAAAAATCCGGTGATGCGCCGTTTTTTGTAGTCGTCGATCTCGTTCCAGATCTTTTCCCCGTGCTGGTAGACCACCGCGTAGGCGCTGATGCTGACGAAGAGGAAGGGCAGCCACACGGTCCAGGGCGCCTTTTTGACCACGGCCAGAATGACTAGGCCGGTCATCAGGCCGATCCAGATCAAAAGGTACACGATATCGTGGTTGATGCCGAAGAGGCACAGCGCCGGGGAGAGGATCACGGCCAGGGTGGCGAGAGGCAGCCCCGCCACGAACATCATGATGAGCGTGATGGGGATGAACACCACCGCCGTGCCGAAATCGGGCTGCTTGAGGATCAGCAGCGAAGGGATCGCGCCCACGATCAGGGGACGCAGCACATCGGCCAATCCGTGCCACTGTTCCTTGCGGGACGCCAGCACCTTGGCCAGCAGCAGGATGGTGGTCAGTTTCGCGAATTCGGAAGTCTGGATCTGGGGGAGTGAGCCGATCTTCACCCAGGAATTGGCCCCGTGGGTGAAATGGCCCAGCCCGGGAACAAAACACAGCAGGAGGCCGGCGATCCCCAGGGCATAGAAGAACCAGGCGTAACGGATGAGCCAGCGGTAATCGAGGAACAACACTCCGATGGCGCACGCCAGACCCAGCACCGCCCACTGCGCCTGGAGAAACCAGCGGCTTTGCCAGATCGCGCTGACGTCCTCGCTCATTGTGGCCCCGGCCAGCGCCGCCACACCGAAGGCGACCAGGCCCAGGGCCAGCCCGAGCGTCAGGAAATCGATGTCATACCAGCTCTTCAAGTTTAACACGGCCTAGATACACATCCACGATTTTTTTGGCCAGGGGGGAAGCCACTTCACCCCCGTGCCCGCTGTTTTCGACGAGCACCGTCACGACGATTTCCGGATTTTCGAACGGCCCGTAGCAGACGAACCAGGCGTGCGATTCCCGCAGGGTCTGCGCGGTCCCCGTCTTGCCCGCCATGACGAAATTGCTCTCCGGGTCCAGGATCCGCCGCCCGGTCCCCGACGGGGCGTTCACCACTTCCCACATGGCCCGCTGGGCGGCGTCCCAACTGGCCGTGGAGGCCTTGATGGTACTGGTCGCGACCGGCTCGAAGGTTTTGATGATCCTGCCGTCGGGTGAAATGACCTTCTGGGCCACGCGCGGTTTGAACACGGCGCCGCGGTTGGCGATCGCGCAGACGCCGGTGTTGACCTGAATGGGCGAGAACTGCAACTTGCCTTGTCCGATGGCCAGGTTGATCACTTCGCCCTGCACCCAACGGGAATCGGTTTCCGGCGTGGGGAAGAATTTGGCCATCGGCTCCTCGGGCAGGTCGATGTCGGTCTTGGTGGTCAGGCCGAACTCGGTGGCCCACTTATGCAGGCGGGTGATGCCGAGTTGGATGCCCACCTTGTTATAGAAGTAGACATCGCAGGAAAGCCGGACGGCGTCGTACATATTGACGCGGCCATGCCCCGAGGTCTTGTGGCATTTCCAGGGGTGGCCCCAGCGGCGGAAGACGCCGGGGCAATACTCGGTGGCCATGGGGGAAAGTTTCAACTCTTCCAGGATGGCCAACGTCTCGAAGATCTTGAAGATCGAGCCCGGAGGGTAAAAGCCGGCGATGGCGCGGTGCAGCATGGGGCGGCCGGGATCGAGAATGTAATTCCCCAAATTGGCGCGCAGTTCGTTGGGATTGTAGCGGGGGCTGGAGGCCATGGCCAGGATGGAGTTGTCGCGCGGATCGGCGACGATGATGACGCCCCGCGATGCGCCCAGGATCCGTTCGGCGGCCAACTGCAGATCGTAATCGATGGACAGCACGATATTGTTGCCGGGCACGGCCGGCTCCACCTCGATGGCCGGCCCTTTCTGAATTTCGTTGGTATCGACCTGCACGCGGACAATGCCTTCCTTGCCGTGCAGGTATTCCTCGTATTCTTTTTCCACCCCGGCCTTGCCCAAATAACTGCCCATGCGGTAGTTCGCGTACTTGGGATCGGCCAGTTCGCGTTCGGAGATTTCACCCGTGTACCCGAGAATGTGCGAGGCCAGGGGGCCGAAGCGGTAATGGCGCATGGGCACTTCCACGGGGAAGACCATGGCGGTCTCGGGGAATTCGATCAGGCGGGTTTCGATGGCCACGTACTTGTCGAAGGGGACCCGTTCGGCGATTTTCACCCGGAGATGCTTATAGTTGGGATCGCGCCGGTTCTTGAGATAGCGGCTCTCCAGCACAGAATAGGGTGTTTCGAGGATTTGGGACAGCAGTGTCAGGGATTGCTTCACGTCGGGGGTGACGGTCCGTTCCTTGGCGCCCTTGATGGGAATCCAGACATCCCAATAGTTGATGTCCTCGGCCAGGATGCGGCCGTTGCGGTCAAGGATCATCCCCCGCTTGCTCTGGATGGGCAGCTCGCGGATATAGTTCCCGGCAAAACGCTGCTTGTAGTATTCCTGCCGGTACACCTGGATACTCCACAGGCGGAAGACGAGGATGGCGAACAACCCCATGACGCCAAACAGGAACAGGTGGATCCGCCGGTCCACGTAGCTCGATTTCATGGTGAGATGAATCTTCTTGCCGCGCATGGCCATGCTTCTCCTCAATACCGGTCCGCGAAGAGAATCTGCGGACTGCGCCGGGGCAGCCGGACGGGCCGCCGGGGCCAGGGCGTCAGGGCGAATACCAGGCCGGTGGCCAGCACGCCGGCCAGCACATAACGCTGGGGCAGGAAAACCGGAATATCGTAATCGAGGTTCGACAGCCAGAAAATGACTTCACCGAAACGGACCAGGCCGCACGCCAGAGAGCCGATCAGCAGGCGGGATACGGCGTATTGCGCCAGGAGCATTTTCCGGAGGCGGATCAGGCTCATTCCCGCCAGGACATATAAGAAGGAGTGCAGGCCCAGAACGTCCAGATACACGGCATCCCACGCGAGGCCGGCCGCGAAAGACAGGCAATAAGCTTCGCCCACCGGCCGGGTCAGAGTCACGTACACCAAGGCCAGCAGCAGAATGTCCGGCGACCAGATCCCCCCGTTGAAGACCACCCGGACGAGGAGATCCAGCAGAAAACCGGCCAGGACGATGAGACTCGGGGTCATATCACTCCCCTGTGACCAACGGCAGGATGTCCTCCCGCAGTTTCGTGTTCAGCAAAACCAGCACCGATTTGACCGATTGCACATCCACCGCGGGCGTCACCACGTACCCCTTGTCCGAGGTGGCGTCGGCGACAATCCCCGCCAGGAGATTGCGCGGGAACACGAAACCCGTGCCGGAAGTGAACACCCGCTGGCCGGGCTGGGGGCGCATCATTTCGCCGCCGGGAGAAACCAAGTGCAGGTCGGTGAGCAGCAGATGGCCGCCTTCCTCGGCGCCGCGCAAGATGCCCTCGTAGGACGAATCTTCGACATAGACGCCGATCGCGCAGCGGGGATCGGTCAGGGGCTGCACGCGGGCGTGGTTGCGGGTGATTTTGTGCGTGCGGCCCACGAGTCCTTCCCGCGTCCAGACGGGCAGGTTGACCTCCAGGCCGTCCTGGGCCCCGCGGTTGATGATCAGCGAGAGGGCCATGCGGTTATCGCGGAAGAGCACGATGGCGGCCAGCGAGGGGACCGCATCCTCGCGGGGCAGGTCGAGGGCGTCCCGGTAGGCTTCGTGGCGGCGCAGTTGGTAGCGCAGCTCCAGGTTTTCCTGCTGCAGCCGGGCCATGTCCTCGCGGAGGCTGTCCAGTTCCTTCTTGGCGCGGACATTGTCGAGCAGCGAGGCCGCCAGATCCCAGCCGTAATCATGGGCGTTCTGGAGCAACGACGCCGGCGCCAGGATGACGCGGGCCAGGGGGGAGGAAGAGACGGACCGTTCGTCCCGGATGAAATACAGCATCAGCCAGACAGACAGCAACATGAGCCCCGCGCCCAGTGTCTTGGGACTGAGCCAGGAATGCTTTTTACGGCGACCGGACGACCGTTTCCCAGGTTGGAACAGCATCGTCAACCATTATCTTTCGCCGGGTCTTGCGAAGGAGCGGAACCCGGACCGGGAGGGGTCAAATATTGTCCGCCGTTTGGATGACGGACCGCAGGCGGTCCATTTCATCCAACGCTTTTCCGGTTCCCATGGCCACGCAGGTGAGCGGATCATCCGCCACGATGACCGGCAAGCCCGTTTCCATGGAGAGCAATTTGTCCAAGCCCCGCAGCAACGAGCCGCCGCCCGCCAGCATGATGCCCCGCTCCATGATGTCGGCCGCCAGTTCCGGAGGCGTTTCTTCCAACGTGATTTTCACCACCTCGACGATGGCGTTGATCGGTTCCTGCAGGCATTCGCGGATCTCCTCGGAGGTGATGGTCACCGTTTTGGGCAATCCGTTGAGAAGATCGCGTCCTTTGATGTCGATTTTTTTCTCCTCGCCGATCTTGTTGGCCGAGCCGATGCCGATCTTGATCATTTCCCCGGTGCGCTCGCCGATCATGAGGTTGTAGGTTTTTTTGATGTGCGAAATGATGGCCTCGTCGAGTTCATCCCCGGCGACCCGGATCGACCGGGCCACGACCACGCCCGAGAGGGAGATGACGGCCACCTCGGTGGTCCCGCCGCCGATGTCCACGATCATGTTGCCGGACGCCTCGGCGACGGGCAGGCCCGCGCCGATGGCCGCGGCCATCGGTTCTTCGATGAGCATGACTTCCCGCGCCCCGGCGCTGAGGGCGGAATCCTTGACCGCCCGGCGCTCGACGCTGGTGATCCCCGAAGGCACGCAGATCATGATCCGCGGATTGACCATGCGCGTCCGGTTGTGGACCTTGTTGATGAAGTACCGCAGCATGGCTTCCGTGACTTCGAAATCGGCGATCACTCCGTCCTTCATGGGGCGGATGGCGACGATGTTGCCCGGTGTGCGTCCGAGCATGTTCTTGGCCTCGCTGCCTACCGCGAGGACCTGGTTGGTGCCCCGGACGATAGCGACCACCGACGGTTCGCAAAGGACGATTCCCTGACCCTTGACATACACGAGGGTGTTGGCCGTGCCCAAGTCAATCCCCAAATCCCTGGAAAACAGACCTTTCAATCGGGAAAAGAGCATGCATGTGTACTCCCCTTCTTCCGCCTTTTTCGGCAAGGGTAGGGAAGAAGTTAATCTATTTCGGCGGATGTTGGCTTCGATAGCACTACTATACTCTCAAATTGGAAATCCCATAGCCCATAATAAGCCTCCCGCGGCTGGCGCGCGCACATTCCACGCCTCGGCATGGCCGTGTATCCGTTTCTCCCGCCGCGAAGTACTCGTTGGCGGGCCCCGCTGATCTTTAAACCCACTCCGCAGGGCTTGCATGTCTTCCCTCACCCTGATCCTCTCCCAGAGGGAAAGGAGAGATAGAACAGAGGGGAAATTTTGATGGATTCCGCTTCGCGAATCCATCCGGCCGTTCTTACGCCCAGGGCTTTTCGCATGCCGCGCCGCTGGCACTCAAAAAAACCGCACCTGGATAACCCGGCCTTACTCCGCCCGCATCCCGGACTGGAAAAAAACCCCCGAGTGGAGAATCCCCGGGGGGGAAAGAGATGCACGGGCGCAACGGCCCGGTTACCACGCGTATTGGCCTCCCCCCGGCCCCTCCGGCCGTCCGGCCGGGGCCGCCTTACACCGCGACTTCCTCCGAAGCGTAATCCTCCAGCGTCTTCGCTACGGCGCGGGGAGCGGATTCCGCGGCGGGGAGGTTCACGGGGGTGACGTTGTGCTTCTTGAATTTCATGGAGTAAATGCTGGACACCCCTTCCTCGGCCATGGTTACGCCGTAGATGGCGTCGCACATCTCCATGGTTTTCTTGCTGTGCGTGATGATGATGAATTGCGAACGGTCGAGAAACGTGCGCAGCATGGTGGTGAACCGCCCGATGTTGGTGTCGTCGAGCGGGGCGTCGATTTCGTCCAGGAAGCAGAAGGGACTCGGCTTGATCTCGTAGATGGCGAACAGCAGGGCGATGGCCACCAGCGCCTTTTCTCCACCGGAAAGCAGGGTGATCGACTGCAGTTTCTTGCCCGGCGGCTGGACCTCGATCTCGATGCCCGCCTCCATGGGATCGCCTTCCTGCAGGGTCAGCTCGGCCCGGCCTCCGTTGAACATGCGCCGGAACGCCTTGTTGAAGTTTTCCTTGACCTTCACGAAGGTCTCCAGGAAGCGGTCCACGGTGGCGCCGTGGAGTTCACGAGCGGTATCGAGGAGGTTGGCCTTCGCCTTGTCCAGGTCCCGCTTCTGCGCCTCGAGAAAATCGCACCGCTGGCGGACCTCGTCATATTCCTCGATGGCCAGTTCATTGACCATGCCCAGTTGGGCGAGGCGGCGGCGGTAGAATTCGATCTTCTCCGCGATTTCCTCGTCCGGGCGGCCGTCGCGTTCGCACTCTTCCTTGTCATCCAGGAGGGTGAACGAGTCGTCCAGTTTCCGCCGCCAGTATTCCTCCTCCACCTGGGTTTTCATGCGTTCCTGCTCGGCGGTTTCCTTTTGGTTGCGGAATTCCTCATGGGCCTGGGCGAGGGCGGTCTCTTCCGCTTCCACTTGTTTCATTTCGGCGCGGAGGGCCTGAGTGGTTTCCTCGATGGCGCATACCTTTTGCCAGACGGAATCGCGTTCTCCGCGCAGGCGTTGCACCGCTTCCTTGGAGTCCTCGATGGCCTTTTCCGTTTCGATCCGCCGCTGCTCCTGTTCCTCGGCCAGTTGCCCTTTTTCCTCGATCCCGTGTTCCAGTTCGAGGATGTGGCGGCTGATGGTTTCGATTTCCCCGCGCCAGCGTTCCTGGTCCTTTTGTTTTTCGAGCAGCACCAGGCGCAGGTCTCCCACCCGTTCGTTGAGGGCCGCCCGCTGTTCCCGGGCCTGTTGCGCGCGTTCGGACCACGCCACGATTTCGGATTCCAGGACCGCTTTTTTTTCTACCAGATCCTTCAACGCCTTTGCCCATTCCTGGGCTTTTTGGGCGCCGGTTTCGAGTTCCCGCCGGTGGGCTTCGCACTCGGCCGAAATCGTCTGGCGGGTTTGCTCGAGCCGCTGGAGCCGGGCGTTGGCGCGCTCGCGCTCGTCCAGGGCGATCTTTTTCCGGTTCTGAAGGTCCAGACGCGCCTGGCGGAGGGCGTCCCGTTCCAGCGACAATTCTTCCTGGGACGCCTGGATGGTTTCCAGCCGCGCGGCCAGGGTGGAACGCTCTTCCTCCAATTGCTTGACTTGTTTATCCAACCGGGCGATTTCGGTGGAGCGGTTGAGGATCTGGGAACCGGCGTTGTATCCCCCGGTCACGCAGCCGCTGCCGTCAACCACATCGCCTTCGGGAGTCACCAGGCGGCCGCCGCGGGGCAGAAAACCGCGCAGCGCCAGGCCCTGGGGAAGGGATTCCACGAGGTACACCTGGTCCAGCAGGCGATCCAGGAGGGAACGGAGGGACTCGCCGCAGCGGACGAAGGCGGCGACGCGCGGGAGAGCGGCCAGTTCCGGCGGCGGATCGCCGGCGGGGGTTTTGGGCACGCCGTTGGTTTGGGGGTAAAAGGCGACGCGGCCTTTTTTCCCCTCGCGCAGGCGGGAGATGGCCTCGAGGATGCCGGCGTCGTTTTCGGTGAGGACCGCCTGCAACCGGCCGGCCAGGGCGGCTTCGAGGGCGGTTTCGCGGCCGGGCTCCACTTGGATGCGCTCGGCCAGGGTGCAGATCAGTCCGGGGACGCGCTCTTCCTTGCCGCGGAGCAGGTAGCGCACGCCTTCGTCGAATCCGGCCAGGCGGGCCTGCAGTTCGCAAAGCGATTCGAGGCGGGTATGGGCCTGCTGCCAGAGCCGCTCGCATTGCTGCAGGGCGGATTTGACCTCGGACTGGGCGCGGTTCAACTCGTCGAGGCGGGTAACGGCCTCCTCGAGACGGGCCTCGGTATCGGCCAGCTGCTCCTCCAGCAGGCCCCCTTCCTGGTCCAGGGCGTCCCGGCGGGCGGTCTGGGCCGCGATTTCCTTTTCGGCCTCGGCTAGTTCCTGGGTTTGCTGCTCGAGCCGGGCGGTGTAGAACTCCCGGTCGCGTTCCCAAACCCGCAGGTGGTTTTTGATTTCGGTGATTTGTTGTTCCAGGTCGAGAAACGCCTTGCGCCGCTGCTCGCCGGCCGTTTCCACTTCGGCGAAATCCCGGGCCGCCTGTTCGAGCTCGGCGGTCATTTCGTCGAGTTCCTGCCGCGCTTCGATAGCTTCCTGGTCCAGGATTTCGATCTGGGCTTCGGCGTGGACGATCCGTTCCTGCTCTTCCCGCAGCCGCCGCGTGTCGGTCTCGCGCTCGTGCAGCAGGCGGGATTTGAGTTGCAGGTACTCCGAGAGCCGGCCGCCCAGGTTGGCGATATGCCGCTCCATTTGTTCGAGGCGGGCGGCCGCGGAGGCGTAGTCATCGCGCTGCTTGCGGTTGAGTTCGTCCTGTTGCTGCAGTTTTCCGCTCAGGACCTGGCGGCGGCCGCGGATTTCCGCCAGGCGGCCGTCCAGGATGTCGAGCTGTTCCTTGAGGTCCGCCAGACGGCCGGCGCATTCGTCCAGTGTGGCCCGCAACTGTTTCCCGGCCCGGAAATGGGCGGTGTATTCCACCCGCTGCAGGTCCATGCGGTATTTCCGGGCCAGTTCGGCCTGTTTGGCCTGCCTTTCGAGGGAGCGGCGCTGCCGCTGGAGTTCGGTGAGGATGTCTCCCAGGCGCGTCAGGTCTTCCTGGGTGCGTTCCAGCTTGCGCATCGCTTCCAGTCGGCGATGGAGAAACCGCGACACGCCGGCCGCCTCTTCCAGCAGCTCCCGGCGCTGCTGGGGCTTGGCGTTGACGATCAAATCCACCCGCCCTTGTTCCATCAGCGAGTACGAGTTGGTCCCGACGCCCGAGTCGAGGAACAGGTCGGTGATGTCCTTCAAACGGCACTTGGTGTTGTTGAGCAGGTATTCGCTTTCCCCGTCGCGGTACAAGCGGCGAACGAGCTCAACCTCCCGGTAGGGCGCCGGAAGATTGCCGTCGGTGTTGTCGAACAACAGGGACACTTCCGCCATTCCGGCGGCCGGCCGGGTCGCCGTGCCGTTGAAGATCATGTCCTGCATGGCCTGGCCGCGCAGACGGCGGGGATTCTGTTCGCCCAGGACCCAGCGGATGGCGTCGGAAATGTTCGACTTCCCGCAGCCGTTGGGACCGATGACCCCGGTCACGCCCGCGTCGAAGACGACTTCCAGATGATTGGCAAAGGATTTAAAACCGGAAACGGTTAGTTTTCGGAGATACATGGAAACACCTCAACCGAAGCGGCATGCCTGCTTACCATTGCAGCAATACATTGTTTTACACATCTATTATAGTTCAATTTGGATCGGTTCATGAGAAAAAAACACCCCCGGTTGAAATGGCGAGGCCACTATACCCAACCCAAAACCCAAAGTCAACGTGAAAAAACAGGATACAGGGGGTATTTCACAATCCATCCACAAGATATAGTGGCATATTACAGGGGATTTAATTACTCAAAAATGGGCACTTACGGCCCCGCTCCACGGCAGTTATCCACAAGAGAAAAAAGTTACCGGCCTTATCCGCCAGTCCTGGGCGGGAGAGGGGATTTTGTCTGAACCCGGAAGGCCAGGATGAACAAGATGACCAGGATGGTGGGGGGGGCGCGAGACGCGTGCCACCTTGTATCAATAATCCTCTCCTAACCTCCCCCAATCTTCGGGGGAGGAATGATAAGGACCAAGGACGCCAAGGACAATGCAGATAAGATGCCTGCACTACATAATACCCGCACCGCGGCCGTTACGCGAGGCGTGGATCGATGGCGTCGCGGAGAGCGTCACCCACGAGATTGTATCCCAGCACGGCGAAGAAAATGGCGGCGCAGGGAGGGTACACCATGTGCGGGGCGGAGCGCAGGTATTCGTACGCATCGCGCAGAAGGTTGCCCCACGAGGGATCGGGCTGCTGCACGCCGAAGCCGAGCCACGATAGCCCGGCCTCAGCCAGGATCGCCGAAGCAATGCCGAAGGTGACGGTCACCAGCACCGGGGCGATGGAATTGGGCAGGATGTGGATGAACATGATCCGGAACGAGCCGCAGCCCAGGGCGCGGGTGGCCAGGACGAATTCCTGGTTCTGCAGGCGCAGGAACTCGCCGCGTGTGTAGCGGGCGATGGAGGTCCAGCTGGTCAGGCCGATCACGATCATCACATTGATGATGCTCGGCTCCAACCAGGCCAGGATGGAGAGAATCAGGAAAAATGTCGGGAAACACTGGACGATCTCGATCACGCGCGAGATCAACATATCGGTCCAGCCTTGGTAATATCCCGCCAGCGCGCCCAGGAAGATGCCGATCACCGTGGCGATGCCCATGGACACCAATCCCACCTGGATGGAGACGATGGCGCCATAGATGATGCGGGCGGCGATGTCCCGGCCGTTCGGGTCGGTTCCCAGCCAATGCTCGCGGCTGGGTGGTTGCAGGGTGTTGACCGAGGTCTCGCGCGGATCGAAGGGAATCGGCGGCCAGAGGGCGAAATCCTCGGCGGTCAGGGCGCGCTTGGCGTTGAAGGTGACCTGGCTGAACGGCGGTGACTTTTGCACCACCCACGACGCACCGGGGATGTTCTGGATCACCTCCACGATCGCGGGGAAATGCCATTGCCCCTGGTAGCGGCAAACGATCGGCTGGCGGTTGGCCAGCAGCGGGCTGAAGAAGGCGACGGCGATCATCAAAAACACAAAACCCAGGCCGGTCATCCCGCGCGGATTGCGCCGGTATCGTTCCCAGGCGAGGCGGCCCAGCGAGCGGCCTTTTTCCGGGGCGGGCGGCATGGGAGGGGAGAGCGTCTCAGTCATAGCGCACCCGGGGATCGGCCACCGCGTACAGCAGGTCCGCCAGCAAGGTTCCCAGCAGCACCAGGAAGGCGGTGATGAATGAAAGAGCCATCAGCGTGGGATAGTCGCGCTGCAAAATGCTTTCAAAAAACAGCCGCCCGATGCCTGGCCAGTTGAACATGACTTCGAGGATGACGGAGCCACCCAGGATTTGTGGAAAGGTGATGCCGAAGAGTGTCACGAGGGGAATCAGCGTGTTGCGGAAAGCGTGCTTGAGGACTACGGTGGTTTCGCCCACGCCCTTGGCCCGCGCGGTAAGGATGTATTCCTGCCGGAACACTTCGAGCAGGTTCTGCCGGACGAAACGGGACTGGAACGCCAGCGCCCCGTAGGTGAAGCAGAAGGTGATGAGCACGTAATGCTTCGCCAGGTCCGCCGCCTTGCCTATCGTGGTGAGCTGCTCGTAGTTGTCGGATTTCATTCCCTGGAACGGCAGAAGGTCAAGCCCGATGCTGATCCACAGGATCAAGGGAATGGCCATGACGTAGCTGGGGATGGCGTAGAGCGCGTATAGGATGGTGCTGGAGACGGTGTCGAACCAGCCGTTACGCCGCGCTCCCGAAAGCAGGCCGATGGGGATGGCCAGGGCGAAGCCGACACTCAGCGAGAGTACCGCCAGCGACAGGGTGGCGGGCAGGCGCTCCAGGATCTTCACCGTGACCTTGCGCGAGTCGGGCGTCATCGAGTTGCCGAAATCCAGCGTGACGATGCGCTTGAGCCAATCGCCGTAGCGGACTATCAACGGCTTGTCGAGGCCGTAATACTCGCGCAGCTGCTCATACACGCGGATGGAGACGCGGGGATCCATCACCTGGCCGGCCTGCACGGACGCGGGATCGCCCGGGGCGAGGTTGATGACCAGAAAGGTCACCAGGGTGATCCCGAAGAGCGTGGGCAGCGCGAGCAAGATCCGGCGGATGGTGTAGGACAGCATGAGTGTCGATCGCGTTCAAGATTGATAGATCATGCCATGGTATATCCAATTCCATAGATGTCAGGTGCAACGCCTTTTCAGGGCTTCCCTCACCCCGGCCCTCTCCCTGAGGGAGAGGGAGTCGAAGAAGGCCAGTGATCGTTGTCAGGCTCCACTGCACTTGGAATCCACCCTATGGTGTTTTCACATGCAGGTAAAGATCCGCCTCGCGGGAGAGGGGCTCTAGGCGCATCACTTCACCATGGCCGCGGCGGAGGAGAGGCCCGCCGGGGTCCACCAGCCCCGTACGGCCGGATCGAAGTTGAAAATCCCGCGCGGGCCGGACTGAATCCCGTGGATGCGCTTGTTGACCGCGTACAGGCTCGAACGGTTGCTGATGAACGTGTAGGGTTGATCGTCGTAAATGATCTTGTGAATCTCCTGGTAGATCTTCTTACGCTTTTCGGGATCGAATTCCTTGCGCCCCTGGAGGAAGAGTTCGTCCACGCGGGGATTGGAATACCCGCCGTAGTTGCGTCCGGTGCCGTATTCCTCGGTGCGCCACAAGTTCCAGCCGGTGTCGGGATCGGTGCCGGTGCCCCAACCGGCCATGTACGCCTGAAACTCGTGCTTGCGGGTCATTTGCTGGAAGGTGGCCCATTCCACGGTGCGGGTTTTCAGATCCACGCCGATGCCGCGCAGGTCTTCCTGGAAGAAGTTGGAAACCTTGGGCGCGTAAGAAGAGCCTTGGGGCAGCAGCAGGGTGAATTCGAACTTCACTTTTTGGTTCTCGATCGTTTTGTAGCGCCAGCCGTCCTGCTCGTTCACGATCCAGCCCGCTTCCTCCAGCAATTGGGAGGCCTTGGCGAGATCGTATTTCAGGAGTTGGATTTCCGGATTGTACATCCACGAATCCTGGTGATAGATGCCGTGGCACTGCTCACTCAGGTTGTAGAAGACCTTCTCCAGGATGAGGGGGAGGTTGAGGGCGTGGGTCATGGCGCGCCGGACCTGGAGATCGTTGAAGAAGGGATTGCTGCCGTCCATGTTCCAGCCGATGTAGTAGTACGACCATTCCGGCTTCATCAGCTTATAGCCCACGGCCGCGAAGCGTTCCGTGTTGGTCTGTTGGGAAAATTGTTCGCCAGTGAGCAAGGCGCAATCCAGGTCGCCCTTTTCGAACGAGAGGAGCTGGGCGTTCTGGTCGGGGATCAGGCGGCAGACGACGCGTTTGTAGTACGGCATTGGCCCGTGATATTCCTCCCACCGCTCCAGGATGATGCGGTCGTTGGCGATCCAGTCCACGATCTGGTAGGGGCCGCAGCCGACGGGCAGGCGGTTGAGTTGCGAGTAATAATCGCCGGTGCGGAGATCGGGGTTGTTGGTCTGGTCTTTTTCATACAGATGCTTGGGGATGATGGGGAAGAAGATGTTCCACTTCGACGTGGGGAGCGCTTCCTTGTTCACGTATTGGACGGTGAGGTCGTCGAGGGCCACGCAGTCGATGATTTCCGTGGTGCCGGTCTTGACGGCGGGACAGGGAACGCGGTCATCGAGGATGGTTTTCCACGAATAGACGATGTCCTGGGCGGTGACCGGCGCGCCGTCCTGCCAATGCAGGCCGGATTTGAGTTTGACGGTGAAGGAGAGGTGGTCTTCGGATTCCTGGAACGATTCCACCCAATCGGGATTGATCTTCCAGTCCATCTTGCTGTCGAACGTGAAAGGCGAATCGAACAGCAAATCGGCGACGATGAACTCATACATGGAGGACATGAAGATCGGATTGAGGTTCTGGGGGCTGCCGTCCAGGTTGAGGAAAAGAGTGTCGCCGGCGTTGACCTTGGCCGGGTCGCCGGGCGCGGGCTCGAAGAGGGAAGGGACGTTGACCAGCGGATCCTTCCCGGGATCATACACCGCCGCCACGGGCTCGGACTCCGGCGGGGTGGGCTGCCCGCATCCCGCCAGCCCCAGGAACAATCCCAGGGCCAAGAACATCCCCCAGGGCATCAAAGGAATCCAAGCGAGCTGAGGATTGCGTGCTGGATTGAGCCAACCGCCGGCTCCACTCCGGTTTTGATGCGATGAAACATTGAGCCGTTGAGTCATGGCGTTTCCTTCCCTCATTCACGGTTTTCCGAGATTCGGTCGGATTTGATTCAGGAAATCGTTTCAGCCACCATTGTAGGGGATTCTGGGCAGCCTGCCAGATCAATGATACAGTCCGGTCCGCCCAAACCCGCGGGGCGCCCGCTGAACCGGTTGGATTCAAGGAACGGAATTCGGAGATATAATGGGTTGCGTGTTTCCATCCGGATAATCTCATCTCGCGAAATGAGCAACCTGTCAAGCGTGTTTCGATAGTGGCTGTATGGCCGGTGGTCTCTTTATCTCCCTCACCCCGGCCCTCTCCCAGAGGGAGAGGGAGTAGAAAAGAGAGAAGGCTGGGGTGAGGAAATCCTTGCCAGATGATTTCCCGGATAGCGCGGAATCCATCACGAACCATGTTTGACCCGGACCATGAAACCGGGGAGAATTCAATCATGAAGGAACCCATGAATCCATGAATGCAACCAACGTTCCCGCCAAGAAGACCGTGACCCTGATTCCCGGCGACGGTATCGGTCCGGAAGTGATCCAGGCCACGCGCCGGATCGTGGACGCCGCCGGCGCGGGGATCGAGTGGGAGGAATGCGAGGCGGGCGCGCGGGTGTTCGCCAAGGGAATCGAGACGGGCGTCGCGCCGGAAACCATCGACTCCATTTACCGCACGCGCGTGGCGCTGAAAGGGCCGCTGGAGACCCAGGTCGGTTCCGGCGGGAAAAGCGCCAACGTGACTCTGCGCAAGATGTTCGAGACGTATGGCAACATCCGCCCGGTGCGCGGCATGCCCAACGTGCCGGCCCCGTTCGGCGGGGAGGACGTGGATATCGTCGTGGTACGGGAGAACGTCGAGGACCTCTACGCGGCCATCGAGCACATGCAGACGCCCGGTGTGGCCCAGGGGCTGAAACTGATCACCCGCAAGGGCAGCGAGAAGATCATCCGCCTGGCGTTCGAGTTCGCGCGGGCCGAGGGGCGCCGGCTCGTTCATTGCGCCACCAAGGCCAACATCATGAAATTGACGGAGGGGCTGTTCAAACGCGTCTTCGAGGACGTGGCGCGCGAATACCCGGACATCGAGGCGCGGCATATCATCGTGGACAACTGCGCCCACAAGCTGATCATGCGGCCGCGCGATTTCGACATCATCGTCACCACGAACATGAACGGCGACATCCTCAGCGATCTCTCGTCCGCCCTGGTGGGCGGGCTGGGATTCGCTCCTTCGGCGAACATCGGCAACGAGGTGGCGCTGTTCGAGGCCGTGCACGGCACCGCGCCGGACATCGCCGGGCAGGACACCGCCAATCCCACGGCGCTGATCCTCTCGGCGGTGATGATGCTGCGGCATCTTGGCGAGTTCGAGCCGGCGACGCGCATCGAGAACGCCCTGTTTTTCACGTTGGAGGAAGGCCAGGCGCTGACCCGCGACGTGGCCGGCGCGCGCGGCGTGGGAACGCGGGTGTTCACGGACGCGGTCATCGCCAATCTGGACCGCCAGGCGAAATCTTGCGTCCGGCGCGAATATCATCCAATCCAGCTGCCTCAGGTCACTCGTGAGCCGGTGCTGGTCAAGGCGTCCCGGCGGGCGGAAACCGGGGTGGATGTGTTCATCGAATCCGGCCGGGACACGGAAGCCTTGGGGAAAAGCCTCGAACGGTTGTGCGAAGGGACTCCCCTGCGGTTGAAGATGATTTCCAACCGGGGGACCAAGGTGTATCCTCCCTCGCGCGCGTTGCCGGATTGCGTCGATCAATGGCGCTGCCGCTTCGTCCCGCGCGATGGCTTGGAAATGGACGACGCCGAGCCGGCCATCCTGGAGCTGCTGCGCCGCCTCCAGGGCCATCACCGCTGGATGCACATCGAAAAGCTGCAGGTGTTCGACGGCGTGCCCGGTTTCACCAAGGCCCAGGGGGAAGAGTGAGAGCCAAAATTACTTGGCTTGATGGTATCGCGGAAGAATGACGGGTGCGAAGTGGACAGGGGCATGCGGCCGAGTGCACCTCTTCAATGAACCCAGGCGATTCGTATCAAATCAGAATGTTAATCCGTGAAGGAAGGTTTCCCCTCACCCCGGCCCTCTCCCAAAGGGAGAGGGAGAAGAATACGGAAGGGTATCGGGGCGGGCAGGCTACTGGTGAGTTTTTGGAATACAGGATTCACCGGAATTCAATAAGGTGATTCAAGCGCCAACGGAGCGCGAGCGGTTAGCCCAGGTTTTGTTGTATTTGCGTCATGAACGGATACCTGAACGGCGGGATGGCCGTACTAACGCCAACGGCGCTTTTCTCCTAGCCCTGGAATACATCCGGGGCCCAGGTAACCAATCCCCTCTCCCCCTGGGAGAGGGTCAGGGTGAGGGAAAGCCCGGAAAGGGCAGAATTCATCCTTGCCCTGCAAATGAGTAATCAGTTACATATAGGAAACGAGTATGGTCTCCCTATCGTTTTTAAGCCTGAATCCCCGTGAATGCGGCTTGTCCGATCCCCTGAGCGAGGATATCGAATTGCTCGACCGGCTGTTGGGCCGGGTTCTGGAAGAGCAGGGCGGCCGGGAGTTGATCGAGACCGCCCGCCGGCTGTACCACGACGGCCGGACCGGCACGTGCACGGACCTGTGGGAGGCGTATCCCGAGCTGCGCGATCCCCAGCGGCTGGGGCCGGTTTTGCGCGCCTACACGGTGCTCTTCCAATTGTTGAACCTGGCCGAGCAGAAGGAAATCGTGCGCGTCAACCGCCAGCGGCAGGCCGAGGCGCACCGCGCGCCACGGCGGGAATCGATCCTCGACACCATCCTGCAAATGAAGGAACAGGGCGTCGGCGCCGCCGCCATGCAGGAGTTGTTGCTTCGCCTGGATATCTGCCCCACCCTGACCGCCCATCCCACCGAGGCGCGGCGGCGGGCGGTGCTGGACAAACTGGACATGATCGCCGGGCTGCTGGCCGAACACGGGTATCCCGATACGCTGGTGCGCCTGGATCAGCCCCTGAACCGCAAACCGCGCATTGAGGGGGAATTGATTCGCGCCCTCAACGCTCTTTGGCTGACCGAGGAGCTCAGCTGGCGGCCGGTGACCGTTGACGATGAGGTCCACAACGCCGTCTATTTTTTGGAACACACCATCTTCGACGTGGTGACCTGGCTGCACCGCGATGTGCGCGATTCGCTGGCGCTGGCGTATCCCGGGGTGGAGTTCACGCTGCCCCCCTTTCTCCGCTACCGCTCCTGGGTCGGCGGAGACCGGGACGGGAATCCCAAGGTGACGCCCGAAGTCACCTGGAACGCGCTCGTGTATCAGCGGAAAAAAATCCTGACCATCTACATCCGCCGCGTCACCCGCCTGCTGCGCGAACTCACCCAGAGCGCCCGCCTGCTGCCGGCGGACCGCGCCCTGCGGGATTCGCTCGACCGGGACCGCCAGACCGTCCCGGTTGCGGACCACCTCTTGAAGCGGTACCAGGATGAACCGTACGCCGCCAAGATGCTCTTCATCCGGGCGCGGCTCATGGCCACCCTGCGCGATTTGAAATCCTTGAAAAATCCCGGCGATCTGGGGGAAGCCGCCAAGCCTCCCGCGGCCGCGTATCCCGGCGCGAACGAGTTCTTGCGGGATCTGGAGCTGGTTCTTGGCAATTTGCGGCAAAGCCGCGCCCATGTCCTCGCCGGGGGTGGTCCGCTGGCCGACCTGATCGTGCAGGTCCAGACCTTCGGCTTCCACCTGGCCGCTCTCGATATCCGCCAGCACAGCGACGAGCAGGAACGCCTGCTGGATGATATCTTCGCCGCCGCCCATTTGATCCCGGACGGCAGCTTGTATTCCGGACTGACCGAATTCGAGAAAATCCGGCTTCTCACCCAGGAAATGTTCAATCCCCGGCCGCTTTTGTCGCCGGAATGGCCCCGGCCGGAACGGGTCCGGCTGGGCCTGGGAATTTTCGAAGTCATGCGGGAGGCCGGACGGCTCTTCTCGCCGGATGTGGTTCCCTCCTACATCATCAGCATGACCCATACGATCAGCGATGTGCTGGAAGTCCTGGTGCTGGCCAAGGAAGCCGGGCTGGCCCGGTTCCGTCAGCAAGGGCCCGTGGTCATGTTGGAAAGCGATCTCGATATCGTGCCCCTGTTCGAGACCATCGACGACTTGGCGCAATCCGGCCGCCTGATGAGCGAACTCTTCGCCAACGAGGCGTACGCCATGCAATTGAACGCCCGGAACCGGTTTCAGGAGATCATGCTAGGTTATTCCGACAGCAGCAAGGACGGAGGCTATATGGCGGCCAACTGGAACCTTCAGGACACCCAGGATCAGTTGGCGCGTGTCTGCCGGGAACACGGCGTCGACTGGCGGTTGTTCCACGGCCGGGGCGGCACGGTGGGGCGGGGCGGGGGCCGCGCGTATCTCGCCATCCGCGCCCAGGCGCCGGCAAGCCTCAACGGCCGCATCCGCTTCACCGAGCAGGGCGAAGTGATTTCGTTCCGCTACAGTTTCGCGCCCATCGCCCACCGCCATCTCGAACAGATCGTGGGCGCGGTGCTGTTCTCGTCCCTGAGCCGCCGCGAAACGGACGAAACGATCACCCAGTGGCGCGAGTCCATGGCCCGCATGGCCGAGTATTCCCGCCAAGCCTACCGCGCCCTGGTGTATGACGATCCGGATTTCTGGCCGTTTTACATCCAATCCACCCCGATTTCTTCCATCAGCCACCTGCCCATCGCCTCGCGTCCCGTGTCGCGCAAGGGCGGCTCCATGGTGGGGATGGAGGACTTGCGGGCTATTCCCTGGGTCTTCTCGTGGGTCCAGAACCGGTATCTCCTGCCCGGCTGGTATGGCCTGGGCAGCGCGCTCGAGTGGTTCGCGGATTTGGCCCCGGATCACCTCGAGCGGATGCGCGGGATGTACCGGCAATGGCCTTATTTCGCGCTGATCCTCAACAATGCACAACTCGAACTGATCCGGGCCCATCTGCCCACCGCCGCCAGGTACGCCGCGCGCGCGCGCCCCCGGGAATTGGGCGAACGGATTCACGCGCAAATCCAGGCCGAGTACGAGCGGACCTGTGAATGGATTTTGAAAATCACGGGGCAGGAGGTTCTTCTCTCCCACGCCGAGGCCGTCCGCCGCACCGTGCGCCTGCGGAATCCGGCGGTCCTGCCGTTGAACCGCCTGCAGGTCGCACTGCTGGACCGGCTCGATTCCCCAGCGGACGAGGGAGGGGCAAGCGGGGGGTCCGATCCCGGATTCCGCGAAGCGCTGCTGCTCAGCATCGCCGGCATCGCGGCCGCCATGCAAAGCACCGGATGAGCCGCCGGGGCGCGCTCATTTCACGGGCTGAATGGTGATTTTCGAGAGGAACAAGCCGAGGATATCCTGGGTGAAGGGGCGGGCGCCGTCGGTGCTGAAGGCCACGAAAACGCGGTCCGGGGCGCGGCTGGGCCAGAGCGCCGTGTACCCGCCGCCGTACGACCGGTCCGGGGCGAGGTCAATCATGTCCGACCAGGTCCGGCCTTGATCGGGCGACACGCACAAGGCCGGTTTCCAGGATTTCATGTTGCGCCCCACGCAGATCATCGTCTCCCCCACGGAGCCCAATACCGGATGGCGCAGGGTAAGGTCCTGAAAGTAGATGACCGGCCCCCATGTGCGCCCGTCATCGGCGCTGATCCGCCCGAAACACCGCACCACCTTGTTCAGATGCCCGATCATCAACAGGCTGCCGTCCGGCCGGACCGCGACCGTCGGATAGGTGGGCCGCTCAGGGACCTCGCCCGGCTTCACCAACACGATGCGCTCCGGCCAGGTTTCGCCCTCGTCCGTGCTGATGTACAACGCCAGACCCTGGGGATGGTAGGCCGGCATCAGCAATTTTCCATAGTGGCAGAGGAGGTGCGTGCTGCAGCCCTGGTGGCCCCGGCGGCTGTAGCGGTCGATGCTTCCCCGGTTTTCGTAGGTGTGCCCGCAGTCCCGGCTGATCAGCAGCTTGCTGCCCATGATGTTCTCGCCGCGCACCACGCCCAGGCGGCGCAGCCCCACGCGCTGGATCACCATGAGGATTTTGCCCTCGGGCGTTTGGCCGAAGGCGGGATTGCGGGCTCCGAAACCCTGGCGCGTCTCTTCGTAAATGATTCCCTCGTCGGTCCAGGTCACGCCTCCATCGGTGCTGCGGCGTTGGCGGATCACCGACTCGCGGCCCGGATCGTCCAGCGCGTCCTGGTAGGCCACGATCCAATCCCCCTGGAGGCATTGGGTCACGCACGGTCCGTGCAGAAAACGCGCCCGGCCCACGTCGACCGCGTACGGGCCTTCCACCTGGTACCGGATCCGGTACCGGGAATCGGTGAACGTCATGGTTTTCCGTTGGGAACGCTTCATGCTTCCCCGCTCCTGTCCGGGCCCTTCATCTTCCCGCAAGTTGTGGAGAAATCAAAGAGTGGAGCCAGGGAGAGAGGGAAGGCGAACGCTGGGTGTGTTTTTTCGTGCCCGATGTTGAAACCCGCGGCAGCCCATCGGGATCCCCCGCGGGAATGGGGATGAGAGGCCCGGCCACCCATGGAAGCCGTCTAGGGTTGGGCGGATAGGTTGGATTACGCCGCGCTGACCCGTCCAACCTTTCTGTGAGGGAGGAATCGTGATGGGTTACGCTTTGCTAACCCATCCCACGATGATTGAGGACGGTTGTGGTAGGATCGGGGCATTTCACCTCCGGGAGGCGAATCATGAAAGGTGCTATCCGATATGTCGTGGTTTTGATCTGGATTGGATCGCTCTTCGTTCCCACGGCCGGCTGGGGAGAGGATTTTGCCGGATATGAGCTGCTGGTCACCTCCATCCGCACGGGCAATCCGGACATTTTTCTCGTGAATCCCGAAACCGGCGACGCCCGCAATCTCACCCGCCACCCGGCCGACGACCGCTACCCGGCCTGGGCGCCCGATGGCCGCCGGTTCACGTTCACCTCGGACCGGGACGGCGCGTTCAACATCTATGCCGCGGATTCCGAGGGCGGCCGCCTCTTCCAGTTGACTCACGAGAAATCTCCCACCGTTTGCTTCTATCCCACCTGGGCGGCCAACGGCACGATCGCGTTCGGGAGGGACACGGGCGGGAAGGTGGAGATCCGGCTTATGAAGGAGGATGGCTCCGAGCCGCGTTTCGTGGGGCCGGGAACCGATCCGTGTCTGTCTCCCGACGGCCGGCGGATCGCCTTCACCCGGAAGGCGGGCCAGGGATTTTGCGTCTTCGTGATGGACGCGGACGGGGGGAATGTCCGGCCGATCAGCACGCGTGAAAACGAGTTGGGAGCCGTGGTTCCCACGTTTTCGCCCGACGGAACGCGGATCCTATACAGCGATCAGGTGGGCGGCGCGCTGGAAATTTTCGTTTGCGATGCTCAAGAAGGAAATCCCAGGCAACTAACGTTCCTGGGGAAGCTCAGCACCTCGGCGGCCTGGTCTCCGGATGGGCGGTGGATCACGTTCCGCGTGACGGAATCCGCCTTTTGGCGGGACACGGCCGAGCGGGAGAAAGCCTACCGGGAGAAACGCGGCGACCTGCGCCCGGTGTATCTCATGGGCGGGGATGGAGCGGATCCCCATGTGATCGAGACACTGCGGTATCAGTGCGCGGTGGATGGCAGCCGCGCCGTCTGGCGGCCGGACTAGTTGGCATGGATGGGTTACGCTGCACTAACCCATCCTACGGTTTTAGATCCTACGTTATTGGATTCATGGCTGGATAGTCAGTTCCTCCCATACCGGAATCTCGACCGTCATGAGGTCGTAATTGCCAAAATAGCCGGAGGCGAAGAGCACCCGGCGGCCGTCGGGGCTGATGGACTGATGCGTGTGGATGTTCTTCTGGGGGCGGTGCCCCTGGGTCAGCAGGCGGGTTTGGACCAGGGCGATGTCGATCAGGATCAGCTCGCCCTGAAAGGTGTCCACCACCGCGTAGCGCTGATCGGGCGTGCCGCAAACATGCCAGTTGGGGCCGCGGTAATGCATCACCGCCTCGCGGTCCGGATACCGCACGGAGGCCACGCCGAACGGTTGGTTGCCCATCTTGGCGGTCTCCTCGGAGATGTTGAACAACGCGCGGTCCATGCCCCACCAGGTTTCATGCGTCACCCACTCGTCCGGGGTTTCCTGGTAGAACGGCATGTTGCCGGAGCCGTCAGAGCGCGTTACCCACAGGCGCTGGGGCGCGTCGCCGCCGGTCTCGTGGCAATACATGACCAGGCCGGGGACCACGGGATTGGCCTGCACGTGACCGGTCATGAACGGCGTTTTCAAGAACCGCGTCCACTCGCCGGTGGCCAGATTCAGCTTGAGCAAGAACCACTCGTCCGTCTTGCGGTCCCGGCCGCTGGTGTAAAGCCACTGCCCATCGGCATCGACCGAGGGAACATCCCGGACTTCCAGGTCCCCGGGGAACGCGGCGATCACCGTTTCATACGCCGTGGCCGATTGGACTTCGCCCCGGACGCGGCCGGCGAGCACCGCCCCCGCGTCGATCCGTTTGACCTGTTGATCCTGAAAGAGGTACATCTCGTTGGCGCGGCGGCCAAGATAGGCGTGACCCACGGGCGAGCCTTGCGTGAGTTGAGTGATCACGCCGGTCTCTTCATTGACGGCGAACAACTGGCTGGAACCGGCCCGGTCCGACACGAAGACGATGTGTTTCCCGTCGGCCAGCCAGCTGGGATGCGTCTGGTAGAGTTTGTTGTCCACTCCGGGCGCGCGAGTTAATGCAGTGATCTGGAGGCCGGTCTTGGCATCCGGAAAGGTCATCTTCTCGCTGGGGAATTGGGTTCCGGCGCCGGAGGCGGCGGTGATCCGGGAAACAATGATTATCAGCCCAATACACCATGCCCGGAACAGAAAATTCATGATCCCTTGTTTTTTATCATTCATTGATCTTTCGCTCCCCTCCACCCGCTGGAATGGGTTGTTTCACAATCATCGACAAACGGATCCCGGGGTCAACCGGTGTCCCGGAGCCGCGTAACCGGGAGGCCGCCAACACAAAAAACCTCTTGCCATTTCCTTTCCGGTGTTTTACATCAAAGCAGCGCGGGTGTATAATGGATGGGGTTTGGCGTTCCTTGTATTATAAAGTAAAACAGATAGGCCACACAAAAAAATGGATGTAATTTTGTTTTATCCAAATATATGTGTTGTTCCAATTCAAGACAATCGATAAAAAGGAGGAGGGTATTTTAATGAAACGCATGTTGGGATTGGCTGTGTTTGCTCTCTGGATCGCCCCGCTGGGTTTCGCGGGGGAAAACATCATCCGCCTCGAGTTTTCCGGCAATACCCCCGAGGCCAACCAAGTCTCCCTGCAGCCCGCGGGATTCGGGCAGTTTCCCGACGCCCCGCTGACGTTCGGCTCCATCCCCACGGATAACGCGTTCCCCGGAGCCACCGACGGACGGGGCGTCATCGTGACCGCCGGCCCGGAATCCGGCGTCATGATCTTCGGTCCGGTGATCCAAACCACTCAGCTGGTGCTGGCGCGGTGCGCGGTGCGGTCGAGCGGGCCGAACGCGCAGGTCACGATCGCCACGATCGACATGGGAAGCAACGTCTTCGTGTCGCAGAATCGGCCGGAAAACGGGGGATATTTCGCGAATCAATACAGACGCATAGCCACGCTCAGCCTGCCCCGCCCCGCCGGTCTGCAACCGTTGATCCAGGTGTTCAATCCCAGCACCACCGATCCCTTGACCGTCTATCTCGACAATTTTGAATTCATCCAGCTCGCGGAAGGAACGTTTTATAACGTCGATTTCCTCGACGGGGATGAAAACGATCCCGCCGTCGTCAGCATCCCCGGCGGGCAGCCACAGCCCACGCCCACCCAGCCTGCGGTCCCCACGGTGACGCCTACCGTTCCCGGAACCGCGCCGACGCCGACCTGGACCCCGACCCCGGTGACGGAGCCCTCCGGAACCGCGGTGGGATTGCGCCTCACGGCCTGCGATCCGGAGAAGCCCGTGAGCCTCAACGCCGACAACCAGGTTTTCCTGCCTGTCCGGATCGATCTGATCGACACGGCCGGCCGCATTGTGAATCCGGGCACCGAAGGGGGAGACAGCGAGAAAGAGGTGACGGTGACGGTCTCCGGTTCGGCCCTCACCAGCCAGGACAGCAACACGGCCGTCATCACCGTCGACCGGCCGGACGGCAATACCGTGGCCTTGTGGGACACGGCGGCCGAGGAAGTCATGGTGACCGCCACGTCGCCCGGCCTGGCCAGCGCCGCCCCGGTGAAGGTGCGGTTCGTGACCGCGGGCGGCATCCAAGGCCTGATCCGGGCGTGGGATGGCACGGCCTATACCGTTCCCTTCCTGGTCACGGTGAGCGCGGAAGTCTACCAATCGGGCTCCCAGCAGGCGGTTCCGGACGCCCGTTTCAACATGGAAATGGATGGCAGTTATACCATCTCCGGCCTGCCCGCCGGATCCTATGACGTGCAGTTCGTGCCTTCGGAACCCATGAGCATTCCCGGTCTGCCGGACGATTTCGAAATCCCGGGATTCTCCTCGATCCCCTTGCAGTGGGTTTGCGTGAAGGGGATCGCAGTCACGACCGGACAAACCACCAAGGGGATCAACGTGGACTTGGGTCCCCGGACCGGCGGGGCGAAATTGCACGGCCTCGTGAGCCGGACCGATGGCTTGCCGGTGGAATTCGCGACCGTGGTTCTGATTCCGGAGGAAAGCAACACGGTCCCCTGTGAACGCAAGGAATGGACGGCCGCGGTGATGAATTTCGAGGGTTCCGCCGATTTCGTGCCGTCGTACAGTTTCAAGGAAATCCCGGCGGGCCGCTACCGGGTACAATGCATTTCCATCCAGCAAGACAGCCAAGCCACCAATGGCGAGGGTGAGCTGATCACCCTGGCGGCCGGGCAAGACATGGAACTGAACATCGTGGTGAAACCCATCCTCAACATCACGCCGGAATCCCCCATCGGCTTCAGACGCATCGGCGCGCCGGTGACGCTGCAATGGAGCGTACCCTCGGGTACGCCGCCGATGACCTACACGGTCAGCGTGATGGACCACTGCATGAACCTGATCTGGACGCAGCAGGTCACGAATCAGACCCAGGTTAATTACGCGGGTCCGGCGTTGTCCAACCAGGATATGTATACCTGGTACGTGATGGGAGCCTCCGCGGACGGTTCCACCAGCGGCCAGATGATGGGATTCACCAATGAGGCCGCGCCGGAGTTTCTGGTGAAGTGAGGTTCCAGTTCGAATAGGCGGCAAAAGAGAAGGGGTGGACCGGTGGTGTCCGCCCCGGTTTTTTTTAAGGTAAACAATTTAGGTTCATCCGGGCCGGGCGTGCATGATGAGGATAAGGTAGTCCATCCATTCTATGATGGGGGCGGACACCAAGGTCCTCCCCTACAATATTCCCTCACCCTAACCCTCTCCCCGAAGGAGAGGGGATTTTGGGGTGGTTCTCTTGTATCAACTGGAGGGGATGCAGGTCGAACAACTAGATAAAAAACAGTACGTAGTTACCGGAGAAACCTCATTTTTATTAGTTTTTCCACTTTCTCCTGTTCCACTCAATTTATGATTCCACCACTCCCCCTTTTGCAACTCAGTTGCATCCTGCTATAATTCGTACCGCCTGGGAATGGACATGAAAACCGAACCGGATTCTCAACCCGCGGCCGCCCGGCGGATCCTGGAAACCGCCCGCGTGAAACCTACGCGGGCCCGGCTGATCCTGCTCGGTCTGCTTTTGCGGGAGCATAGCCCTCTCCTCCATGAAGAGATCCACACGCGGCTTCTGGAGACCGGCATCAATCGGGTCACCCTGTACCGCGCGCTGCAATGCTTCATGGAGGCCGGGATCGTCCACCGCGTCGAGGCCGGGGACCGCTTATGGCGTTTCGCCGTGTGCCATGACATTCACCATGGGCATTGCCATCCGCATTTCACCTGCCGGGTCTGCGGGCGGGTGGAATGCCTGAGCCAGTGCCTCATGCCGATGGTCGAGTCCGTGGCTCCCGGGTACCAAATCGAAGAGCAGGAGATTTATCTTCGGGGAATCTGCGCCGGCTGCGCCACGTGAGAATCCGGCGTTCCCAGACCGAGCCGCGTCCTGGAGACACAAATCATAAACCCTCGTCCTTGGGCAAGGGGCTGGAGTGAGGGGTATGGTAGAAAGATTTTCCCTCACCCTACCCTTTTCCCAGCGGGAGAGGGAAATAACGACTCGCCAACAGTTAACTCCGACGGAGCTTCCGTGGCCGTGATTTCCTTGCGCGAAAGAACGGGAAACAGTTGTCCGATGAACCGAAAAAAGAAACCTATGTGTCATTGGTGGTCTCTTCCGTCCCGCTGGGCGTGGATCGTCCTGGTTTTCCTGGGGGGGACGCCGGGCCAGGCCGCGGAGACCAAAATCAATGTCTATGCCAGCATCCCGCCGCACGCCTATTTCGTGGAACGAATCGGCGGCAGCCATGTAAATGTGCTCGTCATGATCGGGCCGGGCCAGAATCACGAGACCTACGAACCGGCGCCCCGGCAGATGGTGCAGTTGTCGAAATCCCGTCTTTATTTTCAGGCCGGGCTGCCGTTCGAGGATGTGTGGCTGCGGCGTATCCAAAGCCTCAATCCGCAACTCAGGGTCGTCGATCTGCGTGAAGGCATCACCCTGCGCCCCCTGGCCGGCCACGCGCAGGAAGCTGAAGCGGCACCGGAGCCGCGCGCGAAAAACGGCGAATTGAAAGATCCCCATATCTGGCTTAATCCGATGTTTGCCCAAATCCAGGCCCGCGCCATCGCCCAGGCCCTGGAGGCGGGGGATCCGGCCCACGCCGCGGAATACCGGAACAACCTGGAACCGTTGCTAACCGATCTGCGGGCCTTGCATGAAGAAATCACCAAGCTGCTGACCGGCCCGCGGACCACAAAATTCATCGTATATCACCCTGCCTGGGGTTATTTCGCGGACGCGTACGGCCTGGAACAGATTTCCGTGGAGGTGGAGGGCAAGGAACCTTCCGCGCAGCAACTGGCGGAGCTGATCGAGACCGCCAAGGCCAACCAGATCAAAACGGTCTTCATCGAGCCACGAATCAGCCAGAAGTCCGCCGAAACCCTCGCCCAGGAAATCGGGGGGAAAGTGGCGGTCCTCGATCCCCTGGGCAAGGAATATATGGAGAACCTGAAAAAAGCCGCCCAGACCATCGCCGAGGCCTTGCGATGACCTCTCCCGCCTTGATCGAAGTCCAAGACGTGTCGTTCCGTTATGAAACGGATCCGATCCTGGACAGGGTTTCCCTGCGCGTGGACGAGGGCGATTTCATCGGCCTGATCGGCCCCAACGGCGGGGGCAAGACCACGCTGCTCAAGATCCTGCTGGGACTCCTGACGCCCCAGCAAGGCCGGGTGCGGGTGATGGGACGGCCTCCCCGCGAAGTTTCCGCCCAAATCGGCTATGTGCCGCAGCAGATTCACTTCGACAAGGAATTTCCCATCAGCGTGCTCGAGGTCGTGCTGCTCGGCTGCCAGGGGCGCTCGCCGCTCTTCGGCGGATACCGCCGGCGGGAACGGGAGACGGCCGAGCAGGCGCTGCGGGAAGTGGATCTGCTGCCCTTCCGCCACCGGCGTTTCGGAACGCTCTCGGGAGGTCAGCGCCAGCGGGTGCTCATCGCGCGCGCCCTGGCCGGCCGGCCCCGCCTGCTGATCATGGACGAACCCACCGCCAACGTGGACAGCCTGTCACAGCAGCAGATTTACGATTGGCTGCATCAAATCAACGAGAAATGCACGATTATCCTGGTTTCGCACGACCTGGGCGTGGTCTCGGCCCATGTCACGCGGGTGGCGTGCCTCAACCGGCGGATGGTGATTCATCCAACGACCGCCATCACCGATTCCATGATCCAGGATATCTACCAATCGCACGTCCACCTGGTCGATCACGACAACATTCTTCAAACCAAAGATCCAACGGCATAAGACGGGAGCGCGGCCTTGAGTGAATTTTTCGAGGTTCTGTGGAACCAGCCCTTCATGCAGCACGCTTTTCTCACGGGGATCCTCGCCAGCCTCGCCTGCGGCGTCATCGGCTCGTATGTCGTCGTGAAGCGGATCGTGTTCATCAGCGGGGGGATCTCCCATTCCGTGCTGGCGGGGATGGGGCTGGCCTGTTACCTGGGATATCCTCCGCTGCCCGGCGCGGTGCTGTTCGCCCTGTTCTCGGCGTTACTCATCGGGATCATCAGTCTGCGCACCCGCCAACGCGAGGACACCATCATCGGGGCGGTCTGGGCCGTGGGGATGGCCGCCGGACTCATTTTCATCTCCCTCACGCCCGGCTACAACGCGGACCTCATGAGCTACCTCTTCGGGAATATCCTCATGGTTTCCCGCGAGGACCTGCTGATCATCTCCGCCCTCGATTTGCTCATCTTTCTGCTTGTCTTTCTCTTCCATAAACAATTTCTCGCCGTGTGCTTCGACGAGGAATACGCCCGGCTGCAGGGCGTCCGCGTGGACGCCGTGTATCTCCTGCTGCTCTGCCTCATCGCCCTGACCATCGTGGTGCTCATCCAGGTGACCGGCATCATTCTGGTGCTCGCCCTGCTCACCCTGCCCGCCGCGTCCGCCTCCCACTACGCCCGGAGCCTGCTGCCCATGATGATCATCGCCACCGGAGTGGGCATGGTCTGCACCTCGGCGGGACTCTTCCTCTCGTACGAACCGAACCTCCCCACCGGGGCGGCTATCGTGATGACCGCCGGCGTGATTTATCTGATTTCCACGGTGGTTCACGCGCTGTGGTTGTTCCGCCAACGGAGGCAACACAGCCGGGCCTGACGCGTGAAGGGCGCCCCGATAAAATTCATCACCCCGGCCTTCTTACAGAGGGAGAGGGGGATTGTCTGAATCAGGATGGTCAGGATGGACAAGATGAGCAGGATGGTTGATGGGTTACGCTTCGCTAACCCATCCCACAAGGCGAATCGACACTCATTCAGGAGGGACGGCCGTGGATCCGGGACAATTGGTCAAACGAAGCTTCGACAAGGCGGCGGAAAAGTATGATCAGGACCGCCGGAAATTGATCCCCTGTTTCGATGAGTTCTATGCCGCCATCCTCGAGCTCATCCCCTTCCCTCCTGACGCCTCCCCGCGCGTGCTCGACCTGGGCGCGGGCACGGGCATCCTCTCCGCCTTCCTCGCGGAGGCATTTCCCCAGGCGCGGATCACGGCCGCCGATTTTTCCGAAAAGATGTTGTATCAGGCCCGCCGGCGCTTTGCCGCTCAACCGGACCGGGTGGAGTTATTACTGCTGGATTACGCGAAGGAGGATTTGCCGGGGAATTTCGACGCCATTGTCTCGGCCATGTCCATCCATCACCTGACCGAGCCGGAAAAAAGAGCCTTGTATGGGAAAATATTCGGAGCCTTGCGCACGGGGGGAATCTTCATCAACGCCGATCAGGTTTTGGGACCCACGCCCGAGATCGAGCGGCAGTATCACGCCGTCTGGTTGCGGCAAACCCGCGCAAAAGGCATCGATGAAACCAGCCTGGCGGAATGCCTGGAACGCATGAAGGAAGACAAGCAAAATCCGCTGCTCGACCAGCTGGCCTGGCTGCGGGAAACCGGGTTCCAACCGGTGGATTGCGCGTACAAGAATTTCCGTTTCGCGGTGTTCTGGGGGAGGAAGTGAATGGAGAAGTGGGCGGGCCGCTGCCAATTCCCAGGATGAGTTACGCGCTTCGCGCTGATCCATCCTCCGTTTCCTCATTGTTCCTCAATCAAAACAATGTCCATCCCGGAATCCCCGTCAAGCCGGAAACCACGGGCAGCATGACATGCGATGGATAGGCCGGGCTGGCGTGCACGCGGGTCAGGGCGGTGAGGGGCCGGCCGTTTTGTCCTAACTGCTTGTAGAGGGGATTGGGATCGAACCGGGGCGAATTGGTGTTGGCCACGATCAGGCGGATCCGGTGCCCCGTGTTGAAGACCAGGCTGGTGCTCCAGAGGTCGATCTCATAGGGAATAACCTCGCCGGGCGTGATGGGCGTGGGATTCGAGAGCGAATCCCGAAACGAAGCGCGCAGGATGCCGTCACACACCAGCATGGAACGGCCGTCGGGATACACATCGGTCAGCCGCGCGGCCAGGTCGTTGTCCGTCAGGTTCGATTCGGCATAAATCACCGCCTCGATCCGCCCCGTCACCTCCACCGGTTCGGTCAGGGGTTCCGTGCTGAACACCAGGACATCCGGGCGCGATTCGAGAGGCCGCTGGTCCCAAGGGCCGGAATTATCATCCAGGTTCATCCCCCCCAGCGTGGGCACGGGATTGTTGGGAACCACGGTCAACTCGCCGCTCCAGGATCCGGTGTTGGATAGAGTGGAGAGATCCCCGCCGTCCCGCAGATATAAGCGGGTGGGGGTGGAGGCGGGCGGCCAGGAAGCGCTGGTCTTCCAAACGTTGCCCGGCGCTTGCGCCGCGCTGGTATCGCCCATCACGTAATACTTGACCGCCGGCTGGTCCATCACCCCGTTGTTGCTGCCTTTCAACCAATAATCGAACCAGGCGATGGTGTCGGTGATTTCCGTGCTGAATTCGGAGTTCGCCGGATAAGTCAATTGCCCTTGCTGCAGATCGAATTCGTTGACATGCGTCCAGGGACCGATGATCAGTCGTTGTCTTCCCCGCGCGCCTTCCGCCCCCCGGGTTTGCCGGCCCACGAATCCGTCCAGGGTTCCCTCTTGGAAGCAATCGTAAAATCCCCCCACGAACATCGTGGGCACGTTGATCACCTCGTGCTTGGAGGCCACGTCCAGCTGCGCCCAAAAATCGTCCCGGACCGGATGCGCTTGGAATAGGGGGATCATCTGGGGGATCTCATTGTCCGTCAGCCAACCGTCGACCAGCGATTTCCGGTAAACGCCCCCGGGATAACCGATTTGCTCGTAGCCCCGCGTGGCCGCAAAGCCGATCACCTGGCAGGTTAGATGCGGCGGAACCGCACCCGCCGCCAGGCCGCTGAGAATGCCCAGCGCCGAATGCCCCCACATGCCCACTTTGCCGTTGTTCCACTTCTGCGCGGCGATCCATTCAATGGTGTCGTAACCATCCTGCAACGTTCCCCACCCGTCGCTCAAGAAGATGAGCGGCTCGCCTTCCGAATCGTACCGCCCCCGCGTGTCCTGGAAGACCAGCGAGTAGCCGGTCAAAACCAGCAATTGCAACTTATCCAGTTCCGGAATGTTCTTCCGCCCGTAGGGCGTCCGCACCAGCACCGTGGGAGTCGAACCGAACAGGGGTTTGAAGACCGTGGCGGCCAGTTGTACCCCGTCCCGCATGGGGATCTTGATTTCGCTGTCGAACAGCCCTTGCTGCCGCAGACGGCCCTTGAACTCCTCGAAGGTCATTTGGGGGTGTCGATAAGCCGGTTTTGACACCATCATGTGGCCCGGTTCCACGCCGGTCTCCGGCACGGCCCAGGACAAGCCCACGCCGGCAAACACCGCCGTCACCAACAGCGTCAATCCCACGATCCTGGACACGATTCGCTTCATGGCCGCCTCGCGCATCCTTTTCATTTGATTTTAAGATAACTCTGAGTCCAAGGTTACAGTTTTCGATATTTCAGGGTAACGATTTGCCGATACGGTACACTGATTATCCATCTCCGGTGGTGGTTATGAGAATAGCCCAGAATGTTAGGCCAGGATAAGGCGGGTCAGGACCGGTGGGGTTTGGTACGCACTTTCCGGATGACCTTTTATAATGAAGGGCAGGCGGGAGTGGATTTTCGTCTCCAGGAAATCCTCCCGCGCCGCCCGCCCGGTCGCGGTGGGGCCGAAAATCACGCGGATTCAAAAATCCGCTTCTCAGAAAACGGAAAAACTAGTACCATGACCCGGGAACGAAGAATTACGGATACTGTAATTATCGTTCCACACTCGATCCCGGATCCAAGAACACGAGATAAACAACGATGAGCCGATCCCGCAGAAAGAAACCCAGTCCTCCGGACGCGGCCTCCCAGCCGAAAGGGAGCCAGCCTGACAACCTGCCTTCCAGCGAACTCCATCGGGAGGATGCCCGGCCCGCTCCGGCCGCCAAATCCGCCTCCGCGGTGAAATCCAGGCCGCACCGGCACGGGCCGGCGCCTAAATCCGCTTCCGCCCCTAAATCCGCTCCCGCCGCGAAGCCCGGGCCTCATCCCCGGCCTATTCAGCCCGCTAAATCCGGCCCGCCGGGCAAACCGGCCTCCCCGCCGCGGCCCGTGGAACCGTCCCGGCCCCACCATCCGCCCAAAGCCGCGCCCAAAACCGCCCGGCCCGAAGCCGCCCCGGCCGAGGCCGCCAAGCCGGAAACCAAAAGTGAGGCCGCCCGTCCGGGAGCCCGGCCCACCCACCGCATGGTTTTCGCCAATGAGGCGGGTTACTCGCTGGCGGCCATCGCCGAAAACGATCACTTGACCGATTTTTGGATCCAGGAAGAGCAACTGTCCGACCGTGGCACGAGCGGAAACATCTACCGGGGGGTGGTCTCCAAGGTCGTTCCGGCGCTCAGCGCGGCTTTTGTGGACATCGGCCTGGAAAAAGACGGATTCCTCAGTTTTCCCGACCTGGGGCCGGAGATCCGGCGTGGCGGCCGGACGATCCACGTCGAATCGGGCCGGCGGCACAAGATCGAGGAAACCCTCAAGCCGGGCGACAACGTGCTGGTGCAGATGGCCAAGGAATCGATCGGCGACAAGGGACCCAGCCTGTCGGGCAAGATCACCCTGCCCGGCCGTTTCGTGATCCTCATGCCCTACGCCCAAGCCATCCGCATGTCGCGGATGCTGGACACCGAGGAACGCCACCGCATCCGCGACCTGGTGGAGAACGAATCGGATTTCGAGGGCGGTTTGATTTTCCGGACCGCCTCGCAGGGACGCAACATCCGGGAGATTCAGCACGACCTGAGTTACCTGACGCGCACCTGGAAACGGATCCGGGAGGATTTCGAGGACGGCACCGATTCCAAACTGCTCCACCGCGAGATCGCCCTCTTCGAACGGGTGCTGCGGGATAACTTCTCCGCCGATATTGCGGAAATCGTGGTTGATCATCCCCGTCTCAAACACCGCATCGCGCAATTTCTCAAAATCATCGCCCCCCGCGCCAAGCCCGACGAGTTGATCAAGTTCCACACCGGCAAGGACCAGTCGGTGTGGAGCGCGCACAACCTGACGCGGGACATCGACCAGCTGTTCGGCAACTGCGTCCGCCTGAAATGCGGGGGGTACATCATCATCGAGGAGATGGAAACCCTGACCGCGATCGACGTCAATACCGGCCGCAACATCGGGGGCAAGAACCAGGAAGAGAACATCGTCGAAACCAACCTGGAGGCCGCGGTCGAGATTCCCCGCCAGCTGCGCCTGCGTCAGATCGGAGGAATCATCGTCATCGACTTCATCGACATGCGCCTGAAACGCAACCAGGACCGCGTGTTCAAGGCCATGGAACGGGAACTGGCCAAGGACCGCACGCCCTCGGATATCCAGCAATTCACCGACCTGGGGCTGATCCAGATCACCCGCCAACGGGTGGGCAAGAGCCTTACGCGGCGCCTGACCTACACCTGCGCCCACTGCAAGGGCAGTGGACGCCTGCCTTCCATCAATCTCGATTGACCGCTCCGCTTTGGTTCTTGCCGCCTGGATGGAGGCGGGGCGGTTGAATTGCCCCATGTGGTTCGATTGGAGAACGGCCGAACGGCGTGATCCTTAGCCTGCACTGGCCAACGGCTCCGTACCTGGATCATAGCAGGGATTAAAAAAACGTAGAGGCGCGGTCACGCGCCTCTACGCGAAACAACTCCATGATCCGGCGGCCGGATTATTCGTACAGTCCAAAATCACTGACGGCCGTCGAGCCTTGCACAATACTGACATCCGTAAACTTGGCTTGTTCGATGGTGCTTGTGTCGTGCGAGGTCACTTCCAGGCCGACCACGATGGTATCCAGCATCACGATCTCTTTACTGGCGAGTTCCATGAAACCGCCCGCAGTCAGCCCCCGGGACATCGTGAACACATTACCCTCCCGTTTCAGCTGGATGGTATTGTTCAGAATGCTGAGGTCCTCGGTGCCCGAGTAAAAGGTATCTTCCTCCGAACCGGGGTTCTGCCGGTTAAAGAAATTGCTTAAATTCCCCCGGATGATCGCCGCGCAGGAATATTCGCCATCGTCGCGGCTGGGGTCGTCCGCCGTGTTACGGGCCAGGATGCCGGCTTTTTTCCATTCATCACCGGTGTCCACTCCGGTTAACCATTCCACCGTGGCAATCGCGGTGAAATCGCCGGTGATTTCTTTATAAACCCAAAAGAATCCATCCGGCACGCCCCAAATGTCATTGCCGCTGCCTTCAATCAGGTAGACTCCGTTTTCAAACGTAGCGAGACCGGCGCCTGCGTCACTGCCCACGCTGGTCTGATCGGTGAAGATCCCAATCGGTTGCCCGAAACACACCAGACCGCTGCACAGGATTGCCATCATCATGGAAAATCTTTTCATCACGTTTCTCCCTTTCCTTTTTTAGATTGGGCCCATGGACCCTGCTGAACCAACCTCTGACTCCGTCCTCCTTCACCAAATGGAAACCATTTGATTGACATTAATCAAATCAGAAATCCTTCAGCCCGTTGCCTTCCCTTTCACCTTTTACAACCAGCAGTTCACCTTTGAAGCCGGAAATCGTTTGCCCTCGATGATGAAGCGATTCTCTCACGCGGATTGAATCCTGTCAATCAGTTTTTTATTGCGCCTGTCGTTTCATTCAGATTGAACCAGGGGCGGTCCATCCGCGCGGTTCCTTCTTCTTGCCGGCGGGAGAAGTTTTCCCGGGGCGGAAAACGAGGCGCATCGCGCTGGGGATCACAAAACGCCGAAATGCGGCCCCTTGGATCCAGATCCCCCAACAAGGGAGGAATGCTGTATTTATTTTTATAAATTTATCGGCTTTCACTGGGAATGGAGCACATGGTAGTGACAACGCGCTTCATACCAGCGCCATTATAAGGGGGAATCCGGAAGTCCCTATCCAAAAAAACATTTTCCTCAACACATAGGATGCGGTGGCGCGGTTGGGGCCGTTGGCCGTGTTCAAGTCCGTCGAGCGGCTCAGTTTCGGCCCGTCTGACCGTTCCCATCCCGCATGGTTTCCCATCCCATAGGACCCGGTGACAGGGGCCTGTATCAGCGCTGGATGGGCTCAAGGCGAGGCATAAGCCTCCATAATCCGGTCCGGCAGGGATCCCACCCGACGACCTAAAAATGACCGGATTGACGATAACGGGGATGTGCCGTATAGTGAGCTGGTTTTGCTCCTGTTTCGCTCCGAAACAAGACCTTCCAGGCGAACCGGATTCCATGAACCAGGTGTTTGACCGCCGGCTCAATCCATCCTTGATAAACACCCATTTCCGTCCGGAAATGGGAGAGAGGCGTCTCGTGATGATTGGAAATCTCCAACCTTCCTTCACCCGCATTTGTGTGATCACGGTGGTTGCTCTTTCCGCCCTTCTCCTCGGGATTAATCCCGGATGGACGCAAACGCAAAACGTCGCGGCCGTAACCCAATCCTCGGAGGAACAGAATGCCACTCCCACGCCTCCCGCGGCGGCGGTTCCCTCCGCGAAAGCTACGCAGATCTCGGTGCCACCCGCGGGACGGTTTCCTATTTCCGGTATCCGGCCGGAGATGGTGGTGCCGTTGGGAGAACGCTTCAACCTCTCCGATATCGAACTGAAAAACATCGAAGCCAAGGAACTTGAACTCAAGGACATGTTCGATGAGCGGAAGCGGATTTTGAGCATCAAGGAGAGGGAAAGGGTATTCGGGATCGGATTTTTCAGTATCGCCAATGTCACCAATTTGCACTCGATCATCCATTCCCGCCCCATCACCGATGAGTACCGGCTCGGCCGGGGAGACGAGCTGATCATCCGGATCACGGGGATGCGCCAGGAGACGCTGACCCCGAAAATCGACGAGCGGGGCAGCATTCCCTTGCCTTCTTCCTCTCCCTTCATCCAGGGGAAAACCATAATCGAGGCCCGGCAAGTCATCCGCGACAATCTGCTGCAAATCTACAAAAACATCAACGTGGATACGGAAATCTCCAAACTGGGGCAGTTCGGCGTGTACGTGGTGGGCGAGGTGAAAAACCAAGGGATTTACAGCGTGGCCGGGAACTTCACCATCATGGACCTGATGTATCTCTGCGGCGGGCCCACGGTGAATGGCACCTTCCGGAACATCACCCTGGCCCGGGTGCAAATGGGCGCCAAGGAAAACGAGGTCCGGGAAGAGAGCTACGTCATTGACTTGTACAAAATGATGATCGACGGAGACATGACCCAAAACTTCTATCTCCGCCCCGGAGATGTGGTCATCGTTCCCCCGGTGGGCAAGACGTTCGGGGTGTACGGGGAGGTGAAACGCCCGGCCCGGTACGAGTATTCCGAAGAGATGACTATCGAACAGGCCTTGGGCTACGCCGGCGGATTCACCCCCAAGGCGCAGCATGAGCGGCTGAACGTGCAGCGGCTGGGGAAAAACAACCAGATCACCCTCATGCGCGTGGATTACACCGACGCCGCCCAGCGGGAGCAACCCGTGCAGGATGGAGACCTCATCCTGGTGTTCCCCCGCAGCCCCATCGTGGGGGAATCCATTTCCATCATCGGCAATGTCGTGTTGCCGGGCGATTACGCCCTGGTTCCGGGGATGAAGCTGAGCGATCTGCTGAGCAAGGCCGGCGGAGTCTTGCCGGGCACCTACAAGAGCAACGTGGAGATCTTGCGCTTCGTCTCGGATGTGCGGCGCAAGGTGATCAGCGTCTCTTTGGGGGACGATTTCCTGCCGGACAAGGACAACGACATTCCCTTGGCCGAATGGGACATCGTGAAGATCTTCAAGGAGGACGACATCCTCGAACGGCCGGTGGTGGCTATCGCCGGCGAGGCCGTCAATCCGGGCTATTACGCCATGCGCGACAACATGCGGGTCAGCAACCTGATCTCGGCGGCCAGCGGCGTCACCCACCGGGCGTATTTAGACTCGGCCGAACTGATCCGCACCGACACGAGCGGCCAGGTGCGCGTGCTCCCCGTGAACCTCCAAGACATTCTCCGGAATCCCAACAGCCAGGAAAACGTGTTGTTGCAGAACCTGGACGTGCTGCGGATCCATTCGCTGCCGGATAAAATGGCCGGCATCACCGTCCAGGTCGAGGGCCGCGTGAAGGTGCCCGGCGCGTATTTTCTGCCCCAAAACGCCACCGTGAATGAGGTCATCGCCCGGGCCGGCGGATACCGGGAGGACGCCTTCGAGCCGGGAATCATCCTAACCCGCCAGTCGCTGATGGAAACCGAGGACACGTTCCGCCGCTCCCTGCAGGAAGAACAGGAAACGGAGTTGCTCCGCCTGCAGGCGGCCTTGTCGGAAAGCGCGGTGGTGGACGACCAGCAAAAGATGATCTTGCGGGCGCAGGAATTCCGGAAGCGGATCCTGGCCATCCTGGCGAACAAGATCGTGCAAGGACGGGTGATTTTCGACAACGGCCGGGATGATCCGGTCCTCAAGGACGGCGACCGCGTGGTGGTCCCCTCCAAGCCCGAGACGGTGATGGTGTTGGGCGCGGTGTACAATTCCGGCTCGCTGATCTATCAGTCCGGAGCCTCGCTGCAGGATTATTTGAACAAGGTGGGGGGCCTGACGCCGTTCGCCGACGAATCGCAGATTCACATCTTCCGTCCCAACGGCATGGTGTCGCGGACGGGAAACGGCAGCCTGGAAATCGGCCTGGGCGATATCATCGTGGTCCCGCCCAAGTTGGAAGTGTTTTCCCAGGCCCAGCCGCCGGACGCATCGAAGAATTGAGGCATCGGCGCGCCCAATGGACAGGGTGTTCCGTGGACGTCCTCCAAGGATGTCATCCCCGTTCGACTATGTGTCATCCCCGTTTCTCGGGTTGTCATCCCCACGCAAGCGGGGATCCAGGATATTTTCCTGAAGAACGGTTTCAGGGATGGGTGGGCTACGCTTCGCTTGGAGCCCACCCTATATTCCCTGTGCAACGCGCCCACTGTCTTCATGTATCACAGCGCAACCCTCCCCTCTTCCCCTGGGAGAGGGCCAGGGTGAGGGAATTCTGTAGGGTGGGTGGATTGAAGCGAAATCCCCCATCCGGATCTGATTCAGACAAAAACCTGCCCTTTTCTCTCTCAGGAGCCCCGGAGGGGCATTCCTATTTTAGCCAGGGGTAAAACCCCTGGAACATTGAAATATCTTGACATCCGATCAGGCGGGATTACTCGGATGGGGTATACACATTCCGGCCGCTATCCAGCAGAGTGCTGATCGTGGGAGACACGGTGATGTTCACCCCGTGTTTTTCACAGATCCTCTGAATCAACGGAAAATGCTCCGACTGGGTCATCCATTCCCAGGTGATGAGCAGGTCGGGATGATACACTTCGAACAACGATTCCAGGTCCGGAATCGTCCCGATGATGTTGAATCCGGAGATCGAGGAATAGCGCTTCCACTCGATGTCCGTCACGATCCCCAGAATCTTCCAGGCGTCGTTGTTGATCCGCTCCAGGGTGCTGAGCAGGAGTTCGGCCTCGAGGCCCACGCCCAGCAGGATCACCCGCCGGGGGGCCGGCTGCGCGGCGGCGTTGAACTGGGGCAGGCACCACAAGAGCGCCATGACCGCCGACAACACCGAGAAGACCACCGTGTCCAGGATGATGGAAAGACGGGAGTAGTTCGGATCCTGCCGGATCAAGTACACCAGTAGAATCAGGCCCATCCCGATCATGGAAACATGCGTGATACGGAACAGTTCCCGCCCGAAGAACGAACGCCAGGTCTTGGCCCGGGGAGGCCAGAGAAACAGCGCCAAGGCCGCGCGGATGGCGAAAGTGAACAGGGAGACGGCCCACACTTTGGGAATCAAGAGGGCGATGTTCAACTGGCTCAGCCGGATCATGTGCGAGATCCAGAACGAAAAAAAACCGATCAATCCGTACAGCGCCAGTATAACTAAATGAGTCAGCGCGCCGCTCAGGGACTGGAAAAATCCGGTGGCCAGAAACGCGTCGTGGATGGCGATGTATCCGATGCGCGCCGCCGTCAGGAAGGCCGGCAGCAGCAGCGCATCGGTGATGTGGGCGCTCAAGTACAAATCCCGCTCCTCGAAGAACATCAAGACCGTGGTCAACGCCAGCGAGGAATAGAGCGAAGCCTTGATGAGGGTCAACAAATAGCCGGCGGTGATCGCGGAGGAAATCGGATACCGGTGCAGCCCGAACAGGAAAAACACCGCGGGCCGGATCAACAGGCTGAGCCAGACCACCTTGCGCAGGCTGGGGAACACGTCGGGCGGTATGCCCATCTGGAACACCAGGTGAAAAGCCAGCACCAGGCTGAATCCCGAGACGATCGTGTCGGAGAGCAGCATGAACGCGTGGGTCAGATGGACCAGCAGCCATTGCCAGGTGATGGTCTTGGTGAACAATGCTCCGGCGACTCCGATGAAGATCTTCAGATCGAGCGCCAGGCTCTTCCCCGCGATGTATTCGATCTCGTGGTCCAGTTTTTCCGGCAGGATGTGTTCAACGTAATACTTCTCGTGGTCCACGCAGCCGGGCGGGTAGAGGTCGGTTTCATGGGGATGCTTGATCTGGCTGTATCCGATCACCCCGGGGCGGACGGAGAGTACCTGTTTCCACTTTTCAGGATAGAAGGCGGTGAACTTGGGGATCTCGGGACGTGGGCCAATCAGGGCCATGTGCCCGAGGAGGATGTTGACGATCTGGGGCAGCTCGTCCAGCTTGAAGCGTTCCAGGAACCGGCCGATGCGCGTGAGGCGCACATCATGCCGCGTGGTGATGCCCTTGCCGTCCGGAGGGACGTAGGAAGGCATTTTGCGGAACTTGATCATCCAAAAATACCGGCCGTGGATCCCCACACGGCGCTGAAAAAAGAGCGGCCATCCAGGGGAATCCAGCACGATAGCGGCCATCAGCACCAGAAACAGCGGGCTGAGAAGGAGCAGCGCCAACAACGCCAGTATGAATTCCAACCACCGCGGCATAACGAATGTCTACCCAAATCGGTCCTGCATCAACAACCTGCCCTCGCCGGTCGATCGCCTGATCCGCGTTTCCTTGCGCAGTACCCATCCATCTCTATCATACCGTATTTTCGGCGGACCGTCTGGATTCATTGAGACTAGGCCGGGTGGATTGAGCCTCGCGAAATCCACCCCATCGCCAGTCACCCCCTCCCCGCCTTCCCGGACGCGATCCCGGCGGCGGAGCAGACCATCGCCAGGGTGGTCAAGCCGTCGGTGGCGACAGTCATCCAGGCGGCCCCAATGAAGCCCCAGGCGGGGATCAGTATGGCATTGCCGGTGATGTTGATCAACAGTCCGGCCAGATTGATGCCCATATAGTGGCGGATGCCCCGCCGTTCCTCGTTGACCAGAAAATAGCCGAAGGCGTTGCCCAGAAAAGTGATGGGCAGGGTCCAGGCCATCACTTGCAGGGCATGGGTGGTCTGCTGGTACGCATCCGGATAGAGCCAAGCCGTGATCCGGCCGCTTTCGGCCTGTAACAACAAGGCCAGGAACAATCCCAGGGCGCCCAGCAGCAGCCCGACGGCCGCGACGAAGCGGAAGGCCGCCGGGCGGGAGCGGTTGATCCGGCGGCTGATGGTGGGAGCCAGGGCCTGGTAGACGGAGAGGAAAATCATGCTCAGAAGGCCGGCCAGCCGGAACGCCCCGCTGTAGTAGGCGATCGAGGAGACTGGGCCAAGCCATTCCAGCATGATCATGTCGATCCGGGCGTATAAAATGAAAAAAACGGAACCCAGCGTCAGGGGGTAAAAATCGCGCGCCAGTTCGGCCAGGGACATGGGCGCGGCCGGCGCGCCGGGGGGCATCGCCGCGTAAATCCGCCGGACGCGCCGGACATACAAGACATGGTTAAGCACCCAGCGCAAAAGCAGGACCAGCGAAGCACCGGCCAGCGGGAACGGGAGATACAGCACCAGCGCCGCGCCCAGCCCCAGCACCGCTAGGTTGCACAGCACGTTGACGCTCATCGCCCACTGCACCTGGTTGAGCGAGATGAAAAGCGACTCGTACACGCTGCAGGTGCTTTGAAAATAGATCGCGGCGCAGAACATCCCCAGCACGCCGGCGCGGGTGAAAGTGAAGGATTCGAGGATGACCGCGGCGAAGAGCAGCGTGGCCGCCACGAGGACGATCTGGTCCAGCAGAGCCATCACCCCCGGCCCCTGATCGCGCCACCATTCCTGGCGGCGGGAGTTCTCACGCAGGACGATCAGGGCCAAGCCGGGAACCGCCACGCCGGCCCCGATCTCCAGGCAGGCGCGTCCCAGCTCGAACAGGCCGAGTTCGTCGGATGTGAACGTGTTGATCAGCAACAGGAAAAAAAGGAATTGCACCGCCCCGTTCGCGATCTTTTGTCCCGCGATGAAGGCGCTGTTGCTCAAGACACGGAAAATTTCTTTCATATCGAGAAGGCCGCGCGGGGCCCTGGACACTTCCCTGCCGGATCAAGCCGGGGGCCAATATCGGTCCCGGTGGGCCTCGAATTCCTCGATGGCGAGGTTCAGTTCATCCGGGGTTCCCATGTCGAGCCAATGGCCCGTAAAGGGGTAGACCGCAACCCGTTCGCCGGCCGCCAACAGGCGGTGCATCAGGTGATCGAAGCCGAACGGTTCGCCGCGGGGAATGTAGTCGAGGATCCGCGGCTCGAAGATGTAGACGCCCATGCTCACGTCGTAGTCGAACTCGGGTTTCTCCTGGAATCCGGTGATCCGCCGGTCCGCGCCGTAAGTGATCACTCCCAGCGCCAGGCGGACATGCCGCTTGCAGGTCCCCACCGTGGCGATCGCGCCGCCGCGGCGGTGGGTTTCATACAGATCGCGGTAATCGAGATCGGTCAACAGGTCGCCGTTCATGACCAGGAACGATTCATTCAGGCCGGAAATCAGGGTCAGGGGTGCGATGGTATTGAGGGGTTTGTCCTCCAACGAATAATCGACGCGGATGCCCAGGCGGGAGCCGTCGCCCATCACGGCCATGATCAGTTCCGCGTGGTAGCCGACCGAGATGGTGATGTGATCGAAGCCCCGCCAGGCCAGCTGGCGGATGACGACTTCCAGGATGGGCTTATCCCCCAGGGGAACGAGGGGCTTGGGCAGGACCAGGGTGTAGGGAAAGAGGCGCTGGCCCCGGCCGCCCGCCATGATGATCGCGCGCATGAATCCCGCTTCCTTTCACGAGGTATGATACGTTCTTGGTTCCCTCCACCACCGGTCGGATTTGCCCAAAGGCCCAGCCAAGAACGGGTGAAGTATAAGGGCCGGGCGGGGATAAATCCACCCGGAGCGATGGCAGAGGAGGAATCACCACCCGGGTATGGAAAGTTGTCTGTATCTGAATGGCCGGCGAGAAGCGCGGAGATTCCTAACGAATTCCTCCCCGAGGGGAATCCATGTGTATAGACATGGATTTTAACCTGCGGTAAAAAAAACCTTACCAGCAATGTGTTGATCATCCCACGATTGATAAGACTGATTTGTAAATTAATTTTCTGTAAAAAATCACTTGACAATTCCTAGAACCGGATGGGGAAATAAAAAGGAGAGGAATTGAAATAGGGGTGCTGGATAGATTCAAAGCGGGTACGCCAAGGAGGTTCCTGATGAGCAATAAACAACTCCCGCTCTTGATGATTGAATTGGAAGGGCCGGGTATCGGGCCGGGACGCATGACCGTGTCGCAACTACTCTGTTTGCTGGAAAACTTTGGCAAAGTACTGTTACGAACCGGCCAGGTTCTCGCCGGGGAGAGCCATAGCACCCGCAAAGGCCCCAAAACCAAGCGGCTCAAGGAATCGATTGACCTCCAACTCGTTCAACTGACACATGGCAGCCCTACGACCGTGCTTGGTTTCGATCGTGGAGTGCAGATCGATTTTCCAGAAATGGATGATGGTGAATATATTCTTGAAACCACGCTCCAAGGACTCACCGCAATTCAAAATCCGGATCATCCCTTACCTGCCGGTGTGGACCGGGGAGTTTTACTCGCTTGGCGAGAGTTAGGCCTCCTCTTTCGCAAAAGATGCAATCGAATTTTATTTTCTCTAAATAACCGCGCAATTCCGTTACGGATTAAATATACCCCCGCGGGATTCGAACAGATTCAGAAGCGTATTCGAGGTCCCGAACTCAACCTTCGTACAGTCGAGGGCAGGCTTTTGATGACGGATTTCAAAGAATACGGCACCCGTTGCCGGATTCACCCTCCGATCGGCGATCCCATTATTTGCCTGTTTGATGAAGACCAGAAAGAGGCCGTTTTGGAAAATATTCTCCAATATGTGCGGATCGAGGGAGAAGCCCAAGAAGACTCGATTTCCAGAAAAATTACAAATATAAAGATCCGCGATATTGAAAGAATAGAGGATATGGAGGTCGATGAGAAAAACATCCCAACGGGTGAACCCTTACCGTTCGATTTCTGGAAATCCTGGACGATCGAAGAACTCGCGGAAGCGCAAGGAGTCATTCCCGTTACGGATGTGACAGCCCTTTTGGGAACATGGCCCGGGGAAGTGGACGATGGTTTTGAGGAATTTATCCAAGACTTGAGGCGGCAAAATTCGATTGGAGAAAATAACCCGTAATGGTAGCGAAACTCATCTTGGATACCAACATTGTATCGTACCTCATGAAGAGGCACTCTTTCGGTCAAAAATATTTGCCACACCTCTTGGGTAAGCTTTTGGCGATCAGCTTCATCACGGTGGGGGAACTTTATGTCGGGGCGGAAAAAGACAAATGGGGAGAAAGAAAGCGCCTTCATCTCCAGCCATGCTCAAAAACTATGTGGTGATTCCTTATGATGATGGCATCGCGAAGGAGTTTGCGCGAATTTTTGTCAATCGGATGCGGTTGGGTAAGCCCATTTCATTTTCAGACGCCTGGATATCGGCCTGTGCTGTACGGCATGATGTACCTTTGGTTACACACAATGCGATACACTTTGAGTCCATACCAGGATTACGGATTATTACTGAGCCATAAAGCTCAAGCTCATGAACTGTTCACTTGAATGAAGTCCATAACGCTACTGAAAGAAATATGGCATTGAAAATCGGACTATCTAAATTTCCTACCTCTTTTTAGCCCGATTATCGAATTGCATTTAAGAAAATTTCACCGCGGCTCCAGCCGGTCCTTCCCTCCCGTCAGCCATTCCAGGGTCAGGCGGGCGAAGGTGATCGTTTCGTACGGGCTTTCGTCTCCCCGTTCGTAGAGGCAGCCGATCGTCCCATCCGGCAGCACCACCAGGTCCGAGTAGGCGGCGGGGCCGGGGTGGATCATCCGCGCCACGGGCCAGGTCTCGCCCTCGTCATAGCTGAGACGGATCGTCAGTTTTTCCCGCTCCGTGCTGGCGGGATTGGAAAACAGGATCCGGCTTCGGTGAAAATCCCGGGACGAGGTGTAGCGGATCACGGAGGCCTGGCAGACCGGCTCGATCAAGGCGGGATCTTCGCGCGCCGGCGTCCAGGTCATCCCGCCGTCCCGGCTGTGAGAAACCTGGCGGCGGTGGGTGCTTTTGTATCCCCGCATGTTCAAATAGAGCGAGCCGTCATCTCTTTCCAGCACCGTGGATTCGTTGGTGAAGCCGCCAGGCACCGTCCCTCCAATCCGCCAGCCGGCTCCCCGGTCGTCGCTGTAAAAAATGTGGGAATACCACTGGAAGAAATCCGGCCCGGTGGAATGGTCGCCGGGGATCACCAGCCGGCCGCCGCGCGTTTGGATCCCATGGCAGGGACCCGTGGCGTACCAGCGCCAGTCCGTTTTTTTGACGTATTGCGTGATTTCCACCGGTTCGGCCCAGGTGGCGCCGTCATCCCGGCTGAAGGTGATCCACGCGGTACGGGAGCCTTGGCCCCGGTGGATGGCGCTCTCCTCGATATCGCCGCCGTTCTTGGTGAAGGGCAGCCAGATCGTGCCCGATTCGCGGTCCACCACGGGCGCGGGATTGCCGCACGTGTTGCCGCCGTCGTCCACCAGGATTTGCAGGGGGAGCCAGGTTTTCCCCTGGTCGCGGCTGCGTTTGAGCACCAGGTCGATGTTCCCCGAGTCGCCCCGCCCCGCTTTCCGGCCCTCGCCGAACGCGAGGAGGGTCCCTTGGTTCGAGACCACCACGGCGGGGATCCGGTAGGTATCGTAACCGTCCAAGCCCGAGACGTAGACTGGTTTTTGGCGGATCCAACTGTCTTGGGGATTCGATTCGCCCGGCCGACTGCTGCTTCCGGCAAGAAATAAGAAAACAAGTGGAATCCCGAGTGATTTCATTACGCTCATGATCAAATGTTTCACCCCTGTTTCAAAAGATGCATCCATGATACGGCTGGAAAGGCCGGCAAGGCAACATGGTTCTGCCGAGTTTTTCCAACACCGATCCAATACCCCTCCAATACCCCAAACGGAGCGGATTCATCGATTGCACAAAACACCCATATGGCGCCCTTTCCGGGTCTCCCTCGACTTGATCCTCTCAGAGGGTGAGGGGAATTGTCAGCGGGAGGCCATGGAGTGGCCGGATTGAACCACGGATGACACGGAGGGGGCATATGGATTTCAAAGAAAAAAGAGATTCGGAAAGGACGTTCTGGTCCGGGGCCGCCCAGGATTTGGCAAGGATTTGCGTAAGGATTTTGTTCAGGTTTGTATCGCGCCCCGGGTCGAAATCCTCAATTGAGGAAAGCGTCATTCATCGGGTTCGCGTGGTATAAGAACCAGGGTTGCATGGCCGTAACCGTACGGTAACCGCGGTGGCGAAGGCACGTTGCCCCGAGGGGAACGGATAAGCCGATTCCGCACCTTGAAACGGCGCGGCTGCCACCCCATCGCGATCCTCGCGGCCGCCGTCCGGGAATTCGTCCGCACCGGACAACGGCCGCCCTTCCCGCCGGTCATCAATTCAGAAGGGCGGCCAATTGCGAAATATTCAACCCTGCACTATGCAGTTCATCCCTAAAAAATGCAATTCATCACAAATTATTTCTCATTTACTTGAATTAGAATTATATCACTTTAAAATAAATCCCAGACGGTTGGAGAAGGGAGGATGAATCGGGAACCAATCTACGGATCTAACTTACGGCTCAACCAATATTCAATGTGGATTGGACTATGAATACCCTGCTAAATTAAAACAGTTCTCGTGCCGAAAGGAAGAACCATGGATAATAAGCAAACCCGGCGGCATTTCATAAAAACCAGCGGTATCGCTTTGGGGACAGTTGCCTTGAACAGCTGGATAATTCCCGGTAATCCTGTCCCGGCGGCGGAGAGTAAAATCCCGGTATATTTCACTAGCAATATCAGCGCAAAGGGATTGCAAAATATTTATTCCAAACTGGAGCGAAACCGGAAATTGCCCGGAAAAACCGCAGTCAAAATACATTCCGGTGAACCTGGCGGTCAACATTTTCTTTCTGCCAATCTGATCAAGGAATTGGTCCGATCGCTTAACGGCACTATCGTTGAATGCAATACCGCTTACCGCGGCAAGCGCTACGAAACAGCGAGTCATAAAAAGGTAATGCAAGACCACGGTTTGGCTGAAATTGCGCCCGTGGATATTCTGGATGAAGAGGGATCGATCAGTTTGCCAATCCCGAAAGGTCAAAACATACAGGAGAATTTTGTCGGATCTCATTTTACGAAATACGATTCATTCCTGATCCTGTCCCATTTCAAGGGCCACGCCATGGCGGGATTCGGCGGCGCGATCAAAAACATGTCGATCGGAATCGCTTCCGCCGAGGGGAAATTATGGATTCACACCGCCGGGTCTACCAAGAATCTAGATAATTTCTTTGATGCCTTTCGGACGAAACAGGATCTATTTCTGGAATCGATGGCCGAAGCCGCCGGATCGGTGATCACCAAACTTGATCATAACCTGCTGTATATCAATGTAATGAATAATCTCTCCGTGGACTGTGACTGTAGCAACAGACCCGCCCCGCCGGAGCTCGAGGATATAGGCATTCTGGCTTCCCTGGATCCGGTGGCGCTGGATAAGGCTTGCGTCGATTTGGTCTATGCCGCAGACAAAGGCAAGAATGCCGCTCTACGAGAACGCATCGAATCCCGAAACGGCATCCATGCCCTGGATCACGCCGAGAAAATGGGCCTGGGCAGCCAGGAATATGTTTTGGAAAAAATTGATGTTTCTTGAGGATATCAATCCGATCCAGCTATCCAGTTCCCGCCGCGGAAAGGAACAAAAGATTCATCCGGGAAGCGCGCGCATCATGAGGAAAATCGATTCCCTTCACTCCGGTCTGAGGGCGGACACCCAGATCCGTCCCAACAAAAATACCCTCCTCCTGGCCCTCGCCCAGAAGGAGCGGAAATTCAGGGGGCGGTTTTCATCGCTCCTTTCGAAGCGATGCGGTCCGGCGATCTAAATAAAGTATGCGCTTGCCGGATGAGCCATCATTACTCCTGCCGTACCATCAAAATCCTACCGTATGGCGATGGGATTTTTGAATTGTCTCTCAATAATCCAACGGCAGGTTTGATTTTCCCTTACTTCTTGGGACGGTTATGCGAGGAGGGCAGTGCGTGCGACGAGGGCCACGCCTGGGACGAGGGCCACTGCTCGGTGGTGATGTTCCACGGCACGCGCGCCCGCTGCCGCAGTACGTGGGCGGTCACGCCGGCGGACGATCCGCCCCCCGCGGCGAAATCCAGTCCCCCCGCATGCTGCAGGACGTCCTGGAATTCCTCGCTGACCATGGACCAATGTTCGTCGGTGACCGTGCTTGGCTCCCGCGGGGGCAGGGTCACCCGGTTGGATCGGGCCAACGAACGGAACTTGCCTTCCGGCCCCTTGAGCCCCAACTCGAATTCGTACGTTTGGCTGTGCGCCAGATTCAGATACCAGTTGTGCGCGTCCAGGAGGATCGGCACATCCTGGATAACCCGGCCGCTCTCGTCGTACACCAGCAGGCAGGGATCGGCGATGTCGAAAAACCACTCGCCTTCCTCGGCGCGGATGCTGTTGCGGGTCTCTTCCGATATCTCCCAGTACAAGCAGACCCAATGCGGATCCCTCGGCATGGCGCGCAGCACGGTCACTCCATATTGGCCGGGCAGTTCAGGGCCTTCCTCGCCCTCCCACACCGGCGCGGGTTCGGCCACGGGGGCGGCGGGGGCGGGAGCGGGGACGCCCGATGTGACGGAGGCCGTTTCCAATGCGGTTTGCGGGGCCGGCGCGGGACGCGCCGGCGGAGCCGTCACCACCTCGTTTGTCTCGGATTTCGCCGCGGCCGAGGGAATCTTTTCCAAGAGCGCGGCTTTCCTGGCCGGATCGGATTTCATGAATTGCTCCATAATCGGCTTGGTTTCCTCCGGTTTTTCGGATAAGGCATCGACCAGGTCCTGCTTCGACATGGTGCTTCGTCCCGTGATACCCATGGATTGCGCGATCCGGTAAAGGGCCGATTTGGTCAATTCGGCCAATTCCTGGAAAAGGGAATTGGAATGCGGGGGATTAGGAGTCGCAGTCATGAGTCTCTCTCTTTCGTCAAACGACGGTTTCCCGGGCTGAGGTACCACGAAGGGTCTGAGTCAGATTTCACATAATAACTCCTAATTATAGTAGCGCAAATCGCATACCATAAGGAGAGGATTGGCGTTCAGGGGAAATTCCCTGAAAAAAAGCGATTGACCTGCGGATACGAGGCATCGGGTGTTCAAGGACCAACAATTGGTTAGAAAAAATCAGCAGAAGCATCCAGCGCGCAGTATGGATGAAGCCCGGCCGGCTGCTCTTCCATCGAGCTGACCGGGAAGATTAACTCCCAATCCCCGTACTTCCCAGGAAAGGAATACAATGCGGGAATTTTACAGGGGTGAACTCATGCGTACAGCCGCTTGCCGAAGAGGATATAGAAAGCCTTTTTCAACATCCGATGCCAACTACCCGGTGGAAACGTTTTTCCAAAGGGACCGTGGATTATCCTTGTCTATGCCAGGCCCTTCTGGTATATTCCGTCGGACGTAACCAGAAACCGAAATGCCGCGCCCCGGTTCCGCCGCCATTTCCGGGACGCGCCAGGCGGTTCCGGCCCCGATGCGGTTTGCCCGTGGAATCCATTCGTCCCACCGGTTGAGGTCAAATGTCCCCACTCCGGGGATCCAGCATGAAAACGCGATGAATTGGCACCACTATCTCGCCCTCTTCTTCCAAGGCTTTCTTTTCTCGGTGATTATGACTCCCGTTATGCGGCGCCTGGCGCCCTCCTTGGGTTTCCTCGATCAGCCCGGCGAACGCAAGGTCCACAGCCATCCCAAACCCCTGCTCGGCGGCGCGGCGATCTTTCTCTCGTATGTGCTCCTGATCGGCATCGACCTGGCCGTATTGCGCTGGATTTTCGTGCAGGACATCCGCGGGACGGGCTGGCTCGCCAACCAGCTCAATCTGCTGGCCTGGAACGCGGCGGGTGTCACCCGGGTGATCCACCAGTTGGCGGGCCTGCTGGCCGGGGGAACGGTCCTGTTCCTCGTGGGGCTGGTGGACGACCGGATCGGGCTGAAACCCTTCGTGAAACTGGCCGCCCAGACCCTCGCCGCCGTGATCCTTTACCTGGCCAACGTGCAGATCGCCTTGTTCATCTATCACCCGATGATCAATTTTCTCATCACCCTTGCCTGGATCGTCCTCATCACCAACTCCTTCAACCTGCTGGACAACATGGACGGCCTCTCGGGGGGAGTGGCCATGATCTGCCTGATCCTCATCGGCATCTCCACGCAGTTGGTCAACAAGCAGATCTTCATGACCTCCGCGTCGTTCGCCCTGGCGGGCTGCATTGCTGGATTTTTGCGGTATAACCTGCATCCCTCCACGATCTTCATGGGCGATGCGGGTTCATTGTTCATCGGCTTCACGGTGGCGGCCCTGACCATTCAAGCCACGTACTATCAATACGGCACCGAAACCGCCACCGCCTGGGCGGTGGTGATGCCCTTCGTTATCCTGGCGGTGCCCATTTTCGATACGCTGTCGGTGATCTGCATCCGGCTGCGCAATCACAAGCCGGTCTTCGTAGGCGACAAAAACCATTTTTCCCACCGCCTCGTGGCCCTGGGCATGAGCCAGCGGCGGGCGGTGTTCTTTATTCATCTGATCACCTTGTGCGAGGGCAGCGCGGCGCTCATCCTGGCCATCATCACCGAGTCGTTCGGGGCCTATATCGTGTTGACCCAGACGGTGCTCTTCTTCATCATCATCGCCATGCTGGAACGGGTGCGCAATCACTCCCAACCGTCTTCTTGAGTTTCATCCGGCCGCGGCGGCGGGTCTTTCTGGCGCAGCCATTCCCAAAAGATGATCCGGAACAACAGAAGGACTACCAGAAAAATGAAGAGGTTTTTGATCAAGTAGTACGGGACCGGATTTTGCAGCCGGACTTCACCGAATAGCACATACTCCATCCCGTTCATCAGGTAGAGCAGTCCCATCAGCAAACCCAGGTAGAAGACATGCGACTCGTAGGCGGTCCAACGGGACAACCGCCACGCCCGGTAGAGGATGGCGGCCGAAAAGAGGGTGAACAACAAGGCGATCAGGGCGTACACCACCAAGCCCAGGTTGTTGCGCAGATGGACAAAGCCGAGAGGCGTCAGGTTGAACGCGATCGTGGTTTCCAGGTACAGGCCGAACAGAAACGCGATGACGAGCGTCAGGATCACGGAAATCTTGATGAGGGGCGACTTCCATAAATCCATATCACCCGCCGATTCATCCGGATGAGTGATCGATTGCTGTTCCATGAGTGAGTATCATACAAAGAAATCACCGCGGATCAAAGCAATGGACGTTTGGATCGGCACGAAAATTCCTGGCCGTGGTTTCATGGCCGTCCGGCCATTTACTTCCTTCCCGCGGTTCGCCTAGAATGACTGGCTGGAGATCGTACTACGGGGGAATCGGAAAAAGAACGCGCCCCCGGTTTATTTCTGTCTGGGAAGGTCTACCATGCGGATCCTGGTCACCAATGTCGGCAGCACCTCACTCAAGTACCATCTCTACGATTTCCCCCAGGAACAGTCGCGGGCTTCCGGACGGGTGGAACGGATCGGCTCGGGAAAGGGGATGGCGGCCTGGAACCACGGCGGGCAAACAGGCAGCGCGGAACAGGCCTTCGCCAGCCACCGCGAGGCCATCGAGTTCATCCTGGAAAAACTGCGGGAGAACGGCCTCGCCTCCATCAGCGATTTGGACTGTGTGGCCTTCAAGACCGTCATCGCCAAGGGATACGTAGGCTGCGAATGGCTGGATGAAACGGTCTTGCAGGCCATGCAGGATTATGTATTTCTGGCCCCCGCCCACAATCCCCCGTACATCAAGGCCATCCGCCTGTTCCGGGAGATTCTGCCGGACACGCCGCTGATCGGCCTGTTCGAACCAGCCTTTCACCTCACCATGCCCGAGTACGCCCGGGTGTACCCCATCCCCAAGGCCTGGCGGGAGAAACACCGGATCCAACGCTATGGATTTCACGGCGCGTCGCACCGCTATATCTCCGAACGCCTGCCCCAATTGATGAACCGCCCGAAGGAAGATCTTAACCTCATTTCCTGCCACTTGGGCGGCAGTTCGTCCTTGTGCGCGATCGCCGGGGGGAAATCCATCGACACCTCCCTGGGATTCACGCCCCAGACCGGCATCTTCCACGGTTCGCGGATCGGGGATTTCGATCCCTTCGCCGTGCTGTTCCTGATGCGGGAAGAAGGCTTTACGATTGACACCATGGTGGACGAATTGACCCGGAAGAGCGGGCTCTTGGGCCTCTCGGGCGTATCGGAGGACATGCGCGACATCGAGGCGGCCATGGACGCGGGGAATCCGGACGCGGCCCTTGCGTTTCAATCGTTTTGCTACCATATAAAGAAATATATCGGCGCCTATACGGCGGTGCTTGGCCGCGTCGACGCCCTGGCCTTCGCCGGAGGTATCGGCGAACGCGGGGCGCGCGTGCGGGAAGAGGTTTGCCGGGGATTGGACCATCTGGGCATCTGCCTCGATCCCTCTCAAAACGCCGCCTGTTCCGCCAGGGAGATGGATCTCAGCGCTCCGGGAGCCCCGGTGGCCGTCTGGGTGGTCCCCACCAACGAGGAACTGATCGTCGCGCGCGCGGCCTATGAGAAACTGGGAACCGTGGACCAAGCCACCCAGCCGTAACGTGACGAAATCTGTGGTTATCAACCCGTTCCAGCGGTTAAACACCCGCGTAGGTGCGATTTTGTGTTTGAACAATCGGGAAGGAATGCAATCGTGCGAGGCAATGGAGGCAGGACCTTGAAAGTCTTCTCCGGGTTGTCCAACCGCCCCCTGGCGGAAGAAATCTGTTCCTACATGGACATTCCTCTCGGCAAAATAGAAATCATCGAATTCAAGAACGAAAACCTCTTCGTCCGGATCGGTGAAAACGTGCGGGAATGCGATGTGTTCGTCATTCAGACCTCCACTACGCCCGTCAACACCCGCATCATGGAATTGCTTTTGATGATCGACGCCATGAAGCACGCCTCGGCGGCGCGCGTCACCGCCGTGTTGCCCTATTTCCCCTACGTCCGCTCCGACAAGAAGGACCAGCCCCGCATTTCTATCGCCGCCCGGCTGATGGTCGATCTCATCGAGGCCGCGGGAGCCGACCGGGTGCTGACCATGAACCTGCACTCGTTCCAGATCCAGGGTTTCTTCCGGATCCCCACCGACCACCTGCTGGCCACGCCCGTGCTGGTCGATTATTTCAAGAACACGGATGTCTCCAACTCGGTGGTGGTCGCGCCCGACGCGGGCAGCGCCAAGCGGGCGGAAAAATACGCCCGGCTGCTGAACCTGCCCCTGGCCATCATCGACAAGCGGCGGATCGGCAACAAGGACACGGCAGTGGTCAAACACATCATCGGCGACGTGAAGGGGAAGCGGGCGATCATCTTCGATGACGAGATCAGCACCGGCGGCTCGCTCATCAACACGGCGGAGACCTTGGAAGAGCAAGGCGTGACCGACATCCGCGCCAGCGTGGTGCACCCGGTGTTGTGCGGCGACGCCGTGGAACGGATTCAAAACTCCAACATCAGCGAAGTGATCGTCACCAACACCATCCCGGTCGAAGGCCCCAAAAAGATCGACAAGATCAAGGTGCTGTCGGTGGGCAAGATTTTTGCCAAGGCCATCCGCCGCATCCACAACGGCGAATCGGTGAGCGTGTTGTTTACGCCGTTCGAGGATTTTAAATAGGCAAAAATGAACCCAATCAGATAACCGGGATGGTTGGAATGAACTGTCAACCATCAAGCACTCAGGAACCGGATGAACTTAATTTACCTCAAGGAAAATATCGACAGATTTCACTTCGATGCAAAAAGCGGACAAAGATCAGTGGCTTTTGCTCGGAGAAAAGTCCAATCCGGTATTCCCCGATTCGAATGGCCCAGTGTGAGCCCTCCGTTTTCAGTTTTTTCAATTGAGAAATAGACGGGTGGTCATCCGCCTGTTCCACGAGGAGAATCAATTTTTTTGATCCTCCGCAATAAGGATTGATCATGTATTATTTCGGGATCTTTACAAAATGATTCCCGGAAAGCGGTTTTCCTGGTTTATCATCGAGCCGTGAGATGATTTCATCCCGGCTGACCGGCGGCGTGCCCATCCCTTCATCGACCGCCCGGCTCAGCGCGTTATCCTCCCCGATGCCATGGATATATTCCTGAATTTCCTTCTTTTGCTCGATTAGGAATTCATTGAATGCTTCCTTGATCAGTTTCTTAAGAACCTTTTCATTCGTGGAAAGGTTCATAGCTCTTCCCTGTTTTTTTATCGTTATTCCAGATCCATTATACTCTAGGGGGGTGGTGGGATTTCATTAAACCGGCTTTTTTCGCAAGGCGTCTTTCTCCCTCACCGCGACGTCAATTCCTTCATCTTCGTGTACACGGCGGGATCATCGGCCGCGCCGTGGAATTCGAAGGGAACATATTGGTTCAATTCCTTGTGCATGAAGCCCCACGACGCGCCGTTCCGGACGGACAACTCCGCCGCTTGAGCCGCCTCTGCCCCGGTTTTGTCATCCTCGTTGCAGACGATCGGTTTGCCGTACTTTTTCAAAGCTTGTATGCATAGGGGAATATCTTTGAGAGCCACCCCGTTGAAATGGATCAGGATGAAATCCGCCGCTTCCGCCACGGCTTCGGGATACCGCCCATCGCCGATGCCGCTGGTGGATACCAGCAACTCCGGCCAGGTGCGCCTCGCCAGGCGGATCAGTTCCGCCTCTCCTTCCGGCGATTTGAGGATCGCGTGGTCATAGCCCTCGTGGGGGAACTCGTTGGCGATTTCCAGCAGGACATGCGTGAAGCCCTCGGAGCGGATCCAGTTCACGGTTTCCACCACCGCCCGGCGCACGGCGGCCTCGTCGCGCAGAATCTGGTCCTGCCGTTGATAGAAACACCCCAGGATGACCGCGCAACCCTGACTGTCGCAGGCATCGATCACCCGCTTGACTCTCGGGAGATACGTCTCGTCCAGGGATCCGTCCGGGTGAAACGCGGAATTGACCGCGCCTTCGTATCCCGGCATGCCGCCCTGCAGGTTGAGGGTGAACGCGCGGACGCCATGCGATACGTAATCGGGGATCCGCCGGATGAAACGGTCCGTGTTTTCATCGGGATCGAATTCAGGCTTGTTCTTGTCCTCAAAGGTCGAATTGACCATGCGGACGTTCATCAGCAGACCCTCGGCCGGGGTGCCGGGATAGGTTACTGATCCGTTCACGTGCCATTTTCCATCCTGAAGCGATATCTTGACCGCCTGGCCGGCATGTTGGGAATGATCATCCGCGAGGGTGAAGAAGGCCTGCCGGACGGAGAAACAATCCTGGCCGGAGAAAACCAGCCAGGCGGAGCGGCCGTCCAGGCTCATCCATTTCGGAGGAAACGAGCTGGTTTCGCCGGGGCCGGTATCCCATAACTCCGTGAAATAGGCTGTAGTCCAAGGTCCCCAAGGCTCGGGAGCGTCGTAGATGCCGAATCCGCCTTCGAAGCGGGGGGCCTCGCCGGGGAGAATCTGGCACCACAAGTAACGTTGCAAGGCGGGATTGAAGCTGATCCCGGAACGGTAACAGCGCCGGTAATGATCAAAGACGCCGCCGCGCTCGCGGATATCCCGGGTCCAGACCGGCCGGCCGTATTCATCGAGCCGCCGGAAGAATTCATAGGCGGATTGATCCCGCAGGCGTTCCTTGGGGACGCGGGCCATCACCATGCGGTCCGCGGCCTCGTAGGCGCTGCCGCTGTCCGGCGAGTAGATATAGACATGCCCATCGCACGCAGTTTCATAATTCTTCCCGAAATTCAAAAAAGTAGGGCAGCCGAAACTCTCGGTGAATTTCCAGTCACACCAATGCCAGGTTTGCGCGTGATCGTCTGACCAAGCCAGTTGAGAATTACCGGCATTGCGCGCCCAGAGGTACAAAACGCCGTCCACCATCAGCAGGCCGCTGGCTTTTTTCCCCTGCGGCCCCTCGCCGATTTGCTCCCCGCTTTGGGGCCGGATATTGGTTCCCTGAATCGCCGGCGGCATGCCGGACACGCGGGCGAAACCCAGGCTTAACTTTTCGGAGATGAAAGGCTCGAATCCGGCCCCGTCCCCGTACGCGGTATAGAGTTCATCGTCATCCGCCCAGGTTAGAGGCCAGTTGTCTCCACCGGTGGCCATCCGAACGATGGTAGAGACAGGCGCCCAGGCCACCTCCCGAATCACCGGGCTGGGGGGATAAGGTTTCCTTACGGAATCCACGATGAGCCGCACGGCGCGGTTGGTCTGGGTGTCCGGATTACCGGGGCTGTCGTCGTGATCCTCGACGGTCGTATCGTTCCAGGAAACCACCAAGTCCAGGCTGGGGAAAATCCAGACCGCCCGCTTGCCGCCATGACCGCTGGCCACGAACGTATCGGGCGGCGCGGCGGTAAACAAGCGGCGGCCTTGCTGATCGGTTTTGTTCAACCACCAGTTGAAACTGTAAAAGCCAGGACCGATGGGGGTGATGTTTTTACCTCCGCCGATGGAACGCTGGCCGGGAAGCATATCGGCTTCGCGGCCGCTGACGGGCGGCGTATCCGCGGGAACCAGGCTGTAGAGCATGAGATCGAAGTACTTTTTCTCCAGAAGTTGTTGATCCAGCCAGCGTCCCTGGTTGAGCATCCAGAGGCCGTAACGGGCGAAATCGCGGACCGACAGCGCCAGGCGGCCGGGACGGTTTTGGGGACCGAACGCGTCGAAGGTATAGGAATCCTGGAATCCCAGCGGCTTGGCGATGTATTGGGCCAGCACGTCCGTGCCGGATTTATGAAACACCTTATCCATTAACGTGTCGTAATACAGGGCGAGGGCGAAATCGTTGTACGCCCACGCCGTGCCTGGCGGTTCCGCCCAGCCGTAGGCGGCGGTCTGCGAGGCGAGATGCCGCCAGGTCATGGATGCGTCCTTGCCTTGGTTGATCTCCTTCAAACGCGGCTCCCAGTTGGTGACCAGATCGTCGGGGCTGGAGAGTTTCCCTTCCTGCAACGCGAAACACAGCAACGTGCTCAATACCGGTTTGAAGGCGGAGGCCACATCTCCGCTGCGGGTTGGATCCCCCCAGGCATAGACCATATACCCATACCGGACTACACAGCCGCGCCCGCCCACCAGATCCCGCAAGGCATCCAGTTCACCGGCATCGAGTCCGGCTTCGTCCGGCGTCTTGGTCTGCCACTCTTCCCGCGGAAAAACGAGAGAGACTCCCGCCGCCCGGCCGGCGCCAGGAAATCCGGAAAGCATGAAGCATAGGGGTATTATGAAATGGATAGGTTTCATACTCTGAGATCCTTTTGGAATCCATCATGTGAACAGAAATTGGGGCTATTTTACCGGAAGGAACGGATCGATGGGAACGCCGGCGGCGCGAGATAAAATATCCCCACGATTTGCTACCGGACTGCAAGTTATGAAGCGTAGGGGCACATTGCAACGTGCCCCCGCTTTGCATGTGAAAGGCCATTAAGCCGATTGGCGCGGGAGAGTGGGCTCAAGCATGTTTTCATCCTCGGATACCCGCTTTAACCTCGGGTCCTTTATGAACCGCACCAAAACAATGCTGGTTTTAACTTGGGGATACAAAACACCTTTCTTTTCGGTTTCCCCTCTCCCTTTGGGCCGATCTCAAGTTCATGAAAATCGATGCATATATATGGCGCATCCAGCAAGTGCGTACTTATTTTCCGATCGCCGGTTCGCATCTCTTCGAAGTGATCGATGAAAACCACCCCCCAAATTCCCTCTCCCTCTGGGAGAGGGCTAGGGTGAGGGAATTTTTGTAGGGGCGGACCTTGGTGTCCGTCCCCATCCAGAAGTGAATGGAATCGCTTTTACCTCATGATGTACGCACTTCTCGGATGAACCATATATATTGGATGAACCAGAAAAAAGAGGATCATTAGACGGGTGGTCATTTTGATTTTCTTCTGGAATTGAGTTGACAGTCCCGGAATGTAGACTATAATCACACGAGATATAGGCCATCAAAGACGGTGAAGAGGAGTAGTAGGCGTTCCCACGGGATGGAGAGAGCCGGTGGTTGGTGCGAACCGGTTCCCGCGAATGCCGAACTCGCCTCGGAGTCGCCTCCGCGAAGCCCGGAGATCCGGGTGGTAGTCGAGGCCGGGACGCGACCGTGACATCGCGGAAACGAGGGCGGCGCCAACGGCCGCCGAACCAGGGTGGTACCACGGGGAAACCGAAAACGAACCTCGTCCCTGACACGGGACGGGGTTTTTTGTTTTTATTACCGTTTTTATCACCGGCGCGGCCGGAAGCCAAATCGTTCTTCGATCCGGAAGGAGGTGGTGACCGTGTTGGGTTTAGGCAGCGAAGAGAGCGACCTGAGCGACCTTAGCGACTTGGGTTGGAAGCCGAAAAGCCGAATGGGAACGCTAAGCACAATCAATCCGCCGGCGCGGGGCACGGATCACCGCCCGGCCAGAACGGAGAAACGCAATCATGACTGAGAAAATCATAATCTTCGATACGACGCTGCGGGACGGGGAGCAATCGCCCGGCTTCAGCATGAACATGAAGGAAAAAATCGAGTTCGCGCAGCAGCTGAAGCGGCTGAACGTGGACATCATCGAAGCCGGATTCCCGATTTCGTCGCCCGGGGATTTCGACTCGGTGAAGGCCATTGCCCAACAGGTGGAAGGGCCGCAGATCTGCGGGCTGGCGCGGGCGCTGGAGAAGGACATCGACCGCTGCTGGGAAGCGGTGCAGTACTCGAAACGGCCGCGCATCCACACCTTCATCGCCACCAGCCAGGTGCACATGGAGAAGAAACTCAAGAAAACGCGGAAAGAGGTGCGCGACCTGGCGGTGCAGGCGGTCCAGCATGCCCGGAAATACACGGACAACGTGGAGTTTTCGACGGAAGACGCCGCGCGCACGGAGCGGGATTACATCTGCGAGGTGGTGGAGGCGGCGATCGACGCGGGAGCCACGACCATCAACATTCCCGACACGGTGGGGTATTCCAATCCGTGGGAATTCGGCGATCTCATCGCCTATATTTTCGAGAAGGTCCCCAACGTGCATCAGGCCATCATCAGCGTGCACTGCCACAACGATCTGGGGCTGGCGGTGGCCAATTCGCTGGCGGCCATCCGCAACGGGGCGCGGCAGGTGGAATGCACCATCAACGGGATCGGCGAGCGGGCCGGCAACGCCTCGCTGGAAGAGACCGTGATGAACATCAAGACCCGGCAGGATTTCTTCCCGTTCCACACGGACGTGAACACGGAGCAGATTTATCCCGCCAGCCGCATGCTGACGCGCTTCACGGGCATCGCGGTGCAGCCGAACAAGGCCATCGTGGGGGCGAACGCCTTCGCGCACGAGGCGGGCATCCACCAGGATGGGGTGCTCAAGGAGCGGACGACGTACGAGATCATGCGGCCGTCGGCGGTGGGGTGGACGGGCAGTTCGATGGTGCTGGGCAAGCATTCGGGGCGGCACGCGTTCGTCGCGCGGCTCTCCGAGCTGGGCGTCACCCTGGAGGGGCCGGCGCTGGAGAACGCCTTCAACGCCTTCAAGGAACTGGCCGACCGCAAGAAGACCGTTTTCGACGAGGACCTGATCGCCATCGTGGACGAGCAGACGCGGAGCGTCGAGCAGGCGCGCTTTGTGCTGCAAGACCTGTTCATCAAGATCGGGCCGGACATGAAGCCGTCCGCGACGGTGCGCATCCAGGCCAACGGGGAAACGCTCGAAGGCAGCGGGACGGGCGACGGAGCGCTGGACGCGGCGTTTTCGATCATCAAGCAGCTGACCGGCATGCAGGAAGCGGTGCTGGTGGATTACAGCGTCGGAGCGGTCACCGTGGGAACGGACGCGCAAGGCTCGGCGCGGGTGGTGCTCAAGAAAAATAACCGGGAAGCGGTGGGCCGCGGGACGGACACGGACGTGATCCGGGCCAGCGTGAAGGCGTTCCTCAACGCGGTCAACCGCCTGTGCACGGCCGCCGAGCGGGAGAAGGAAGTTACGCCGTCGGTGTGACGGCCTCCCATCCATCGGATTGCATCATTTCCCGGGGGTGTTCGAAAGGATGCCCCCGGGGGTTTGTAAATGAATTTACAGATCATAAATCAGGTATTAAAAGGCCCTGGATGTGGGTTTTTAAAACAGGTTTTGTATGGTTCGAATAAGTTGGCCAGGTAGGTTGATAATCGTCCACTTCATTTCCCCACTGTGTCCAATGATTTCTTTTACCCCGTGCAAAGAGTTCAAGATATGGACCTGGACTACAAGATTCGATAATGGAATATAGTTCATCTGGTTTCCGGGAATGTTCTCGTTTTTGCGCACGAATGATATTTACTTGTTTGCGGCCAGGGGGAAGTGTACGAAGATGACCACGCACACCAAATAACACTAATTCAGTTGTATTTCTGAAATAAAAACCAACCCCACGGCCATCTGGTCCTCCATCTTTTCTTATCTTATGCCAAACCAGGTTTGTTTTATAAATATACCCCCAAGATTTCATAACTTCTAAACCTTCTAACAGTAATGCATTAGGTACCCAGAGGTATAAATGACTTTGATCGGCTGACACAGAACATATAGGAAGATTTTTTATTATATCGAGTTTCAATGTTTCATAGCGGGATAAACGCTTATGTTCAGGGGCCATTTTCCCCGTTCGATTAACAAATTGCCAAGGGGGATCCGCTAGTATTGTACCAAATTTCTGCCCATTTATTGTTTTTAATAAATCTTCTGAAATTTCATCTAATATTTTCATTATTCATCCTCAATATATAACTTTCGGGTAATTCCGAATATCAAGATAGGACATCCGCCACCGCCACCACCCTCTATTCTTGGTAATAATCTGCTCATATGAGTAGTTGAAGTTCCATATGATTTGCCTCTTCCAATCGAATCAAATATTTCTTGAAGTTCATCACAACGAGTAATTATTATGCCAATACTGATTGCTCTTAGATCAAACAAGAGTCTAAAATTATTCAAATCACGGTCAAAAAATGGATCCTTGTTATTCCATTCAATTTCTAGAGCTATGCGGTTTTTATAGCAATCAATTTTGTGTGTCGGAGTTTCCATCGCATGGTCATCAACCACAACTTTCGTTGAAAAATCTTTTTCTTGCCATCCTCGAGCATATAAAAAATGATCAATGAATTCCGATATTTTAGATTTTCGACCCCCACCGATGGTTATCCAACTCTTATAAAACCTGAATTTCATTAAAACTTCAATCAAATCATTCCACTCATTTTGGAAATCATTTTCTAGAATTGCCGAAGCATGTTTCCATTCATGAATCTCGTAATTTTCTTGAATATATGATGGAAATCTTTCTACAGTCATTCTCTACCCAAAATCTCGTGAAAATTTGTTCACTTTTTCATTATAACAAAAAAAACCTATAATTAATACTCCCATAAAAAAATTCTCCAAAAAAATTATAACTATCTACAAATCCACCACATACGTCGTGAACGGCGCGGCGCCGTCGGAGTTGTAGTGGTGCTCCTCGCGGCCGCCGGGATATTGCTGGCGGACCGGATTCAGGTACTTGCGGTTGGCGCGGACAAACAGGAAGCACACCGGGCCGCGGCGGAGAATCTTGGTCTTGAGAAATTGCTCCGGCTCCAAGACGTCCTTGCCCTGGGCCTCGGGGGCCAGGAACTGGATGGTCCCGTATTGGAAAAACACGTGCGGCGGGCCGAAGAAATAGGTGTACGGCGTGGAACCCGCCTCATGCAGATAGCGGGCGATGCGGGTCCATTCATCGAGCAGTTGAGGCTTGGCCTGGATCTGATGGAAATAGCGGTGCATGCCCAGTACAAGGATCAATACCAAGGCCAGGGCCGTAAATCCGGCGCGGGCGCGCCCGGACCATTGGCAAATCCCTCCCAAGTGGTTCAACACCCCTTGCAGCACCGGCGCGGCGATCAGTATCAGGAGGGGAATCAGGCCCACCAGGCGCTGGTAGGCGGGGGCGTGATCGGTGAGGGCGCTGCCCGCGATCACCGTGACCACGCTCCAGTAGAGGAGCAGGCGGGCCGCCGGGTGGCGTAACATGGTGAAGAGCATCAGGAAGCCCACGGTAAACAACACGGCGGGGATGGGATCGAGCATCCCGCCGTGGCGGCTGTTGATCAGGTAAGGGCTATGGTCTTCGTGGGTGATGGGCGCCAGGAAGCTGCGCTCGAACTGATGCCGCACGATTTCGGCGAGGGAGAGGTCGGCGGGATAATCCCGTAGGATCAGCTCGCGGCCGCTCTTGGAAAAGAGGCTCACGCTCTGGGCGCGGGAGAAGGCCGATCCCGGCGCGGCGAGGAAGGTCCCCGCCAGGGGCGCGATTCCCACCCAGAAGGCCAGCAGGTACGCGAATACGCTGGTGATCAGCGAACGGAAGCGGAGGGCGCGGGTCAGCCACAATAAAATCAGCGAAGACAAAATCAGGGGGGTCAGCAGTTTGGTGGCCTGATAGGACAGTTCGCCCACGGCGGTGAGCAATCCCGCGTAACAGAGATACCGGCTATCTTCTTGCAATCCGCGCGCCAGGCAATAGAGGACGGCCACGGTGAACAGGATGGTTTGATTGTACCCGATGCCAACGCGGGAAAAATGCACCGTGTAGGACGAGACGGTGAACAGAAAGACTGCGAGCACCGCCGGCGCGGGCCGCAAAAACCGCCGGGCCAGAAGATAAAACACGGGGATGGCGGCCAGGGAGATCAGCGCCCCCGTCAGGCGGACGCCGAACAGATTGCCGCCGAACAGCCACATGCCCCACGAGGGGATGAGATAAAACAAGTAGGGGATCTGGTACCAGCCCAGGTCGAAGAAGTTCCAGTTGCCGGCGTCACGGAGGCGCAGGGCTTGCAGGGCCACTTCGCCTTCATCCCCGTGCACGTCGGTGGGGATGGAAGTGGAGCCGATGGAATACAGGCAGGCGCCCAGCAGCACGATGAGCGCCACGGCCGTGTTGCCCCAATACTCCGCCACGCGGGAGGGCGCATCGGAAGCGGACGGCGCATCCGGGGCGTCCCGGTCCGGGGAGGGATCTTTCGGTAAAGATACCGGAAACGCGAATGTCAACGGCCCGATCCGCAGCAGGCCCGGCTCGAAATAACCTTTGCGTTCAGGACGGGGGAAATAACGGAACAGCAAGGCCAGTGAGAATCCCCAGGCAATCATGGGCCAATACCACGGCCAAGGGCCGCCCACGGCAAATCCCCGGACATGGAAATATTGGCAAAGCAGAGGGATCAAGGGGAATAGAATCAAGATCAAGGTTTGACGCTTCGTGAAGGGAAATGGAATGATCCCGGCGAGGGACTGCCACCGGCCGCGGGGAAGGTAGGCGTCCGCGGCGTGGCGCAGGGTGAAGAGCAACAACAGCGCGCAACCGAGCCAATAAGTCAATCCTGGGCGGTGGCTGGGCGAAGCCGCCGCCAGGGCGTGAGCATGGTAGGTAATGGCGAACGCCAGCGCGTAGGCTGTCACCAACGCGGCGCGGACCCTGGGACCTCCCGGAGTGAAGCGGGAACTCAGCCACCAGGCCAATCCCGCCGCCAGCAGTCCCACATAGGCATTGAAAAGCGGAAATCCAGACGATGAGGCAGCCGGAGCCTGAACCGCTGGTTCACCGGGAGTCGCGGGCGGCGCGGCCGGCGGGGGAAACTTGGCCTGCACGAGGCACAAGAACAAGTTCGCTTCCTGAAAGAATTCCACGGCCTGGATGAAGTTGAGTTGTTTTCGGAATACTTTGAGAGAGCCCTCGGGAGTGAGTTCCTGGATTTGCTGCTGGTCGCCGTCGGCGATGAGGACCGAGCCGGTGGGCAGCGGCGTCAGCTTCACGGGGTGGTTGAATCCCCGGTATTCTTTCTCGATCTGGCCGGAGGGCCGGACATCCAGAAGGCGGTGGTTGTCGAAGTCGGAGATCAGGGTGTTGCCGTTGGGCAGGCGCAGGGCGTCCATGGGCTGCGTGAGGCCCTGCTCGTAACTCCAGGCCAATTGGCCGTCTCGGGTGACTTCGAGGATGGCGCCGGCCTGGGCGTCGCACACGAGGAGGTTGCCGTTGGACAGCAAATCCGCGTCGACGGGGCCCTGGAAAGGATACGGAACATTCTCCTGGAATCCGGTTTCCTGGTTATAAAAAAAAACCCGTTTGCCCGGGCGGGAGGTTAAGAGAAAAAGACCCGGCTCCAGATCCAGGACATCGACATCGTTCAGCGGCTCGAAGGAGGATTTGAACACCTGCACGCCGTCGCCGGAGTAGATGAGGAAATCCCCGGAAAGCGTGGTCACCGCGAAATGGGCCCGGGCCGGGATGACGGCTAGGTCGGTGGGGCTGTCAGGCACGGGATAAAGCCCCTGTGGCCCCCCCCGGGCATCCAGAACCACCACGCCGGATTTTGTGGGAAAGCCATCCACCAGCGCCTCGGATTGCGCGCGGGAGATTGCGGGAAACACCAGCCCGAGCCCGGCCGCGGCCGCCACAATCAGCAGCCGGGACGCAGAGAATTTGTTCTCCATGGAGGTTCATCCTCATTCAAAGGGTACCCACCCCGAATCAGGATGGGTACCCCGGTATGACAAGCGAAAGAATCCCGCCGATCAACGGCCCTGCTTGGTTTGCGAAAGTTTCTCGTTGGTGGTCCCGTCTTCTTCCGTGGCGGAATCCACGTGGTATTTGATCGTGGCCGCCGCGCTGACTTCCTCGATCCAGGCCTGAAAGGCGACCGCTTTCAGGCGTTGCTCCAATTGCTGGAGGCTGGGAATCTCGGCATCGGGCTTTTCCTGGGCCGCGGACTTACCCAACACTTGTACGATATACGCGCCGGCCAGGCGGTCACGAACCCAGTGTTTGTTTTCATCCATGCGCTCCTGATAGATCTTCACGACGCCCGAGATCTTGCCTGGTTCGAGTGCGAGCACGGTCTTGGTGAACGGCAGGGCGCGCCCGGCGATGCCCGGGACGAAGCCGTTGCCGGTGATCTCACTGGGGCCGCGGTACAAGGCTCCCTTGCCGGTGGGACGCTTGCTGTCCAGATCATCGTACTGCTTCAACGCGACGGCTTGCGTGGCGGAGACCGGCTGGGCGTTGACCAGGGCGTCCTGGATCATTTTCAACGTCTGCTCCGCGGACTGGATGGCCAGGTCACCGGCCATGAAGAGGCGGTAGTCTTCCTCGGCCTTTTCCCGGACCTCGGCGAGATCGGGGATGTAGGGCTCCTTGATCTCGTTGAGTTTCATGATGTAGTACGCCTGCACGGGCTGCTTGGCGGAAGGATTGGCCGGATTGGATTGCGGCGACACCGGAACCGGCAGGGAGACTTCGCCGACCTTTTGCAGATCGAACGCCGCATAGTTGAACGCGGGCTGTGGCCCGATGCCTTCGATGGGATCGGACATCTTGAACAGAGGCGTCGTGCCCCAGGCGATATTCTGTTTCGCGGCGGCTTCGGGAAGGCTCAGGGCGTTGTCGATCACGAAATAGGCGAAGTTGTTGGCCTCGACGCGGGCCAAGGACTCGGCGCGGGACTGGACGTATTCCTTGACGGCGCGGTCCCGCACTTCCGCCAGTTCGGGCAGGTGTTCCGGCTCGCGGGCGGTCAGGCGGATAATATGAACGCCGTCTTGCATTTGGATGGGTCCGCCGGTTTCACCGACGTTGAGGGTAAAGGCGGTGCTGATCAGTTCCGTCGGGCGGGGGCCGAAGCCGGGCACGTACGAATCCTCCCGGCCGAAGAGGCCGGAGGTTTGAATCTCCAATCCCCGCTCCTTGGCGATGTCCTCGAGTTTCAGGGATTCCTTCTTGATCCGGTCGAGATCGGCCTGGGCGAATTCCTTGACCAGAGAGGCCGCCTTGGTTTGCTTCAACTGCAGGACCACACGGCTCCGGGCTTCCTCCAGGGTCATGGGTGTGGCGGGTTGCCGCTCCAGGAATTCAATGACATAGAGATTTTCGCTGAATTCCCGCCCGGCGATCTGGACCGGCTTTTCGGCGTTGGTCTGGAAGGCGGCGGAAGAGAAGATCAGCCGGTCGCGGGTGGGAATGCCGGCGATGTCCTCCCCACGGGCGAACCAATCGGTGGTCTTGATTTCATATTGTCCGGCGAGTTCGTCGAGCGATTTGACCGGGGCGGTCTTGGCCTGGAAAGCCTGGAAGGCATTCTGTTTTTGGATTGTGTCGCGGATTACGTTCTTCACCGCCTCCAGGGGATCGGTGCCCTTCTGCTTGCGGTCCTCGACCAGGATCAGATGGTAGCCGTATTCGGTCTTGACCGGTTCGGAGATCTGTCCCAGGGGGAGTTCGAAGGCCGCTTTTTCGAACGCGGCGGTCATGCGGCCGCGGGGGAAGTAGCCCAGTTCCCCGCCCTGCACGGCGCTGCTGTCCTGGGAATATTTCTTGGCCGCGTCGGCGAAGGTGATTTTCCCGTCCGCAATTTCCTGGCGGATATCGAGTATGCGTTTCTTCACCGCCTCGGACTCCTCGGCCGTGGCTTCCGGGGTGACTTTCAACAGGATGTGGCTGGCCTTGGCCAAATCTTCCGGATGCTGGAAACGGGCCAGGTTGGTTTCATAGTACTGCTGGATGGCCTCGTCCGTGACGGCCTCCTGGCCGGCCATGGGCGCGAGGGGCTGCATGACATAGCGGACCCGGATCTTCTCCTGATGCTGGTAGGAGGCGAGGTTGTCATTGTAGTATTTCTGGATTTCTTCCTCCGTGACCTGCGCCCGGTCGGCGAACTGCTTGGCGGTATAGGCGATGTGATCCACGCGGACGCGGTCGGGAATCCGGTAATTTTCCTGGTTTTCCTGGAAGAAACGGGTGAGCTGGGTCTCGCTGAAGGTGACGCCGTTGACGAAGGACGAAGGCAGGAACACGGCGTAATCGACGCGGCGCTGTTCAGGAATCTCGTACTGCTTTTTCCGCCCTTCGAAGAATTCCTTCAGTTTGCCTTCATCCACCTGGACATCCTGGGTATAGCGGCTGGGCTCGAAGGCCAGGTATTCGACCTGGATCTTCTGCTCTTCCTGGCTTTTGATCCGCTGGAGTTCCCCGGCGGACGGGAAAAGCGTCGAGGAGACAAAGGATTGGATTTTCATCCGGGTGAGGTTGTCCCGTTGTTCCTCTTCAAACTGGATGGGATGGATGTTGTTGGACAGCAGGACATTGCGGTAACGGGCGGCGCTGAAGTTGCCGGCCTCGTCCTTGAAATACTCCATTTCGCGGATGGAGCGGGAGACTTCGCTGTCGGTGGTGTGCAAGCCGAGCTCCCGGGCCTTCTGCTCGTTCAACACGGACACGATAGCCCGGCGCATGGCCTGGGCATGGAGCTGATCGAAATCCAGGTCCTGGCCGAATTGTTGATACTGGCGCTGGAGGTTTTCGCGCAAGGCGGCGAGTTGCTGATCCGTGATCTGGTCTCCGTTGACGGTGGCGGCCCATTGGATCATGGCGGGTTTCTGGCATTCCCCGTAGCCGTACAGCACGATAAAGGATGGTATGACCAGCCACAGGGTGTAGGTCATGATGTCTTTCTTGTGCCGATTCATCCATTCAAACATGGAACGACGTCCTCCTCAAACGTTCGGTCTCTTCCTCCGCTTCAGGGGAGCGGCATTTCCACGCCGTTAGCCACCCGGCGTACACGGAATGCGGTATCCTTCCGAAAGGATGGAAGTGGAATATTCAAGCCTGTGCTGGTTGCCGCGAGCACCGTGGCGGAACCGGCCGTCCCCATGTAGGGATCAAACGGTTCCACGCGGAATTCACCCTCGCGGAGGGCCGGAAGGGTCAGCACCGTGGGTTCGGTGGGGCCGTACTCCGCGTACCGGGCAAGCATCGCGAATTGATGCGGCCGGTCATGCACCCACACCAGCACCCGGTCGGTGTTGCCGCGCGCGTAGGCCACGGCCCGCTCCACGAAATCTTCCAGCGTGTACGACTGGACCCGGAACCAATCCCGCCCTGGATTGAGCACCGCGATCGTGTGACTGCCCGCGGGGACGGGAACGGCGATCCGCCCTTCCTCGCCTGACATTGTAGAATCATTTTCCTGCGGCGCGAATGTCCGCCGGAAGACCTCGGCGCCGTCCAGTTCGAGGGCGCAGACCGCCCCGGCCGCCGCCGCCCGGTCGATTTGCAGAACAAACCGGGATGGCTGCTCCAGAACAAAGCGGAACAAGGGATTGGGCGCCATGTCGCGGTGGGCCGCGCCATGGACGAAATGGGTGCATTGCTCCAGGCCTTCCACGTTGCCATCGGATTGGATTATGAAGTAGCGGCGTTGCGAAGTCCCCCAGTCCACCAGGGGAATAAAGGTCAGATCGCTGCGGTTGGCCGGGAGGGGTTCGATCCGCGTTTCCATGGGCAGGAGATTTTCCTTGTCCCAATGAATCCCCTCCACATAATTGGCCACGGCCCGGAAATGAGGATACAAATTGTAAGGCCGGACCCAATTGTCCCACCACCAGGTCATGGCGGTTCCCGCGTCATACGAATGGACCGAGGCCCAAAGTTGGTTGTGAAGAATCACGCCTTCCTGGTCGCCGGTGTTGGGGCCGCGCCAATCGTAGGACATTTCCCCAAAAAAGTGGGGGAGGCGGGGATAAGCCTCGCGCCGCTGGCGGGAAGTGGTCAACTGGGTACCGATGATATTTTGCACATACGCATGGGACTGCAGGTAATCCAGACCCTGGACGTCGTAAAGTTCCGGCCGGTTGCTGGAGGTGCTAGTCGTCCTCAGGTGGTCGTAGGGATCGAGGCGGTGGAGATACTCCGCCATTTCCTCGTGCCATTGTTTCACGGTGGCGGCGTTGTAGCGGTGGGTGAGGTCCACTTCGTTCCAAAATTCCCACGCCAGCAAGTGCGTGTTGTATCCCCAGCGGGCCACCAGGTACCGCAACCGGTCGCGGTAGTGGCGCTTGGCTTCTTCGTTGGTGAAGAATTGCTCGGGCGATTCCAGAAATCCGCCGTTCTTGACGTTGTACGGATTCTCGTCCCACACCGGATTGGTGTCGATGGAATACTGGCCGTGGTGATTGATGACCCACTGAATAAAAATGCCCCGTTTTTGGGCTTCTTGAAAGATGCCGTCATTCACGCGGGCGTTTTCGAGGTCATATTGCTGGTAACCGTGGTAGCGCCCGTTCTGCGGGGTCCAGACCAATTCGGTCATGCCCCAGGAGCACATCCAGATCCGGATCCAGTTCACGCCGGACAGCTGGCATTCATCCAGGTATCCGGTCCAGGTTTTCAGGTTGGACGAACCGCCCCAGCGTACCCAGCCCAGATTCTCGCCCACGGGAAAATAGGAATCCCCGTTGTCGAACACAAAATGCCGGGACGTGTTTTTCCCCACCCGGACAAAGCCCGGTTCCGCGCCCGGTTCCATCTGAAACCGGCCCGCCGCCGCTTCGGTTTGGACGGCCGGGGTTTTGGCTATCACCCGATAAGAATACTCGCCGGGCCGGGAGGGGGTGAAGCGCAATTTCCAGCCCGCCGCGCCATCGAAAAAGCAAGGAACCGTGAGGATGGAGCCATCCGGCGTCCGTATTTCGGCATCCACCTGGATGCTGGAGGAATCAAAGGGATTGTCGTACTCCAGAGTGACCGCGAAGGAGGTTTCGAACAAACCATACGCGGGAATCCTTACCGGGGAAGGCGCGGTTGTTTCGGAAAAAGCGGAATCGGCCGTTCCCAGCCAGACGGCCAGCAGGAGGACGGGAATCCCCACGGGGATCATCCACAACCGGCTGGGAGTTATCGAAATCCGATCGCTCCACCGGAATCGCCTGATCGAGTTCATTTCCTTCTCCATGGATAGAGGCACAAGAAATTAAATATACCATCGAGCCGGAGAAGCGGCTAGGAGCGGAGGAGGGGGGCATCCCCAAAGTCGTTGTTGGAAGCGGAGGGTTGTTTGAATCAAATCGGAAAGGGAACACGAGAAGGGAGGTTTTCCCTCACCCCGGCCCTCTCGGGGGGGAGAGGGAGGTGAAAAGCAAGGGGCTCGGCGGGGGGCGAGGATCAGCGGGAGCGGATGTTTTTTTTCCATTCCTGGGCTTCGGCGAGAAACTGGAGAATGGCCGCTTCGTCCCCGTGGTCCAGCCAGGAGAGGAAATCGGCGATCCACCGCTGCAAAACCAGAAGCGAATCGCGCAGGGATTCGCGGTTTTCCATGCAGATATCCAGCCACAGGCCGGGATCGCCCCCGGCGACACGGGTAGTGTCGCGGAAGCCTCTGCCCAGCAGGGCTTCGATGGATTTCCCCTTTCCCATCGCGGCGTGACACAGGGCGGCGGCGGCGATATGGGGCAGATGGCTGGAAAAGGCCAGGAAGTGGTCGTGTTCCCCGGGATCCATGTGGATGACTTTCATGCCAAGAAACCGCCATAAACCGGTAATGGCTTCTAGGGCCGGCGGATGCGAGCGGCCGGTCGCGGTGACGACGCAAACCTTGTTGTGAAAGAGATTGGCTTTGGCGGCCTGGACGCCGGTTTGGTGCGATCCCGCGATGGGATGCGAGCCGATGAACCAGACGGCGTCTTCAGCGAGTTCCTCGCATTGGCGGACCAGGCCGGCCTTGGTGCTGCCGACGTCGGTGACCAGGGCCTGGGGCGCCAGGGAAGGCAACGCGGTCCGCAGCGCGGCGGGGACAAGCCGGACCGGCGTGCAGATCACCAGGGCGTCGAGGGGTGGATCGATGACCGCGGAACCCAGCGCGTACTGATCGATGGCCCCCCGGCGGAGCGCCGCGGCCAGCCGTTCCTCGGACCGTCCGATGCCGGTGATCTGGATGTCCGGCGCGCGGGATTTGAGCGCCAAGCCCAGCGAACCTCCCAAGAGGCCCACTCCCACGATGCCCAGGCGTTGAAAGGGAAGTTGTGAATTCACGCTTCGCCTTTCCCTCAGGCCGGTTTGAGTTCCGAGGCGGTGACCCGCGATTGCGGATAGGAGCCCAGGATTTTCACATAGAGGCTGCTGGATTTGATTTCCTCCACGGCCCGCTTGAGGTTGTCATCCTCGAAATGGCCCTGGCATTCGAGAAAGAACATGTATTGCCAGGCTTCCTGCTTGGTGGGGCGGGACTGGATGTTGGTCAGGTTGATCCCGCGGTTCTTGAAGGGTTCGAGCATGGAGAACAGCGCGCCCACCTGGTCGCGCAGGAAGATCACCATGGACGTTTTGTCGTCGCCGCTGGGGGGCACCTGGTTCACGCCGAGGACGAAAAACCGGGTGGTGTTGCCGGCGAAATCCTCGATGCCGCGCACCTGGATGGGGACATCCAGCATTTCGGCGGCCAGATCGCTGCCCACGCCGGCCGCCCGGCGGTCTTGCAGGCAGCAGCGGATGCCCTCGGTGGTGCTGGACGAGTCGATGAGGCGGGCCTTGGGGAGATTCGATTCCAGCCAGTTCCGGCATTGGGCCAGGGCCTGGGGATGGGAATAGACCTTCTCGATTTCATGCAGCTCGGAAAAACTGACGAGATTGTGGCGGATGGGCAGGAAGACCTCGCCGGTGACACGGACATTCGAATGGGCGAGGAAATCGATGGTCTGGGCGACGCTGCCCTCGATGGAGTTCTCGATGGCCACGATGCCGTAATGGACCCGGCGGCATTCCACCTCTTGAAAGACGGCGCGAAGGGTTTCCATGGGGATGAACCGGGCGGACCGGCCGAAATGCGATTGCGCGGCGGAATGATGAAACGTCCCCTCGGGACCCAGGTAGGCGATGCAGAGATTGGTTTCGAGGGCGCGGCAGGCGCTGATGATTTCCCGAAACACGGCCTCCACGGCTTCGTCGGGCAAGGGGCCGGAATTGAGCCCGCGGACGCGTTTCAAAATTTCCTTTTCCCGCGAGGGGATGTAATATTCGGCATCGAAACGGTTCTTGATCTTGCCCACGTCCTGGGCCAAACGCGCCCGTTCGTTGAAAAGCGCGAGCAGCCGGCTGTCGATGCCGTCGATCGCCTGGCGCAACGCGGCCAAATTGTCCGGGAGTTCCCCGGCGGGGGAATCGTGATCCTTCAATCGAGTCTCTTCCATGCGCGCCACTCCACGCTACGCTCCGGGCGGGATTCATCGCCGGTCCCGCGGCGGCCGGCGGGCGGTCCGGTGATAATCGAACGTTGGCATCAGGGATTGGTGGATACGGGCCGGGGAGTGGGCGGCCAATCCGGATTATTGAAGGAGGTAGCTCATGGAAGGGGAATCTTCTCCCGGCCAGGCGTCTCCTCCCAGGATTTGGTTCACCAGGTATTGAATCTCACCCACGTCCACTTCGGAGGTATCCAAGAAGAACGCCCGTTCGACGACATCTTCCCGTTGCTCGGGAGTCAGGACGCCTTCTTTCACGAGGGTTATTAAATAGCCCCGCGCCGCGATTGTCAATTTCATGCGTTCCAGGAACTGATAGATCTGGTTGGTGCGGAGCGGAAAGGAGATGGAAGGCCCGTCCTCGACGCGGGAGCGGATGCGATTGGCGACTTCAAAGGCGATATCGATTTCGTGATCCTTGAATCCACGGCCTTCCAATTGCTCGGTCAACTCGCTGCGGAGCAGTCCCCAGTCGTCGTCATCGCTTTCCAGGGTTTTCGCCAGGATGTAGCTGACCATTTCAATCAAACGTGAGAGCATAGTGTCTCCAGACCATTCTTGCACGGTGTTCCCGCGTTGAAAAATATGGAACGCGAGGCGGCTCGCTTTCCCCCGCCATTCCTCCTCCCCATCATCATATCACAAAATACATTCCCCTATTGAGGGAGAAGTATAGAATCAACTCCCGCGGATGGCTAGCGGAAAAACGGGTAAATTGGAGGAGGTCTGGCTCCGCCCAAAAGAAGGAGGAATCGGCCACCGGCCCGCGCCGGATGGTTGACAAATCGCGAACGCTAATTACTATTATCACCTGTTTGCGCCACTACACGCTCCTTGACGGGAAAAACACACGGGCCATTAGCTCAACCGGTAGAGCATCCGACTCTTAATCGGCAGGTTGAAGGTTCGATTCCTTCATGGCCCATTTCCCCCTCTTCCTCCCTTCCTGGTCTTCGCTTACCAACCGGCAGGTAATGCCGTTCCGATGCAGGCTGGATGCCGCGGGCCAACCCCGGAGGCGGGAAACGATCTCCTTGCGGCTCATCCCGCCTGCGTATCACGAATGCTGAACATGGCATTCCCTCCCCTTTCTGATACGGATGAACACGAAGGTCCTGCCCGGCCAGAGTCCCTCACCCAAATCCACGTCCCGGGAGAGAGGGGATGATTTACTTTTGTCTCACCCACCCCAGAGCACATGCCATGAGATTTACTCATGCAGGACCGTTGGCGCTCAAAAAAACAACGCGGTATACGTAAATCAGTTCCGGAAGCCGATCCGGGAGAGGTGCTCAGGCCACACGGCATGAGAAAGGCCGGCAGGATGCTTGGACCACTATTATTGGAGTGGAGGAGTATCGCATGAGGAGTATCGCATGAGGAGTATCGGAGGATTCCACGTTGCGCGCCAATCCACCCTCCCGCGCTTTATCCGGGATTTTGGGCCACTCCCTTGAAGAAAGTATAGCAGAACACGCCGTCCGGAGGCGTGGCGGTCCGCCACAGGGCCTGGATGCCCCGCTCCCAACGTGCAGGATCCGACAGCCCCATGGCCAGCGCCCGTTCGCGCACGCCTTCCACCATCGCGATGATGGTTTTGACCGTGAAGTATTCCACCCACCGCGGGCGGCTCGCGTCGGCGTAGATGAAGCGCGGCGAGACCTGGGGTGTCTCGAAGCCTGCTTCACACAGCAAGGGATACAGCCGCCGGCCGATGAGCGAATCACCCCCCAGCCGCGCCTGCGCCTCGATCAGGCAGTTCCACACATGCCCGGCTTCCTGGCTGCGCGGGTGGAAGAAGCACGAGCCGTGATCGCCCTCGATCACCGTGATCGTCCCGCCGGGTTTCAAGACCGCTTTCAATTGCCTCAGCGCGCCCACGGGTTCCGCCAGGTGTTCGAGCACGAAACACACGAACACGTGATCGAACACGCCATGGCCAAAGGGCAGATGAAAGAGATCGGCCTGGAGTAAATCGGGGAGCGGTCCCTTCATGTCCCGCAATGTGGCCCGGGCCAGCCGCAATGAATCCAGCGAGAGGTCCAACGTGGTCAGCGAGATCTCCGGGCTGCCCGCCAGCAGATGGACGGTTTGCGCGCCCACGCCGCAGCCCGCTTCCAGCACGCGTTCCCGGGGGGCGTAGCGGGTGTCATGATGCAGCAGATCGCTCAGGATGAACGACTGGTCGCGCAGCCGCCGCGTTTCCGGGCCGGAATAGCCGTGGACATAGGTGCTCATGAACGGGGCGTCCTTCGTTCGGTTGAATTCGTCCATGGGATCCATGAAAACCAATCGGTGATTTCATCCCCGATCGCACGGATGATACGCATCCTGCCCTTTCAGGATTACCCTCACCCTAGCCCTCTCCCAGAGGGAGAGGGAATTCATGGCTCGGACCGGCATTTGTCCCAGGGCTAAAAGCCCTGGGCTAGTTTAAACACACCGCCGGCGTTTGAAAACCAGACCGCATTCCTGGAAATCATTTGTTAACATGTCGAAATAGACCCTAATTTTTCTTGGGTTTGGAAGGGGGCTTGGCCGGTTTTTTCTCGGGCTTTTTCTCCGGAGCGGATTTCGCCGCGGGTTCCGCGGGTTTCTCAATGGGGGCGGGCACCGGGGAATATTGCAGCAGACGGGGGCGGAAATCCTCGCCGGTCACGGACTGAATCGCGTCCAGGATGACGTTGAGATCCCGGATCACGATTTTACCCGAGATTTTCCCGTCCGGCTGCGCCGCGGCTTTCAGTTCCTCCTCGGAAGGCGCGTGTTTGCGGACCTCGGCGAACAGTTTGGGGATGATATCGGGATTGTGGCGTTTGACCAGTTCCATGATTTCATACGTGGCGAAGGCATAGCGCACCCGTTGCAGCACGCCCGCCGCCATACTGCTGGAGGTTTGATCCGTCGCGCTCTTGGGCTCTTCTCCGATCCATTGGACCAGGCGGACCAGGTGTTTCTTGCCTTCGAAGGGCTGAGTGCTTTGCGTCTCCAAGTAGATTTGAGCGGCGTTCTCGGACACGTAATTTTTGAGCGACATCCAGGTCAGGTACCCGCCCAGACCCGCGCTGAACCAGCGGATCAGGCAGAGGGAGGGATAGAGGTTCTCGCGGATCACCATCTCCAACTGGGTTTGCAGGCAGGTGGCGGCCATGATCGGAGGCATTTGGGGGATGTTATTCAACGCCTCGGTCAGAAAGGTTTTGGCCGCCTCGAGATCATCCTCCGGTTTGTCGTTTTTCAGGATCACGGGCAGCAGGGGCGCGTCGACGGCGCTCTTTTTCGTTTCGCCCTTTTCGCTGAAGGTGATGCTTTTTTCCATGATCAGCTGGTTGTCCCCCGAGGAGCCCGGGATATACCGGTAACCCGGAATGCTGCCGCCGCCGTCCAGAAAGGCCTTCAAATCGTCCCGCCGCCAGATCTGGAGATGCCGCAGGTCGGGCGCGGGATTCCCTACCTCCAGGTATTTGGCCATGACCTTGGGCATGTCGTTCTTCATGAAATCCGAAGGCTGGGCGAGAGCCAGCTGCTGCGTCAGAAAGGCAACGATCTTCTCCTGGTTTTTGATCAACTGCTGGATATCGGTGTTGAGGTTCTCGGGATATTTTTTGAGTTGGCCGGTGTACCAGGGATGCAATTGTTTCACCATCGGCATCAGATCCGGCACACACTCGATTTTCACGCCGTTCTGGTCCAAAGCCGCCAGGGAAGGGATCTCCTTGGCTTGTCCGGGAAGGGAAAACAGGATCAGCGCCAACCATCCTGCCCACGCGGAAAAAACCAATCGAAACGGTTGCTGAAAGTCTGACATGACGGGTACTCCTTGGTTCGTTGGGCGGCCTCGATCGAAGGCTGGATTCATCCGGAATGGAGAGCTTGGGAGATTCACGTTTCTCCACTACGCTCTACGGTATCGCCGAAGAACGCGAACCGGCAGCCTGAACCGTGTACCGTTGGAGAGCCATGCGGTGAAACCCTACGAAGCCTTCGCCCAGAAACCCTTTCCCCGGCGGCGGTCCCGGCTCGAACAGTGGGCTGACCGCAGCGGCCTGACCCGCCTCTTTTTGCGCGAGGGCCGGCGGCCGCAGGTCCGCGCCGCCGGCGACACGATCGTTTCGCCCGCCGAATGCCGTCTGAGGGAGATCCAAACCCTGCGCGGGGGCGGCGAGATCCTGGGCAAACAAGGTATCGCCCGGGCCGAGCACTACACCTTCGAGCAAATCGTCCATGGGTTGGAAATGCGCGAGGCCTTCGTGGACGGCTTGTGCTTCAACCTGTATCTCTCGCCCCTAAGCCTGCACTATCTGCTCTATCCGGTCAACCTGCGCGTGCTTATGATCCGCCACCATCCCGCTTTTTGCCGCCCGATCTGCTTCATGAAATCGGGCGAAATCCACAATGAACGGCTGGTGATTTACGCCGAAAGCGCCCAAGCCATTCCATTGGTGATCGTGCTGGTGGGATCCTTTCTGGTCAGCGGAATCGAATGCCTCGCCGAGGAGGGCGGCGAATACAGGGCGGGCGAGCTGATGGGCGGTTTCAAACTCGGTTCCACGGTGCTGCTGCTCTTCCCGCGGGACCGGGTGAAACCCCTGGCCCAGCCGCGCGGCCGCCTGTTTCTGGGCGAACCGCTGGCGCGCCTGGCGTAAGGCCTACCGGTACAATCCTTTTTCCTCGATATAAAGACGCACCGGTTCCGGCACCCGGTAGAGGATGGATTTCCCCGTTTGGACTCGTTCGCGGATCATGGAGGAGGAGATGTCGATCCGCGGCATGTCCACATAGAGGATGCGTTCACCCTGTGGATCGTACCGCAGGTGGGTTTCGTGCCGGAAATCCGGCCGCGAGAAGAGGGCGATGGTGAATTCGCGCGTCAGGAGATCACCGTCTTTCCAGGTGGGGATCTTGTCTTTCCAGTCGCCTCCGGCCAGGAAGAAGATTTCCGTGCCCGGCGGGTAATGGTCCCGGAAGTGGCGCAGCGTGTCGATCGTGTAGCAGAACTGTTTTTGCCGGACTTCGTAATCGCAGGTTTCGAAGAGGGGATTGGAAGCCACCGCCAAGCGCGCCATGGCCAGGCGGTCCGGGCCGGAGGCGACGTTCCGGTCTTCCTCCTTGTAATGAGCGTGGCCGCCCGAGGGAAGGAAAACGATCCGGGAGAGATTCAATTCCTCGAGGGCGGTTTGGGCCAACAGCAAGTGCCCGATGTGGATGGGATCAAAACGTCCCCCGAAAATGCCTATGCGTTCCCTATTTGGTTGGTTCACCGGTTTCGAGAATCCCGCCTCCCTGGCTTAAACCTATTCGCGGATGTGCCCGTCTCCCAGGACGATGAATTTCTGGCAGGTGAGTTCCACCAGGCCCATCGGCCCCCGGGCGTGGAGTTTGTCCGTGGAGATGCCCATTTCGGCTCCCAGGCCATACTCGCCGCCGTCCGAGAAGCGGGTGGAAGCGTTGACCATGACCGAGGACGAATCCACTTCGCGCAGGAAACGCTGGCTGGCGGCGTAGTCATTTGTGACGATCGCGTCGGTGTGGCGGGACGAATGCCGGCCGAGGTGCTCCAGCGCCTCGTCGAGGCTTTCCACGATTTTCACGGCGACGATCAGGTCGAGATATTCGGTATCCCAATCGGCTTCCGTGGCGGGACGGACAGCGGGATAGAGGGCGCGGGTCTTTTCGCAGCCGCGCACTTCCACCCCGTGTTGGATCAAATCCTCCAGGAGATTTTTCAAAAACGCGCCGCTGTGGGCTCGATGGATCAAAAACGTCTCGGCGGCGTTACACACCCCGGGACGCTGGACTTTCGCGTTCAGGCAGATCTTGTGGGCCATGGCGGGATCGGCGTGTTCGTCCACATACACATGACAGTTGCCGTCGTAGTGCTTGAGGACCGGGATGGTGGCCAGCTCCACGACCGTTTCGATCAGCGATTTCCCGCCCCGGGGGATGATGACATCCACCAGGCCCCGCAAACGGCACAAGACACGCACCGCCTCGCGGTCGGTGGTCTCGATGAACGACACCGCCGCCGGGGGCAGGCCGCAATCCACCAGCGCGCCTTGCAGCAACCGCGCGAGGGCCCGGTTGGAGTGGATTGCCTCCGAGCCGCCGCGCAGCAGGCAGGCGTTGCCCGACTTGAGGCACAAGGCCGCCGCGTCGGCCGTCACGTTGGGACGCGATTCGTAGATCAGCCCGATCACTCCCAGCGGGACGCGCATCCGCCCCACGCGCATCCCGTTGGGCCGGACGGTCATGCCGGTGATCTCGCCCACCGGATCGGGCAGCGCCGCCACTTCTTCCAGCATGACGGCGATGGCTTCCAGCCGCTTGCCGGTCAAGGCCAGGCGGTCCAGCATCGCCGCGCTCAGGCCCTTGGCCTTGCCCGCGTTCAAGTCCAGCTGATTTTGCGCCTGGAGATCGGCCTGGCGTTCGCGAATCCGGCGCGACGCTTCCAAGAGGGCCTGGTTTTTCAACCGCGTGGAGATCCGGGCCAGGGACACCGCGGCGGTCTTGGCCTCGCGCGCGGCCTCCTGAACATACGCTTCCACGTTTTGGATCGGGGGGGATTGCGTCACCGCCATGGTTTTCCTCGTCATTCAGATCGATCGCCGGGACAGGCAATCAGCATAGGGGATTCACGGGCTTCGGACAACCCGGATGGTCCAGTCCGGATGGGCGGGCCGCGATGCGCGCATACCTCCCGGCATTTTCACTTTCAATACCGTTCCCGCGTGGGAAGTATACACGAAAGCCTCTTTTCCCCGCCATCCGCAAAATGCAGAATGGCCTCTGCCATTGTTCCGCGTGGAACATACTGTTCCCGGAACCGGTTGCCCGCGAAGATCCGGAAAAACATAGGGCCATCCACGGGAATGGAAAACTCCCGTTCCTGTTTGTCCCACGAATAGGTGGAGGGATCATACCTCATCAACACGGCCTTCCAATCCTCGCTGGGCCGCGAAGACCACACGAATTCCCGGCCCGGCCCTTCCCTTCCCGGTGTGCACAAGGTGACGGCTTCCAGAGTGCGGTCCTGGCAATCCCGCCCGAGGATCAATCCGAATTCCAAATCCGCCAGGCGGTCGGCGCCCCAGCCGGTGGTTCCCACCGCGTCCAGATTCACTCCCGCGAACCAGAGGCGGGTATCGGCTTCCGGCCGCGCGATCCATACCGCCAACATGCCGAAGGCGATCAACGCGCACATGCCAGCCGATACGGACCACGCGGGAACCAACTTGGGAATCCCAAAACGTTCACGCGATTCGGTGGCTGAGATTCGTGGATAAACAAAACCCGCAATCAGTACTATCCCCGCTGCCAGCGAAACCAGCCGCCCGGCCCAATCCACCGGCTCCAAGACATAACGCAATTCAATCCAGCCGTTGCCCGCGGCCACGGTGATGAATTTCCCCGCGTAGGGGGATTCATAGGGACGGATGTATTCAAGGATGGGGATTTCCTTCCCATTCTCATATGCCCGCCATTTACGGTACCGCGAGATAGGAAACCGGACATGGACCGGCTGGGCGTACCCCTCCAGATTCACCGCCATGTAGCCATACTCCATCCGTTCCAGCCGGGCCTGGCCTGTCACGGATTCCAGTATCAAAAAAGGATCGTTCCGGTAGTTGCGGTTCTCGTACAGCACATAATCATTAAAGCGATGGATTTCGTCCATGCCCGGCACAGCCAGCACCCGGGTCCGATTGCCCCGCCCGATGCAATATTTCATGTGCGACAAGGCGGGGCTGGTCCAATCCACCCAGGCGGCGCGGGTCGATAAGACTTGCGTAGGCATATACGGAGGTGGCACGATGCCATAGCCGTAAGCGATGGGGATCACGCTCTCCATCACGTTTGAACGCACGCCGACGCGCGGGGCGCTGACCGGCAGGAAAAAGGCCGCATCGCCGGGCGGCAGCGGTCCCCGCGCCGCAATGAGCGCCATCGCCTGTTCGAAAGCCCACCGCTGGCCGGGCTCGGCTGTACCCAGCGGGAATTGCCCGTCCCGTCCGGGGACATGCGGCAGCACGCGGGGCAAGGATTCCAGCACGGGAAGCATCCCCATCCCGGCGGCGGCCAGGAGCAACGTGGTGAACAGAGAAACGAACCCGGATGCATTCCCCGCGCCATTTTCCGGGTGGAAAACCGGGCCGTGTATCAACCCGCTTAAACCACGGAGCCTCGCGCCGGTTTGGGCGAGCAGCGGTTGGAGCATCCCTCCCGCCAAAATCGCTCCCCCCAATTTGGCGTAGCCGGGGAACCGGATCGAACGCACGGTATCGGCATACGCCGTCAACCACTCCGAGGGGAACCAGGAGTAAAACACATCCTGAATCAACGCCCAGTTCACCAGGGCTGACACCGCCAATCCCATGGCCGCGGCCCGGCCGGAAACCAGCCCCCACAGACAGCCGCCGAGCATCAAGAAAGTAAACAGGGGGAGGGTGTTGACCCAGGCCGTGCCGTCCCAAATCCCCTCGGCGATCCGCCCGGGTGAGGTCAATAGCGAGCCATAAGGCTGGATCCAGTCGAAACTCGCCAGGCAAGGGATCAGCCACCAGCCGCTCAGGAGGATCCCCAATCCCACATAGAAGGCGTTCCGCAAGGCCGTATGGAGAAAGAGACGCGGATTGGGCGCGTGAAAATATAAAACGAGTGTGAGGATCGAGAGATTGGTCACCAACACCAGCAAGGAAAACACATGCGCCAGGATGGAGGCCGCCGCCAGCGCCGCCAGCAACGCCATCCAGCCGCGATGGACGGAGCGGCCAAGGGTTTCGATAAATATCAAGATGGCAAAGACCACCAAACCCCCGCTCAAGGCCATCGGCCACACGCCGATCGAAAAACAAGCCCCCCAGCCGAAGAGGTCCATGGCCCCCACGTCCAGAAGAATCAGAAGCGCGGCCGCCGCGCCGCCCGCCACGCCGAACCAATACCGCCCCGCTGTATACAAGGCTCCGATCAACAGAAACCATGAGCAAAACACGGTGGCCTTGTATGCCGCCGGGACCGTCAAAAATCCCAACGAGAGCAGGCGCGTTACACAATACAGCATCACCCCACCAGGAGGATACAAATCGTTGAGGGGCGTCCCGGAACCGATGGCCGAGGTCCAGGGCAACAGCGTTCCCTCCCGCCTGACGGCCAGTTCGGTCAGCCAGGCGCGCAACAAATGGGTAGTGTGATCGAAGGTGGCGGGAATCTCCACCATCCATGCCGAGCGGAACAGGTACAACGACAATCCGGTGAGGATCAGGGGAACACCGCCCTCCCGGATTCCGGATCGCGTCCAGCCAGGCGCGCGGTCCCAGACGAACAAGACCCACCGCGGCGTCAGGGCCAACAACAGGACGAACAGCAGGGACCGGGATAGATCATGAAAGAAGGCGGGGGAGAGCAAGCCGGCGGCGATCCTCCCCTGTCCCAGGCTCCAAGCCAGGACGGCGGACAAACCGGTCAATCCGGCATGGATCCCTGCCGGATGTCTCCTCCACCAATCACGCCATGCCATTCCGTGAATCCCCTTCCAGCCCGGTATCTGTTATATATATCCATAACCACGCGCGCGATGTATACCCGCGCGCGGGTGATCCTATATCCTGGCGAGGCAATGATATTCATCCCCCGCATTCACAGGGTGTCGTGCCATTCCGGATGGCAGGATCCGGGCGGCCGGCGGATCGCCCCTTGTCCAATACAGTCTAGGATCCTCATCGATTTTACAAGATCCAAATGCCGTGCCTCACGCAGCGGAATCGCAGATCCAGGTGACGTCATCTCCCCCCCGGCCGGGCGGTTGCATTGAAAGCCGGATCAGAGAGGCTGTATTTTTAGACCATATAAAAATAATTGGCACGGTGCGTCCGGTCTTCCCCGCCATTTTCCCTGAAAGGACTTGCTGCCTGTTTCATTTTATTTTATTATGACAAAGTCTGTTGATATCACAACAAAAAAGCGCGGGATCAATCCCCGCGAATCCCTTGGGATTCAGGACCGTCATCAAGGCAAACAGAACGTATTCTGTGCGCTTAAAACCAACCATATTCTGGAGAGAAGGGGGACACCATGAGCGAGAACAAAGTATCTCGACGTATATTCATCCTGAGCGGCGCGGCGGCGGCCATGGCAGGCTGCGCCAGCCTGCAGAAAACCCAAACGGCAGAGACCGCGCGCCGCGGCACGCCGAGCCTGAAACGGCTGGGATATAAATCACCCAACGAAAAACTGAACGTGGCGGCGATCGGCGCCGGCGGCAAGGGCGGCGGAGACATCGAACAATGCGCGGGCGAAAACGTCATCGCGCTGTGCGACGCCGATTGGGACAAGGCGGCGGGCTCGTTCCGCAAATTCCCGAACGCCCGGAAATACAAGGATTTCCGGGACATGCTGGACAAGGAACCGGCCATCGACGCGTGCACCATCTCGACGCCGGACCATGTCCACGCCGTGGCCGCCATGGCCTGTATCAAGCGCGGGATCCACGTCTACGTCCAAAAACCCCTGACTCATACCGTGTACGAAGCCCGGATGCTCACCGAGGCCGCCCGCGAGTACAAAGTCGCCACCCAAATGGGCAACCAGGGCCATTCCGGCGACGGCGTGCGGGAAATGTGCGAAATGATCTGGGACGGCGCCATCGGCGATGTCCAGGAAGTCCATGCCTGGACCAACCGCCCCATCTGGCCCCAGGGAATGCTCGAAGCCTGGAAAGACGGCGTGCCCAAACCCCTGCCCGAGGAACCGATTCCCGGCACCATGGATTGGGACGCCTGGATCGGCCCGGCGCCTTTCCGCCCCTACAACTCGGCCTACGCGCCCTTCAACTGGCGCGGCTGGTGGGATTTCGGCTGCGGCGCGCTGGGCGACATGGCGTGCCATATCCTCGATCCTGTCAACTGGGCCTTGCGGCTGACCGCCCCCATCAGCGTCGAGTGCGTCAAACAAGAACAGAACAACGACCAGACCTTCCCCACCAAGTCGATCATCAAGTATGAATTCCCGCGCCGGGGGGCCATGGGTCCCGTCACCGTCTATTGGTATGACGGCGGGCTGATGCCCGAACGGCCCGAGGGCGTCGATCCCAACGTCCAGCTGGGGGACGGCGACAACGGCTCGCTGTTCATCGGCGCCAAGGGCATCCTCTCCACCGGGACGTACGGCGGCGGCTCGCGCATGATCGCCGGAGAAAACATGAAGGATTACAAGAAGCCCCCGCAGATCATTCCGCGGATGCCCGAGGGCGATGACGACTACCGCCAGAAGATCGATTGGATCAATGCCTGCAAGGGCGGTCCGGCGGCGGGCGCCAATTTCGATTATTCCGGCCCCTTCACCGAGTGGGTGGTGCTCGGCAACCTGGCCCTCAAGTTCCAGGGCAAACTGGAATGGGACGCGGCCCACATGAAGGTGACCAACGTCAAGGAAGCCAACGAATGGGTGAAGCGGCCCTTCCGTAAAGGCTGGTCGTTGTAACCGTACCGGGTTCGTACTACCTTCTCTCGAGGCAACAGCCGCCGGGCGACCGGCGGTTTTTTGTTGGATACCCTTCACTCCGGCCCTTTCCCATATAAGGAAGAGGGAGGGTTGGATGTGTTACGCGGCGCCAATCCATCCTACTTTTTCACCCCCTCCACACCTCCTCCAATCTGTGGGGGAAGGAATCCGAAAAAACCAGAAGGACATGGCAGGGGCAATATGCCCACACCACAAAAAGACCGGTCGGGGGGGGTAAAATAGGCCCAAATAGGCAAAAAAAGGGTGGGAAACGAGTTTCCCACCGGTCACAATCAGGACATCCTTGGGTAGGGATGTTTTGAGATCCGTGGTTTGGTTTGGTACGATCCGCCCGGCGCGTGTATTGGGCGAGGATGCGTGGGACCCGAAGGTCCCACACATCCTACCTGTGACACACACCCAACCGTGCGGTACTCGGCGAATCGGGAATCCGGCTCAGCGTTCCTTGCGGATGCTGAACAGGGTCTTGGTCATGGGCGGCAGCCGCTTGCCCGGATCGGTTTTGGGCCGCGTATCCAAGACCGGAACCGGCGTGGATTTGGACGTTTCCATCAGGACCAGTTCCTCCATTTCGTGCTGATCGCCATCGACGGTGTCGCTGAGTCCCTTTTTCGTGTAGGGAAGCGGGGCCTTCAGGGGATTCTTCTGGATATGGACGCTGGGCCGTTCCTCGGCCTTGGCCTTGGGATATTCCCGCTTTTCCGTCTGGGTCGAGCCGGTGGCCAGGATAGTGACCTTCATCTCTTCCTGCAGGTCGGGATCGATCACTACGCCGAAGATCACGTTGGCGTCGGCGTCGGCCTTGTCACGCACATGGCGGGTGATCGCCTTGTCGATCTCCAGCAGCTTGATGTCCGGGCCGCAGGTGATGTTGATCAAGATGCCCTTGGCGCCCTCGATCACCTGTTCCTCCATCAGCGGGCTGCAGGACGCCTGCTTGAAGGCCTCGTCCGCCCGGTCGCCGCCGCGGCCGTAGCCCACGCCCATGACCGCGCCGCCGGCGGTGTCCATGATCGCCTTGATATCGGCGAAATCGAGATTGATCAGGCCCGGGCGGGTGATCAGGTCGGCGATGGACTGCACACATTGCTTGAGCACGCCGTCGGCCACCCGGAACGCCTCGATCAGGGTGGTGTTTTCGTCCACCACGCTGATCAGCCGCTGGTTGGGGATGGTGATGAGCGTGTCCACCTTCTTGCGGAGAATTTGCTGCCCTTTTTCGGCGTGGTTGCGGCGCACGGAGCCTTCGAAATCGAAGGGCTTGGTGGTGATGGCCACCGACAAGGCCCCGATTTCCTTCACCACGTCGGCGATGACCGACGAGGCCCCGGTGCCCGTGCCGCCGCCCAGTCCGGCGGTGATGAACACCAGGTCGGCTCCTTCGAGATTCTGGCGGATCACGTCCCGGTCCTCGTTGGCCGCCTGTTCGCCCAGGACGGGATTCGCGCCCGTGCCCAGCCCCTTGGTCACGCTCCGGCCGATGTGGATGCGCCGCACGGTCTTGGCCCGCTGGAGGGCCTGCAGGTCGGTGTTGATGATGATGAATTCCACGCCGTCCAAGGCCCCGTCACCCATCGAATCGACGGCGTTGCTGCCGCCGCCCCCGACGCCCACCACGGTGATCTTGGGGCCGCCGTTGGCCCCGAAGGTGTCCCGCGTGTGGTCCTCGGCGAATTCGATCGTCGGCTTGACCTTGGCCGTATGGTACTCCCGGCCTTCCATTTCTCCGTAATTCTGATCCTGGTTGAAGTCGATTCCCATCTTCGTGTCCCTCCCGTGGTTTTATTCAAACGATGCCTCTTTGCACACCCGTTGGCGGTATCCGGCCCGGTGCGCGCCCTCAGCCCCGGCCGGATTCCAAGACGGCCCGGAATCCGGACCGTCTTGGAACGCCGTTCCTCTCAAAAGGTCTCCTGGAGCCATCGCAGCGCCCGGCGCGCCACGCCCGTCCATCCCGTGCCGTACACGGCGGCCTGCGCGTCCCGCCGTTCATACCCGTAATGCAACAATCCGATGACCGTGGCGTAGCTGGGACTCGATACGATCTCCTCGTAGCCCGCCACCCCGTTGGGAAATCCGATATGCGTGTCCCGCTGGAACTGGTCCTGGGTCTTTTCGCGGATGCCCTCCAGCAGCGAGCTGCCGCCGGTCAGCACGATGCCGCCGTACATCACGCCCATCAGGTCGCGGGAACGCAGGGAGCGGATCACCTCCTCGATGATCTGCTCCACCCGCGCATCGATGATCTCGCACAAGAGCCGCCGTTTCACCGTGATCGTCCGGCGGTTCTTGAAGCGCACCACTTCCAGCGGTTCCTCGGGATCCACGGCGTCGAGCCAGGTGGAGCCGGAATATTTTTTCAAGGTCTCCGCGTTCTCCAAGGGGGTTTGGAAGTAATGGTTGATGTCCCGGGTGATGTCCTCGCCGCCGATGCCGATCGTTTCGCTGTGATAGATGCTGCCCTCGTAGAAAACCAGCACCGAGGTGGTTTCGCCGCCGATGTCCACCAGCGCCACGCCGATGTTCTTTTCATCCTCGGTGAGCACCGAGAGGCTGGAGGCCACCGGCTGATAAGCCAGGTCTTCCACGGCGAAACCGGCCTTGATCACGCAGCGCCGCAGATTTTTGAGAATCGAAACCCGGCCGATGATCAGGTGCACGTCCACTTCCAGCAGGCTGCCCACCATGCCCAGGGGGTCGCGGATGAAGGGCGTTTCGTCCAGCCGGAACCAGCGGGGCATGGGGTGGATGACCTCGAACTCGCTGGGCACGGATTTGCGGATGGCGGCCTCGATGCACTGGGCGATGTCATCGGCATTCACCGGGCGGCCGTGCTTGGAGAGAATCAGCGATCCGGTGGTGTTTTGGCTCTGGATGAAGGTGCCCGAAACGGCCGCCACGGCCTTGTGGATCTCCAGGCCGGGGACATGGTTCAAGGCCTTGTGACAGGCGTTGGAGATGGAAGCGACGATCTCTTCCAGGTTCACGATGCCGGTGGCGGACAGGCCGGAGCAGGGATGCAGCCCGTGACCCAGGATTTCGATCACCCGCCGCTCGTTCCGCCGCGCCACCACCGCGCAGACTTTCGTCGTGCCGATGTCGATGGCCAACATGTAATCCCGGTCGTACATGCGTTTCCTCATGGCTCCAGGCGTCCGGATTGGGTGAGATACGTTTTCTCCGAGCGGTACAGGCGCGCCCACTGTTCCGGCTGCGTGGCATCGCCCCGCACGGCGAATCCTTTATCAGGAAAGCGCGCGTCGACGTATACCGCCCGCAGGTTTTCTTCCTCCATCATGCGCCAAAACGCGCCTATCTTTTGCGTCAAGTCCGGGGATTGCAGATCGTGCATCACCATCACCCCGATCCGGCGGCGGAGATGCAGCGTGAAATTGCCGTCCTTCTGGATTTCCATCTCCACGATTTCCCGGAAAAACACGGGAACCTGGTTTTGCAATTGGTCCAAAAATCCCAGTCCCCGGATCACCCGGGGCTCTTGGACGCGATCGCCCGCCTTCTCCGGCAGGGGCAAGGCGGTTTCGATGAGTGGATGGGACAACAGCGTCTGGATATCCTCCTCGGCCGCCGGATTCTCCCCGTCCGGCCCCGCCGGGGGGATCAACGGCGGCAGCACCATGCCGTCCAGATCCAGCCCGTACAGGCCGCCGTCCGCTTTGCGCAGGAAGAAGGCCACCGGCGCGCGCTCCACGATGCTCAGATGGATCCGCTTGGGCGGAATGCGGCGCACCGCCGCGGTCCGGATGTAGGGATGCGTCTCCAGCCGCGCTCCCAGCTCTTCCAGGCTGATCAGCCAGATGTTCGTCCCCGGGGGAATGGCGGCCAGCGCGCGGATCTCCTCCCCGGTCACGCGGTGATTCCCCTGGATGGTGATTTCCTGGATGGTGAAATCGGGGGAGCGGTAGAACTTCAGGGCCAGGTCCAGGACCAGCAGGATCAGGCCGGCCAGGGAGATGCCCAGGATCAGCACCCGGCACACGTACTGCACCAGGTACACCAGGGCGTCCACGCCGCGGGAAACGAATCCGCTCATGGTCCGCCTCCCTCCAGGCGCGCGCGGAGTTCCTCCAGAATCCGCCGGCCCACTTTCCCCACGTCCCCCGCCCCCAGGGTCACGATCAGGTCCCCTGCCCGGGCGTACGACGCCGCCACGCGGGGAATCTCATCCAGCGAGGGCACGTAGACCGCCTCGGCGCCGGCGCGCCGGACCGGATCCAGCAGCACCGCGCCGGTCACGCCGGGGATGGGCTTTTCGCGGGCGGGATAAATATCCGTCAGGATGAGAAGATCCAGCCCGGTGAAGGCCTGGCCGAATTCCTCGAGCAACTTGAGCGTGCGGGAATAGAGGTGCGGCTGGAAAATGCCGATGAGGCGGCGGGGGCGGCGGTCAAGCAGGGCCTGGATGGTCGCCTGGATTTCCGTGGGGTGATGGGCGTAGTCGTCGATCACGGTCACGCCCCCGGCCTCGCCGGTCCTCTCCAGGCGGCGGCGAATGCCCGTAAAGCGGGAGAGGGATTCGGCGGCCTGATCAAACGGAATGCCGGCCAGATGGCTGACGGCCAGGGCGGCCAGCGCGTTGTGGGCATGCATGCGTCCGCTGACGCGCAGCCGGAGGATCCCGGCCCGTTTCCCATGGATCGAGACCTTGCAACGTCCGCCGTCCGGCTCGGGCTCATAATCCCCGCCCTGGATGTCCGCCTGGGAAAAGCCGTAACTCAGGCGCTGGATTCCGGGACGGCCCACGAGCCGCCGGCAATGGGCGCAATCCACCGAGGCCACGATCCACCCGCCGTCCCGGACGCCGTCCAGGAAGCGGTTGAACCCGGCGATGATCGCGTCCAGGTCCGGATAGAAATCGAGATGGTCGGCGTCGATGTTGTTGACAACCGCGATTTCGGGCTTGAGATGGACGAACGAACCGTCGCTCTCGTCCCCCTCGGCGATCGCCCATTCGCCCCGCCCCACGCGGCAATTGCCCCCGATCCGGTCCAGGTCCCCGCCGATAAACGCCGTGGGATCCTTCCCGGCGTCCAGGAAGACCGACACGGTCATCCCCGTGGTGGTGGTCTTGCCGTGGGCGCCGGTGAACACCGCGGCGCGGTAATCGCGCAGCAGATAGCCCAACATCTTGGCGCGCGGCCAGATGGGAACGCCCCGCGCGCGCGCCGCCTGGATTTCGGGATTGTCTTCCTTCGCCGCCGAGGTGACAACCAACAGCGAGGCCCCCTCGATGTTCGCGGCTTGGTGATCGTGATAAATAAGGATTCCCTGCCGCTCGAGGCGTTCGGTCACGGCGTTGCGCGCCGGATCCGAGCCGGTCACGGTAAACCCCCGGCGGCGCAGGAGCGGCGCCAGCGCGCTCACTCCGATGCCCCCGATACCCACCAGGTGGATATGGGTGATCCCCGGCAGGGATTCCTGGTTCGGCATGGTTCCCTCAACCCTTCAACAATTCAAGCAGATCGTTCGCGATGACATCCGCCGCGTCACGGCGCGCCAAGGCGGCCGCCCGCCGGCCCATTTCCCTCCGCGTTTCGGCCTGTCCCAGAAGATCCGCCAAGGCGGCGGCGAGTCCTTCCGGCGTCAGGTCTTTCTCCTCCATCACGCGGGCCGCGCCCGCGTCCTGAAACGCTCTCGCGTTCACGTATTGATGATTCCCGCTGGCGTACGGATACGGCACGAGAATCGCGGGCAAACCCCACAGGGCGATCTCCGACAGCGAGCCCGATCCCGCACGGCTCACCATCACGTCCGCGTCCCGGTACGCCGCCGCCATGTCGTGGATAAACGGCACGAGTTCCACGGCGGCGGGACAGAGCCGCGTCCGCGCCCAGTCGTAATTCCGTTCCCCGGTCTGCACCACCGCCCGGAACGCGGCGCCCCGGGCGGCCAGGCGGTGGAACGCCTCCAGGCTGATCTCCACCAGCCGCCGGGCTCCCTGGCTGCCCCCGGTGACCAGCACCCCGGGAACCGCCTTCGTGGAACCGGACACGGCCCGGTCCCGTTCCTCGATCAATTCCCGGCGCAGGGGAAACCCGGTCACCTGGCAGGGTAGGGTCTTCCAAAAGTCCCGCGTGGCGGGATACGTCACATACACCCGGCCGCACCAGCGCGCCATGATCCGGTTCACGGCGCCGGGCCGCACGTTCTGCTCGTGCAAGGTCAGTTTCCATCCCCGCCACCGGCCCGCGAGCAGGGCGGGAGCGGAAACGTACCCGCCCACGCCGAAAATCACGCCGGGCCGGAGAGGCTTCATCCACCGGCCGCATTGCCAGGCCGCGGCGGCGGCCCGCCACAAGGCGCGGGCGTTGGTCCAGGTCAGCCGCCGGCGCATCCCCTCCACCCTGAAGCCATGAAAGGGGATACCGCGTTTTTCGACTTCCTCCCGGTCCCGGGGGGCCTCCTTCCCGAGGTAAGCCAGCCGGACATCCGGGTCCGCGGCGCGCAGGGCTTCGGCCACCGCCAACGCCGGATACAAATGCCCTCCCGTTCCCCCGCCGGTCAGGATGATCGTCCCGGTACGGCCTTCTTCCGTTGTCCGGCTCGCGTTCACCCCGTCCGCCCTTTCCGTCTTCCGCTTTCTGAGGCCGGCCCGGTCATCCCCGGGACCGGACCTGGTTGGCGTCGAAGGTCTCCTTGGCGACGCTCATCAACAATCCGATCATCGCCATGCTGACGCACAACGACGATCCGCCGTACGAGATGAACGGCAGCGAAATCCCCGTGGTAGGCAGGCAGCCGGTTACCACGGCGATATTGATGGCGGACTGCATCCCCAGCGCGGCGGTGCATCCCGTGGCCAGCAGGCGGCCGAAGGGATTCTGGCACCGCAGCGCGATCGTGAAGCCCAGCCATACGATGGCGAGAAAGATCAGCAGCACCAGCGAGCACTTCACGAATCCCAGTTCCTCGCCCATGGCCGCGAAAATGAAGTCCGTGTGCACGAAGGGGATGAAACCCAGGGTTTGCTGCCCTTCACCCAGTCCCACGCCCCACATCCCCCCGTGGGCGAATCCGATCTCGGCTTGCTCGACGTGAAACGATTTGTCCTTGTAGGCGCCGGGCTGGAAAAAGGCGTAAATCCGCTCCAACAGATACGGCTTTTGATAGAGGGCGACCAGCACCGCCACGCACAACGCCGCGAAAAAGGGAATCACGTGCCGTATCCGGCCGCCGGCCACATACCAGATCGACACGGAGAGCACGCCGATGAACAGCGTGGCGCTGTGGCTCGGTTCCAGCAGGATCAACCCCAGCGCCGTCACGACCAGCGACATGGGAAACATCACGCCCTTGAAGAACGAGCCCAACCGCTCGTAACGGCCCGCCCATACCGACGAGAGATACAGGATGACCGCCAGTTTCGTGAACTCCGACGGTTGGAACTGCAAACCGAACACTACGATCCACCGCCGCGCGCCGTTCACCTTCGGCCCGAAAAACAGAACAAAAACCAACAGGCCGATCGCCAGCACCATGAGGGCCCGCGACCACCGGTCCCAGCGGTTGTAATCCCGCGTGCTGCAGAATCCGAGGCAGGCCAGGCCGAGACTGAACGAGATCAGCTGCTTGCCCATGTACTGATACATGTTCCGGTCGGGATTCGCGGACGAAAACACGAACTGGCTGGCGCTGAGCACCATGATGATTCCCAGCATCACCAGTCCCAGGGTCAGCACGAACAAGGCGCCCACGACAAAAGGGCCGGTGCGGATCATGAATTCCACTCCTCCACCGCGCGCTTGAACCGGTCGCCGCGGTCCGCGTAGTTCTTGAACATGTCCCAACTGGCGCAGGCGGGGGAAAGGAGCAGAATCTCACCCGCCGCGCCGTCCCGCAGGGCGTGGTCCACCGCCGCCTCGAGGGTGGCTTCCAGGTGGACCGCGGTTAGAGGCCGCCAGGCGCGCGCGAAGGTTTCCGCCGCCTCGCCGATCAGGTAAATAGCGCGGACTTTATCGCGGATCAGCGGCGTGAGGGGATCCAGGCTGTCGCCCTTGGCCTGTCCGCCGGCGATCAGCCGGACGGGCCCGGGCAGCGATTTCAAGGCGGCTTCCACCGCGTGCACGTTGGTGGCCTTGGAATCGTTGTAGCAGCGGATCCCCTTTACGTCCTTGACGAACTCCAACCGGTGCGGCAACGCTTGAAACGATTCTATGGCGTGCAACGCCTCAGCCAGGGGGATGCCATACGACACCGACGCGCCGGCGGCCGCCAGCGCGTTCAATCCCTGCTGAGCCGGATAATTGGCGAAAGAGGGCCACGAGTGGCTCTCTTCCCTCGAACCGTCCCGGTACACCACGGATCCGTTCTGGTACAAGAGTCCCTGGGATTCCAACGAATCCACGGCAAAGGACATCTTTTGGGAACGGACCCACCGGGGACAGTTCCCCTCAACCATGGGGCCCAACCACAGTGCCTCATCCGGCGCCTGATTGATACACATCCGGAACTTCGTTTCGTAGTACTCGCGGACGGAGTTGTACCGGTCCAGGTGGTCGGGAGCGAGGTTCGTGACCACCGCCACCGCCGGCCGGAAATACTCCATCGTCTCGCACTGGTAACTGCTCACTTCCATGACCAACGGCGCGCCGCCGGTCCGCCGTCCTTCCGCCGCCACCCGCGACACGGGGTAGCCCACATTCCCCACCGCCTCGGCGGGAATGCCCTGGCGGTTGAGAATATGCCGGATCATGTGCGTCACGGTGGTCTTGCCGTTGGTTCCCGTCACCGCCAGGATGGCGCGCTGGAGAAACCGGCAGGCCAACTCCAACTCGCCCAGGAGCGGGATGCGCGCCTGCCGCAGCCAGGTAAAAAACGGTCCGAACGGCGGCACGCCCGGGCTGACGACGCAAAAGTCGAGCTTCTCCACCGGCTCCAACCGGCCGCTCAGCAGCTTCACGCCGCGCGGCTCCCATTCCGCCCGCAGCGCCTCGATCTTCTTGGCGTCGCTGTCGTACACGGTCACCACGGCCTTTTCCCGGCACAGCAAATCGGCGGCTCCCTGGCCGCTCTCGCCCATGCCCACGACCAGGACGTTCAGCCCGGCCAGATCGGGGCGGGGAGGGGCCAGGCGCGGCCGGATCGGCGAATCGGCCGCTTTCCAGAACCCGGGATCTATGGTATCCAAGCCGCCTGGTTCCATGGATTACCGCACTTTCAACGTGGCCAGCCCCAGAAAGGCGAAGACCGCCGCCAGAATCCAGAAGCGGACCACGATGGTGGTCTCGGACCACCCTTTCATTTCAAAGTGATGATGCAACGGGGCCATCAAAAACACCCGCTTTTTGTTGCGATATTTGTACGACGCCACCTGCAGGATCACCGACACCGCTTCCAGCACGAAGACGCCGCCGATGATGAACAGCAATAGTTCCTGCTTGATGAAAACCGCCAGGGTCCCCAGCGCTCCCCCCAGCGCCAACGACCCCGTGTCCCCCATGAATATCATCGCTGGGTGGGCGTTGTACCACAGGAAGGCCATCGCCGCCCCGGCCAGGGCCATGGCGAACACCGCCAGCTCGCCGCTGTGGGGCACGTGCAGAATACCCAGGTAGTTGCTGTAATCGACCCGGCCGACGATGTAGGCCAGCGCCGCGAAGGCCAAGGAGGCGATGATCACGCAGCCGCTCGCCAAGCCGTCCAGGCCGTCCGTGAGGTTCACCGCGTTGCTCGATCCGGTGATGACCAAGGCCACAAAGGGGATGTAGAAAATCCCCAGCGGGATGAAAGCGTTCTTGAAGAATGGCAATGGCAGATCGAATGGCCGGTCGGGGATCAACGGGTGGAGAAAATACAGGGAGAAGCCCACCGCCAGCCCGATGGAGAACTGCACGAACAGCTTTTGCCGGGCCTTCACGCCCAAGTATTTTTTCTCCGTCAGTTTGGTGTAATCGTCCAGGAAACCCAGCGCCCCCAGCGACAAGGTCCCCACCAGGCTGGCCAAAACCAGGGGATTGGTCAGGTTGCCCCAGATCAAGATGGAGATGGTCACCGCGGCCAGAATCAGCGTGCCGCCCATGGTCGGCGTCCCGGATTTGTCCTTGTGACGTTCATACAGCGCCTTGACTCCCTCGCCCCGGATGGTCTGTCCGATTTTCATCCGCGTCAGCCATTGGATGAAATAGGGACCGATCAACACGCCGATGACCATGGCGGTCACCGCGGCCATCGCCGAGCGGAACGAGATGTAGCCCAGCACGTTGAGCACGCCCAAAAGGTCCGGATACGTCCGTGAGAGAGGGAAGAGGAACATCAGCGCCATGAGCCGTCCTCCCTTCCCTTGCCCGCCTCGATCAGCAGCGCGCGGGTGATTTCCCGGTCGTCAAAGGGATATTTCTGGCGGCCGATGATCTGGTAGGTTTCGTGGCCCTTGCCCGCCACCAGCAAGATATCCCCCGCGCGCAGCTCGGTCACTCCCGCCCGCAGTGCTTCCCGCCGGTCCACGATGATCCGGTAGCGGTCCCGGCCGGATGACATGCCCGCCACGATGTCCTCGATGATTTTCTCCGGGTCCTCGGTGCGGGGGTTGTCGGAGGTCACGATCACCCGGTCGCTGTAGCGCAGCGCGATTTCACCCATCAGGGGACGCTTGCGCTTGTCGCGGTCGCCCCCGCAACCGAACAGGGTGATGATCCGCTGGTGAGGGATGACGGCCAGCGCCTGGAGGCATTTCTCCAGCGCGTCCGGCTTGTGACAGTAATCGACCACCACTTGCGCGCCGATCGTGTTGGGGACGGATTCGAGCCGCCCCGGCACCCCGTGGCAGGCTTCCAGTCCCTGCTGGATGACCTCCACCGGGGTTCCTGATGCCCAGGCGGCCGCGCCCGCCGCCACCAGGTTGGACACGTTGTGCGCACCGATCAGCGGGGAGTGAATGTCACACGTCCGGCCGCCGGGAAACTCCAAGCGGAAACGGAAGCCGTCCAGGCTCATGTCGATCCCGCGGGCGCGGACGTCGGCCTCCCGTTCGACCGCATAGGTCAGGAGTTTGCGCCCGGCGAGTTCGTCCCGGAAGCGGCGGCCGGTCTCGTCATCGAGGTTCAACACCGCCGTCCCTTCCGGTTTGAGGTGCCCGGTGAACAACCGCTTTTTGGTTTCGCGGTAGTGATCCATGGTGGGGTGGAAATCAAGGTGCTCCGGGGTCAGGTTGGAGAACACGGCCACATCGAAGGCGATCTCGTCCACGCGGTGCAGCGCCAGGCCGTGCGACGACACTTCCATCACCACATGGCGGATTCCCCGGTCCGCGATTTCCCGCAGCAGCTGTTGCATTTCATGCGGCAAGGGGGTGGTGTTGGGCGATTCGCGGATCTGATCGTCGAAGCGGTACTCGATCGTGCCGATCACCGCCGCCCGCACGCCCTCCGCCTTCCAGATGGATTCGCGCAGATAGGTGAAGGTAGTCTTGCCGCTGGATCCGGTCACGCCGGTGATATTCAGATCCCGGGCTGGATTCCCGTAGAAATTGGCCGCGACACGGGGCAGCGCCGCCAGGGTGTCGGCCACCCGGATCTGGGGCAGCGTAGACGGTTCTCCGAATCGGTCCACCACCGCCGCGCCCGCTCCCCGGGCCGCCGCGTCAGCCAGGAACTGGTGTCCGTCGAACGCGGAACCGCGCAGCGCCACGAATAGCCCGCCCGCCCGCGTCTCGCGCGAATCGCAGGTCAGCTGTTCGAAAACGCCGGGAAGCGCGCCCCGCGTCTCGAGAATTTCCACGCCCGAAAAGATCCGGCTGCCCTCGGCCATGCCACCTCTCCTCATGATGAGGAAGTACCGCTTCGTATTCGTTATTGATCAATCCCTGCATCCCGGGAAGTCTCTTCCCGCCGCGGCCCAAACGCCACACACAGAGCTAACGGGTCACCACCATCTCCGGGGTGGGTAGAATGCCGGGATCGGTCAGCGCCGGTTCACATTCCACCACGCCGATCTTTTTCAAACCGTTCAAGGGAGTCCCCGGGGGGATCGGCTGTTTCACGACCTTCCCGGTTCCCTGAATGTCCGCTTTCAATCCATTCACCGCCAGCCGCACATAGGCTTCGCGGATGGACAAGCCCACCAGATCGGGCATGGTCCCGTTCCCGGGAGTCCAGACCGGCGCGGGCGGAACCGGCAGTTGCCGGGTCACACCGAACGAGAGAAAGGGCTTGGAGTCGCCGGGACCGGAAACCGAAGTGGCGGATTGGATCTCCGCCTGGGCCTTGGCGGCCGCTTGAACCAGCAGAGGATCTTCTTTGTACGTGGGACTCAAGCCCCAATAGGCGATGATTTCCTCGGCAATGGTCTTCCAGACCGGGCCGGCGGTTTCGCCGCCGTATTTCTTTTTCTTCGGCTCGTCGACAACCACCACGATCACGGCTTCGGGATTTTCAGCAGGGAAAAATCCGGCGAACGAGGCGATGCGTTTGCCGCGGGCATAGGCCCCCGTGCGCGGATCGGTTTTTTGCGCGGTTCCCGTCTTGCCGGCGATATGGAACCCCGGTATCCGCACATAACGTCCTGTCCCTTCAGGGTTTTCAGTGACGTCGATCATCATTTTGATTAATGCGTCCGCCGTCTGTTCCGAGATGATGCGGTAGGGCGGCACAGGTTCCCGCGGATAGAAATACCGGTCCATGACCTGGTATCCGCGCAGGATCGAGGGTTTCTGATAGAGGCCCCGGTTCGCCAACGCACCATAGGCCGCTGTCAGGATCAGCGTGTTGGTGGCGATCTCCTGCCCGTAGGGAATCGAGCCGATGGACGCGGGCTGCCACTGTTGCGGCGGCCGCAAAATTCCGCCGCTCTCGCCGGGCAACAGGGTGGTCGCTTCCCCCCCGTTCCGGAAGCCGAAGCGGGTCAGGTAGTCATACAACACCCGCGCCTGGCCGCGGAAGTCATCGGGATGGGAGCCCAACCGCTGGGTGATCTTGATGGTTCCAATGTTGCTCGAGTAGACGAGAATATCGTGCACCGAAAGCGTATCGAAGCGGTGGATGTCGTCGCGGATGGTGCGGCCCTTGAAGTAGAACGATCCGTTTTCGCAATAAAAGCGGGTGCCGGGCGTCACCACTCCCTGATCGAGGGCCGCGGCGATCGTGAACGGCTTCATCACCGATCCCGGTTCGAATACGTCGGTGAGCAGCCGGTTTTTGCGGTAGTCTTCCGAATAATTCTGGTAGTCGTTCGGATCATACGTGGGATAGTTTGCTAAAGCTAAAATTTCACCGCTGTGGGGATGGATGACTACGGCGTCAGCCTGGACCGCGTTGGTTTCCTCGCACACTTTCTTGAGTTCCCGCTCGACGATGTATTGGATGTAGCTGTCGATGGTCAGCACATAATCCGCGCCACGGATCATGGCCTTGGTGTAATCCGTGTCGGCGATGGGCCGGCGGCGGATGTCCTTGTCGGCCTCGATCACCTGGGGCATGCCCTTCAGTTTCTCGTTCAAGGAAAATTCCAGCCCCGCCAGGCCGGCGTTATCCGCTCCGGTATAGCCCACCACGTGGGCGGCCAGCGTTCCCTCCGGGTAGAAGCGGATCGGCTGTTCATGGAATTCGATCCCGGAGATCCCGGCGGCCTCGATCCGCTCCTTGTCTTCTTCGGTCAGATTTTGCTTCAGTTCGCGGGCCTTGACCTTTTCCTTGAGCAAAAACGAGATATGACGCTGAATTTCAGCGGGCGACAGGCTCAACATCCCGCCCACCTGTTCCAAGGTTGCGGTCACGTTCTGGATATGAGTTTTGTCGGCCACGGCCGTGTACAGAATGTCGTTCTGCGCCAGCGCCTTGCCGTTTCGGTCGAGGAGCAAACCGCGCGTGGGAGGCAAGGGCAGATGGAAGGTCCGCGCGCGCCCGCTCCGGGCGATCACGTCGGGGGCGTGGACCACCTGCAGAAAGAAAAGGTTGATGACGAGGCCCGCGTACACGAGAGTCGCGATCCCCATCAACAACACAATACGTGACGCCGAGATCTGGTTACTCTTCACGATCCCACCTGCCATTGTCCGGCGCCGGCCGCGCAGCGCGGCGCGTCACCGGGACGTTCTACTCGATCCACCTATGCACTTGTTCCCTCACCCAATCTCCCATCCGTTGCCAATATTTCCGGACGCGGGACAACAGGCCCGGTTCCTCCAACTCCGGGGCCGCCGGGACCGGCAAGCCCGTACGGGTTTGCAGGCCGGGAACCACCAGCTCGATCGCCGGGTGGCGCGGCGGACCCAATTGCGGCAACTGCGTCCGCACCAATTCCGCAATGCGGTGGTAGCGTTCCAGTTCGCCGATGCGGTTTTCCACCCGCCGCAATTCATCCAGAAGACGTATCTTCTCGAGGTTCTTCTCACCCAGGCTGTAGCGGATCCGTTTCACTTCCATGGACATGTTCACGATCAGAATGACGCTGCCGGCCAGGACAATCATCCAGATATAACCCAAAAAGCCCCGCGCCACGTGAATCGTGGTATGAAAGTCATCCGCCGGTTTCCGCGGCATCGCTCGCCCTGTTTTTTTTATATAATGGAAACCGGGGGTTCCGCCGGAATCCTGGACTGAATCCCTGGACCGCAGGACACCCTCCCGGTCAGCATTCCCTTAATCCGCCCGGACGCCCAGGCGTTCCATAACCCGGAACTGCGCGCTGCGGGAGCGTGGATTCCGGTTCAGTTCGGCCGCGCAGGGCCGGATGGCCTTGCGCGTGAGGATCACTCCCCGGGCCGGTTCTTCATCGCCCCGCACCGGCATCCCGGGAGGATGCTGCCGCGGGCCGCAGAATTCTCCAAACTCTTTCTTCGTGATCCGATGCTCGAGCGAGTGGTAACTCAGTACGCCGATCCGGCCGCCGGGGCTCAGATGCGCCTGGGCCGCCTGGATTCCTTTCCGCAAGGCCTCCAGCTCGTCGTTCACGAAGATCCTCAACGCCATGAACACCCGCGTGGCGGGATGAATCCCTTCCTGATGCTGGTACCGGGCGGGAATCGTCTGGATCACCACATCCGCCAGCTGCTGGGTGGTGCCGATCGGTTCATCTTTCCGCCGGCGGACGATCGCCTTGGCGATCCGCCGGGAAAACCGTTCCTCGCCATACCGCTGAAACAAGCCGGCCAGCTCCTTTTCATCCCATGTCTGGATCACATCCTTGGCCGTCAGGGGCTGCCGCCGGTCCATTCTCATGTCCAGCTCGGCGTCCCGTGAAAAACTAAAGCCTCGCTCCGCCCGGTCCACTTGGGGGGATGAAAAACCACAGTCGATGAGGTACCGGTCCGCGGCATGGATCCCCTCTTCCGTCAGGATTTCCTCCAATTCCTCAAATCCCCGATGATGGAAACTCACTCGGAACGGTGCGTCTCGAAAGCGCTCCCGGCAGAAGGCCAAGGCCTCGTCATCCCGGTCGATTCCGATCAGCCAATCCCGGGAATCAAAAAAGCGGGTAATCGCCGCGCTGTGCCCCCCATACCCAATCGTACAATCCACGAAAACGGCTCCTGGCATGGCCGGCCGCAGCATCTCGGCCACTTCGCTCTCCATGACCGGAACATGATAAACATTATGCGGATCCATTGGATCCATTCTTGCCGGATGGATTCTGAGCCATCTCTTTCTCGAAGACTTCCCAGCTTTTCCGCCCTTGCGTGACCGCCAGCACACTGGGCATCTTCTCGTTGAGCGTCACATCATCTTTCGCGATTTGCTCGAGGAAGATGGCGTGATTCCAGATCATGATTTTGTCCCAATCGCCTGATACAATAACTTTTCCATCCAATCGCGCATATTCCACCATATCTTGTGGTATAATGATGCGGCCTTCTTTATCCAAACTGACTTCGCGCGCATTGGCGTACATCTGGCGGCGGATCGCCTGCCCTTCCTTTGTATAGTAAGCCAAACGGCTGACATTCTCCGCCAAGGGCAGCCAATTGCACTCGGGAAAGAGAACCAGCGATTTGTCCATCCAACGGATCAGGATGAGCGGAGAATTCCCGAGTTTGTCGCGAAATTGATGAGGCAGACCGATGCGCGATTTGGAATCGATCGTGCGCTCATATGTCCCGATTAATCTGTCAATGACCGGCGGATTCCCCGGACGGGCGTTAGGGCCATGTTCCAAACTGCCGGAGTTCTCGCCGTTCATCCTAATTTTTACTTTTCCCCAATGTTTGGGTTTTTTTGGAATTTTTCGGGATTTTGTTCCACAACATGGGATAGTAGCAGAGTCGGAGGGCGGTTTCAAGCGAATTTTGCGAAAAATAAGCACCTAAATTCTTTTTTCCAAGCCATTTAAGTGTACATTTGTGCAGTAAATCCCAGACTGTTTCGATGGGTAGAAATCCCAAATACATGAGGTTCTTCGCGATTAAATTACAGACTCTCTAATTTGATTGATTCATCCGCCGAAACGTGTTACGCAGAGTGGAATCGGTATTACTCATACCGCCAAGAGGCTTTCCCCCACTCATATCCCGATCCGGAAGGTGGATACACCCATCCACAAGGAAATCTCCCATACTATAACCTTTTTATAATCAGGAAGATACAATCGGAAAGAGCCGTAGGGGCGCCGCAACCGGAAGCAAAGAACCGGGCAATCGATGATCCGGGGAGCAGGGGCTGGATGAATCGGGAGAGAGTATTGCAACGGCTAGTACATTAAGAACTTAGACATCCGGGTACTATGTACGGGATGGAGAAAAAGGTATTACCTCCCCGCAAGGAAGCGGGCGGATGCCAAGGTACACCCTGACGTAATTTCCCCCAACCTATCCCAAAGACAGAGATGTTCTTTGCCCCGAAGTCTTGATCACACAATAGAACTTCATGTCCCTCCGGTTAGTGAATCCATGACGGGCGAAATCGCATTTCAATTCCAATTCTCCAAACCGAAAAGAGAAACTACTTTCTTCCCCAGCGATCATTGGATCCAGCCGGGGGATAGACGGTGAAACAAGGTTTTCCCGCACCCTGGCCCTCTCCCAGAGGGCCAGGGGATAGCGGATGGCTCTCTCCCACCCGTCGAATCGATAGCCGGCCGCGCGTTCGGAAAAATGTACGCACTTATCGGATGAACCTTAATGATCCTTTTGCGAGCGGGTACACGGCGGCAAGCCAAGAAAGGCCGGCCGGATCCCATTTCGCCAGCCTTCCTTCTAACTGATTTTGGCCAGCTGCCCGCGTTTGGCCCACACTTTTTCGAATGCTCGGGCGTATTGTTCGATCAATTCCGGCGCTTCTTCATACAATAACGCCACAAAGAAGTGCGACCGGTTGACCTGCTCCGAGCCCGGAAGCACATCGGGTATCTTCGGCTTGTGGTGCCACCACTTCGCCTCGGAATAGATTTTATACTTGTGTTGGAGGGGATATCCGTCTTCACCCCAAATACTCGCCTTCACTCCCTCGGTCCGTAAAGCCTTCAGGAGAGCCTGGCGCGAGAATCCAGCCTTCTTCTCATCGAAGAACAGCATATTGGCATAGTAGTAAACACGCTTCTGATCGGGACGGCAGACCGGTTCCGACAAACCGGGCAGCTGGGCGAGGCGGCCGTTCAATTGACGAACCTGACGTTCCACGAGAGCGTTGCGTTGATCGAGAGTGCGCAGCTGCTCGCGAAGCAGGACCGCCGCCAGGGGATGCATGCGATACTTTTGGCCGAAACCGGTACCCTCGTAGGCGCGGACCGGGCTGTCTTCCGGGAATTTGGCCGGGTCTTCATAATGTCCGAAGGCGGCGGCGCGCTCGTAGTATTCCCGCTTTTGATACATGCCCATGCCGCCTTCGATGGCGGGTAAAACCTTGCTTTTTTGGAAACTGCAAATACCCATATCGCCCCAGGTACCCATCATTTTGCCTTGCATCGAGGCTCCGTGAGCGTGGGCGGCGTCTTCGAGTAGGATCAATCCTTTTTCCTGGGCGAAGCTGGAGATCCTGTCCATTTCGCAAGGCATTCCCCACGAGTGCATCGGGCACAGGGCGCGCGTCCGTTTGGTCAAGTGGCGCGTGGCATAATCCAGATCGAAAGTGGCCGTGCGGGGATCGATGTCGATGAAGATCGGCGTACAGCTAAAGAAGCGCATCGGAAGGATTTGAGCGAAAAAAGTGTACGACGGGACCATGATTTCGCTTCCCGGGGGCAGGTCGAGCGCGAAGTACATCGAGGTCAAGGCGCTTGATCCATTCATGTGCGCTTTGCAAAACGCCGTCCGGGTGTACGCCTTCCACTCCTCTTCCAGAAGAGGAAGCTGTTGGTAGAAGTCGCCCTTCTCAATCACCGCGGCCAGGGCGTTCTTTTCCTCGGGCCCATAGCGCGGCCATTTCGTCAAGGCGCTATGGCGATCCTCAGGAAAGGTCACAGCCTGAGGGCCGCCATCGAGGGCCAGCCGCTCCGGGTTGGAGACCGCCTGCACCCGGCTACTCCCGCCGAGACCGGCCAAGGCTACAGTGGTTTTCAAGAACGCCCTGCGAGTCGGTCCCGGTTCCATTTTTGGCTTGCCGCGTAACATAGTTCATGTCCCTCCTTTCTTGTACATGTCGATTCAAGGATTATTACTATAACACCATTTTGTGGCGCATGCGGTCATTCTGTACTTTATTATATAGTTCATCCAGCCAATGAGGTTCATCGGGCCAGTGAGTATGAGATGGGCGAATTCGCGTTTCCATTCCATGACTCCGAACCGTAGGGGAAAAACAGATTTCTTCCTGAGCGGTCTTTGGAACGAATCGAGAGGATAGACGCCGAAGAAAGGCTCATCCTCTCCCGGGGGAGAGGGAATTGGATGGCTCTCTCCGGTTCCCGCGATGGGCTATCGATCGCTCTTTCGCCGGATATGTCCAAACCGCAGGGGGCAAGTGGCAACGCGACCCTGCTTGAGAAAGACATGCTGCCTCCGCGGAGGGAATTGTTTTTCCATACCCTTTGAGATGCAAAAAATGATGGTTCATACTACAATTCCTGCTTGCAACATCTCATCACTCTTCTTTACAAGGATGCGCATAGCCAGCCAATTCCCTGACTTCAATATATTTATAAAAATCAACCATCCAGCATGGATTATGGTACAGGATCTGCATTAGGATCACGCCATACCAAACCTGACGCCTGGAAGGGGATCCTGCCATGAAACTCCGTATTGAAAAAAAAGGGCCGGCGGGCCATCGGTTTCTCATCTTTTTTTTCAGTTTTTTGTTGACCTTGTTTTCCTTTTGGTTATTGGGATTCGTGGAAGACGACATCGGCAATATCCCGGGGCCGAGCGACACGGAAATCGAAGCCCGGTATGTCGATCAGGCTGCCCTGAAGCAGCGGCTGGACTTGGAAAAGCAAAAAGCGGACATCACCACCCAGATCGCCGGCCAGCGGGAAATTCAGGATATTTTGCGGAACAGCACCAGCAACTCGCAGCAGACCATGAACCAGCTGCTCGATCTGCGGCGCAGTTACCTGGAAAAGAATGTCAGCCCCTCGGAGGCGGAGATGACCGCTCTGGAGGAAAGCCAGAAGATCTTCCTGGAAAATCAAAAGAAATATCAGGAGGCCAACCAGGAGATCGCCCGGCTCAGCGAGCAGCTGCGCGGCCTCGAGCGGGAACTCGCCCGGGCACAGGAGATCATATCGGCGGGTCAGAGCCAGGCGTCGGAAGAATACGCCCGTTTATCCCGCCGGCATGAGCTCAAGGTGGCGGCGTTGAAATTGTCATTCCTGATTCCCCTGCTGGCGGCCGCGGCCTGGATGGTGCGGAAAAAGCGGAACACTCCCTACGCGCCCCTGGTCTACGCAACGTTCATCGCGGTGTTTCTGAAGACCGGGGATGTCGTGCACCGGCATTTTCCCAGCGAGTTCTTCAAGTACATCGCCCTGGGCGCGGCCATTGCGGTGGTGGTGGCGTTTCTGGTCCATCTGATCCGGATGGTGGCCTCGCCCCAGCGGGACTGGCTGATCCAACTGTTCAAGGAAGCCTATCAAAAGCGAAGATGCCCGGTGTGCGCCTATCCCATCGAGCGGGGGCCGTTCAAGCACATGATCTGGACCCGCAAAGGGCCGAAGTCCAGCGGCCCCTTCCCGGCCGTGGATACCGCGGAGGAGGAAAAACCCTACTCGTGCCCGGCCTGCGGCACGCGGTTGTATGAACAATGCGCCGCCTGCCCGACGATCCGGCCGTCCTTGCTGCCGTATTGCCCCGGATGCGGAAACGAGAAAACGCTGGAAAGCGCGGAGTGAGGCCGCCGCGCCTTCAAGCATGTTTCCACCGCAGCGGCAGCCAATGGATCAACACGGACCACAACGATTCCTTGCTCTCGCCGGAGTCATGCAGGGCGGCGTCGACGGTTTTGGCGAGGAGACGCGGATCGACCGGCCGGCCCAAGACGTGGGTGGCGTGAAAGCGGCCGATGCGTTTCTGTTCTTCCTTAGGCAAGGTGGTATAAATCAGGATCGCGCCGCAATGGGTGGCGACTCCCTTCAGCAGCCACATGCAATAGCTGGGATTTTGGATTTCCTCGCTCTGGCCGAAGACATACAGGTCGAAGTGGTACAAATGAGCCTGACTGGAGAGGTCTAGATCATTGCGGGCGATGTGCACGATTCCGCCCGCGTCGTGAGCGATTTTTTGCAGGCTTTCGATTTCAGCGGGTTGCAATCCGATTGTCATGATGCGAACGGAGTAATTCGAATTTTGAGAGACGGTCATGGCTTTGTTCCTTCCTAACCGTTCCTCCCCATCGGCTAATTCCCAGGCGGCATGACAAGGCAAAACAACCTACTTCACATCCCTAGTTAAAAGGATAGGAATAAAATGGAAGAATGTCAGTTTGGGGCCGGAAAATTCATTTTTTTTTATTCCTGCGGATGACGGATTGTGTATATGTCTATTTGAGATCCGGCGGGGAATGGCGATGGGATAATCACAAAACAGGAAGGCGTTCCCTCACCCGGATCCGCTCCCCTAAAGGGGGAGGGATCAATCAATCATTCTCACCGCCGAGGCGCAGAGGGCGTGGAGGGTTGTCTGAATCAGGATGACCAGGATGAACAAGAGGATCGGGATGGGGTGGATTGCCGCAAGGCGCAAGACACACGACCTGGTTTGATTTGAATCTCCGCCGGGGATGAATGGGAATAGATGTCGGGACAGACGGCGGTTGGGTGAAAAAAGAACCTATTCAGACGGGATTGAACTGATTGTCTTCCACTTCTTTCCGGGAAACGGGATGTTGGCTTCAAAAACCGGAGAAGGCATGCGATGATCCCCTGGGTCCGTGACCTGTGAAAGAGAGAACCTTTCTGACAATCGCGTATGATTCCAATTCATGATCCAAAGGCGGGAAAGGAGAGAGGTGATGTCCAACAAGCAAGCGATCCGGTCCAACCGGCGTGGATTTTTGAAGACCGGCCTGGCGGGAGCGGCGGCGTTCTCCCTGGTCAAGGCGGACTCGGCGCACGGCGCGCCGGCCAATTCGAAGATCGAAGTGGGGATCATCGGCAGCGGCGGGCGGGGGCATTACATAAGCAAGAAGATGATTACTAACGCGGAAAAGGACATCCAAATCGTGGCGGCGCAGGATCCCTTCGCGGACCGTCTGGAGAGCCTCGGCGAGGCCTTCGACGTGGCTAAATCCCGCTTGCACAAGGGAGTGGAAGCCTACCACGATCTGCTCGCCTCGCCCCTGGACGCGGTGGCCATCACCAGCCCCCCCTATTTCCACCCCGAACAAGCGGCGGCGGCGGTGAAGGCGGGCAAGCATGTCTGGCTGGCCAAGCCGGTGGCGGTCGACGCGCCCGGATGCCAGAGCATCATGGCCAGCGCCAAGCAGGCGGAGGGCCGCCTCACCTTCCTGGTGGATTTCCAAACCCGCAACAGCCCGAAATTCCAGGAATGCCTCCAGAAGGTGCACGACGGCGCGATCGGGGATCTGGTCATGGGACACGTGTATTACCATACCGGACGGCTGAATCCTCACGACAAGCCCGGCATGCCGGTGGACGAGGCGCGGCTGCGCAACTGGGTCTTCGACATCCACCTCTCCGGCGACATCATCGTCGAGCAGAACGTGCACGTGCTGGACGTGGCCAACTGGTACCTCCGCGCCCATCCGGTCAAGGCGTTCGGAACCGGCGGGCGCAAGGCGCGGGTGGATGTGGGCGATTGCTGGGACCACTTCATCGTGACCTATTGGTATCCCAACGGCGTCAAGGTGGATTTCAGTTCCACCCAGTTCGTCAAAGGCTATGACGACATGTGCATCCGCATGTACGGGACCAAGGGAACCGCGGATTCACACTACTGGGGCGTGATCCATATCACCGGTGACAACCCGTGGGAAGGCACCGGGAAGGATAACACCATGGACATCGGCGTGGATAACAACGTGCTCGATTTCGTCAAGGCGATCCGCGGGAACCAGCCCATCAACCACGGCCAATACGCGGCGGAATCCACCATGACGGGCGTCTTGGGGCGCATGGCCGCCTACGAGGGCCGGGAAGTGACCTGGGATGAAATGCTGGCCAAGCAAGAGAAATATGAAGTGAAGTTGAAGTTGTAGATTCCCATCCCCAGGAAAAAGGGATGGCATTGATCTTTCTGGCTCAGAATCCGGCTTTTTAATGGTTGGGGCGGCCGGCGGGCCGCCCCAGGAGGATATTGGGCCACGCTGCGCTTTGAGCCCTCCCTGCATTTGTTTTTATCCCGCGAATTCATCTATTCCACACAGTCTTCCGTCCAGGTTTCGGCGCCGAAGAAGTCGATATTGAAGTCGAGCACGGTGGCCCCTTCCTGTTTAAGGGCGCGGCGGACCTGGTGTTCACGTTCGGGGCGGCAATAGAAGAGGACGCATCCACCGCCGCCCGCGCCGCAGGCCTTGCCGCCGATCGCGCCGTTGTCCAGCGCCGCCTGGAAAACGCGTTCGATGCCTTCGTTGGTCACCGAGGGATGCAGGCGTTTCTGGCATTCCCAGTTGCGGTTCAGCAATTTCGCGAAGGGGGCCATATGCCCGCCCAGGAGAGCTTCCTTCATTTCCAGCGCGATGTCCTTCATCTCGTCGATTGCGCCGACCGTGTTCGGATCGTGGTTCTCGAAGCGTTCCTTCACCCGCGCGTGGATATCGCCCGAGAGACGCGACTGGCCGGTGTAGCACAGCACCAGGTTCTTTTCCAATTCCAACGCCACCGCGCGGGACACATTCAAGGCCGAGGATCGGACTTCCTCGCCCCGGAACTCCAGAAAGAGCAGCGAGCCGAGCGCGCTGGCGTAGTGGTCCTGTTTGCCTCCCAGAATACCCAGTTCCTCGCGTTCGATACGGCTGGCTTCCTCGGCCAGTTCGTAAGCCAGAAAATGGCGGCCGGCGTACCGGCTCAGGGCGGAGAGGAGGGCCACACCCATCGAGGCCGAAGTCCCTAGTCCGCTTCCGGGAGGCGCGATCGACTGGGTAATGAGGGTGAATTCCCGTTCCACGCCCAGCCGTTTCACCGCCGCCTTGACCAGGTCGATGTTGCCGTCGTATTCCAGTTCGCGGATGTTTTCAGCCTGCACGTAGAGGTCGAAATCGCTCGAATAGAGGGTGATGCCGCGATGCGGCACCCCGCCCCGTTCACGCAAGGCCGGTCCGCCGTTCCCCTCCAACACCGCGCCTTCGCTGATGGTCACGAACGAATAGACGTTGAGGGCCGCGTTCACCACATAACCCGGCCGCGTCCGGCAAAAGTCCGGCACATCCGTCCATCCGCCCGCGAAATCAATCCGCACCGGCGCGCGGGAGCGCATCAGTTTTTCACTCATGCTGATTTCCTTTGCTGGGTCATAGCCCTCTCACGGTTCGATTTTCGTTCCCAACACTTGCAAGAATTTCCTCAGCCAGTCCGGATGCGCGGGCCAGGCGGGCGCGGTGACCAGGCGGCCGTCCACGTGCGCCTGATCGAGGGGGATGTCCATCCAGTTCCCCCCGGCGGATTTCACATCCGGCCCCACGGCCGGGTATCCCGTGCACGTCTTGCCTTGCAGCGCGCCGGCCGCCGCCAGAAGCTGCAAGCCGTGGCAGACCGCCGCGATGGGCTTGTTGGCGCTCGCGAAGTGCCGCACGATTTCGATCACCCGCGGATTGAGCCGGATGTATTCCGGCGCGCGGCCTCCAGGGAGCAGCAAGGCGTCGTATTCCTCGGCGCGGATGTCGTCAAAAGAGGCATTCAGCGGGAAGTTATGCCCCCTTTTTTCACTATACGTCTGATCGCCCTCGAAATCGTGGACCGCCGTCCGCACCGTGTCCCCCTTTTTCTTGCCCGGACAGACGGCATGCACCGTGTGTCCCACCATCAGCAGGGCTTGGAAGGGGACCATGATTTCGTAATCTTCCACGAAATCGCCCGCCAAAATCAAGATCTTCTTCGCGCTCATGGCTTTTTCTCCTTGAATGAGACCGGTTCGTATTCCCCATTGTAACGCGGAGGCGCCAGGGATTTTACCCCCGGATACGATAGGGCCGGGCGTGCGCCGGAAATGGTACCCCAAACTGATACAAATCCATCTCTTCCGGCTGCCGCAGGCCAAACACCCGCGCCACGGAAAACCCCACCCCGGCCCCCTCCCCCAGCGGGGGGATCGAATCCGTACCGCCATTTTCCCCGGATCCGCGCGCCGGGCCGGATTCATGCCGCTTCGCTGGCGCTTGAAAGACAATACGGTCTTTCGGTACATTATTCATTACGAAAACTCGAAAGAACCCGGGATATTTATGGTTTATCCGGCCAGTGCGTACAGGATGGGGAAAATCGTATTTCAATTCTCTGACTCCGAACCGAAGGAAACTCATGGCCTTCCCAGCCGGCGTTTAGAATCCACCGAGGGGATCGGCGCCGGGGAAAGGCTTTCCCTCACCCTGGCCCTCTCCCAGAGGGTGAGGGGATTTAGGCTGGCTCCCTCCCACCCGTCGAACCGATATCCAGCCATGTATTCGGAAAAATGTACGCACTGATCGGATGAACCATACTTATACTTCACCCTCACACACTTTGGTTTTCATGTGGTCAAGGATCCTGGGGAATGGCTCCGAGTGATCACTTCACGCGTAGCCGGCGATTGAAATCCAGCACGGCATGCCAGTCAATCGCTGAAACTTGGAAAGAATCCCAAAGCCGTTATGTTCAAATCTCTTTCCTTTCGCATCCAACAACGTCTGGTTGAAAAAATCGCCGCCTGTCACGGCGATCCCAGTGATATCCGCCACCGCGTGCGGGAGGGCGAATCCAATTTGATGGATGTCATCGCCCGGGAGGTGGATGCGATCTACCCGGATGTCATCGCGGAACTGATGGCTCTACCACAAGGGGAGAATCCTGCGGTTTTATACGAGGCCTCCGGGCAGACATTATTCAGCCAGCGCGTGAAAGCGGGAGTGATCGAAGCAATCTACGGGGAACCGCTCAGCCCGCTGTTGCTCATTCTCCCCGAACCAAGTGGAGCGATACGGCCGCGGGACAATCCGTTCGCCGGCCCGGTCCACGCGGTCTGCGTCGAATACCTGCCCAATTTCGCGAACGAGCTGTATCCCCTGCTGGTGGATGCGTATATCGACGATCTATCGCGGCCGGATTCGAGCCGGACACCGGTCGCGGGAGTGCACGTGTCATGGCTGGATGACAAATTGCGCGCAAGGCGGGCTATCTATTACCGGCCGGATGAAAACGAATTGATCGAAACGTCTCTTGTTCCTCCCGTGGAAATCGAGAGTGTCCATTTTTTGGCGGTTTCGCCGTCATGCCATCAACTCTACAGCGAACGTTTCACCCGGCGGGGAATCCCACCGTTGAATCCTTATGCGGCCTCGATGCGGGCGGACGATAAATACGGGTGTTTTTTGGAATGGAGAAAGAACGGAGTTCCCACGCCGGAAGCGGTGTTGATTCCCAGGTCCGAAGCCCGGGACGCGCCGGCCGCCCGGAAACGGATCGAAGCAGCGTTTCCCGTCTTATTCGGACCGGAACCGAAAGACGAAGTCCTGTTAATGGTTCAACCCAACCGGGGAACGGAAGGACGGGGAATCCGGGCCTTTCGCGGTCCCGGCTCGTGGCCAGGGATGGCCGGACGGCATCCGGACATCCTGGAACATGTCCGGCGGATCGCGTCCGGTGATGACGTGCTGCTCCGCCAGGGGGTGGGCAACTTGCTGATGCATGATGCCATACATAGGAAGAACGTGTGTTTTGATATACGATTGAACGTGGCCGCCGGCCGGGTAGAGAGCGGATATCTGATGGCCGCCGCTCCCGGAGAAATCGTCACCTCGCCCACAGCCGGCGGGCGGATTCTGGAATGGAAGCAACCACAACGGCCTCCCGTTGACGTGATGGGGCCGGCGGGCGGTTTGGCCTGGAACGCGGAGGCGTGGCAGGTCATTGAACGCGCGGCGGAGACGGCCGCGGCCTGTTTTCCGGAATGCCGCCTGGTGGGCGTGGACGCGCGGCTGGAGTGGGCCGGCGGACAGTTGATCCCCTGGATTTTGGACATCAATCCCCGGCCGGCGGGACTCGCTCATTCGCGGTACTTTGCCACCGGCGAACCGGGCGTAACCCAACGGCTGTGGCAGGACCTGCACAATTTGAGGAAGAGATCGGGTGAAGGAACTTAAAAAACATGCCTGTTTGAAAGTAGAGGCACGTTGCATCGTGCCCCTGCCATGCCATCGGGCAGAAACGTAGGGTGAGTTGAGCAACGCGAAATCCACTCACCTCTGTAATGTGGGGTCTTAGTATTTGGAGTCCCCCTTCGGGGACGATTTAATATAGCCCAGGGTTATTAATCCTGGGCAAACCTGACGCGTCACGAGATTCGAGGAGACAGACATGGCCAGCATCATTGAAACCTTCGCATACGCCCGGGCGGGGCTGATCGGCAACCCCTCGGATGGATATTATGGCAAGACCATTTCCATCTCGGTGCGCAATTTTAGGGCGCGGGTGCTGTGCCACCCGGCGGCGAACCTGGAAATCCGCGGCAGTTCCATCGATCAGCCCGTGTGGCGCTCCATTGACGAACTGCGCGAAGGGGTGAAGAAATACGGTTACTATGGGGGGATCCGCCTCATCCGGGCGATCATCAAACGCTTTGCCGACTACTGCGACGAGAAGGGGATCCGGCTGCCGAAACGCAACTGCGCGATCGAGTATGAATCCGATATCCCCGGCCGCGTGGGACTGGCCGGCTCGAGCGCGATTATCACCGCCACCCTGCGGGCGTTGATGCAATTTTACGAGGTCGAAATTCCCAAGGAAATCCAGCCCAATATCATCCTGCAATCGGAACGGGACGAGCTGGGGATCGGAGCGGGACTGCAAGACCGGGTGATCCAGGTGTACGAAAATATGGTGTACATGGATTTCGACCGGGAACTACTGCAAACGCAGGGTTATGGGCGATACGAACCGATGGATCCCGCGCTGCTTCCGAATTTATACATCGCGTATGACACCCGCCTCAGCGAAGGATCGGAGGTGTTCCACAATAACATCCGCGAACGCTTCGACCGGGGCGATCCGGAAGTAGTCAGCGCCATGAAGAAATTCGCCCAGTTCGCCGAAGAGGCCCGGCAAGTCTTGCTGGCCGGCGAAAAAGAAAAACTGCCCGATTTGATGAACCAGAATTTCGATTTGCGCTCCTCGCTGTACAAACTCCGGAAAAGCGATCTGGACTTGGTGCATTACGCCCGGCTGGTCGGGGCCTCCTCCAAGTTCGCGGGCTCGGGCGGCGCGGTCATCGGGACCTACGAGGACGAACGCATGCTTCGCCGTCTGCGGGAAGTGTACGCCAAACTGGGCGCGGAAGTGATCATCCCCAAAATCACCGCGGAAGACTGAAGGACTTCAGTAGGGGCGGACCTAGGTGTCCGCCCCGGCCGTAAACGGAGGGGCGGGATTCCGGGAGGGCGAGGCTCCCGGCGAGCTGCGATAACTCATGATGAAACACGAACTATCTCCCCCCGGGAAGCGGGCCAGGTTGAGGGAAAACCTCTCTCTTTGGTTACCCTTATGCCTCTCCAGGCGTAAAATGAAAACAAAAGGCTATTTTTTCCCGGCGGGCGCCCCCCTGGGAATCCAAGGATCGAACGTATGAAAACCATCTTCTATTGGATGGCCGGTCTGGGCTTGATCGGCCTGATGAACGGATGCGCCGGCATGGAAACCAGCCGCGCTCCCTCGGATTTCTCGTGGACGAACGATCTCAATCCCGCCTACCAGAAACTCACGCCGGATTGGGAAATCATCGACTTGACCCCCTCCAGCCTGGCCGGGGACCGGCGGCTGGTGGGCGAAGAACAAATGGGGTGGGACGCCGTGGAAGCCCTCCGTTGATACACTCCTTCACGGCTTGCCGCGCAGTAACGACGGCTCGGTGGGCATGAGGCTGCGCAAGCGGCGGCGGGCTTTTTCTTTGACAATGGATTTCAGGGGCACGTTTTCGGATATGTAGGAGAGAGTCGGGACCGCCTCGCTTTTCCGCGCGGGCTTGCGGAGCCGGGTCATTTCTTCGATGGTTTTTTCGAGCTGCTTCCCGATCCGGTAGTACACGTAGAATTCCTCGCGGGATATCATTTCCTCGTTCAAATAAGGCCACGTGGTCATCAAAAACCGGTCTTCGTCCTCAAAATCCTCCGGCTCCAGCACGATTCCCCGCAAATGATTCTCGCCGATGCCTTTCTTCTCTTTCGCCCATTCCCACACTTCGGTGGCGGGCAGGATCTGCAGCGGAGCAAAGGAGACATTGTCGAACACATCCGTGTTGGACAGCACGAAATCGAAGTTGGAGAGGATATCCTGGCGGGTTTCGCCCGGCGTCCCCATGATGAAGCACGAACTGTATTGCACCCCGTGCTTCCGGCCCAGGCGCAACGCCTCCTCGTTTTCCCGGGCCGTGCAGCCGCGCTTCCGGAGCTTGTTAAGAATATCGGTGGAGCCGGATTCGAATCCGATGTTAAGCACGTGGTTGTTGATGGAGGCAAGCGCGGAAACGACCTCGTCATCCAGCAGGTTGGCCCGGACAAAACACCGGAATTCAAGTCCCTCGTGCAGGCCGCGCTCACGGATCATCCGGCACAATTCCACCACCCGTTTCTTGTTGACGATGAACAAATCGTCAAAAATCAGGATTTCCGGCGGATTGTATTCCTCGCGGATGAGTTCGATCTCCTTGACGACGTATTCGTTGGAGGGATTCCGGAATCCCCGCCCCCAGTGATGGATGGTGGAACAGAACGAACAATCGTACGGGCATCCCCGTGACGTCATGATGTTGACCATCCCCCCATGGCACGACCACTTCTCGTGGATGAGCCGCCGGTCCGGATAGGGGATGGCGTCCAGATCGGTGAGCGGCTCCCGCTTGGGCGACCGCTCCAGCCGGCCCTCCTCGTTGTGGAATAGCAGGCCGGGAATCTTCCGCAGGTCCTCGGGCCGGAACGCCTTTCGCTCCTTCCAGAGCCGCACCAGATCGGCGAACGCCTCCTCGCCTTCGCCCAAAATGGCCACATCGAATACCGGATACAAATGCGTGGGCATGGTGGAGACGTGCGGGCCGCCGCAGATCACCGGGCATCCCAGCGCGTCCTTGATTTTTCGCGCCTCGCGGGCCGCGTACGAGTAATTGAACGTGACGAAGGTCAGGCCCACGAAATCGGGCTGGTGGGGGATCAGGTCTTCCGGCCGGCGTTCGACCACGAAATCCGCCCCGCCGGCATATTTTTTTACATACGCCGATAGATAACCCAAACCCAAGGGGGGAACGTAAGACCAGGTGTTGTCGGTTTGCGGATAGCAGGCCAGAGACAGGCCGATCGTAACCAAGGCAGGTCTCCCTTTTTTCCCGCGGCTGGGCGGGCGGATCGCAAGCCCCTGGTTCTCGCAGTCAATCCGGCAGCCGGCCGGGCGCGAGTTCCCAAGGCTGGAAATAGTCTATCCGGCCTCTCCCGGGTGTCAATTGAATCCCCGGGGCGGTTCCCTGTTCTGACGGAAGGCCAACCGCCATTCTCCTAGGTTCTATTGATTTTTCGTAATACAGGCTTCATCAGAATTCCGGATATGGTGCAAGCGCCAACGGCGCGCCAGAAGCGTACCCGGGGCTACGCCCGGGAAAAAGGACGATAAAAGGAATAATCCCCTCTCCCTTTGGGAGAGGGGCAGGGTGAGGGCAGTTCGGAAAGGGCGTCTAACCAGCCCGGCAGGAAACCGGAACGGTTGTTCCATATAATCGTTTTATATTTACTTGGAAAAACCCAACAGAACCTAACTTCCGCTTCGGAGTTTTCTCAGCAGCATCTCGCGGACCGCGTCCGGGCTGGCCTTGCCCCGGCTTTTGCGCATGGCCTGGCCGAGAAGAAAGTTGAGCGCCTGTTCCCGCCCGGCGCGGAAACTGGCCACCGGATCGGGATTCTCGGCGATGATTTCCTCCACGATTTTTTCGATCGCGGCCGTGTCATCCACCACTTCCAGGCCTTTTTCCTGGACGATCCGCCGGGGCGGGTGGCCGGTTTGGACCATGTCGTTGATGACCCGCTTGGCGATATTCTGGTTGATGGCCCCCTGGTCCACCATCTGGACCAGCTGGGCGAGGTGTTCAGGCGGGACGGGGATGTCGCCGATGTCCTTGTCTTCCTCGCCTTTGAGTTCGCGGAGGATATAGGTCATGATCCAGTTGCTGTACGCCTTGGGGGCTTCGTACAACCGGCAGCAGGCTTCGAAATAATCGGCGATGGATTTCTCGGCGGTGAGCACCCCGGCGTCGTACTCGGGAAGCTGGTATTGCTCCACGAACCGCTTGCGCTTGGCTCCGCGCAATTCGGGAAGCGCCGCCCGCAGCTCCTCGAGGTAATCCCGGCTGATGTGAATGGGCGGGATATCCGGTTCAGGGAAATACCGGTAATCCTTGGCCCCCTCTTTGACCCGCATGGGGCGCGTCTCGCCCCGCTCGTCGTCCCAGAGGCGCGTTTCCTGGATGACCCGCCCTTCGTCCTCGAGGATCTCCGACTGGCGCTTGAATTCGTAATCCAGCGCGCGCAGCACGGACCGCATGGAGCCGATGTTTTTGATCTCCACCTTGGTCCCCAGCTCCGATGCGCCTTCAGGCCGGATGGAGATGTTGAGTTCAAACCGCAGGGAGCCTTCCTGCATCTTGCAATCGCTGACTTCGAGATACCGCAGCAGGCCGCGCATGGTTTCCATGAATGCTTCGGCTTCCTCGCGGCCGCGCAGGTCGGGCTGGCTGACGATCTCGAGCAGGCTCGTCCCCGCGCGGTTCAGGTCGACCAGCGAATAATACCGCGATCCGATGGCCTGGTGGATCAGTTTCCCCGCGTCTTCCTCCAGGTGGATATTGTGGATGCCCACCGTCTTTTCGGTCCCGTCCTTGAGGACGATGGTGAACTGCCCGTTGCGCCCTAGGGGTTGGTATTCCTGCGAGATCTGGTAATTCTTGGGCAGGTCGGGATAGTAGTAGTTCTTGCGGTCGAAGATGGTGACCTCGGGGATCTCGCAGTCCAGCGCCAGGGCCACCTTCAGGGCCATTTCGAACGCGGTCCGGTTGAGCACGGGAAGCGTGCCGGGCAGGCCCAGGCAGACCGGATTGACATACTCGTTGGGTTCACCGCCGAACTCGGCGCGGGTCCCGGTGAACGCCTTGGAGCGGGTGGCCAGCTCGACATGGGTTTCAAATCCGATTACGGGTTCATACTTCATGAATCCTCACCTGGCCGTTCGAAAAAGTGGGAAAGAACGAAATCAGTAGGGATGATTGTAGCAACATGCCTCCCGCGCTCGAAGCCGGAACGGGAGGCGGGAGCGCGCGGCGTTTGTTGCCGAAAGCGGCCTCCGCAAGTATGATGTTTTGAATCCTCCGGGACTGGGAGCCTTCCTGCCACGGCCAACGTCGCGTCAAGGCCGGGTGGATCGAGCGCAAGAGGGCCGGATGGATCGAGCGCAAGAGGGCAGGGCAGGCTCAAATCGCCACGCCGCTCAGAATATGATGCGGTATAATCCCCTCTCCCCCCGGGAGAGGGCCAGGGTGAGGGAAAGCCTTTCGCTTCTTCTTGCGCCTGATAAATAAACGCTTGTAGCCATGCGTTTCTCCAATTGGAGTCCCCTTCAGGGGACGGCTTTAAAGTAGTCCAGGGGGTCAACCCTGAGCTGACAGAATGCCAACACCGAGGACCAAAAGGATGTCACAACCGTTTTACCTCACCACCGCGATTTCATATGTCAACGACAAGCCCCATGTGGGGCACGCGTATGAATTCATCGTTTCGGATGCGATCTGCCGCTTCCGCCGCATGCAGGGGCGTCAGGTTTTCTTCCTGTCCGGAGTGGATGAGCACAGCGCCACCGTGGAAAAAGCGGCCGAGAAAGCGGGACAGCATCCCCGGGACTATTGCGACTACATGGCCGAGGTGTTCCTCGGCCTGCACCGCCTGACGGGCAGCAGCCTGTCGGATTTCATCCGCACCAGCGAACCGCGCCATCACGACACGACCAAGGAACTGCTGTGCCGCGCCTACGCCAAGGGCGACATCTACAAGGGGCATTACGAGGGTTGGTATTGCTTCTCCTGCGAGGCCTTTTATCTGGCGGACGATTTGCTGGAAGGCGATCTGTGCCCCGTCCACAAACGCAAGGCGGAATGGCGCCAGGAAGAGAATTATTTCTTCCGTTTAAGCCAATACACGGAAGCCATCCGGCGCCATTTCGAGGAACATCCGGATTTCAACATCCCCCTGATGTACCGCAACGAAATGCTGGGCCTGCTGGACCGCGGCCTGCAGGACATCTCCATCTCGCGCTCGACTACCCGCTGGGGCATCACGCTGCCGTGGGATGAAAGCCACGTGTCGTACGTCTGGTTCGACGCGCTGTCGAATTACCTCACCGGTGTGGGCTTTTTGAAAGACGAGGTCCTGTTCAACACCTACTGGCCGGCGGACGTGCACGTGATCGGGAAGGACATCAACCGCTTTCACTCGGTCTTGTGGCCGGCGATGTTGTTGTCCTGCGATATCCCGCTGCCCAAGATGGTCCTGGTGCATGGGTTCGTCTATCACAAGGGCGAAAAGATGTCCAAGACGATCGGCAACATCGTGGATCCCGTATCGCTCATCGAGCAATACGGGCGCGATCCGTTGCGCTATTTTCTCCTGCGCGAAATCGCCTTCGGCCAGGACGGCAACTATTCCGAGGAAGCCTTGATCAACCGCTACAACGCCGATCTGGCCAACGACCTGGGCAATCTCTTCTCCCGCGTGCTGGCCATGATCAAGAAATACCGCGAGCAGGTGGTCCCTAATACCGCGAGTACGGACGGCGCCTTCCGGGAAGAAATCGAAACAACCCGGCGCGCCTATGTGGAAGCCATGGAACAATACGCTCCGCACCTGGCGCTCGGCGTGGTTTGGGACTTGGTCTCCAAAGCCAATGATTATGTCCAAAAGCAGGAACCCTGGGCGCTCGCCAAGGATCCCAACAAGATAGACGATCTCGACCGTGTATTACTCAACCTGGCCGAGGCCTTGCGCGCCGTGGCGGTGATGATTCATCCCTTCATGCCGGGAACCTCGGAGGAAATGCTGAAACGCCTCGGTTTCCCCCTCGACGGCGGTTTCCCCTTGCTTCAAGATCTTGAACACGTCGATCTTTGCGCGGGAAAAACCATCGACGTGGGCGCGAGCCTCTTCCCCCGCATCGACAAGACGAAATAACCGCTGGGGAATCCAATCTTCCTGCTTCCTTGATTCCTCCCCCGAAGACCGGGTGAGGTTGGGAGGGAGTTGTAGAATTTGGATGGATTCGCGCGGCGGCAATCCATCCATCCGGATCCGGGGCTCCATGTCCCGTTCGATTTCGATGAACACCTTCTCCCCCCGGAGGGAAGGCTGCGTACCGGGTCGCTTTTCCACCGGATTATCCCCGGCCACGCGGCCGGCCCCCCATCCGCGCGGATCATCCTTTCCAGCCATCGATGAAAAAAGGGGAGCAGAATCGAGTTTCTACTCCCCTTTTTGGAATTCCACACAGAATTTGTGCAGCACAAAAAAAACGGAACCGCGTCATTGGCCGGCCAGGGCCGGATCCCACTTGGGGCCATGTGTCACGTCTTCCTTCGAGTTCCGCCGTTTTTCCTCCGTGAACTCGAAGTTGGCGTTCTTGGCGATGAATTCCGACCACTCGCTGGGCACTTCGTCTTCCGGGAAGATGGCGTTGACCGGGCATACGGGGGCACAGGCATCGCAATCGATACATTCATCCGGATTGATGTAAAGAATGTCATCGCCTTCGTAGAAGCACTCCACGGGACAGACTTCGGCGCAGTCGCCGTATTTGCAATTCACGCAGGGCTCACACACGACATAGGTCATTTTTTTTCTCCTTTTTGAACCTAACCCCTGGGTAATGACGATTGAGTGACAAGGGAGTGACCCGGAGGAAAAACAGCCTGTTAGCGCCACCATCGTCACTTTTCAATGGATATATACATTTCCGGGCGCTCAGGAGCAACCCTTGTTTCTCCAGCCAGGCCCCGCACGCCCCATCCGGCGGCCGGCGCCCGCCGTTCATGGTACATCTTCTTTGTTCCGGTTGGCAACAGGCCTTTCGGCTGGTTCAAATCCGGCAGGTTCGGCAAAAGACAACCAGGTGCGATTTGATCATCCCGGGTCCGGACGATTTCGCGTATTGCCTCATAGAACGGGCAGCACTTCGCTACCCTTGCCCTGTTGAATGGCCGGAATGTAGGTTTCGAGTTCGTTCTGCACGGCCGGATCGGTCAGGTCGATGGTCTTTTTCTTTTCCGCCGCCATGTAGGCCGCCATGACCAGTTTGGTGATTTCCAATCCATACGACAGCGGGAGGAAGGCGTCGCGGCCGGCGAGAAAAGCCTCGGCGGCTTCGGCGTTTTCATCCGTGTAGCCGTAGAGGTCGGCTTCGTTGGGCTGCACGGCCAGCAGACCGCGGCTGGCGGTGGCTTTTTCGAGGGCCGCTTCGGCATTGGCGGCGGCTTCGGCGGCGGCGTCGCCGATGAAAATGGTCAACGGCGAGATCAGGGTGTTGATTTCAAACGCGTAGCCCGGCCCCATGCCGTCCATGAAGAGCCGCAAGCCCTGTTTTTCGAACATCCACGAATTGGTGAATTGCGATTTGACGATCTGTCCGGTTTCGGGATTCTTGTAAGTGATCATGCCGGTGCAGAAATCCTCGGCGGGAGTTTTGGCGTAATCCACGCCACGCTCCTTCTTTAGTTTCTCCCGCCAATAAGGCAATCCCCATTTCAGCAGTCCCAAATCGCAGGACACCTCTTGCGGCTGCAGGAACGTCACCGGCTTGCCCAGGGGCGTGAGGCAATACCATCCCACGGCGATGCTGTGGCAGCCCATGTCGCAGAGCACGCCGCCGCCCTGCCGGACCGGATCCCAGAACCAGGGTTCGTGGGGGCCGCCATGTTCCTCGGCGGACCGGACGAGGGTCAACGGCCCCATGGTGCGTTGCTGCGGTTCGAGTTGTTTCCGCTGGGCCTTGACCGGTTTCATTTGCAGCTGGTTTTCGAAATAGGCGGTGCGCAGATTCGCCTCCTGGGCCAGTTGCACCAGCCGCCGGGCTTCCTTCACGTTGCGGCCGAGGGGTTTTTCACAGATCACCCCCTTGAGCGCGGCGCCTGCTTTGACCGCCGCCACGATCTCTTCCATGATGGCGGTCCGCGTGTAGTTGGGACAGTAAATGGCCACCGCGTCCACGTTTTTCGCCAATTCGGTCACGTTGGGGTAAACCACGCAGGGCCCCAGGTTGCGCGACCGGACGGACGCCGCGAATTCCTCGGATCCTTTCAGGGAGGTGACGCCCGCGATCTCCATGGTCCGCACCTGTTCCATGGCCGTGGCTTGAAAATGACTGATAAATCCAGCGCCGATCATTCCAACTCTCAGTTTCTCCATGATAACCGCCTCTCTTCACATGAGTTCATTGAGATGCAAGGACAAGGACCGCGCGAATGATTCGCGGACTAAGGTAAGGCAGACGGCCGATACAATCAAGGAGAGAGGGCCATCGGCCCGGGATTCCTGGACTCCTCCAGGCGAACCACCCTCGAGAATACACCCCGAACGAAGATTCGACTCTCTTTTTTACGCGAACCGTCTATAATGGAGAAACCGGCTGATGCGTCCGCGCGCGGGACCCATCATGTAAGTCTACGCAAGTACAATGTTTACCATGGGCCGGAGAGAGGATTCTCCGGAAGACGACCCCCGGGATATTTGTGCAAACCATGTCCGAGCCTCGACACCCAGGCGAAACTCAGGCAGCGATGGAAATCAACCATGACGGCTGGTGGCGCGAGTGGTTCAACCATATTTATCTGGATGTGTACTCCCACCGGGATGATCACCAGGCGGCGGAGGAAGTGAACGCCATCTTGCCGGTCATCCCGCTGCCGCCCACGGCCCGGATATTGGATCTCTGTTGCGGTAACGGGCGGCATTGCCGGGCGTTACACCAGGCGGGATTTCACCGGGTGGTGGGCGTGGATTATTCGTTCCCACTCCTCAAACACGCCATGGCCGAATTGCCGCGCGCCGCCTACCTGCGCGCGGACATGCGCCTGCTTCCCTTCCACGACACCCGTTTCGACGCGGTCTTTTCGTTTTTCACATCGTTCGGCTATTTTCGAACGAACGTGGAAAATCTGGCCGTCTTGCATGAAATCGCGCGCGTGCTGCGGCCGGAAGGGTATTATCTGCTGGACTACCTGAATCCCGCCTACGTGCGCGAGACGTTGGTGGCGGAGAGCGTGAAGGCGCATGGGGATTTCATCATCCGCGAAAAACGGTTGATCTCCCCGGACGGCGACCGCATCGAGAAGGAAATCGTGATCGAAAACTGGGGCCTGCGGGACCACCGGTTTTATGAGTCCGTCCAGTTGTACGAATTCGAGTCGATGTTGGACATGTTGGAATCGGTGGATTTGCGGGTGGAGGGCACGCTCGGGGATTTCGACGCCACGCCCTTCCATCCCCATTCCCCCCGCATGATCCTGTACGGCCGGCGGAAATGAAACGCTTCCTTACCCGCCGGCGGTCACGGGCACGCCGGTGACGTCGCCGCCCCACCGGCCGATGTCCCCCTTGCTGATCAGGCCGTTGGAGGCATTGTACGCCAGGGACCTCGCCCCGTAGGGATTTCCATCTTTATTCAGCACGTATAACCACTCGATGGCGTCCTGCCAGCGGTCGGGCCCCCAACTGGACAGGCAATACCCCTTGGTGCTGAGGTCGGGACGGTTGATGGCGTTGATCCAGTTGCCCGGCCCCTTGGGTTCAAAAAAATAATTGAAATAGAGATAACTTTCCTTGTTGTTGCCGGTATTGCCCTGCTCCGCCTTGAAGATATCGCGGAAACTGACACTGGCGATGTAGGAAACCGGCGTGGTCAGGCTTTTCAAATCGACCGTCAGGTGAGAGAAGTTGGGCGGATGCTTGTTGTTGTCGATGAAATACGAATCGATGGCGGTCGCCAGGGCCTTGAGGTCGGAGTCGGTGCGGGCGATTTTGGCCCGCAACTGGGCATTGAGAAAGTTCGGCACGGCGATCGCGGCCAGCACGCCGATGATGGCGACCACGATCAACAACTCGATCAACGTGAATCCACGCTTTGATTTCATGGAATTCCCTTTCTTCCACGCGTTTCGGTTCACGATATCCTTCTCTAGGTTTACGGTATCACAATTCCCAGGTTTCGGAAATCAACCACACTGAATTATCATGATAGATCGAAGAACCTCGGTTGGAAACCAAGGGAGCGATTGAGGCGGAAGATTTTTCTCCCCCATGCCCCCAGAGTCAGGAGGAAAACGGCTGCGTTTTCCTCAAATCCCGCGGGAGGGAAACGTCCTGTACGCCAGCCCGGACATCAATAAAAACGGCTCATCCGGTAAGTGCGTACTTTTTCTTTTTGGTTTGCTATGCTATTCCATCAAACCGTC
>JBHGBC010000020.1:0-54033 GCA_041946805.1 bacterium
TGGAGCGCCTGGATCCCACATTAGATCAGGGATCCCGCATGGCGCCGATCCGTGGGCTTTCCCAAAAAACCTCCGAAAGCATTCTGCGGTTCATTGAGCATGTGCACCCGGGCGCGCGGGTGTTTTTCATTGCGGTTGGGCGGGAGAAACGGGCGAGTTCTGGCCTTCGATGATCAAATCGGGTGAGGTGGACGCATCGTCGGCCGGAGGTTGGAACGCACCGGTCACCGGTTCGCCCGCGGGAGACAAGCCCCCCGGCAATGGAACCTGCGCCGGTGTTTCGGAACGGACGCCGGCGGCGGGCCGCGTCATCCTGCGGGTGGCGGATTTCATGGGAACCGGCGTGGCCGCCGGCAGGGCAACCGGTGTGGCCGCCGAGGGCTCGACCGCCGTCCCCCCGCGCACGGATTTGTAAGTTTGATCCGTGGGCATCAGCACGATGATTCCCATCACCAGCGCCACGACCACCACCAATGCCACGATTAAATAGGTCTGCGTTTGCATTCGAGATTCTCCCGCTTCTGTACGATCCAAAACGCTACCCGGGACACGTTACCGCGCTCCGGGCATAGTAAAATACTACATGGAAAGCCGCGACATAAAAGGTCCTTGGCGGATTCCACGAACTCCACCCGCGTTTTCCTCCGAGCCGGGGGACTTCCCTTCTCATTTCGCACAAGAGATCGCGCTCTGAGTTTCAATCCTCACCGCCGGGGCACGTGACACCATGCCCCGGCTTTATATAAGCCCTTCTTTTAACACGCGGGAGGGACGTAAGACTGGGGCGGACACCAAGGTCCGCCCCTACTCCTGCATAACGCCCCTACTCCTGCATAATATGTTTGCCTGATCGGGACTTGCGGATAATGCACCGCCCAGAGGGAGAGGAAACCGGCCGGGAGGGAGAACCTCCGGGTGAGTCATCAATCAGCGGGAATCCTGGTATTCAAATACCGGTACGGCGGGAGCCTCACCCATCCTCCCCCCCGAATTTCCACCCGGAAGGGCCTGCCGGTCTTCTCATTCTCCGGTTCTTTGATATGCTAGCGCCGGGAATTGGACAACACGTTCAGAGAACGTTGGCACGCCGAACATCAGGGGATTCAATCGGCCAAAGACCATGCTCTTTTCCGGGAACCGACTTGCTCTGCGGAAGCTGCGTCTGAAACGATCCACTGTTTTTGTCTTGCCCGGATTTCATGCCGATCCGGTCTCCCGCCGGACCCAGGCGGAATACATCGAGCACAGCCTTTCCCTGGTCCGGCAATACCTGCTGGCGTGCCGGGCCGATCCGTACTACGGCGTGTTTCTCTCGGAAATCGACTACTTGAAGCCCTACTTGGATCTCTTCCCCGAGGAAAAAGCCTGGATCACCCGGCTGGTGAAGCAAGAACGCTGCGCCACCGGCGGAACCTACAACCACCCCGATGAAACCCTCATCGGCGGCGAGGCCTTGATCCGCAATTTTCTGATCGGCTCCCACTTCCACATAAGCGCGACCGGTTCGCGCTCGCCGGTGTACATCGCCTGGGACGTTCCCGGACACATCCCGCAGCTGCCCCAGATCTTGAGCCAATGTGGATTTGAAGCCCTGGTCTTCAGCCGGATCGATCCCACGGATCCCGGCCGTAAAATCCCCGGCGTGCCGGATCTCTTCCTCTGGCGCGCGCCCAATGGAGCAGCGGTTTACGCGCAGCGTATTCCCTTCGAACAGAACGCGGCTGAAGTTCTGGGAGAACAAGCCCGGCGGTTCTTGGAAGCCCTGCAAGCCGATTTCCCGGCCCTCAACGCCGCCCTGTTCCTCGACTCGGGCACCATGCGCGTCCCCCGCCCCACCATCCTCGGCCGCTGCCGCGACCTCGCCAAGGACGAACCGGCCCTGGTGGTGACCGGCGACTCCGCCACGAAATATTTTTCCTGCGTCCATACTCTCATGAAAAGCGGCAAACTGGAGCTCCTGCCGGTCAGCCGCGGCCTGACCTCTTGCAACGCGGCGGCCGCCTTGACCCGCATGGACCTCAAAATCGCCAACCGGCTACTGGAAAACGCCCTGTTTGAAGCCGAGGTCTGGGGCGCCGCGGCCTTGCTGCACGGCATCCCTTATCCCTCCCCGGCTTTGGACTATGCCTGGCGGCAACTGCTCTTTTGCCAGCATCACGAAGGCATCTCCGGCCAGTGTACTGACATCGTTTTCGCCGACTTGTTGGACACACTGCGGGAAGCCTTGGACACCGCCATACAGGAACGCCAATCCTTATTGACCAAAATCGCACGGTTGGCCGCCACCCAGCCGGAACCAGACGAAGAACAGGTTCTTTTGTTCAACAGCCTGCCCTGGATGCGGGAGGGAATCGTCCGCCAGTGGATTGACATTCACGGGCCGTTGGAAAACCGGATCTTGACCGACGATTTCGGCAAGCCGGTTCAGTTCGAGATCGAACAGGTGACGGAGGCCGCCGGGGACGCGCCCGCCCAGGCCCTGGCCGTTTGGGTTGAATCCGATCTGCCTCCCACCGGATACATCAAGAAAAAATTCACGCCCCGCGTGGAAATCCACGCTCCGTTTCTCCAGGAATCCCAAAGCCAGACCTGGATCGAAAACGACTTCCTCCGCCTCGAGATCGATCCGGAGCGGGGAGGCGGCATCGTCAGCCTGGTGGACAAGGAAAGCGGCAAGGAATTTATCAACACCCGCCATCCGCTGCCCGCCAATTCCATCGTCGCCCTGGCCCAGAAAGAAGATGTCGATCCCGCCCTCGTATCCCCGCGGATCCCGGATGATTGGTGGGATTCCGGCCGCGTTCCCGCCGCCATCAAATACTTGGAAGGCCCGGTGACCCGGCGGCTGCTGATCCGCCGAAACGGTCCAGGACCCTGCAACGTGATCCAGGAATTGCGGATCTACCGCGAACTGCCTTATATCGACTGTTATACCATTCTGGAGGACTATCCCGGGAACGGGAATGAAGCGGGGGAAAGTGGCGGGGAGAATCCCCAGTCTGGGGAATTCGTCCGGCGGGACCTGTTTCTGGCGGCGTTTCCGCTTGATTTGCCGGGTTCGCTGCCGGTCCTGGAGGACCGCTTCTACGCGCGCGTCAGCCGCCGCGGCTTGGGCGGCTTGGAGTCGCGGAAGGATTCTCCTGCTCCGGCCTATCAACCAGCTTGGAGCTCCTGCTACCGGTGGGTGGATGTTTCCTGGGCGCTGCTCGTCCGTTTCATGAACGGCAAGGAGGAGGTTTCCACTCTGGCCGTGGGCCCCGCCGAGGCCGTCACCAACCGCGGCTGCCATTCCACGATCCATCACAAGTTGATGATGCACTTGGCCCGCCACGGCGTCCCTTGCGCGCCCCGTTTCGACACGGACGAAACGGGCGCGGATCCGTTTCATCATGTCTGTTCGTTCACCCTGGGAACCGTGGAAGAAAACGCCTTCACTAACCGGGTGCTCGAACGCAACCCCGAAGCCAAGGATTATTACGAGCGGAATCTGAAGGAATTCGGCTACGTCTTTCTCGCCGCACCCGATGACCCCAAGACTCCCACTCGCAGCCGTCCGGTTTTCATTTTCGCCGGGAAAACCGAGGCACTCCTCGCCCAGGCCGTGGACGACATGATACAAGCCACCATCACCCACCGCTGGGAATGCCCCGTCACGGCCTGCTTTCTGGGGGAACGGGAGAGGGTGGAAGATTTCGGATTCGCCCTGCTCAACCGCGGGACCACCCTCTGCGGCCTGGAAGACGACGGCGCGTTGGTCATGGCGTTGATGCATACCGCACCTTATCCCTCTCCCCAAACGCCCTGGCCGTTCGATTTCGCCGAACAGAAAACGCACCTATTCCAATACCGCCTTATTCCCCATGCGGGCGAGTGGCGTCACGCCGATATCCCCCGCCGGGCGATGGAATACAACCATGAGCCGTACGCGCTGTCCGCCCCGGCGGGCGAAGGCTCCCTGCGTTCCCGGGCTTCTTTCTTTTCCATCGAACCAAACAATATCCTCGTCTCCTGCATCAAGCCGGCCGGCTTCCCCGAGGCCGAATACCGGACCCCCCAGTGGAAAAAAATCCCCGTGATCATCCGCGTTCATGAAATGCACGGCGAGGAATCCAACATCTGGCTCGAAGCGTCCAAGGCCGTCAAATCCGTACGGGCGGTGCAAATCGACGAGAAACCCCTGGTCAAAAAACGCGAAGTTTTCCGCGAGGACCAATTCATCCGCGCCGCCGCCCACGCCAATGAAATCCTCACGCTGCAACTGGACATCCAGGGCGACAAGGAGGTTCTGCCCGCCGCCCTTCCCGCGGCCGGCGCATCCGCTCCTCTTCTGTACTCCGCCCGCTATTGGCGGCAGAACGCGGGATCGGCCCCCCCGGGATTTCTGCCCGTCTCCCTCTCCCTGCGGGGCAAAATCGAACTCACTTCCTACAACCGCGAGGCCGCCGTCCACCACCTGGACCTGGTGTTGGCCAACCACTCGTCCCAGGAAAGCCACAAGGGAGAAGTGGAAATTTTGACTCCCCCCTACTGGCGCGTCATTCCCTCCCGGGTATCCTATATGGTGGAGGCCGATTCGTTTCAGATCATTCCTCTCCATATCCTGTTCGATGGACCCGAACGGGAAGGATTCATCAAGGCCCGGCTCAGAGAGGGGGGAATCCTCCTCGAAGACCTGGCGCCCATCGGCGGCAGTCCCGATTTCGACCTGGCGATGACGTTGCGCAGCGATTCGTTCAACATTAAACTCCGCCATGATTGTCCCTATGCCGTCCCCGGTTCGATCCGCCTGATCACGCCGGTGGAAGCCTGGCCGGAACCGGCGGCGGGCGAATTCTCACTAACCTCCTTTTCCCCCCGGCAACGGGATTTTCACGTGGAGCCGGGTGGGGAGACGGTGTTGTCATTCGCATTGCACGAACCGCCGAACCGCTTCGGGGCGGCCACCGACCATCATTGGATGATCGTCAAGATGGAATCGCATCACACACTGCGGTATTTTCACCTGCGGATGGACGGGCGGAAATCGGAAGGCCTGGGGCGGATCATCATCCCGCCCTACGCTCCCTTCTCCGGCGCTCCCGGCGAAGACGGGAACCCAACGGAGGAATGATACCCATTCCCCCTTTCGGATACGCGACTATGGTATCACGGCGTTTTCACCGCCCGGCGGGCCGGCCGGGCGACTGGATTGGATGGCTGGGAATTGGACTGGCCGGGATCGGGCTGGCCGCCCTCATCCCCCTGGCGGGAGCGGCCCGGGAATTGTCCGGCCTGTTCAACAATCAGACCATCCGGCTCCGCACCGAATTGCTGGAAGGCGGCGAATACGTGCGGGATACCGGCCTGGTGATTCATTTCAAGGGGCGGTGGCAATATGATGCTCTTTCCGGCACGTTGACCATCGTCCGGCCGGACGGCGTCCGCGTCGGTCTCAAGGCCGGCGATCCCCGCGTCATCGTGGGCGAACGGGTCCTGCACACCGGCGCGCCTTCCCTCCGCCTGGACCATCACTTGTTCATCCCCTTCCAGGTCGTGGTCCCGCATCTATTTCCCCAGGTCCAATTCGTGGAACAGAGCGTCGAAGAAACGGTTGTGTCCGCCAGCGAGGAAACCCCCACGGCCACGCCGGTTTTCAATTACTCGCCGGAGACTTCAGCCACCCCCCAAGGCCTTATTCCCACACCGATTCTCTTCCAACCCGGCTTGCTGCCCACGCCAACACCCCAGGCGGAAGCAGGGATACCCGCCCTGGGAATCGCGCCCAAGGCGGTGATAGTCATCGACCCGGGAGAAGGCCGTTCGGAGGGGATCCTGCCCACCCAGATCCGGGAATCGGACATCACCCTGGCGGTGGCCCAAAAACTGGCCGCCATCCTGAAAAAGTCGGGGAATAATGAAGTGATCCTGACGCGCGACTCCAAGTCGGCCTCCTTGCGGTCCGATCAACGGACGGAAACCGCCAACGAAAAAAAGGCTCAGATCTTCATCAGCCTGCAATGCGGGAAGTTATTTTCCCCCACGGTCTCGCGGGCGGCGGTGTATTTCATGAATCCGGCGCTGGATTCTCCGTCCACTCCGGCCGCCGTGTCCACCGCCGCGGGAGAGGCGCCCCGGTGGGACACCGCCTACCTCGGACAGGTCCCCGAAAGCCTGCGGCTCGCCCGCGAAATCCACCAACGGCTGGACGCGTTCTACAAAAACGCCAATATCATCAAAATGGATTCCAATCCCCGTCCCGGCCGCCTGGCGGTCCTCCGCGGCCTCACCATGCCCGGCGTGGTCATTGAACTGGGAAATCTGGCCCATGACCTGACCGCCCAATACCTGGCGCGGGAGCGGGTGCAAACCGAGATCGCCGACGAACTGTCCATGGCCATCACCAAATTCATCTACGAACGGGCGGGGATGTCCGCCGTCCCAGCGGTCCACTAATGGATTCCCGAACGAACCTGATCATCGCCCTTTCCGTGTTGCTCGCGGCCTCCCTGGCCACCGCCGGCTTCCTCTATTGGCAGCTCGAATCTCAGAGCGATCCGATTCCCATCCCCCCCGAGGTCATCGAGAACGAAAAAGCCGCTCCCGCCTTCACCAACGGGATCACCATCGACCTCTACTTTCTGACGATGGACCATACCCAATTCGCCGTCGAAAAGCGCCTGATCCTGGAACCCAGCTCGATCACCGGCCGGATCCGCCAGGCCATGGAGGAATTATTGCGGGGGACGCTCTCCAAGAACCTGATCGCCCCCATCCCCGAGCAAACCAAATTGCAGAGCGTCTTCTTCAATGAAATGGACGGCCGGGCCTACATCAGTTTCTCCAAGGAACTGATCGCCAACAATCCCGGCCATGCTCTGAGCGAATGGGCGGCGATCTACAGCATCGTCAACACTGCCGCGGCGCAGTCGGCCGCCGTCAAGGAAGTGCAGATTCTCGTGGACGGTGAGATCATCAACTCCGACAACACCCTCTGGGACTGGTCCCTCCCCTTCCAACCCGATCCCACCTTTGTGCGGTACGCCGAGAAATAGGGGGAACCGCCACAGCGTTTCTCCGATATACCTTGTGATTTGGTGATATACCAAGTGATTTTTGAAAAGTGTCTGATTTAATAACCGATAACCTATCCCTTCTCCCTCAGGAAGCCGAGCTTGACTCAGAAATCCAAATCATGCCAGCGAATATCATCCCCGCAGAAGAGCCATGCGAATAGCCATGGGCGGCCGCCTACGGTTTCGTGAGGGAAAAAATCCAATCCGGCCAGGGTTGAACGCAACATTATTCAAGTCCTTTGGGGTTGTTCATCAATTGTACGCTGCCGGGGATTGTCACCCCCGGCTATTCACTTTCAATCCCTTCGGGATTGGAGGCAGGCGTGACGCCTGCACTACAATCACCTGGATCCCCGCTTTTGCGGGGATGACATCATTCAATGGGCTCATCGGGCAAGTGCGTTCTTTTTTATTCGGACGCCCGATCGGCCTCTCCATCGAATGGATCGATAAGAACCACCCCAAAATTCCCTCTCCCTCTGGGAGAGGGTTGGGGTGAGGAAATTTTGTAGAGGCGGACCTTGGTGTCCGCCCGAATCATAAAATAAATGGAATAACCTAATCTCCTTTATCTACGCACTTCCCGGAAGATCCTAAAAATGACTCTTGGGTAAAGATCCGCTTCATGGGAGAGGGGGACGGGGGGTGAGGGCAGCCCTGGCGGAGGGGGCGGTGCTCTCCTGGAACTTGTTGTTTAGCGCAATTCGAGTAAGTATAGGGCGCCAGTATAGCCAATTTTCATGTCAAACGCGGATTAACCGCGCCTTGAACCGGTCCATGAACAAGCAACGCCCCCGTATTCTGGTTACCAATGACGACGGCATCCACTCCCCGGGTTTGACCGTCCTGGCCGCGGCCATGCGGGAAGTGGGTGACGTGTGCATCATCGCGCCCGACCGCGAACGGAGCGCGGTTTCGCATTCATTCACCATCAATCATCCAATCCGGGCGCAAATCCTGGGACACGAAGTGTATATCATTGATGGAACCCCCGCGGACTGCGTGATGTTCGGCACCCGCGGCTTTTTGGATTATTCCCTGGACCTGGTGGCTTCCGGCATCAACCGGGGTCCCAATCTAGGGATTGACACGGTCTATTCCGGCACCGTGGCGGCGGCGCACGAGGGGCATTTGTGCAATGTGCCCTCGTTTGCCATCTCCATGGATGTTCCCCGGGATGGAGTCACGTATCATTTCGAAACCGGAGCCCGTTTCGCGAAAATCCTGGCCCAGGCCATTCTCGAACGCAGCATGCCCGACGGCGCGTTTCTGAACGTCAATGTGCCCAACATTCCGTGGGAGCAGCTCCAAGGGGTGTCGATTACCCGGTTGGGGCAGAGGATTTACCGGGACAAGATCGTCCGCCGGGTCGATCCCCAGGGCAAGGAATACTTCTGGATCGGCGGCGAGGCCCCCACCTGGGTGAAGTCGGAAGGGACCGATTTTCATGCCCTCGAGCAGGATAAAGTTTCCGTGACCCCCTTGGGGCAGGATTTCACCCAGTTTCACGCCATCCCCGAACTGGACCGCTGGAACCTGGGTTTGAATCGCGATTGAGTTTTTGTTCGATAAGTTGATGGGCTGCACCGTGCCAAGAGCCTGCCGTGCGGATTACGACGGCATACCGGGAATTCGATGGCGGCTAATCCTTCTCTGTCTGTATTAATATGGAGCGCCCTGGCGGACAGCGCCGATTTTTTCATTATTCTATTGGCCGTCGCCGGGGGCATGTTCTGGATCCCCAGCCGGATCATGCGGCCGCTTCCGCCTCTGCTCTTGTCAACGGTTCTGACCTGCGGTCTTTTTCTGGTGATACCGGCAAGCGTTCCCTTCGCGGGCGCTCCGCTGTTCATTCTCCTTTGGGCGGTGACCTTACCCTTTGTATTCTTCCCGGTTATCCACCCCCGGTTCATCCGGGTAGAAATCCGCAAAGCCACAGGCCGCAGTCCCTTTTTCGGCCGGAGCATGGATGGGATCATTCTGATCACGTTCGGGATCTCGGTTTGGATGCTGATGCGGGCTCCGCTGGCCGGACAACCCTTGCCATGGGAACCGGTTTTGACCGGGAATATCATCCTGATCGCTTTCTACCTGATTTATCAAATCGCCCCCTGGCAATTTTTGCCGCTTCGAACTCCCAAAGATATTGGGAAAGTTTTGTTGTATATATCCGCCGGTTGTTTGGTTTTACGCTTGTCTTTCTGGTCCTACGCGCTGTTCAACGCGGCAGTGAAGGAAAGGCCGGGTAGTTTCCGGGTCAAGGGAATCGTTTATGCCACCGAAATGACACAGGGCTGGCGCTTTCCCCGCCTGCGGATTTTGATCGACCGCTATTGGTATTACCCGGTATCCCCCGGCCGCATGGCCAATCCCTATCCCGTGGTCCGCGATCCGGTGTTGCTCGGTGAGGGAATCCAAAAATGTGAAGCGTTCCGCCGGAGCCTGCTAGCGGCGGAAAATGGGGAAAAAACCGCAGCCGAATTGATCATCGACTCCCTTTTATCCTTCCAACAACTTGCGGAACCCCGGCTCGAAGGCCATGTTTCCCTCTCCGCGTTCCGGTTGGAGCGGGACGCTTTGTTGAGCCAGTTATCGGGCATCGATGCTTTTCTGCGCGGAGAAGAACTGTTCAACGCGTTTGCGGGTTATTGGCATGGCGAATGGGACGGCCGGCCCGTAGCTCACTATTGGAAAATGGTGGAACATTTCGATCCCCCCCTGGAGGCGCCCGGGGCCTATCCGGCCCGGATGCTGGCCCGCCAGTACTGCTGGATCGGAGACGGCTTCGGCTGGAACATATTGGCAACCATTCCCGGCGCTGAGGACGAAAATGGCAATCCGGCGCCAATGAACGTGATTCTGGGGATTGTCTATCATGTCCAAGACCAAAATCCGGCGGAAATCACCCAATTCCGGCCGCATGTGGGGCTTTATGCCGATCCGGGCAAACTCATTTGGATTACCGGCGAGGAAGTGTTCCTGGAAGAAGTGAAGCGGGACCGGCCCCATGGCGAGGAGCGGTACACCATCACGGGATACCGCTATGCGATTGAAAATAAACAGATTACGAATAAAGGACCGGGATTTCAGGCGGTTTATAGCCGAAATCCGGAAGACCAGCACTCATTTTTCACTTTCGATATTCCGCTTCAAGTCCAATAAATCCAGGTTGAATGACTATCTTGTCAGCCGATTCCCGCGGGATTGACAAAAATGTCAAAAAATCGTATGGTTTTAAGGGAGGATCAAAGGATCATGATTCGGCCAGGGAAAGGGCGGCGAAGAAATATATTTTCATAACCCATTCAATAATATTAACTTAAAATATAGGATATTCTATATTGCATTATTTTCTCACTGGTATTGCCATGTTGGCATTCAACTTGCGTAAAATAAATAGCGTACGTTGATAGTGGCATCGAAGAATCAGCATCCACAACTTGAATCCGCACCACGGCTACTCATCGGGCATCGGCATCAGGCATACGGCTTTCTGGTGCAACATCGGAATTTTCAGCGAGTCATCACCATCTCGTCACGGCATCCAGTACGGCATCTTGAGCGCAACTTGGTAACGGCATCGGTTACAGCATCTGGATTTTGCAACAGTAACGGCAACCGGTTATCAGCAACGGTCACGGCATCCGGTAAGGCACCTTGATTTAGCGTCTTGTTCACGGCAGCAGTCACGGCAACTTGTCTAAGCAACGGTTACGGCATCGAGTACGGCATCCGGCAACGCAGCTTGGTTCATGCGCCAGATATGGAGAGTGACAACGGGTACGGCATCGTGCAATCTCTCCCCACGCAACGTACAAGCGGGTAGGAAAGGATAAACTCGGAATCTTCGTTCAAGCGCCCATTTCATCCCGGTTACGGCATCAAGGAACCGCATCACGCACGGCATCCAGGCTGGGCGGTTGAGAAGCCGAGTGGATGGAGGAGGTTATTGCATCTCGTCGCGCCATTTCATCCTGTATTCGCCGGACACAGTGCAGACCGGTGAGTCATGTACGGCCTCCGTGTTCCAATGGTTTCATCCTTGCAGGGGCGATCGGCACGGACAACATGAAGCGGCAACCGTATCGCTGAATCCTCCATCCCCGCTAATATCCTTCTTACTTCGGAAAAAGGCTCTCGCGAGAGAGCCTTTTTCCATTTGAGGGCCTCACTTGCGGGCCCCACCTGGCAATGAGGAAGGCCGTTCTCTCACTCAAAGGATGGGACGCAAAGGTCCACACCCACGATTCCAATTCCTTCACCCTGTCCCTCTCCCACCGGATCCGCCAAATTTTTTTCCCTCACAAAATCCTCCGCCGCCTTTGACATTTTTGTCAATCAAATCCATATTATTAATCAGGAACCAGCCTCGGCGTACAACTCTGCACAAAAAAAACACGACCTCATACGGCCGGTCATCGTGATCTGGTTGTTGGATTGGTTTGGATTTGTTCGATCATCACGGTTCAAAGCACCCGCCTTTCCGAATCCAACTTTTCCTAACGCGAAACAGAGGAGCCTATGATCCTCCATGAGTATTTCTGAAACGAAGCCGTCTCCGAACCGGGATGACCGCGCCGCTTACGAACAGCAGGTCGAATTTCTCCAGGTGACCCAGTCCGAGCGCCAGATTCTTCAAGATTTGGCCGGATTCATCGTGCCCCGGTTGCCGGGGATCATCGACCGTTTTTACAGCACGCTGCGTTCGTTCCCCGTCACCCGGCCGTATTTCAGCACGCCCGGGACGGTGGAACGGTTGAAGATCGCTCAACTCGAATACTTCACCAACATCTTCGCGCACGCCTTCACCCCGCACGACATCCAGAAACACAAGAATATCGGCAACACCCATGTGCGCATCGGCCTGCAGCCCAAATGGTACATCGGAGGCTACGCGCTCTACTGTCAGTACATCTTCCCGTTGTTGCGCCAAAAATATCCCGACGATTCGCAGCTTCTGGAAACCGCCCAGGTGGCGTTGCTCAAGGCCATGTTCCTGGACATGCAGATCGTCCTGGAGACGTACATCGAGCGCTACTCCAGCGAGCTGATCGAGGCCCGCACCGCGCTGGAACAGAAATTGTGGATGGAAGACCGCCTGCTGACGTTCATTCTCAACGAAGCCACGGACGCCATTGTGGGACTGGATGAACAGGGGCGCATCGCCACCTGGAGCCAGGGGGCGCAGAGCATTTTCGGCTACAAAACGTCGGAAACCTTGGATAAATCCATCACCGATCTGATTCAGGAACCGGAAATGCTGAACTATCTGTTCGAGGAAGCGGAAAAGAAAGGCTCCGCCACCCTGCAAGGATCGCATTGGCTTACCAAGGAAGGCAAATCCATCGAAGCGAACGCCACGTTGACCTACCTGCAAGACCAGCATGGCACCCATATCGGCTGGTCTCTGTTGGTGCAGAACCTCACCGATGTCCGGCGGCTGGCCGACAAGGTCAAGAGCATGGAGCAGCTGTCCGCCATGACCAAAATCACGGCGGGGGTGGCCCATGAGATCCGGACGCCGCTGGGGGTCATCGCCCTGACGGCGGATCTGATCCAGCATCGGGTCGATCTGATCTTGGAGCAATGCGGCGCCGCGGTCCGGGAGGCCCAGCAACCGGAGATAAACGAGTTGATGGCCGAGTTGCACCTGGAAGTCGAGCGGCTCAATGAAATCGTGGATCATTACCTGGTGTTATCGCGCATCAAGAAACCCAACAAGCAGCGTTGTCACCTGCCATCCTATCTCGAGGATATTTTGAGCAGCATCCGTTCCCGCCAGGGCAGTTCCGCCATCGAGATCGCGCTTCAGGCGGAAGAGGACCTCTACGTGGACATCGATCCGGCGCATTTCCGCCGGATATTCCTCAACCTGTACGAAAATTCCCGCTTCGCCATCGAGGGGCGGGGAAAGATCACGGTCACGGCCCAGCAAGCCGACGAGCAGGCTGAAATCCGGTTCCGGGACAACGGCGCGGGAATCCCCCCGGAAAAGATGGACCGCATTTTCACGGCGTTCAACACGAACCGCCCGGGCGGAACCGGCCTGGGACTGTATCTGGTGCGGGAAATCGTGGAAGCCCATCAAGGGACGGTCACCATCGAAAGCACCGAGGGCAAAGGGACCATGGTAATCATCACATTGCCGTTGGCGGTGGAGGAGATCGAAAAACATGCCGCCTCTTGAAGAAAAGGCCGCGACCGGCCACCGGATCCTGATCGTGGATGACGACGAAAAGATGGCCCGCATGTTGTCCAAGGCGCTTGCCAGCCAAGGGCATCAGTGCACCATCGCGCTCAGCGGCGAGCAGGGCCTCGGTCTCGTGCACAGCCAGCAATTCGACCTGATCATCACCGACCAGGTCATGCCCGGTTTCGACGGCGTGACCTTTGTCCGGACCGTCAAATCCATCGATTCCAGCATACCCATCATCATGATGACCGGGCATGGCTCGATCGACATGGCGGTCGAGGCCATGAAGGCGGGAGCATTCGATTTTCTGACGAAACCGGTTCGTCTGGCGGAACTGCAGGTTTATGTGGACAAGGCCCTCGAATCGCACGAGGTGCTGGTGGAAGTCCAGGAGCTCAAGGACCGGCTCAAAAATTTTCAGAAGAAAAACATGATCGTCGGGAAAAGCCAGGCGATGCGGAGCATCATCACCCAGATGGAACAAATCGCCCCCAGCACCGCCACGGTGCTCATCACCGGCGAGACCGGGACGGGCAAGGAGATGATCGCCGAGGTCATCCACGCCCTGAGTCCCCGCTCCAAAGAACCGATCATCAAGGTCAACTGCGGCGCGCTGCCCGAGTCGCTGCTGGAATCGGAGCTTTTCGGCCATGTGAAAGGCTCTTTCACCGGGGCTTACAAGGACCATCAAGGCCGCTTTGAAAGCGCCAACGGGGGAACTATTTTTCTGGACGAAATCGGCGAGATGTCGCCATCCGCGCAGGTGCGGCTGTTGCGGGTCTTGCAGGAAGGCGAATTCGAGCGGGTAGGCAGCAGCCATCCGGTGCAGGTGGATGTCCGGGTGATCGCCGCCTCCAACCGCGACCTGCACAAGATGGCGCGCGAAGGCAAATTCCGGCGGGACCTGCTCTACCGGATCAACGTCTTCAACCTGAAACTGCCGCCCTTGCGCGAACGCCGGGGAGATATTGCCTTGCTGGCCCAGCATTTCATCGAAAAATACGCGCAAAAGAACGGCAAAAACGTACGCGGACTGGGCCAATACGCCTACGAAGCCTTGGAAAATTACGATTGGCCGGGCAATGTCCGGGAGCTGGAAAACGTCATCGAACACGGTGTGATCCTGGCCCGCGGCGATTTGATCCGGCTGGGCGACCTGCCCGATGTCTTTCATCAGCCCCGCAAGGAGGAACGGGATGGGATCAACGACAATGGCAAGATCGTTCTCCCCCTGGGCATGACCGCCGCCCAATCCGAGGGCATATTGATCCGTCGCACTTTGGATTTGACCCATTGGGACAAAAACGTCACCGCCAAGATTCTGGGCTTCAGTCCCCGGACCCTGTACCGGAAACTCAAGGAGCATAACATCCCGTTGGAGGCATCGCCGGAGAAGGGCGATTGAGAAGCGAGGGGGAGATCCACAACCTGGAAAGGCACAAGCGTTTCTCCATTCATCTCCGCAGTGAATCCCACCGTCCTGCGCCATCCGGATCGGGCCGCCTAATCCGTATCGGGCCGAAAGGGCAGGCACGGCACAATCATCTGGCGTGTTACACATTGCAGGAATACCGATTCCGATCTTGCCAAATCCTAGACTTGGATAGTTTTGGTTCATCCGGGAAATGCGAACACGATGGGGAAAACGTATTCCATCCGCTTCCTGAAGCGGGCGGACACAAAGGTCCGCCCCACAAAATTCCCTCATCCTGGTCCTCTCCCTCGGGGAAAGGACCAAAGCGGGGGATTGCCTTTCGTCCTTCGCACCCTCGGCGTCTCCGCGGTGTAACAATGCCGCGGGATCCACTTTCCCCTTACTTTCCCGTCACACCCGGCTTAGGTGTAGGCGTTACAGTGGGGGTCGGCCGGGCCGGGGGGGTTGGCGTCACCGATTGGCTGGCCTCCAGATACAGGGTGGCCGGGAGGGATTTCACCGACCGGAATACATCGAAACCCCACCATTGCGCCGGCCGCATCACCAACACTTCGTAGCCATCCACGTAGAGCAGGACCTCGTCAACCGGGTCCGTGCTCACCACCTGCAGGATCGGAGTGATTGCCGTCTCGCCGGGGTAGTAAAGCCGGTCTCCTTCAGACAAATTGTATACCAGTGACCGTGTCCGCCAGCCCCGCACAAAAAACTCGAAGCCATTCTTCTGCTCCGCCACCACGTGGCCGGAGGGTCCCAGCGCCCCCAAGGTGAAGCAGAACTTTCCGCTCCGGGAACGGGCCATCGCCGCCACCCGGACCAGAACCGGCCAGAAGGAACGGATCGTCCGTCCATAGAGTATGACTCCCTGACCCGGTTCGCACCGCACGGCCAGCCCCCGGCCGTCCGTGAGCGAGGAGACCGGAACCGGATACGGATCATCGGCTTGGATATTGTTCTCCCGCGGCAGGTGAACATCATACTGAACCGTCCCCGCCGCATGCATTCCAAATCCCGCGCCTTCCCACCGTATGAAACCGGAATCCCCCAAATCCGGAACCTGACAAGGAGCCGTTAAAACCAGAAGTAAGAGCATCATTTTATCAAGCGCCCCCAATATTTTAATTATGTAATTGTCATATTATATCACGCAATAAATACTTGTAAAGTTTTTCATACCTTTTTTCTTGTGATCCAGGCGGGCAGGCGGTTTCAGGAAGGAACAAGGCACGCCCCGGCGCCTCGAATCCCGCATCTCCCGCTTTCCAGGGCTAATGGACAAGACTTTTTTCCATTATCATCGCGCGGGATCCGATCAGTTCACTCATGGACAGCCCCCATTGCGTATCCATTTTCCCAGGTGAGGGACCAGTGCAGATATCCGTCGCCTTGCTTCTCTTCGGACTTTTCTTTGGGTTGCTGATTTTGGAAGTGCCGGTCGCCTTGTCATTGGCCTTGCCGGCCTTGGCCGCGATCGTCTTTTTTAACCTGGAAGATCCCATCCTGATCGCCCAGCAGGTTTTTTCCGCCTTCGACTCCTATAACCTGCTGGCCATTCCCCTGTTCCTGTTCGCCGGCCACTTGCTGGGCGAGTGCGCCCTGTCCCGCCGCCTGCTCGACTTTGTCCTGATCACCCTCGGGCGTGCCCGGGGCGGTGTGGCGGTGGTCACCGTGGTGGTGTCGCTGCTCTTCGCGGGGATTTCCGGTTCCGGCCCGGCCGATGTGGCCGCGTTGGGGGTGCTGTTGTTTCCCCTGCTCAAGGAATCCGGATTTTCCGAATCGCTCTCGGGCGCGCTGCTGGCCGCGGGGGGGGGCATCGGCATCATCGTGCCGCCCAGCATCGCCCTGATACTCTACGGCGTGGTGGCCGAGACCTCCATCAGCCGGTTGTTTCTGGCCGGCGTCCTGCCTGGCGTTCTGGTCAGCATAGCCCTGATCATCGCGGTCCTGATCCTCTCCCGCGGCGATCCCCTCCCGGCGCGCATTCCCCGTATGAGCCTCTCCATCCTGGGAGGAACCCTGCTGGCGCTCATCGCCCCCGTGATCATCCTGGGGGGCATTTACCTCAGCATCTTCACGCCGACCGAATCGGCGGGCGCGGCGGTGCTTTATATTCTCCTGGTGGATTTGATTTTCTATCGCTCGTTGTTCCAGGCGGGGAAATTGTTCAACGTGCTCATCCGTTCCGGCCGGGGCGCCGCGCAGATTTTCTTCATCATCGCGGGCGGATCGCTTTTCGCCTGGGTGCTGCATGAAACCCATCTGACGGAAGACCTGGGCCGGCTGATTTTAAGTGTTTCGCAGAACCGCATCGTGCTGCTGCTGGCGGTCAACGTCTTCGTGCTGCTGGCGGGTTGTTTTATCGACGCCGTCTCCATCATTTACATCTTTGTGCCGATTTTTCTGCCGGTGCTGCAACAGGTGGGCGCCGATCCGGTGCATTTCGGCATCGTGCTGACCGTGAACCTGGCCATCGGGCAGATCACTCCGCCGGTGGGAGTCAATCTCTTCATGGCCTCCACGGTCACGGGAATCCCCATGGCGCGATTGAGCCGGGCGGCCATCCCCTTCGTGATCGCGGAGACCGCCGCCCTGGCGGTGATCACCTTTCTCCCTTCCCTATCGCTCTCGCTGCCGGGGTTCATGCTGGTGAAGTAACCCGGACACGGGCGGTGGGCTAAGTCCATAGGAGATGCACCTGGCAACATGCCTCTCCAACTTCATCGGGATCCATCCACGCCCAAACAAAAAGCAAGAGGGGAGCGCGGCGCTCCCCTCCTTGTTATTCTACTCTACAAGGAAGATGGGGCCGAATGGCTCAGGCCTTGGCCAGGGCGGCCGCGTTGTTGTGGATCTTGCGGATCGCCGCCACGATCTGTTCCATATCGCTCTTCGAACCCAGCAGCATGCTCTGGAAGAACCACACGGCTTCCTGGCAGAGTTTGTCGTTGGCCGGGCAGTTGTTTTCCTTCAGGTATTTATCAATCCGCTCCTTGGAATAAACGGCCTGGAATCCGCGGGACCGCAGCGTTTCTTCGATCAACGGTTCCTTGTTCAGAGGGCCGTAGCCGCCGCCGCTGCTGACGCCTTCCGCGTTCAAGGCTTTCAGGAACTTGTCGCGCGGCGCGCCCGCGAATTGGGACGGATCGTAGCGGAACATGTACAAGTGATAGGCCGTGCGCGTGACGCCGTCGTAATGCTTGGCCGGGGTGATTCCCGGGATTTGTTTGAGCTGCTCCGTGAGAAATTCGGCGTTTTGGGTCCGGACTTTGGCTTGGGCCTCGATACGGGTCATCTGCTGGAGCAGCAGCGCGCCCTGGAATTCGGTCATGCGCATGTTGGTTCCGTTATGGATGTACTGGTAGCCGTACTTGTTGGTCCGTTCCCGCCCGTTGGAATGGAACGAGTAGCAGCGGTCGATCAGGTCGGAATTGTTGCTGATGATCGCCCCGCCCTCGCCGCCGCTGAGGTTCTTGGTCACCTGGAAGCTGAAGCAGCCCGCATCGCCCCAGGATCCCACTTTTTTGCCTTTCCATTCGGCGAGGTGGGCCTGGCAGGCGTCCTCGACCACGGAAAGGTTGTGTTTCTTGGCGATGGCCAGGATCGCGTCCATGTTGGCCACGTAGCCGCCGATGTGGACGGGGCAGATGCAGCGGGTGCGTTCGGTGATTTTCTCCTCGATCTTGTTGGGATCCATCTGGAAGGTTTCCGGATCGGTATCCACGAACACCGGCAGGGCGTATTTCAAGAAGGGAACATTGATGGTGGCCACGAAGGTGTAGGGCGGGACCAGCACTTCGTCGCCCGGTCCGATATCCAGGCCGCTCATCGCCCCGAACAAGGCGTTGGTGCCGTTGCTGGTGGCCAGGCACTCCTTCACGCCGGTCAGCTTCGCGTATTCCTTTTCGAACTGGTTGACGTAATCGCCGTCCAGCCGGCACCAGCCCTTCTTTTGCAGCACGTCCGCCCAGGCCGCCTCGTCATTTTTCTCGATCATCGGCCAGGAAGGGAAACCTCCCGACCGCACCGGTTGGCCGCCCAGCAGAGCCAGTTGACCGTCTTCGCCCACTTTTTCCGCGGCCAGCACCGTGGGAGCCGCCATGGCTACCACCGCGGTCCCGGCGGCCGCCGTTTGCAAAAATCGTCTCCGTTTCATTTCGTCTTTTTTCATGATCGCTCTCCGCTATCCCGGCAGGGGTGGAATAGCATGCCGTTTGGGTTTGGATTGGGGTCGTGACTTGACTTCACCCTATCAAAAATTTGGCCCACTTTCCAGGATAGAGAGGGGAAGGGGAGAAATTGGGGCGGGGGGAAGAAGATTGAAGTTTGGAAATAACTCCCGCGGGGGCGGTGGATCCGCCGCCCCCGCGTGGACAGTCAAAGGAGAGAGTCTAATCAAATATGGCGGTAGGGGGCGCGTTCCTCGCGGTCCAGCAGGCGGTTGGCCTCCGGATCGTCGATGAACATTTCGTTCACCGCGTCCCAGTTCAGTTTCCGCTTGAGATGGCCGCAGATATTGGCCAAGTGGCACACGCTGACCGAGCGGTGGCCGATTTCCACATCGGTGATGGGGCGCTTGCGGGTTTTCATGCAATCGACCCAGTTCTGCATGTGGTCGTCGCTTTGGTACAAATGGACGTCGGTCGACTTCAACGGTTCTTTCAAGATGTCCGCGGGCGTGGAGCGGATCTGTCCGCGGGTGACGAAAATCTCGCCCTTGGGCCCCTTGAAGGTCACGCCGCCCTCGCCCTTACTCTTGAAATACACCTTGATACCGTTGGGGTACTCGAAGGTGAAATCGAAGCTGGTGAACGTATTGAAGAATCCCGGCCGGACATCGGCCGTGCCTTCGACCGAGAGCGGTCCCGAACCGTCCATCCCCAGGCCCCACTGCATGATATCCAGGTGATGCGCACCCCAGTCGGTCACCATGCCGCCCGAGTATTCGAAGAACCAGCGGAACTGGACATGACACCGGAGCGGATTGTAGGGAACCTTGGGGGCCGGTCCCAGCCACTTGTCCCAGTTCAATCCGGGCGGCACCGGCTCGTCGGGCACGCCTTCCCGCTGGGGAGCGCCGCCGACGATGACGTCCACCGACTCGATTTTGCCCAGACGGCCCGAGCGCACATACTCGCAGGCGGTGCGGAACTTGTCATCCGAGCGCTGCTGGCTGCCGGTCTGGAACACTCGGCCGGTTTCCCGCGCCACGCGGACCAGGTTGCGCCCCTGGTTCAAAAACAGGCAAAGGGGTTTTTCGCCGTAGACATCCTTGCCGGCGCGCATGGCGTCGATATAGACCTTGGCGTGCCAGTGGTCGGGGACCGCGGCGAGCACCGCATCGATATCCTGGCGATCCAACAAATGCTCATAATGCTCATAGGGATCCACGGCCATGGGGGGCATGGGGTAGCGTTTCATTTCGCTGCCCCGGCCCTCGATCCACTGCCGGTCGATGTTCATGTGATCATCGAGGATTTTCAGCGCGTTCATCAGGAATGGATGGTCGAGGTCGGCGATGGCAGCCACGCGCAGGTTGGGATTGCGCATGGCCCCGTTCAGGAGATCCATGCCGCGCCAGCCGAGGCCGATCACTCCCACCACGATTTTGTCGCTGGGCGCGTCTTGCCCCAGAACGTGCCGGGGGACGATGGACGGCACGGCCGCTCCCAAGCCCAGCCATAACGCCGAGCCGCCTGAAATTTTAAGGAAATCCCGGCGCGAAGTTTTGGATTTTTTGATCATTTCCCAATCCTTTCTCGTGTCTTCCTGGCGATGGAGTGGATTTTGTTAAAATCGGGGTATCGTACCATGCCGGAACCCGGAATGAAACCGGACGGATCAGAGCGGACGGGGAGTGGATTGCGTCTGAATCAGGATGGTCAGGATTTCCAGGATGAGCGGATGAGCAGGCAGGGCGCTTGATGCAAAGCGATCTCCACCAACACAGTTGCCGAATTCCCGCCTGCCAAAATCCCCAAGGGACCAACCTCCTATAGCCCAAAATTACGTCCTGGCGGAATTCCGGAAAAGTCCTGTAGGGGTGTTTCCTAATTTCGCCAGGGGTAAAATCCCAGGCGACCCCCTGCCGAGGACGTGTTTTTTCCCTCCGGGGCGTCCGCATGCCGGTTGACCCGGTGAGAACAGAATGTAAAATGGACGGCCAACGGGGATTTGAACATTTCGATGGCCACCGGCGTCTCGTCAGGATTGACGGGACGGGCGGAAAATAGTATTCTGCTTATTCACCCCAGAGGGGGTTATTTTTTTGTAGAATATAGAGTACGAACGAGAATCCCGCGCCGGCGCCACCGGATCCGGGTGAGCGGTTCATGAATATCCAAGAAAAAGCAAGGATTGGATGCCATGGGTGAGAGCCTGCTGAAGCGCATCATCGAATCGTTGAAGGGTTCCAAGTTCATACAGACCCGAACCGGGGAATTTGTATACGGCGTGTTGACGGAGTTGGATACAGTCACCTGGCCCAGCAAGGAAGAGGTCTATAATTCCACCGTGGTCGTGTTGCTCACGGTCATGTTTTTTTCCCTGTATAGCGGATTGTGGGATGTGATCATGACCATCGTCCGGAAGTGGTTCTTTGCCTTGTATTCATAAATGGAGAGACAAGTACCGAGCGCTGGGAAGAAATGAGTCGAGCGATCATGGTGAAAAACTGGTACGTCGTACACACCTATTCCGGTTTCGAAAACAAAGTGAAAGAGAACATCGAAGCCACCGTGAAGACGGAAGGTCTGACCGATCGCATTTCCCAGATCATCATCCCGACGGAGGAAGTAGTCGAAATCCGGGATGGGAAGAAGAGTTATTCGACGCAAAAAATCTTTCCGGGTTACATCATCATCGAAATGGAGTACGATGAGGATACCTGGTCGCTGATCAAAAACACCCCGGGGGTGACGGGATTTGTGGGCACGGGGCGCCATCCGTTGCCCCTATCGCCGGAAGAGGTAGACAATATCAAGGCTCACATGAGCGCCACGGAAGACCGGCCCCGTCCCAAGGTGGTCTTCGAAGTCGGGGAGCAGCTGAAGGTCATCGAGGGTCCCTTTTACAATTTCACTGGCTATGTCGCGGAGATCAACGAGGAGCGCGGGCGGTTGAAGGTGATGGTGGATATTTTGGGACGGTCGACCCCGGTGGAGCTCGATTTTCTGCAAGTCGAAAAAATATAGGAAGTAATCACTCAGTCAAGGCGATGGTTGGTTGTTCGATTCGCTGTGAGGAGAGAGAATGCCATGCCTCCCAAGAAAATGATCGCCCAAGTCAAGTTGCAGTGTCCCGCCGGCCAGGCGAATCCCGCGCCGCCCGTGGGTCCCGCCCTCGGCCAGCACGGCATCAACATCATGGACTTCTGCAAGCAATTCAACGAGCGGACGAAGGACCAGATGGGCATGATCATCCCTGTGATCATCACCGTCTTCCAGGACCGTTCGTTCACCTTCATCACCAAATCGCCCCCGGCGGCCGTGTTGCTCAAGAAGGCGGCGAAGCTGGCCAAGGGATCCGGCGTGCCGCACCGCGATAAGGTCGGCAAGGTGACGCGGGCCCAGCTGGAAGAAATCGCCAAGATCAAGATGGAAGATTTGAACGCTTTCAGCGTGGAAAAAGCCGTCAGCATGATCGCCGGCACGGCGCGATCCATGGGAATCGAGGTTGCAGACTAATGCCTACACGCGGAAAACGGTATCGCAAAGTAGTGGAAGGCTTGAACCGGGAAGCCGTCACCCTGGAAGAAGCCGTCAAGCAGATCAAGACGATCGCCACCGCCAAGTTCGACGAAACCGTGGAGTTGATCGCCAATCTGGGGATCGATCCCAAAAAGGCCGACCAGCAGGTCCGCGGCACCGTCTCGTTGCCCAACGGCACGGGGAAATCGGTGCGGGTGGCGGTGTTCGCCGAGGGGGAACAAGCCACCGCCGCCAAGGAAGCGGGTGCGGAAGTGGTGGGCAGCGACGATCTCGTGCAGAAGATCACCGAAGGTTTTTTGGATTTCGATGTGGTGATCGCCGCGCCGGACATGATGCGGCACGTCGGGAAGCTCGGGAAGGTCCTGGGGCCCCGGGGTCTCATGCCCAACCCCAAAACCGGCACCGTGACCAACGAAATCGCCAAGACGGTGAAGGAATTCAAGGCGGGAAAAATCGAGTTCCGGGCCGACAAGGCGGGCGGCATCCATGTGCCGGTGGGCAAGGCTTCGTTCACCGACTACCAGCTGCAGGGCAATATCCAGACGGTCATCGCCGCCTTGCTGCGCGCCAAGCCCACCACGGCCAAGGGCACGTACATGAAAAGCGTCTACCTGACCACGACGATGGGCCCCAGCCTCCGCCTGGATCCCAATTCCCTGCGTGAAGTGGCGCGCGCGGCCTAAGGAGAAGCACGCGGCCGTGTTGCTCCGCGGCCGTCGAACGAAATACTGTTTATAGCCAAGCAGTCCGTTCGCGTATCAATCGAAGACCGCAGGTTCCTTGGGGTAAAATGTCCTGCCGAGATTGACGCCGGATTCCACCGTTCCGCATGCAACGCCCCGTTCCCGGTCTTCCGGGCGGGGACGCGGCCGTGTGTGATCAGGTCCAATCTCGCTTCGGGATTGGGCCTTTTTTGATGCCCGGAGCCATCTGCGGAATTCCTTGAACTGGACAATCGACACGATCCATGCAGACCGTCTACTTCGTCCGGCACGGCCAGACCGAATACAACCTGCAGCGCCGGCTGCAAGGCTGGAACGACTCCCCGCTCTCCACCCATGGAATCGCCCAGGCGCGGATTCTGGCCCGGGCGCTGGCGCCCTTGGGGATTCAATCGGCCCTGGTCAGCCCCCTCGGCCGGGCGCGGCAGACCGCGGCCATCATTCACGAAACGGCCGGCATCCCCCTGGAGTCCACACCGGCCTTGCGGGAGGTGTCGTTCGGGGCGTTCGAGGGCAACACGCTCGACGAGTTGGAAATTCATTTCCCGGGACTGTGGGCGGCGCGGATGGCGGACAAGTGGAATTACCGGCCTCCCCTTGGTGAGTCGAACGCTGATGCGGTTCCCCGGGCGCGTGAGGTGGCGCGCTGGATCGAGACTCACGCGAACGGCGGCCCCCGGTTGATCATCGCCCATTTCGCCATCAACCGGATCATCCTGTCGTTGCTGGCGGATATTCCACCCCAGGAGACGATCGAGATGAACGTCCCGCACACGGTGATCTATAGGGCCCAAAAGCAGGATGGAACCTGGCGGCTCAGCCACCGGGACGCGGAAGCCTCCCAGGGTGATTTTCAATCCGGCTGGATCCGGCAAAACGATCCCGCCAAGCCCATGGGGGGATAGACTTGCGGAAATAGTGATTCCTTCTCTCTCCCAAGACGGGAGGGGATTTTGAGGGTCATACTCGTCAATTGACTCGAGGCGGTGTTTTTAGGGAAAGAGGTATATGGATCCAAAAGGTTTTCCCTCACCCTAGCCCTCACCCAGAGGGAGAGGGGATTGGGGTGGATCTAGCCGGCCAAACCGATTGGACACGAATTGGATTATATGGGAAAAAGAAACCACGGATCTGATGAACCATAGACCCGAAACGCGAAGGAGGTGAGACGATATGCCATTACGGCGGGAAGACAAACAAAAGATGGTGGAGGAGTTCAAGTCCCTGGTGGACGGTTCCTCCGGCTTCCTGGTCTTCGATTACCGCGGCCTGACCGTGGGACAGATTTCCACCCTGCGCCGCAAGGTGCGCGAATCGAAAAGCACCCTGCGGATCATCCGCAACCGCATGTTGAAGCTGGCGGTTTCCGATAAACCATACTCGGAAATCCAGCAAATCCTGACGGGGCCCAGCGCGGTGATATTCTCAGGCCCGGATCCGGTGGCCCCGGCCAAGGTGCTGGTGGATTTCGCCAAGGATCACGAGCTCGTCAAGATCAAGGGCGGCGTGGTCAACGACCGGTTCATGAACGCCGGCCAGGTGGAGCTGTTGTCCAAGGTTCCGCCGCTGGAACACCTGCGGGCCAAGATTCTGGGCGGCATCAAGGCCCCGGCCAGCAACGTTCTGGGCGGGATCAAGGGCCTCTCCAACAAGCTGCACGGGCTGATGAAAGCCTACGTGGAAAAGTTGGAACAGGCGGCGTAAGCCAATATTCATACCCAAGCGGATACTACGAATACAACGATTCATTGATAAAACCCAAAGGAGAAGTGACTCATGGCCAGCGAGAAAATCGAGAAAATATTGGAAGAAATCGGCGGGCTGACCCTGCTGGAAGCCAAGGAACTGGCGGACGCGTTCGAGGAGAAATTCGGCGTGACGGCGGCCATGCCCATGGCCGGCTTTCCCATGATGGCGGGCGGACCCGGTGAAGGCGCCGCGGCGGCCGTCGAGGAAAAGACCGAATTCGACGTGATCCTCGCCAGCGCGGGCTCCCAAAAGATCAAGGTAATCAAGGTGGTGCGCGAGCTGACCAACCTCGGCCTGAAGGAAGCCAAGGACCTGGTGGACAACGCTCCCAAGCCGGTCAAGGAAGCCGTCAGCAAGGAAGAAGCCGAGAGCGTCAAGGCGAAGCTCGAGGAAGTCGGCGCCACGATCGAAATCAAGTAAGAAATCAAATCAGTCGTCTTCGTGTCTTCGCGAAAAAGCGGGATCGGGAGATCCCGCTTTTTTTATTTGGTAACTATTTTCCCGAATGCAGAACTTTCTCAGTGCTTGATTCGTGGTATGAATATGGATGGGAACACTAAACGATTCCCTCTCCCTCTGGAAGAGGGTCAGGGTGAGGGAAGCCCTGAAAGGGCGAGAGGCATCCTTTCTCCGCAATCAAGTAAAGAGTTGCCTTATTAGTACAGTTCCCAATAACCCCCATCGATCGCACTCGTACCCTCCAACCCCAGGATTTGATATTTCACCAACCAATATTTTGATAGAAATCCAAACCACTCGATCCGGTAATACTCTTTCCCATAAAATCGCGATTGTTCGTGCTGAAAATCCGGATTGAAATAACCATCATCCAGATCCGGTGGTTGTCCCATCTCGACCGTTTCCAGATAACATTCCGGCAAGAATGGAGCAAAATGAATGATGGCGGTTTTGTATTTTTGTTGGGTTTTATAAATGATATACGCCCGCGCCCCGGCGGCGGGAATGAAGGAGACATCCGACACGCGATCATTGGGGAAAGATAAAAAAACAATATTCGGCGGATTCCCCTTTTTCGGCTAATTCGTCTTTGTTGAAGATACCATATACCTTTTTCCCGACGAAAATCACCCATTCATCGTGGATGTACATGTCGGTGAATGTCTCGTTCGCCAGCGTTGTCGGGAATACGAACGGTTGTCCCGCTACTCGGATTTCGCCTGAATCACGGGGCGGAGGTTGATAACCGGGAAAACGACCTAGGTAGTCACCTTGCAATGTGCATTGGTAAGAATAATTCTCAACATCTGGAAAATCGATCGTATTTTCTATACGTTCGATGTCTCTTGTAAGGTGAGGAAACTCTTCGATGAAAGGGCTGTCGATTACCGTATAGAATTGATGTATCACTTTTTTTACGCCATTGTTTAGGTCCATCATGTACAAAACATAGCCGAATTTAAATTGATGAGCGTATCCGAATTGTTCGATATAAAACGCTTTATCTCCCTCTATACGATACGAAACAATTCCTCGTTGATCAGGAAAAACACCCGTATCGTAAATGCGTTGGCGGATGAAATGAATATCCGCCGCCGCCCCTTCCGTGAATGCCAAACCGATGAATATCCCCAAAACCAGCCGTAAAAATGTCCGCATCATCCATACCCCCATTATTTAAGGGGTAATATATCGTGTAAATATTTATTTAACTACTGTATTTTCTCCCCTCCCCATTTTGACCATTTCCTCGATCTCCTGGCGGATGCAAGCGCAGGCGATGTCGCAGATCTTCAGCACCATCTCGCTGCTCACCCGGTAGTACATCTTCGTCCCTTCCCGCCGGCAGGTGACCAACCCCGCCTTGGCCAGGGCCACCAGGTTGGCGGACGCGGTGCCGTGCTTCATCCCGGTCAATTCAGCGATCTCCCCCACCGTCAATTCGTGCTCTTTCAGCAGTTGCAGGATCATGAGGCGGGCGGGTTCGGCCATGGCTTTGAACCGCATCGCCATGAGCCGGTACATTTCCTCGTTCATCAACATGTTTTTCTCTTTTTCGTTGAATCGGATAAAATAGGGCAATTACTCTTGCGTTTTTCGTTATACTATTGTACAATAGCATAATAGAAAATTAAATAGTCTATTTTCATCGCCAAGAGGATGATCCCATGAAACTGGTCCTCAATCTCCTCATCATCATCGGAGGGCTGGCGGTCCTCGTGGGGCTGTTGCTCTGGATGCAAGGCTCGTTCACGCCGGACCGGATTGAACCGCGGCTGTTGCCCGAAGTGAAGGCGGAGGCCGCCCCGGTTCAAACGGTGACCGCGGCGTACCGCGCCATGGACCAAACCGCCGAGGCGGTCGGCTCCATCCAATCGCGCAGCACCACGAACGTGGCGGGCAAGATCCTCGCCACCATTCTGACCCTCAACGTCCGTCCCGGCGATACAGTGAAAAAGGGCGACCTGCTGATCACCCTGGACGACCGCGACCTGCGCGCCCGGATGCAACAATCCCGCAACGCCCTCGAGGCGGCCAAGGCCACCCATGACAAGGCTATGCGCGACCGCCAGCGGTATGAATCCCTCCTGAAAAACCAATCCGTCACCCAAAACGCGTATGATGAAATGGTCAGCGCCGAACGGATCGCCCAGGCGCGGCTGGAACAAGCGCAGGAGCAGGTAAACGAGGCCGAGGTCATGCTCTCCTACGCGAAGATCTACGCGCCGGTGGACGGAACCGTCATCGAAAAATTCAGCGATCCCGGCGACCTGGCCTCGCCCGGCAAGCCGCTCTTGACCATGTACGATCCGAACAATCTGCGGGTGGAGGCGGCGGTCCGCGAGCAGTTGTCGGGCCGGCTCAAGATCGGCCAGAAGGTAAACGTGCGCATCGACGCGGTCAACCGGGAGATGCAGGGAACCGTGAATGAAATCGTGCCGTCCGCCGATCCGGCCAGCCGGTCGGTAACCGTCAAGGTCGAGATCCCCCTCGAGCCGGGCATCTTCCCGGGCATGTACGGCCGGATTGAGATTCCCCTCGATCCCGTAAGATATCTGGTGATTCCCCGCTCCGCCATCCGCGCCGTGGGCCAATTGGAACTGATCACGGTGAAGCAGGACGGCCAACTCGAAACCCGCGCGGTGCGCACCGGGCGGCGGTGGAACGGGGACATCGAGATCCTATCCGGCCTTTCCGAAGGCGAACAAGTGGTTACGGCAACGGGAGCCTGAGGCATGTCACACGGAAATAAACTCTCGCCTTTCAGCAAAATCGTCGAGATCTTTCTGGATTCGAACCTGTCGGTCATCCTGATTATCCTCTCGCTACTGGCGGGGGCGGCCGCGTTGATGATCACCCCGCGGGAGGAAGAGCCTCAGATCGTCGTGCCCTTCGCCGATGTCTATGTCTCCGTCCCAGGCGCGACGCCGGAAGAGGTCGAGCGGCTGGTGGCCACCCGGCTGGAGAAGCTGTTGTGGCAGATCGACGGCGTCGAGTACGTCTATTCGACCTCGCTGCCGGGACAGGCAGTGGTCACGGTGCGATTTTACGTCGGCGAGGACCGCGAGCGCAGCCTGGTCAAGCTCTACAACAAAATCAATTCGAATATCGACAAGGCCCCCGAGGTGGTCGCCGGGTGGGTGGTGAAGCCGATCGAGATCGACGACGTCCCGCTTTTGAACCTGACGCTCTACAGCGGGAAGGCGGACGAATACACCCTGCGCCGGGTGGCGGAAGAGGTCATCGACCGCCTGCAGAGTGTTAGAGACACCGGCAACACATTTATCGTGGGCGGATTGCCGCGGCGGATCCGGGTGGAGTTCGACCGGGAACGCCTGCAGGCCCATTCCCTCGCGCCGCTGGAAATAGTGGAGAAAATCCGGGCGGCCAATGTCAACGTGCAGGCGGGTTCCTTCCAGCGGGACAATCTGGAGTACCTGGTCGAGGGCGGCACGGTCTTTTCATCCGTCGAGGAACTCAAGAACCTGGTTATCGGCGTGTTCCGGTCGCAGCCGGTGCGTCTCAGCGACGTGGCCCGTCTGATCGACGGACCGGCCGAACGGGAAACATTCACCCGCGTGGGCTTCGGCCCCGCCGTGGATTTCAAACTGGCCCATAGTCCCTTTCTGACGAAGGAAAACATCAATCCGGGCCACAGCGTCCCGGCGGTCACCCTGGCCTTCGCCAAGAAAAAGGGAACCAACGCGGTGTGGGTGGTCGATGAAATCCTGGCCCAGTTGGAGAAGATCAAGTCCCAGGTCATTCCCGACGACGTGCACATCCTGGTCACCCGCAACACCGGCGAAACCGCCAACGACAAGGTCAACGAGTTGGTGGAAGGCCTGGTGGTGGCCATCCTCACGGTCATCGCCCTGATCGCCTACCAACTGGGATGGCGGGAAGGCCTGATCATCGCTTTCGCCGTGCCCATCACCTTTGGCCTGACGCTCTTCTTCAACATGCTGTTCGGCTATTCGATCAACCGCGTCACGTTGTTTGCCTTGACGCTCTCCCTGGGTTTGGTAGTGGACGATCCGATCGTGGATGTGGAGAACATCTACCGCCATTTCACCCTGAAACTCCGCGGCGCGCGGGATTCGGTGCTGCACGCGGTGGATGAAGTCCGCCCGCCGGTCATCCTGGCCACGCTGGCGGTTATCGTCTCCTTCGTTCCCATGTTTTTCATCACCGGCATGATGGGCCCCTACATGGCTCCCATGGCGCTCAATGTTCCCCTGGCGATGCTGATGTCGTTGTTGGTGGCGTTCACCATCACCCCGTGGATGACCTACCATGTCTTCAAACATGAGTATGAACATGCCGGGGAGCAAGCCTTCGATCTCCACCAAAGCACTGTATACCGGGTGTACCGGGGCATTGTCCAACCCTTTTTGAAATCAAAACTTCTGTCTTTTTCCTTGATCCTATTTGTCATCGTGTTGCTGGCCGCATCGGCCTTACTCCCCGCACTGGGTTTGGTGCCATTGAAGATGCTGCCCTTCGACAACAAGAACGAACTGCAGCTGCTGATCGATATGCCCGAAGGGACGACGCTGGAGCAGACCGACCGGGTGGTGCGCGACTTCGAGACGTTTCTGCGGCGGGTCCCCGAAGTGACCGATTTCGTCTCCTACGTGGGCCACTCCTCGCCGATCGATTTCAACGGCATGGTGCGGCACTATTATTTCCGGGAGGGAGGCCATCTGGCCGACATCCGGATCAACCTGGCCTCCAAGGACCACCGGAAACAGCAGAGCCACACCATCGCCCTGCGGCTGCGGCCGGAGATCACCAAAATCGCTAAAAAGCACGGCGCGATTGTCAAGTTGGTGGAGTTGCCCCCCGGCCCGCCGGTCATCTCCACCATCGTGGCGGAAGTGTATGGCGCGCCGGATAAGTCTTACGCGGACCTGATCGCGGCGGCGCGGATCGTCAAACAAAAGATGGAAACCGTGCGGGGCATGGTGGACGTGGACGATTATGTCGAAGCGCCCCAGCCCAAACTGATCTTTGAAGTGGACCGGGACAAGGCCGCCTTGAACGGAATCACATCCGAGCAGATCGCCCAAACCCTGGCGCTCGCGCTGGGGGGCATGAACGCGGGCGCGGTGCACATCCCGTCCGAGCGCAATCCTCTCACCATCCATCTCCGGCTGCCCCATGAGGAACGCTCCAGCCGGGAAGAGCTTTCCCGCGTGGCGGTGAAGGGCAATACCGGCCGGCTGGTGCAGATCGCCGAATTGGGATCGTTCGTGGACAGCCAGCGGGACGTTTCGATCTATCACAAAAATCTGGAGCGGGTAGTCTATGTGCTGGCCGAGATGGCGGGACGCGCCCCCGCGGAAGCGATCCTCGAACTGGAATCCCATTTCGCCCGGAATCCCTTGCCCGAGGGATTCCACATCGTGTGGAGCGGCGAAGGCGAATGGCAGATCACCGTGACGGTGTTCCGGGACCTTGGCCTCGCCTTTGGGGCGGCGCTGATCGGCATCTACATCCTGCTGGTCATCGAGACCAACTCGTTTGCCATGCCCCTGGTGATCATGGTGGCCATCCCGTTGACCCTGATTGGCATCATGCCCGGATTCTATTTCCTGAATTTTCTCACGAACCGGACCGTGGGCGGGTATGAAGACCCGACTTTTTTCACGGCCACCGCCATGATCGGCATGATCGCGCTGGCGGGCATCGTGGTGCGCAACTCCATCATCCTAATCGACTTCATCCACGCCGCGCTCAAGGAGGGGCGGCCGCTGAACGACGCCCTGATCGAATCGGGCGCGGTCCGCTTCCGGCCCATCCTGCTTACGGCGGGGACCGCGCTGCTGGGGAATGTGGTGATCACGCTCGATCCCATCTTCAGCGGCCTGGCGTGGTCCATCATCTTCGGCATCTTTGCCTCAACGGCGTTTACGCTGATCGTCATCCCCGTGATTTATCATTTGTTGTTCGCCCATAAATATTCTGATACATATCCTGAAACACATGCGAAAAAGGAGGTATCATCATGACCACCGAAAAAATCGTGCGGACCGCCGCGGGTTTCTTCGTAATGGCGAGCGTCACCCTGGGTCTTTTGCATTCCCCCTGGTGGTTCGCGTTCACCCTGTTCGTGGGATTGAATCTCTTTCAATCCGGTTTCACGAATTTTTGTCCCCTGGAGTTGATCTTGCGGAAAATGAATATTCCCAGTTGCCCCTTGCGAAAGGAGAACTCTCATGTGGAGTGATATCCTGGTCATCGCGGGATTCGTCGTGGTTTGGTATGCACTGATGCGCTATCTGCTGCCGGCGTTGGGTATACCAACCTGTATGTCCGGCGCATGCCAGTTGAAGAAACCGGTGAAAAAAGGGAGCGAGCCGCATGCCCAATCCAAATAAGCGAATCGTCATCCTCGGAGGCGTGGCGGCGGGGACCAAGAGCGCGGCCAAAGCCCGCCGGCAGGATCCGCACGCGGAGATCACCCTCTACACCGGCGAGGAATACATCTCCTACGCCGGCTGCGGGCAGCCGTATTACATCGGCGGCGAAGTGCAAGAACGCGCCCAACTGCTGGCCCGCACGCCCGGGCAGTTTCAACAAGGGCAGAACATCACCATCCATACCCGCCACCGGGCCACGCGGATCGATCCCCAGGCCCAGACCGTGGACATTCTGGACCTGGCCGCCAACCAGACCCGGACCGTGCCTTACGACGCCCTGGTGATCGCCACCGGCGCGGCGCCCATCGTCCCTTCCCTGCCCGGCACGGATCTTCCCGGCGTGCATGTCATCCGCGCGATGCCCGCGGTAGATGAGATTCGCCGCCGCCTGGATCAGGGAAGCGTCCAGCGGGCGGTGGTCGTGGGCGGGGGGTATATCGGCCTGAAGATGGTGGAAAACCTGGTCAACCGCGGGGTCCAGGTAACCGTGGTGGAACGGGAAAAGCAACTCGCCCCGCTGTACGACGCCGATGTGGCCGCCCATATCCTGCGCGTTCTGGAACAAAAAGGCGTGCGGGTGATGCTGGGCGTGAGTCTCGAGGCGATCCAGGGTTCGCCAGACCGGGGCGTGTCTTCGGTCACCGTCGCGGGGCAGACCATCCCCGCCGATCTGGTGATCCTCTCCGTGGGCGTCCGGCCCGAAACCCGGCTGGCCCAGGAGTCGGGCATCGAGATTGGCCCCACCGGGGCGATCCGCGTCAACGAATCCATGCAGACGAATTTCCCGAACATCTACGCCGCGGGCGATTGCGTGGAAGTCACGAACCTCGTCACCGGCAAGCCCGCCTGGATACCCCTCGGCTCCACGGCCAACAAGCAAGGGCGCGTGGCGGGCGAAAACATCACCGGGGGAAACGCGGTGTTTCCCGGCGTGACGGGAACCAGCATCTTCCGTGTGTTCGCTCTCAACGTGGCCAAAACCGGCCTCTCGGAAAAAGAAGCCCAAAAGGAAGGTTTCCACTACGAGGCGGTGGTGGTTCCGGCGGAAGACAAGCCCCACTACATGCCCGGGCATAAAACGGTAATCACAAAACTGATCGCGGAGCGGTCCACGCACCGCCTGCTCGGAGCGCAAGTCTGGGGTCCCGGGAACGTGGACAAGGTCATCGACACCCTGGCCACCGCTCTCTTTTTCAAGGCCACCGTCGAAGACCTGACCCAGTTGGACCTGGCCTATGCCCCGCCCTTCGCCCCGGCGATGGGCAATGTCATCACCGCGGCCAACGTGCTGCTCAACAAGTTGACGAAGCAGACCGAGGGCATCCTGCCCTTGGAGGTCATGGAAAAGCTGGACCGGCAGGAGGATTTCATTTTCCTGGATGTCCGCGATCCGCAAAACATCGTGATGGTTTGCTGTGAATCTTGCCTGAACATCCCGGCTGGCCAGTTGGAGTTGCGCTGCGCCGAGTTGCCCAAGGACAAGGAGATCATCACCACCTGCATGATCGGCCTGAACGCCGCGGCGGCCTACCGGACCTTGAAACGCAACGGATTTCAGAACGTGCGCTATATGGACGGCGGCGTCACCGCCTGGCCGCGGCCGAAGAAGAAAAAGCAGAATTGAAGGAGCGGGGAAATGTTCACGTTTATCCCCGCCGGTGAAGGCGGTCCTCTCCCCATGGGGATGCGCAATCCCTGCTCGCTTGAATGCCACACCGGGGTTGGCCGGATCACCTTGCTGGTGGATCAGGCCAACCCCCTGTATCTGTTCATTTCGATCGCTGGGGAACCGCGGAGGTGCGTCGATCTGGCGCCATTCCATTTGGCGTTCGCGGACCGGCGGGAAGCGTTGGAGTTTTTGGAGCAAATCCGGAATTCGGATTTCACCGCGGATCTGGTTCGGGAAGAGGAATCGTTGGAAACCGGCTGGGACTCCTTGTAAAGCAGCCCCAGCCGGTAATGCTCACAATGCCTCGTCGGCCCGTTCGCCGGTGCGGATGCGCACCGCGTCGGTCATGGCGAAGACGAAGATTTTGCCATCGCCGACCTGGCCGGTGTTCACCGTGGTGCGGATCGTGTCGATCACCTTTTCGGTGAGGTCGGATTTCACGGCGATTTCGACCTTGATCTTGGGCAGGAAGTTGACGCTGTATTCCCGCCCCCGGTAGAGTTCGTGGTGCCCTTTTTGGCGGCCGAAACCGCGGACTTCGGAGACGGTCATGCCGGTGATGCCGATTTCTTCCAAGGCGGCCCGCAGGTCTTCCAATTTGTGGGGGCGAATGATGGCTTCGATCTTGTTCATGAGTTATTCCTCCTCTGCTCTCGCGATTTGGCTCATGCCCGGGGCCAGGAAGTTGTAGGCGACTTCGCCGTGCAGGGCCAGGTCCAGGCCGGATACCTCTTCATCGGGCGTTACCCGTAAGGGAGTGATGAGTTTCACCACGTTGAGTATGATGAAGGTTCCCGCCGCGGCGATCACGTAACCGGCCAAAATGCCGATCAATTGTTTGCCGATCTGGACGGGATTGCCGTAGATGAGTCCATCGGCGGCCGCCGGGTTGACCGTGGAGCTGCAGAAGATCCCCGTGGCCAAGGCCCCCCACGTTCCGCCGACGCCGTGCACGCCGAAAACATCCAGCGAGTCATCATAGCCGAATTTCTCCTTGAGTACATTCACGCCGATGTAGCAAAACGCGGCGGTGGTGAAACCGATCGCCAGCGATGACGGCACGCTGACAAAGCCCGCCCCGGGCGTGATGCCTACCAGCCCGGCCACCACTCCCGTGGCGGCGCCCAGCATGGTCGGCTTGCCGCGCAGGATCCATTCCAGGAGGGCCCAGGTCAGTCCGGCCGAGGCCGCGGCGGTGTTGGTCGTAACGAATGCCACTGCCGCGATGCCGTTGGCCGCCAGCGAACTGCCCGCGTTGAAGCCGAACCACCCGAACCACAGCAGGGCCGCGCCCATCACCGTCAGGGGCAGGCTATGGGGCGGCACAACCATGCGCGGATACCCCAGCCGCCGGCCGATGACCAGGCAGGCCACCAGGGCGGACACGCCGGAGCTGATGTGCACCACCGTGCCCCCGGCGAAATCCAGCGTCCCGAGTTTGAACAGCCACCCCCCGCTGGCCCAAACCCAGTGCGCCAAGGGATCGTATACGAGGGTCGACCACAACAGCGAAAAGAGAAAAAACGCCGGAAAACTGATCCGTTCCACGAAACAACCGGAAATCAACGCCACGGTGATGATCGCGAACGCCCCCTGGAACATCGCGAACACCAGCGCCGGGATCGTGCCGTTGGCCTCCGGCCCCACGCCCATGAAGGCGAAATGCCGCAGGTTGCCGACGATCCCCCCGATATCGCCGCCGAAGGCCAGGGAATAGCCCCACAACACCCATTGGACTCCGATCAAGCACATGCAGAAGAAGCTGAACATCAGGGTGGCCAATACGTTGCGTTGATTGACCAAGCCGCCGTAAAACAAGGCCAAACCCGGGGCGGTCATCATCAATACCAAGGCTGTGGCTGTCAACATCCAGGCCGTATCCCCGGCATTGATCTGGGGCACGGCGTCTTCAGACCATGCGGGCGCGGCCAGGGCTAAAAACACAAGCAGCCACAAGCCGATTCCACGATAGGGAGGAGAAGCTTTCAGTCTGGACATGCTCATCACCTCGAAATGGAATTGGGAATCCAAAAGCAGAAACTAATTGGATGTCACGCCTGGAATCCATCGGCCGGAACAGTCGAAAGATCCCGAGGTCGGGGCTGAAGAGGGCAATGACCATGCCATTTGTGGGAAACTACCATGGCAGGCAGGATGGAAGTTATCTATCTACCTGATACGCAGTGTGTTAGATGACTCAGAATAGAAATGAGATAAAGTAATGAAAAGGCTTTGGGAAAGACTCATGCATGTTGGAAAGTAAGCAGGTTGTTCAAAATCAAGCAAAATGATTGGAGCAGATTGTACGAAGGTAAGAAGCAAGAAACATATTGTTGACAGAGAAGTGATTACGCTTTACCACCTTGGATAGAAAGCCAGATAAAAGGATACGGAGTGCGTGGAGGCAGTCATCCCGGTTCAGAAAAACGTGTGCGGGTATTTTCCAAAGGAGATATCGTAGTCGCGTTCGCCGCGGAAGCTGAGCCGATGCGAAATCCAGATGTCGCCGTTGGAGATCAGGCCGTTGCTCGACGTGTAGGGGACGGACTGACCCTGGCTCACCAGCCAGGTCACATCGTCGTAGTCCTTGTCGGGGCCCGAGGCGATGAAGCACCAGTACGCGCCCAAGTCGCCGTTGGGGCAATGGCTGGTGCCATACCAGTAAAATATGCCCTTGACGAAAGGATCGGTGGGGATCCCCCCGATATAGGCGACAGGCGTGGTCAATTGGGCAAAGATGCGCCCGTCGTTGTTGGGATCGTAACAGGTCAGGCCCACGTCGCTGCATTTTTTGCCCCAGCGGGAAGGCCCCCAGGGATTCAGCACGCAATCCTTGGGATCGCCGTTGCCCTGCGCGCCCTCGTCGTTGCCGTCGACCATCCACTTGTTGCTGTCCAGTTTCCGGACCATGTTCTGATCGTACAGCATTTTGACGTCCGCGTAGCAGCGGGCGAGTTTGGCGCGGGTTTGGGCGTTCAGAAAATTGGGGACCGCGATCGCCGCCAGAATGCCGATGATCGCGACGACAATCAGCAGCTCGATCAGGGTGAAGGCCGACTTGTTCATAAAGACTCCATCCGTATTTTTCTTTTCTTTCTCTTGTCTTCCGAAGGACCGGTTAAATTCTACATGAAAAAATGGATCGCGTATAGCAATGTTCTTTCGCTGGATTTTCCTTATTGATACCAGAACGCGCGGGCGTAATCGGATTTGGCGTTGCCGCCGACAAAGGTGGTTACGCAGCCATCGCTGATCAGGCCGTTGGTCATGTCATACGCGCCGTAGCCGATTCCCGGCCCCGCGCTGACATTCCAACCCACGTACTGCGGATATTGAAGCCAATACCCTTCCGCGCGCGCCGTTTCGAAACTCATGATGGGTTCCCAATGGATGGTGCGCTTGGCGTAGGGAGCGATTTTCTTTACATCCTCCGGCAGTTTTTCCTGAAACGGGTCCAGGGGCCAAAACGAGAGGTAGGCCACGGGGGTAGTCAACGGGCGGTGCTGCCAGGGCGTATGAGCGTGTTTATGGAACGAACCGTTGTCCATGCGGTACATGTTTTCCGCGGTGGCCAGCGCCCGGTGATCGGCCAGCACCCGCGCGATTTTGGCCTTGATCTGGGCCTGCATGAAATTGGGAACGGCGATGGCCGCCAGGATGCCGATGATGGCCACCACGATCAACAATTCAATAAGCGTGAAGCCGTTTTTCATGATAATCCGTCACGACATTCCCTGGATTGAAATATCGGGAATCAGCCTATCTTACCACATTCCCTCATGACAGGGATGTTATCCCCCACGCATATCGGGGATGACATCCAGAGTACACTTCCGGTTCCTGATCGGTGTTTGTGCCGGGGCGGCCGGGGGACAGGATCCCGGCTTCTCAATGCCAGATCCAGTGGGGCACGCGGGTTTGGGAGGTGTTGAGGAGCAGCACGAGTTCCTTGGAAAAATCGTCCAGGAACACGATATCGAGCCAGCCGTCGCGGTTGAGATCGAGGGTTCCCAGGCGCAAGGAGGAGAAGGGGCTGCTGAGCCGGTCGGTGACGAAAGTCGCCGCCTCGGTGAATTCGCCCGGATTGTCGCCGCACAAGACGCTGATCTGCTCGTAGCTGCTGCCGCCGCTGCTTTGGCGGCTGACGATCATCAGGTCATTCTTGCCGTCGCGGTCGAGGTCGGAGACCAATACGTCGTCGTGGATGGCCCGTTCCGTCAGGCGGGCGATCTTGGACTGGTGGAAGCGGCTGCCGTTCGCGGACAAGAGGCGCAACGAGCCGTCAAACGGAACGACGAACAAGTCGGCCAGGCCGTCACCGTCCGCGTCCCGTTTGCGGAAGCCGGTCATGTTGTTCCCCTGGATGGTGTCTTCCAGCGGGAAATCCTCGCGGACCCGGAAGCGGGCGCCTTCCTCGCGCGCGCACACGGTCACCGAGGGATTGCGGGTGGTGAAGAGGAGCAGATCATCGGTCTGACCGTTGCCGGTGTCCATGAAATCGATGGCTTGCAGGTCCTGGGGAGCCAGGCCTTCGATCGCGAACCGTTGGAAGCTGGGGTCGAGAGTGGCGTCATCGATACGGATCTGAACCAGCGAGTTGAACCATCCGCCCGCCAGCTCGATGACATAGAGTTCGTCCGAGCGGTTCTGGTCGAGATCGCGGCACACCAGGGGCTGGACGCGCCCGAGGGTGCGCAGGGGCGAGACATCGATGTAGGGGACTTCGATCTCCACGCGCCGCGAAAACGGCTTCGTCCCGCCGCCGAGGAGGATCACCAGTTTTTCATCCAGGTACGAGAGAGCGGCGATATCCGGAAAGCCGTCCCCGTTCACGTCGCCGGCGGCCAGGAATTCGATCTCCACGCCGGCGGGGATGAGAGTTTTCCGGAGCGGCTGATTCGGATCGCCGGTGGCTTCAAAAAGGAGGACATCCCCCTGGACAGGCGCGCTGGTGAGCACGTCGGGATTGCCGTCCTGGGTCAGGTCTTCCACCAGCAGGTCGACCGGCCGCGAGCCGATGGCGATGGAGGAGAACTGCTGGATGGAGATGTTGTTCGTGCACAGCACCGTCAGGATCGGCGTGGGGGTGGCCGTGGGGGTGAAGGTGAAGGTCGGCGTGGGCGGGATCACCGACGGGCTGGGCGTGGGGGTGAAGGTGGCCGTGGGACTCGGGGTGATCGTGGGCGTATAGGTGAAGGTGGCCGTGGGCGTCTCCGTGGGCGTGGGGACCGGGGTATCCGTGGGCGTCCAGGTCGGCGTATAGGTCGCCGTGGGAGTATTTGTCGGCGTGAACGTTGGTGAAGGAGTCTCCGTGGGCGTGAACGTCGCCGTCGGCGTAAAGGTCGGTGTAAACGTCTCCGTCGGTGAGAATGTCGGAGTAAACGTCGCCGTTGGGGTGAAGGTCGGCGTGATCGTCGGCGTGGGACTGGGCGGCGGCGTCGGCGAATAAATGGGGGTGAAGGTCGGCGTAATCGTGGGCGTCCCGGGAGACGTCGGAGTCGAAGTCGGAACGGGCGGAATGGTATACATCGGCGTCACCGTCGGCGAGGGCGTGAACGTTGCCGTGGGCGAGGGTGTCGGAGAAGGCGTATAGGTCGGCGACGGCGTGGGCGTGTCGGTCGCGGGCAGCGTCGGCGAGGGACTGGGGGTGTTCGTCGGGGTAAACGTCGGCGTGAAGGTCGGCGTCACGGTCGGTGTAAACGTGGGGGTGAAGGTCAATGTGGGTGTGCGCGTCGGCGTATGCGTCCGCGTGGGCGTAAAAGTATTGGACGGCGTCGGCGTGATGGTGGGGGTGAAAGTCGGCGTCGGCGTCGGCGGCACGGGTGTTTCCGTGGGAGTATTGGTGGGTGTAGGTTCCTCGGGATCGACCCACGGATCGGTCCACATGGGTTGGGTCGCGCTCACGATCACGCTGGGGCTGTTGTATCCCCACCGCGTCAACGCCACATAGCGGGCCTTGTTTGTCTTTTGACTGAATTTCAACTTGGTGCTGAGGGCCATGACGGGATAATAGGGATTCGTGAAGTCGCTTGCCCCGGGATCGGTCACCCAATCCCCGTCAAAATCCCGCCATTTATCATGCTGCTCTTTTGTGATGATTTGGGGATTCTCAGATTTCAAGGACAATCCATCATGATTAATTTTATTGAACAAAAGATCGGTGGCACGATTGCCTAAATCGAAATCAAAACCAAACAATTCATGATAAGCCGGCTGGAATCCGATCCCGATAAATGTGCTCTCCATCGCTTCCGGCAGGGTGACATATTTATCAAAACTATAGAGTTCAGGGGGATAATCTTCCTTTTCCGGATCCGCCCGTTGGAATCCCGTGACCGCCGCGAAATCCTCCGTCAAATCTTCAATCCCATGTAATTTTGGCATCATGGGGAAAAGATACCGCGTGACGACAATATCCTCATCCGGAATTTTCTCGATTTTGAAATTGTACTCCTGGACCAACAATATGCTCTTTTGGTAGTCGATATCGCACCATGTGACCCACTGGATGAGATCGCAGGCCAAGGGATTATCGTTATTCTCGAGGACGAAGTGGCTTTTATAGACTTCCTTCGGGCGCCACCAATATTCCGTGTTAGCCACTTTTTCGATTTTCACGGAAGGTTGATAGTTCGTATTCGCGATATCCAATGAACTCAATAAGAAGGTCTTTTTCTCCTTGTACATAAATAACGATGAAAAATAGGTCGTATTATACCGTTCATATTCATGGTCTTTGTAAGGCTTGTATAAGGTTCTTAAGTTTTTACCCCCTAAACTATAATCACCTATACTGCCATAACTATCCACAACAACATTTATATGATGATCAAAGCCATCGATCCGCGGATTACTCGAAAAGTTTATTTCCTGTTTCTCATCTAACTCGATGATGATATAGGCCTCGACAACTTCACCCGCCACTTCCGTGCCTTTTGATAGAAAAACAATGTCCCAATTGAAATAGGGAGGAAGTCCACGTAAATTGCTCAGTTCGGGTATTTCTTTCGATGTGTAGGTGGTATCAATCCCATTACTGCCGGGAGTCCCGGCCTCATATTCATGCAATTTGACAGTCGGGTCACCCATGCTAGCTGGGGGATAGAGTTCGATCAGTAGATCTTCCGGCTTGGGGTGAAATAGCTTGATTCTTACCTTTACATTCGCGATCACCTCATCCGTGCCGGCATCGTCGCCCTCCTGAATCACCGACGCGATCCGAAATCCACGGGGTTCAAATAAATCCCGCGTGAAGGACATGCTGAGGGGCACTTTCGGCCTTCTCACAACGATGGGATACGTCTCCTCCCCCGTTTGAGCTGAGGCGGCGGGCAGGAAGAAAAGAACTGCCAGCAAGATCATTGGGGAAAGGATCCCTAAATTTCGATGATCCTTCCGCTGAACAACAGGTGACGCCAATGCTTTTTTATTCGAAAAAACCAAGGAATGTTTCACACTCGCACACATGTTGGATAGTTGGACCCACACCGCGGCAACACCCTGGAGTAACCCCGTTCATGAAATCAGGATGACCGCCTTTTCGCCACCGAAAAGCCCCTCGCTTCGTCCCAGGGCCGCGTCCGGAAACGGACCTGGCCTTATCAGTCATGCCATACGGATGCCGATGCGAAATTTCCCTCCGGCAAGCGGTCCCCGCCCGCCTGCCGATCCATACTCACCAGTTTATCATCGAACGCGAAATATGACCACTAAATCTCTTGCCGGGAAACAGTTCGACGCGGCAACCTCATGTCGATTCTCGATTTACGGAGCACCAGATTACCCTCTCCCGCGGGGGAGCGCCAGGGGTTTTACCCCTGGCGAAGATGAGGCCGCCCCCACGGGGCTTTTTCCCCTCACCCTGGCCCTCTCCCAAAGGGAGAGGGAATTTTGGGTTGGTTTTCATCGATCACTTCGAAGAGATTCGAACCGGCGAACTGAAAAAAAGTACGCATTTGTCGGTTGAGCCAAAAAAAAAGCGGGGTTGCCCCGCTTGCAGAGAAAAATGAAGATCGTGTGTGAAGGATCTTATTGCCGGGATGGCTTTCTGGCTTGGTCATCAGCCTCGCAAGGATGCCAACTGTTCCTCGGTCAGTTTTTCCTCGCCGTTCTCGGTGATCTGAATCATCTGGCCTTTATGGACGAATGAGATTTCCGCGCCCATCGCCAGGATTTTGGAAATTTCCGGAGACAGTTCCGCCAGTTGGAAGTACGCGTCACTGTAGGGCTTCACCTTGAGGATGGTTTTCTTCTCGTCGAACTGGGTGGAGACCCAGGCGGTCCCGCGTTGGAAGAAGGCCTGTTTTCCGGCGTACCGCACGCCTTGGATCTTCTCCACTTTCTTTTGACTTTCCTCGTCGTAGCGGAACATCACGTTTTGGCTCGAAAGCGACTCGGCGCGCTGGAGTTGGTTCTGCAGCACTTCGGATTCCACCACGGCCTCCTTGCCGACCGATTCCGACAAGGGGCGCGCCGCCGTACTCCCGGCCATGCCGAAGCCGCTGAAGAACCGGCCGGCGCTGGGGGCGGCGCTGTCCGTTTGGCTCAACCGGGACCGCCGCTCGGCGGGAGCCGTTGGTTGCAGGGCGAGGGGGAGATCTTCCTTGACCAGGAACGAGGTGTACTCGGTCAGGATGCCGTATTTCTGGCTCAGTTCGATGATCTCGTCCTGCAGTTCCTTGTTTTGTCCGTTCATGCGGATTTCATTCATCAGGTAGCCGATCCGCCGGGCGGCCCACAGCCGGGGGATGTATTCCAGGCTGGTGTTGTCCTTGGTGAAGGAAAATTCCTCGGAGAATTTCTCTTCTTTCCCCGCCACCCGGCCGGAAAGCGTCACTTTCGCGTTGCCGCCCTCTTCGTAGCGGCCCAAAACGACAAGCTGCGAACCGCTGAACAGGTCGGGCAGTTCCTTGGGATAAATCTTGCTGACCTCCAGGCCGCCGAAGTCGAGTTCCAGGCCGGACAGCACAGGATCGGCGATCTTGGAATACAGGGACGAAACGGAGACTTCGATGTCCTCCTTGGGTTTCACGTAGGTGGCCATGCCCTTGTTTTTCTGGGAAATCTCATCCAGCAGGGCGGTGTTGACATCGAAACCCACACCGAAGGCGAAAATCCGGCTTTTGGCTTCGTTCCATTCCTTGACGTGAGCTAGAATTTCCTTGATATCCCGTTCGCCGACCGTGGGCCGGCCATCGGTAAGGAACAGGACATAGGCGGGGCGGGAACTCTCATCCACCAGGCGGAGCGCGGTTTTCAGGGCGCCGTCGATGTTGGTTCCCCCGCTGGCGCCGATATCCTTGATCTTCTGGCAGATGGATTCGATATCCTCCTTCGCCGCGGCGGTGAGATCCTTGGTTAGTTGTTCGATTTCATCGCTGAAAATGATGACCGCGAACCGGTCTTCCTTGTTCAGGCTGCGGACGCAGAATTCGAGGGCTTCCTTGGCCTGTTCGATCTTGTCGTTGCTCTTCATGCTGCCCGATTTATCGAGCACGAAGATCACGTCCTTGGGATTGACGCTCTCCGGCTTGGGAATCTCGGGAGCGGCCAGCAGGAGGAAGAAACCATCCTTGTCTTCATCCTTGAAGGTCAGCACATCCAGTCCGATGGGATCGGTGGAAACGGTATAAATCAGTTGGAAGTCATTATCCGGCGTGACGTTTTCATCGCTGTACTTGAGATGCGCCTTGAAGTTAGTGTCCCGTTCGATTTTGACTTCATGGCTGGGCGAATAAATATTGCGGATCGGGGTGTTGGAGGAAAGATCGACCTTGATTTCGATGTAATCGATGGGCTTCTTGCAGATCTTTTCCGTGGCCAGGGCGTATTGATAGCGGCAGACTCCCCGGTCGTAGGGCAGAATCTCTTCGTAGCGGATTTCGATCTTCTTGGTTTTTTCCGGTTCGATGGGGAAGATACGGGCCTGGATCAATCCCTTGCCGGAAAAGGATAAGATCCCGGGATCTCGTTGTTTGCGGACGATGGATTGATAAATGCTTTCCGCCTTGTTCTTATCCAAGACCTCGGCTTTGACCTGCTCGCCGTCCACCTCCAGGGTGAACTTGGAGATGTTGGCCCCTTCGGGAACCGCCAGCATGTAGGTACCCTCGAGCCGCTGCTTGTGGGGGTTGAAGAAAACCTGCTCGATATGGGTGACGGCCACTTGTTCCTGGATCGTGGTCTGGATTTTGTAACTTTGGATGGGCAACGAGGGGCCGGTGGGCATCCGCTCGGGCGGCTCGGGGATGATTAGGCCTTGCGCCATGACGGACGGGGCCAGCGTGAGGAGTATGCCAAGTACCAGCGCGGAAAACGGGAATCGTTTTGACATCGGTTTATCCTCCCGGATTCGAATTGGCTTTCCCTTAATAAAACGTATAGTGAGGCAAATGGTTTGATACTATTTCATCGTCGCGGCGCGGAGATGTGTCTGAATCAGGATGGTCAGGATCTTGGTACTTGGCGAAAAGGTACCCCCAATGTCAAGACAAAAAAACGAGAAAATTAAGGCTCATCCGGCAAGTGCGTACTTGCTGGTCAAAAAGGGATTTCATCCACTCGATGATGCGGGCGGACACCCAGGTCCACCCCTGCAAAAAATCCCTCACCCTAGCCCTCTCCCAGAGGGAGAGGGAATTAGGGGTTGATCTCCCCGGCTAGCCTGATGAAATAGAGGCCGGATATGCTTGGTAAAAAGTACGCAGTTGCCGGATGAACCAAAATTAAGGTGGAACCGGGCCGGCCTGAATCAGGACGTATAAAATCCCGTTCCCGGGGGGCCGGCGTGGGGCAAAGGAAGGAGGGCACAGCCCGGCTGCAGTAGAATCCCGCCGCTTGATTGCATTTCCGAGCCTTTCTCCTTTCCCTTCTCCTTGGTTTACGCTGCTGACCGGCCGGCGCTCTCGTAAATCCACCGGGAAGGACAATAATCCAACGCCGGATGCAGGCGCTGGTTGTTGTAAAACTCGAAGTACCGCTGCAATGCCGCCCCGCAATCCGCCAGACTTTCGTACTCGTGCAGATACACCTCCCCGTATTTCATGCTGCGCCAGAAATGCTCGATGAAAATGTTGTCGAACACTTAGCCCGTGAATTCCTGGCTGGTATACTGCACGCCTGGGCCGCTGTTGAAGATCTCCGGCCGGCCTCGCCGCAGAGCCCTCTCCAATGCCTCCAGGCAGAACTTCGTGTCCAGGCTCCCCGATATTTTCCATGAAAACACAACCGGCCGTGCCAATCCATTACCGCCACCAGATAGACCAATCCGTGCACCACACCGGGTTGGGATGCCCGATCCGCCAATCCGCCGATAAATACGGGTTTATGCGCGCTCCCGGTTTCCCGCGGCTCCTCAACCGAGCCACGGTACTTTTTTTTCAACCAGTCCAACTCCACTTTCAATTGCCCGATCTGCCGGTACAACTCGTCGATCAAGGCCTCCTGCTTCCGTTCCCGGGACTCCCCATTCCAGCTGAACGCCTGGGGGATGATCCCCAGGACTTTCTTTATCCATGGAGTGATCTGGTTGGGAACGATCCTGGTTTGACTGGCGAGCTCGCTGAAGGTTTTCTCCCCCCCCGCACCGCTTCCAACGCGACTTTTCCCTTGAAATGGATATCGAATCGCTGCCGGATTCTGGTCATGAAGGAAATCCTCCAGGCCTGCTCCCGGCCTGCCGTTTTTCCATCATAATCTGCTGTCTGAATTTTGGGGGGCATTATAAGAAAGAGACTTCTTCCCGCGCGGCGGCTAGGGGAAAAACATGATTCGCGCGCGTGTTGTCCAACGGAAAAAAAACTGAATCTTCGCAGAACCAAGAAGTAAGATGATTGGCGGGATCAAGGATTCAAAATGAGAAGGGACAACAGTCAAAGGACTAGAGGCAGTTATTTTTGATCCTTTTCGTCCTTTAGGTCCTCTTCAATTCACTCCCTTCCTTGTCCGCCAGCAGAGTGGCCTCGCCCACGCGGCATTCGATCAGCCGATTCTCTTCCAGGCGCACAGTGACGGTATTCTTGACGTAATTGTATTGTTCGAGCACGCCGGTTCCGTGGGGGGTTTCCACCCGCGCGCCGTAGGCGGGCACGCCGCGCCGGGCCTCGACGTAATCGTCCACTTCGTACGACAGGCAGCACATCAGCCGTCCGCAGAGGCCTGAGATCTTGGTGGGATTGAGCGCCAGGTTTTGTTCCTTGGCCATGCGGATGGTGATGGGCTCGAACTTTTGCAGGAAGCGTGAGCAACATAGTTCCTGTCCGCAGATGCCGTATCCGCCGAGTTTCTTGGACCGGTCACGCACGCCGATCTGGCGCATTTCGATGCGGGTGCGGTACGCGGAAGCCAGGTCCTTGACCAACTCGCGGAAGTCGATGCGGTTGTCGGCGGTGAAGAAGAAGCGCATCTTCTTTCCGTCGAAAGAGCGCTCGACAGCGGCCAGAGCCATGGGCAGCTGGCGCTCGCGGACCTTCTCGAGGCAAAAACGGAAAGCCTCGCGCTCGATGACGCGGTTGGCGCGGACCACCTCGAAATCCTCAGCTTGCGCGGGACCCAGAACGAAAGCCTCGGCCTCGGGGGGCAACGTTTCTTCCCACGCATACGGGGGGGATTTCACCTTGGCGAATTCCCGGTCGCCGTCCAATTCGGCCAGGCAGTACGACGGCGGCCGCAGGTCCAGGGGCGCCTCGCGAAAACGGGCGGTCATGCGCCGGTCACGAATTTTGATATCGATCACATCCATCCTGTTATTCCCGGTCAACGATTTCACCCGAATCAGCCCAATCAGGCCGCCGGAACCGCGGGAAGGCCGCAATCGGCCGGGAGTCGAGAATAGGAAGGTCCAGGGGCGGCCGGGGGGAATCGGGATTTTAATATGGGATAGGGTACCACGATATTCCATAAATCAAAGATTCCCGCCGTGGGATGGACACGGCCTTCCAGTCTCCAGAACGGGCGTTCACTGGAACCTGCGCCGCCGCCTGCTATAATTCTTCACTATTCTACGCACGAAATTGGATTTCACGACGATGCAGCCATTCGATTACAGCAGGCCTACACCCAAGGAGACGCAAATTCCCAACCGGGTCTTGAAATACCATCTGACTTCACTCGGGTGCCCGAAAAACCTGGTCGAAAGCGAGGAGATGATGGCCCGGCTGGCCCTGTCCGGCATGGTGCTGGTGCACGATCCGGAGGAGGCGGACCTGCTGGTCGTGAACACCTGCGGCTTTATCGGACCGGCCAAGGAAGAGTCGATCGACGTGATCCTGGACCTGTGCCGCATCCGTCAGGAAAATCCCTGGCAGCGGTTGGTGGTGGTCGGCTGCCTGGTGCAGCGCTACCGGAAGGAATTGCGGGAGGAACTGCCGGAAGTGGATGCCTTCGTGGGCGTGGAAGACAAGGAAGCCTTTCTCCAGGTGGCCTGGGAGGCGGTGGGGCAAAAACCCGTGAACGTGTACCAGTCCCCGTTTCCCTACGCGCCCCGCTTGTTGACCACGCCTCCGCACATGGCTTACCTGCGCATCTCGGACGGCTGTTTCCACAACTGCAGCTTTTGCGCGATTCCCGCCATGCGCGGCACGCTGCGTTCGCGGCCGTTGGAAGAGATTGTGGCCGAAGCCAAGGGTCTCGCCGCGGGCGGCGTCAAGGAACTGGTTATCATCTCGCAGGACACCACCTCGTATGGGATTGACCTCTATAAGCGCCTGGCTATCACGGACCTGCTGGCCCGGCTGGAAGAGATCGATGGCATCGAGTGGATCCGCCTGATGTATCTCTATCCCCATTTGATCGACCGCCGTTTGGTCCATTTTTTCGCCCGCAGCGAAAAACTCGTTTCTTACGTGGATATGCCCATCCAACATGGTGATTCCACCATCTTGAAATTGATGAAACGGGGCGCCACCGATGTGCATATCAACCGGGCAGTGCAACGGCTGCGGGACGTCCGGCCCAACATGACCTTCCGCACCACGGTGATCGTGGGCTTTCCGGGTGAAAAGAACCACCATTTTCAAAACCTGATGAACCTGTTGATGGAACTGGATTTCGACCGCGTGGGAGCCTTCATGTATTCCCGCGAGGAAGGAACCGAAGCCGCTTCATTGCCCAACCATGTGTCGGACCGGATCAAGGAAAAACGCTACCGCACCGTGATCGATTGGGCCTCGGAACGGGCGCTGGCCAAGAACGAACGGATGATCGGCGGCATACTCACCGTGTTGATCGACCGTCCCGATCCGGAAGGGGACGGCTACTGGGGACGCTACCAGGGCCAAGCCCCGGACATCGACGGCCAAGTACAGGTGCGGGGCGACAAACTGATCACAGGCCGCTTCGCCCCGGTGCGCATCACCGCGGCCGATGAAGAAAACCTGTACGGGTACGTCAATACCGACATTGCCATCGTCCGCGAATAAGGATTCTCCCTTGAAATCACTCCCCCCCCAATGGATAAACGCTTCGTGGGCGCAAAAAACGGCCTATTTCATTTCGACCACCGCATGCACCGGACACTTGCCGGTATCGGGCACCTGGGGCGCGCTGGTGGCCTGGGCGTTGCACACCTTCCTATTTCCCCGCGCTTTGACCTGGACCCATTGGTCCACGGCGGTGGCGGTGCTGATCGGCGTAACGGCAGTGGGGACGGTCTGCGCCGAACTCACTGAACAGCTGACCGGCGTCAAGGACGATTCCCGGGTGAATGTGGACGAAGTGGCCGGATATTTTTGGGCCGTGTTGTTTTTACCCGCGGGTTGGCAATACACGGTTCCCGCGTTTTTCCTGGCGCGGATTTTCGATATTCTGAAGCCCCCCCCGGCCTACCGGTTTCAAAACCTGCACGGGGGCGTGGGGATCATGCTCGACGACCTGATCGCCAGCTTGTACGCGCTGGGAGTGATGCATGGGATATGCTATTGGCTTTCCTGAATACTGTTGTGGTTACGCGCTCAAACCCCGCCGGTGGCCGTTCCAAAAGACTTGCCCGGCGAGGAGATGGGGTTATAATTCATCCGTCTCGAGAAAATCCAAAGAGACCAACGCGCCGGTGGCTCAATTGGATAGAGCACCTGACTACGGATCAGGAGGTTACAGGTTCAAGTCCTGTCCGGCGTAACCTTAATTCAACAAGACTTACGTCACTATTTCACGCCTCGTAAAAAAATCAGCGATACCAATACGATACCATTTGAATCCAAAACCTGCCCGTTTTCACTCTTTTCCCAGGTATCGTTTCCCAACCCATAATCCAATCTACCTCAGGATTATTCTCCTCAATCCGTTCAGGGGTGACAGAGTATGACTCCGACCATGGATAAGCCAACCGTCGCCATTCCCAACTGGTCATCCCCCCTGGAAACCCCCGCCGCCATCCCCCGGCGGGGCGGGAGGGGATTGGGATGATCCGGGAAAGGGCCGGGTAGAGCATGCAAGCAGTCCCTCCCAAGGGCCTGGACTTTGAGGCAGGGATCTTCCTGATTCGCGGGATCTTGCGGCATTTGAGGGGTGGCACTTCGGTTTCAGGTTGTTTCTCTCAGAATATTTTGTGGACCTTGGCGTTCCCCCAGATGGAGGTATCGAGAGGTATCGCAGGGCTTTGCTGTTCCAGGATTTCGAGAAGATCTTGCAGGGTTGTGATGCGTTGTATTTTTCCATTCACTACCCCGAGAAATTCCCATTCTCCCGACTTTTCCGGCTCGATCAACCAAAAATGGCCGGCGGGATCTTCCGAGATATCTTCCAGGGTGACATATCCATCGAGGATTGAGGAGAAAAGCCGCCCCTCGGGGGAGAGAAATTCGTGATTCTCACAATGATCGTCGAAAATGTCCGCATCCGTAGTTGCCCGGATAGGATAAGACATTCCGGGAATCTGAACCGAGTACGAAAAAGGATCCAACGATTTCCAATTCACCGCGGGCGGGCGTAGATCGGCACGGTTCAGCACTTCATCTACCTGTTTGAGAGTATAAGCCGGTTGGGGTAATTCGGGCATTTTCTCAAACTCTTCGAAGGATTCATCGATATCAAACGCCGCCTGTTCCGCTTCTCGTATCCGGGCTTCGATTTCCGCGGTGAGCCGTTGCTTTTCCGCTTCCCGTTGATGGCGCGGTTGAAATGTGAGTCTTTGAAAATCGCGGGGCAGCCGGGATAGGATCGGCTGGAGTTTCCCTACAATGCCTTGAAACAGGTTGATCCGTTGGTCCAGGGTGAAATAAACCTCTGCTTCGATCGTGTCTTTATAAGCGAAGTTGAATATACGGATCTGGGGATACCGCTGGCCAATGCGGTCGATACGTCCAATGCGCTGTTCCACTTTCATCGGATTCCAGGGGAGGTCGTAGTTAATCAGCACCCCGCAATACTGGAGGTTTAGTCCTTCTCCCGCGGCGTCGGTACAGATCAGGATCTCGATTTCATTCTTTTTCAAAGCCAATTTGATCTTTTCCTTGGAACAGGAACTCCAATTTCCGCCTTGGGTTCGATGGAGGCCTTCCTTCCCGTAATAGCAACCCATTGAACGAGCGGGATATTGCTGAACCAGGAAATCTTTCAGATATTCCATCGTATCCGTGTATTGGGTGAAAATGATCGCCGAAGAATACCCTTCCTCAAAAATCCGGTCCAAGCAGTTTTTCAGTTCAATCGCTTTGGAGTCTGTGTCCAGTTTGGCGATGAGATTCAAGAGTCTTTGGATTTCCTGTTCCTCATCCGCCGCGGCGCCTTCCTGGGCTACACAGGCTGCCTCTTCCAGATCCAGCATTTCTTCGGTGGTTTCATCCGCTTCCACATCGGCTTCTTCGATGAAATCGACGCACTTCTGTAGCCGTTTTTGCAGAGTCTGTTGCAGTGCGTATAACGAACTGGCCATCCGGCGGCGGTATATGGTCATGACGAATCCTACGGCCGAAAGTTTTTCGGGAGTCGCGCGGTTGTAGGTTTCACTGAGATAGTCTTCCACCCGGTCATACAGTTCCCGTTCCGCCTGACTCATTTCAATCGCTATGGCTTGTGGTTCACGTTGTGGAATAGGGGTTTCCAGAAGCCCCTTCTTATGATAGTGGCGCAGTAATTCCCGCGTATGCCGTGCCATTCGATACCGCAAAGGGGTGAATTTCCGGAGGATTTTCAGCGCGGCCTTGCGGTTTCCCGCATCCAGGCGTTTGAGCGGGATATCACTTTTATGCCGGAGGGCATCCAGGATCTTCTTGAGTTGAAACCCGTTGAGGTGAGGAAGCACCCGGGCCGCTTCCTCTTCGGTCACCAAACCAAATTCCGATTCGGTATTATGGAAAAGCCCGGCCAGATATTTCATCTCTTCATGGCTAGGATTGCCCGCCGCAAGCTCGAAATACTGGACGAAATGCTTTTCATCCTCAGCCCAGCGGGGAGGCAGACCTAACAAATTGAGCAGATCCCACACTTCCACGGGATGCACTTGCATGGGCGTAGCGGTCAATAAGAGCAGGGACTGGCAACGTGTCTTTAACTTATGCATCAGTTGAAGTAAAAGGTTGGGGCCACCTTCCATAGGACTGCCGGGCGACTTGCGGCGGGCGTGGTGGGCTTCATCCAGCACGATCAAATCCCATGGTTCCGCGTCTTGCAGATCCAGGACCCGGTCTTTCCGCCGCAAGAGCTGGCTGGAACACAACACAAACGGTTCTTGGTGCCATTCTTGGCGGCCGGCTTTCTTCTCGGTGGAATCCTGCCAGCCGTGCGTTTTCCGCCAGATCAGTTTGCTGCCGGTGTAGATCGGAACATTCAGATTGAACTTCTCATACAATTCATTTTGCCACTGTTGGAGAACGGCTTTGGGCACGAGGAGAAGAATGCGCCGGGCTTTCCCCGCCAACCAGACCTGACGGATAAACAAGCCGGCCGTGATCGTTTTCCCCAAACCTACTTCATCCGCGATCAACAATCGGACCGGCCAATTTTGATACATTTTCGTAAAGGTCAACAACTGGTGCGGCCAGGGTTTCACCGTGGACGTGACCTGACCCACCTGAAGGCCGTTCCACAGCCGGGGCGCGTAGCGGATGAAGGTCCAAACCGCCCGCCGCTTTTCATCCGGCAACAGGTTGATTTTTTCTACCTGATCTACCGCGGGCAGGATCTCTTTCCGGCCGCTCTCCGGAGAAACAAAGGCATCAGAGGGAGGCATAAATTCGAGTATCTTGTTCCGGACCGCTTCGGGGAAATCGAAGGTCTTCACCCGGCTGGCTCGATCGGCCCAAAGGCAGGCAAAGGCATTGACCTCATCCATGACATGCTGTTTCTCCCATTCGCTTTCCCAGGAACAATGGACATGGAAACTTTCGCGGTTGTCTATCCAACCACTTTGGGTCTCGTTAATACTGCCGCTGAAACTGATCCGGTTCCCCTCCCGGTCTTGGATAATGCCCACCTTTTCATGGTAGATTCCCCTGGAAACCACCGGGCGGCCTTCGTGATCCACTGGCACGGCGACTTTCACATCCAGGTATTGGCGGCCAATCATCCAGGCAAGGGCTTCTAGGCCGTGGCGGGCTTGGTTATCGGGAGGATCCAGGGGAACAGCCAGCAGATTCTCTTCTATTTTTTGCCGTAAGTCGTATCCAGCCTGGATCGCCTGCACTTCATCATCATCCAGCGTGCATCCGACAATCAAGCGCATCCGGCCATGGTTGCGGATCAGCCGCGTGATTCCCCGGGCCGCGAGCGCGAGCGCGGTGGCGCTGAAAAATCCCGTGGTCCGGTCGTATTGGACCGCGCGGGACAAAGCGGGAACATAGAACAGTTCCACCAGGTCGCCATCCTCATGCCGGTAACTGGTCTTCCATGGGATTTCGGTAAGCAACGGTGAAATTCGGGAAGCGGCGTTTACTTCTTTTTCCATGATCATTCCCCCCGGATCGATCTTGGTTAAATCGGAAACAAGGTTTCCTGTTTGGGTTGCGGGACTTGCTCCGAAAACGCCAATCGGCGCAGTTTTTCCAATGCCTCGAAATCGTTGGCGGCTCCGGAGAGCATAGGGTCCTTTTCCTTGACCAGGGAACTTTTGGGCGGCAGCACATTGAGCAGCGCCTCTAGTGAGGTCAGCAGGGTGGGGTCGTCCAGCAATCCCATCTCCTCGATGAGGTTCTTGGCGCCGCCGGTGTTCTGCTCGATCCCCAGAAGCGCGGCTTGATGGAGCACATCGATCATGACCACAGACCTGGTTTCCTGGTTTATAGGATCGACATCGATCAAAACGTCTCTCTGTCTGACAACCGTCCGTTTGGGTTGGCTGGCGCTTCCCAGTTTGCCCTTGCGTTTGCGGATGGTGCTGTCCCACAGGATCACGTCGTCGGCTTTGACTTCGCACACCCGGTTTTTGACTTCCGCGTCAAAATCCAGGCCCACCACCCGGGCTAGTTTCAAGGCTTCGTCCGCGGGAAAACGGGGCGCGCGGAAGGTATCCCAGGCCAGTACATACCATTCCGTGAGCGGGTCGAGATGCGACTGCCGCTTGACCGTCGCCAATTGATTCAAGCGCCACTGTTTGACTTCACGCCGGGCGGCGTCGAGAGCGTCTTCCGGCCGGACGGCGTAGGGATCCCAATCCGCCGGACTCACTCCATTCGGCCTTTGGACCGGGCGGCCCCGCTGCAACGGCCAGGCTTCGCTGAATATCTGCAACGCCGGGCCGAAAGAGGCCAGGTACAAATCCACTCCCCGGATCCCGGCGTATTGAAACTCCATCACCCGCCCGCGCACCGCCTCCGCCAGCCGGGGTTCGATATCTTCCCAATAAACGGCCTCCCCCTCTGTTTCCCGTTCTTCACGCATCCGGCAGACCAGGAAGATCGTGCTTTTGGCGGCCGATTTCTCCTTGATGTGCAGGCTGCCTTCCGCTTCCGTGTTGACCGGCCAGGAGGCGGTGATGGTAAATCCGGCCTTCACCAGGCCCGTGGCCAGGGCGTCCCAGGCTCCACTGGCTTTGTGGGTGAACATCAAGGTCATGACCCCGTCCGGTTTCAGTACCCGGCGGCATTCCTTGAAGATGGCGGCCATGCGTTCCTGATAATCCTGTTGCGCCAGGGTTTTGGCCCCTTTATTACCCTTGAACTTGGCGGGATTGGCCACGGCCTCGCGGTCTTTATCGGTCAGGTAATCGACAAAGAGTTCAGGAAAAAGCAGCCCGGCAGTGCGTTTGAGCCAGACATAGAAGAAATCGGACAATTCCGCGTACATCACATTGTCATAGTAGGGCGGGTCCATGACGATGCAGTCCACGCTGGCATCGGGTAAATCCAGGTTATCCGCCGAACCGCGGCGGATATCGATCGCACTGCTATTAGGACTGTCAGAATCATAGAGATAATTACCCTCTTGCGAGCCGGTCAGTTCGATCAGTTCATCCAACGCCTTTCCGGTTTGTTTTAATGCCCAATCATACCCCAAGCCTGTAATCGTAGGGGCCATCTCGGCAAAACTCCAACAGAAAGCAAAGTCATGGCGATTGAACGTATTGGCTACTACTTCCCGGGTAGGCATCCATACACTCATGCGTGAGTTGTAATTCAACATTTTATCCACGGCGATGGCGATATATTGATCCTTACGAAAGTATCCCGACATCACATTGTAATATAGCTTAGTTTGG
>JBHGBC010000200.1:0-9931 GCA_041946805.1 bacterium
TTAATCGCCCCGCAGGGGCAATCTTAGCTCAGCCAGGGGCATCGCCCCTGGCTCCCTTTCTTGATCCCCCCTCTCTCCCCATGGGAGAGTAACCAAAGGTGAAGGGAAAAAATCTGAATTAAACGCTATTCAGGCGCGTTATAATGCCTATTTACCGCAGTCCGGGTCTTTACCCCTGGAACTCTTGCCTGAGGGAGGAAATATTTCCATGCCGAACACCCGCCGCGATTTCCTGAAAACCCTGGCCGCCGCCGGAACTCTGGCCGCCGCCGGCCCGCGTCCCCAAACCGCGTATGCCTTTGAAAAGGACATCCTCACCCTGGGAACCGATAGCATCACCCGCCGGACGCCGGTGCTTCAAAAAAAGACCGGAACGAAAATCCAGCGAATCGAAACCTATACCCAGGGAACCAACGTCAGCTTTGTGCGCGTCCAAACGGATGACGGCGCGGAGGGCTGGGGGCAAATCTCCACCTTCGACGCCGATATCTCGGCCCTGGTGCTCCACCGCAAGATCGCGCGCCTCGTGCTGGGACAGGATCCCGCGGACCTCGAAAAAATTGTGGACCGGTGCGTCGAGGAGAACTACAAGTTCCCCTGGTCGTTCGTCTGCCGGGCCCTATCGGGACTGGACACCGCCGTGTGGGATCTGTTGGGCAAGCGTGAACAGAAAAGCGTCTGCGAACTCCTGGGCGGCCGGCCCCGGCCTTTCCCCGTCTACGGATCGAGCATGAGCCGGACCATCACTCCCGAAGAGGAAGGAAAACGCCTGGCCCGCCTGCGCGGCGAGAAAGGCTTCCGGGCCTTCAAAATCCGTGCGGGGAAAGTCAACGGCCATGATGAAGACGAATGGCCCGGCCGCACGGAACAACTCATCCCCACGGTCCGGAAAGCGGTGGGAGACGGCATCCAACTGCTGATCGACGGCAACAGCTGCTACACGCCGCCCAAGGCCATCGAGGTGGGCCGGATGCTGGAACAAAACCACTACTGCCACTTCGAGGAGCCCTGCCCCTATTGGGAACTGGAATGGACCGCCGAGGTCGCCAAGGCCATTTCGGTCCCCGTGGCCGGTGGCGAACAGGACAACGACCTGGCGCAATGGCGGCGGATGATCGACATGCATGCGGTGGACGTGGTGCAGCCCGATATCCTCTACGTCGGGGGAATCACCCGGGCGCTGCGCGTCGCCGCCCAGGCCGCCGAAAAGAACCTGCCCTGCGTGCCCCACTCGGCCAACCTGGCCATGGTGACCGTCTTTACCTTGCACCTCATGGGCGCGATCCCCAACGCGGGAGATTACGTGGAATTCAGCATCGAAACAACTTCCTGGACGGATGGCCTGTACCATCCCGCCTTGGAAGTGAAGGACGGCCACGTGGCGATCCCCAGCGGCCCCGGCTGGGGCGTGACCATCAATCCCGCATGGCTGGCCAAGGCCGACCGCCAAGTCAGCGAGATGAGGTGATGGGTTTTTGGTTCTGTTGAGTTTTCGTAATACATGCATCATCAGAATTCAGTAATGTGATTCAAGCGCCAACGGCGTGCAAGAAGCGAACCCGGGGCAACGCCCGGGAAAAAGGACGATAAAAGTTATCATTCCCTCTCCCTCTGGGAGAGGGCCAGGGTGAGGGATTTAGCGCCCCTTTCAAGGGGCCGCCTACAACAGCCCAGGGTTTCAACCCTGGACGTATTAACCCTGGGCATATTGACCCTGAACGTATTGACCCTGAACACAATTACTCGCCCCGCGGGGGCAATCTAAGCTTAGCCAGGGGCGCCGCCCCTGGTTACCTCTCCGTGATTTCACGTTTCCTCTTGTGAAAAAACGTTTCATCCCCCTGTTTTTTGTCCTGACTCACTTAATGAATTAGATTGAATTAAATGAACTAACCCATTATTTATAAGCAACTTATGAATATGATTGTTCTTTATTTTTGAATTGGCTCATATTTTGCTTTTGAAACGCAACGGATTGGCGGCTGATTAGGGGATTCCCAATCCGTCTCCACGCCACATCAACATCCACCGGTGACTTCCCCGCTCCCTTCGCGTTATCTCCGGGACTGCGGCAACGATCATTCCGGTCGAGGTTAAGGTCTTATGAAAAACACCCCGGGTTTTGTCGGCAGGCGGTATGGCGAACTCCTCCGCACGTTGAATGTCATCTCCGAGGAAGACGTCAACCGCGCGGCCGCCATCCAGGAAAAGACAGGCAAAAACCTGGATACCATCCTGGTGGAATCCGAAATCGCGGATGAACACCGGATTTTGGAAACCCTCTCCACCCACTTCGGCGTCGAAACCGTCGATATCAAAAACCTGGAAATCGCCCCCGACATGCTCCGCCAGGTCCCCATCCGCTTCGTCCACCGTTACAACATCCTCCCGGTGGACTTCAAGGGCAGCACGCTGCGCATCGCCACCGCCGATCCCCTCAACTTCCACGCCCTCGACGATCTCCGGCTCCTCCTCAAATGCGACATCGAACCCCTCCTGGCCCCCAGCGACGACATCCGCGACGCCATCAAGAAATATTACGGCATCGGCGCGGACACCGTGGACAGCCTCCTCGAGGAAGACGGCGTGGTGGATGAAGACGCGGAAACCAAGGAAAACATCGAGGAACTCAGCGAAGACGCCTCCATCATCCGCTTCGTCAACCAGATCATGACCGAGGCGGTCGCCGACCGCGCCACCGATATCCACTTCGAACCCTTCGAGGATGAACTGCGCATCCGCTACCGCATCGACGGCATGCTCTACGAGGCCGCCGTGCCCCCCTCCATCCGGCGCTACCAGGCGGCCGTCATCTCGCGCATCAAAATCATGGCCGATATGAACATCGCCGAAAAACGCCTGCCCCAGGACGGGCGGATCAACATCAAAACCAGCAACCAGGAATTCGACCTCCGCGTCTCGACCGTCCCCACGCCCTACGGGGAAAGCATCGTCATCCGCATCCTCAACCGCAGCAGCACCATCTTCGATTTGAAACGGCTGGGATTCGACGAGTATTCCCTGAATACCTTCCATGATCTGATCAACAAGCCGCACGGCATCATCCTGGTCACGGGGCCGACGGGCAGCGGCAAAACCACCACGCTCTACGCCACGCTGTCCAAACTCAACGGCATGGAAGTCAAGATCCTGACCATCGAGGAGCCGATCGAGTACCACCTCCACGGCATTATCCAGGTGCAGGTCCTGCCCAAGATCGGGCTGACGTTCGCCAGCGTCCTGCGCGCGTTCCTACGGCAGGACCCCGACATCATCCTGGTGGGCGAGACGCGCGACCACGAAACCGCCGAAATCGCCATCCAGTCGGCCCTCACCGGACACCTCGTTTTCACCACCCTGCACACCAACGACGCTCCGGGAGCCATCACCCGGCTGGTCGATATGGGCGTGGAACCGTACCTGGTCTCCTCCTCCGTCATCGGCGTGGTGGCCCAACGTCTCATGCGCCGCATCTGCCCGAACTGCCGGGAGGAATATCTTCCCGACCACGCCCTGCTCGACGGTTTGGGCCTCAACGAACCGAAATACCGGGACGCGAAATATTACCGCGGCCGCGGCTGCGAAAACTGCAAGTTCCTGGGCTACCACGGCCGGACGGCCATTTACGAGATCATGCCCATGAGCGAGGAACTGCGGGACCTGGTGGTGCAGCGCGTGCCCGCCAGCCGGATCAAGCATCTGGCGCTGAAGGAAGGCATGAAAACCCTCCGCATGAACGCGCTCGAAAAAGTCCACGAAGGCGTTTCGACTATCGAGGAACTGGTGCGGGTGACTCAAGAATGGTAACCCGGTTTCGGCCTGGCGCCAATTTCTTACAACACGGACGGCGAGGGAGATCTACCGGCTGATGCTGTACGAATACAAAGCCAAAAAACTCTCCGGCGAAGTGATCGAGGGCATCCTGGAAGCGGACAACCGCAAACTGGTCATCAACAAGCTCCAGCAGATGCGGGTGTTCCCCATCTCCGTCAAGGAACGGGGCGGGGGGAAGGGCCTCAGCCAGGAAATCTCCCTCCAGGCCTTCGCCCGCATCTCCGCCAAGGACGTCACCACCTTCAGCCGGCAGATCAGCGACCTGCTCCGCGCGGGCCTGCCCCTCGTCCGCTGCCTGGACGTCATCAGCCAGCAGACCAGCAATCCCCGCATGAACCGCGTCATCAAGGCGGTCGACAGCGATGTCCAGGGCGGAATGGCCTTCTGCGACGCCCTGGCGAAGAACTCCCGGGTCTTCTCCCCCCTCTATTGCAGCATGGTCCGCGCGGGCGAAGTGGGCGGCATGCTCGACGCCGTCATGGAACGCCTCGCCGACTTCATGGAGGCCGAGCAGGAAACCCGCGGCAAAATCATTTCGGCGCTGACCTACCCGGCCTTCATGATGGTGGTTTGCGTCCTCGTCATCATCGTGCTGTTCACCGTCGTGGTGCCCAACTTCATGATCATGTTCAAGGACAGCGACATGGAACTGCCGGTCTCTACCCAGGCCCTCCTGGGTCTCACCACCTTTGTGGGAACCTGGTGGTGGGCAATGCTCCTGTCCGTAGTCACGGCCGGGCTGCTGGTCCGCCGTTCCATCAAGACCGAGGCCGGCGCACTCCAGTTCGACCGGTTCAAACTGCGGATTCCCCTCATCGGCGAACTCATCCGCAAGCGCGAAATCGCCAAGTTCGGCCGCACCCTCGGCACGCTCTTGGGCAACGGCGTCCAGATCCTCAAAGCCCTGGCCATCACCGAGGAAGTCATCACCAACCGGATTCTCCGGGCCGAAATCCAGAAATTCCAGGACAATATCAAGGAAGGAGAACGGCTCTCCAAACGGATGGCGGAAAGCAAACTGTTCCCCCCCGTGGCCGTGAACATGGTGGCGGTCGGCGAGGAAACCGGCAACCTGGAAAACACCCTCCAGCGGGTGGCCGACGCCTACGAAAAGGAAACCGACCGGGTCATCAAAACCCTCACCACCATCATCGAACCGCTCATGATCGTCGTCATGGCCGTCATCGTGGGCTTCATCGTGTTCGCCATGATCATGCCGATCTTCCAGATCAGCCAGAACATCCATTGACACGGTTCGCGTGTGTCCGGGAATGGATTGGCCCGGGAAAACGTCCAAACCATATACCCAACATCCCTGCTCGAGGAGGAAAGATCCATGAACAACCATCGAAACCGCGAAGCCTTCACCTTGGTCGAATTGCTGCTGGTGGTCACCATCATCGGCATCCTGGCGGGAGCGGTCATGGTCAACTTCAGCGGCCAGACACAAAAGGCCAAGATCGTCCGGGCCAAAAGCGACATCTCCAACATCGGCTCGGCGCTCAACGTCTACGAAATCACCATCGGCTCCTATCCCACCAACGACCAGGGCTTGCGCGCGCTGGTCGAGGATCCGGGCGACGTGCCGGGCTGGAAGCCGTTCCTCCAGCAGAAAACCTTCAACGATCCCTGGGGCCGCGAATACCGCTACAGCTATCCCGGCTCCAAGGGCGTCGATTACGACCTGTATTCCGTCGGCCCCGACGGCCAGGAAGGCACCGAGGACGACATCGGCAACTGGGAGGAAGGCGAATAACTTCTTTCACGGGGTATCCTTCCCCCGGAACCGGGATGATAACGCGCCGCGCGGGACCGCCGGGCGGTAAAGGATGGTTTTTTCATGCGCTCGCACGCCGGATTCACGTTGATTGAACTGACCCTGGTGGTCCTCCTCCTGGCCATTCTCACGGCCGTGGGCGCCCCCAAGTTCCGGCAATTGTACGAATACTCGGAAATGCAAAAGGTCGCCTCCGACGTGGCCGGCGCCCTCCGCTACGCCCAGCAGCGCGCCCTGATGGAACGGGTCCCCATCCAGGTGGTCATCGATGTGGAAAAACAGGCCTTCTGGGTGCCCATCGAACAGAAACCCGAACAACGCCATTACGCCAGCCGGCATCACCGGCGCAAACCCAGCCGCAACGCCTCCCGCCGCCGGGGCCGCGTGCGCGAAGTGAAGGAAATCCGCTCCGCCCTCCCCGAGGGCTTCATCTTCGAATTCGTGTACAAGGTGGCCGAGGACCAGGAAATCCGCCGCCGGGAAGGCGAAATCGTGATGTACCCCGATGGCTCGGCCGACGAAACCTTCATCACCATCCTCCGCCTCGCCAATAAAAAAGACGACGAACGGCGGATCTTCATCAAGATCGATCCGGCCACCGGCCAGATCTCCTCGATGGAAGGACTCGAGGAACGGGACGGAACCGATTTTTACAAGGGATACTACGATGAAACCTGAACCGCATGCCCGCTTTTCCCCGGCGCGCCGCGCCTGGCCGGCCCCGGGGAACCGCCCGGCCTTGGGGGCCTTCGCCCTCATCGAGATCCTCTTGTCCATGACCCTGCTGGCCATTACGGGAACTGTCCTGATTCGGGCCATCTCGAACGCCGTCGATTACACCCGGGACATGCGCGACCTGACCAAAACCATCTACCTCACCCAACTGAAACTGCATGAATTCGAACTGGCCTACAACCGGCGCGCCAACATGCGCCTGGGTGACTTCGACGGCCGTTTCACCCAGCCGGGGGCGGAACATTTCCGCTGGAACGCCCGCGTCGAGTACGACCGCCATGCCGACGCCTACCTGATCTCCGTCAGGACCATCTCCGACGAGCAAAGCCAACCCATGAAACGCAACCGCCGCTGGCGTTCGCGCAACTTCGACGAGGGCGGCTTCGTCCTCAAATCGATGGTCCTCACCGCCCGCTTCAACGAGCAACTGATCCAGGGCGGCGCTCCCCAGGTCCGGCGGCGCGGCCCCGAAGCCGGACCCGCGGGCGGCATGGGCGGAAGACCGGGGCCGGGCGGGCAGCGGGGCGGTTCCCAGCGGGGAGGACGGCGATGAAAACCCCGGCGGCGCGCCGCGCCTTTACCCTGATCGAACTCCTCCTGGCCATGACCATCATGGCCGTGGTGATCGGCAGCGTCTTCTCCACCGTCACGGCGGGCATGCGCTCGTACCTCCAGGGACAGCGCACCATGGCCCTCTACCAGTCGGCGCGGATCGCGCTGGCCAAGGTGACGGAGGAACTGTCCCTCTCCCTCTCGCCGTTGTCGTTCTGGCGGCCCCGCGACACGTACCGCCAGATGACCGTGGATGAGGTGATCGCCACCTTCCGCGGCGTGCCGGTACAAGAGGAAGATCCGGGCGCCATCCGGTTTATGGGCGAGCCGGACCGGGTGCTGTATGTCCGCAAGACCTACCGCCTGGACCGGTATCCGCCATTCGACCTCGAGGAGTGCCAAATTTTTGTGGACAAGGACACCAACCGGCTGAAAATCGCCGTCCTGCGCTCGTTGCTGGCCGTGAAGCAGGCGGCCTGGTTTTATCAATACCTCTTCAAGGTCAACCTCAGCGGCATCGTCCTTCCCGACATGGGCGGGCGGGTGCGGTTCCGCCAGCAGGGCGAACTGGGCGAACCGCCGATCTTGGACTTCATCGGCGATTACGGCGTCATCAACCGCCAATACACCCTGGCCGAAGGCATCAAGGCGGTCAAGTTCCGCTACGGGGATGACAGCGGCTGGAAAACCAGTTGGGATTCGCAAGCGCTCGTGACCACCCACCGCATCTCGCCCAACAGCCCCAACTTCAACGTCCTGCAGGACACGCAACTGCAGGAAGCCGGGCCGCCCCTGGTCGCCGAAATCGTGCTGACCCTGGAGAACGGCGACACCCTCGCCACCTCCACCGACATCCCGGCGGGCAACATGCGCGCCATCACCGGCGCGGGGGCGAAAGTGGAAACCGCTCCGCCCCAGACGGTCACCACGCCCACCCTGCCGGTTCAGCCGGAAACCGGTCCGGCGGTGCCCCGGGCGGCGCGAGGTTTTTAACCATGAAACGGAAAAACGAATCCGGCGTCGTGTTGATCATCACCCTCTGGGTCATCGTGATCCTGGCCACGGTCTCGCTCTCCTACGTGCGCCAGATCAACCTCGAAGCCAAAATGGTCGGCTTCCAGCGCGACACGATGATCGTCGATTCGGTCGCCAAGGCGGGATTGCGCCAGGCCCTGGTGCTGCTGCGCGAGGACCGGATCAAGGACAGCGCCGAGGATATCCAGGAAACCGCCACGCGCTTCCTGGAAGATGACAACTACCGCTACGACGGCGGTTCCGAGGCCTGGGCCGACAATCCCGATTTGTACGTGGATGTCCCCTTCTATGAAATCGGCGGTAAGACCGCCTATTATTACGTGGACGTGGAGGACGAATCCGCCAAGTTCCCCATCAACAACGAGAAAACCACGCTGGACATGATCGCCCGCCTGCTGGAACTCAGCGGCGTCAGCGAACGCGACTCGGAAGGCCTGGCGGCGGCCATCGTGGACTGGCGGGACCAAAACGAGATCCCGGAAGAAGCCGGTAACTCCAGCTACGGCGGCGGGGGCGGGGAAGAAATCGATTTCTACAACCAGGGCGCCCGCCGCGGCCGCGGCCGGGGGCGGGACGCGCGCGAAGTGCCCGAGATCATCCTTAAAAACGCCCCGCTCGATTCCATCGACGAACTGCTGCTGATTCCCGGCCTCACTCCCGAAATCGTCAACGGCACGGTGGATCCGGACGAAGGGCGCGGCCGGGGACGGGCCTCCCGCCGGCGTCTGGGCAAGGGCGAATACCTCGGGCTGCGCAACCTGATGACGGTTTATTCCAACCGCTTCAACTTGAACACCGTGAAACCGGAGGTCTTGGAGGCTATCCTGTACCCGGCCTTCGGTGAAGAAGCCGAAAATCTGGCGGAAAACTGGGCCGAATACCGTGACGGCCGGGACGGCGAAACGTACACGGAAGACGACCAGGTCCTCAAAACCCTGGACAACTCGGATAACGACGACATCCACTGGACCGAGGTGGACGGCTTCGATCCCAACGTCATGAAGGCCCTGGAGCCGTTTATGCAAATCTCCTCCGACATGTTCGTTATCTCGTGCCTGGCGGATTACCAGGGCCTCCGCAAGGGCTACCGCGTCGTCGTGGAACGCTACTTCACCCCCTGGGAACAACTGCCCGTCTTCGGCATCGACACCCAGAAACTGGAGGACTTGGAACAAGTCAACCTGCAGGTACGATTGTTTGAACCCCTGTTCGACGCGAGCGGCCGTATCGACGACATGGGTTGACTAGGTTCGGTTGAGTTTTCGGAATGGATGAATTACTGAAATGCGGAATGGCCGTGCCAGTGTCCACGGCGCTTCTGAGTAGCCCAGGGCTTCCGCCCTGCGATAGAGTCAGGACCAATATCATCAATTCCCTCTCCCTCTGGATCATCCCTCTCCCTCCGGGAGAGGATTAGGTGAGGGAAGCCCTGAAAGGGCGCCATATCGGCGTTTCGTACAATCGATGAACACGTTCCGTTTGGGTAATTTGATCTACCTTGGAAAAACTCAACCGAACCTGGAAGCCCGTAGGGTGGGCGCAATGTCAAGCGTTACCCACCATGAATAAAACTACGATGGGGGATAACCTCCTCCAGCGATTCCCTTTGTGAGACCGCCCATGGCGAGAGCACCCAGATCCACCCGGACCAGCCGGACCTCCCGCAATCCCCGGACTACGGCCCCGGCCGCCGGCCGCGCCAAAACCAGCCGTAAAAAACTGGGGCGGGGCCGCCGCGCCTCCACGGGTATCGACATCGGCTCGTTTTCCGTCAAAATCGTCAGCCTTTACGGCGATGACGCCGGCCAGATCGATATCCGCAAGGCCGTTGTCGTCCCCCTCGCGGCCCCCTCCGGTCCCGAATATCCTGAAGAACTGTATCAACGGCAAAAGGACGCCCTCAAGGAAGCCCTGAAAAAACACGGACGCCTGGAAGGCACGGTGGTCCTCGGATTTCCCCGCGGCCGGGTCACCGTCCGCTACCTCACCCTCCCCTCG
>JBHGBC010000201.1:0-9921 GCA_041946805.1 bacterium
GCGAATCCATCCTGCCGCTAGTTCATGGCCGCAGCATTTTTTCCGCGAGAGAAAGAAATTCCATGGCCTGTTGAATTAATTCCGAGGCCGCTTCGGGGGTAATCAATTCATGCGGCGCATAGTCGCCTTCCTGACGCGCCTCGAACGCGTGGATCAGGTATTTATGGTATTTTTGCGGAATCAGGCCCTTTTTTACGAAATGTTTTCCGAATCCCGCGATAGTCGCGGAGTGTTTTGAATAGGATAATCCTTCTCCCTCCAAAAAGGCTTGGGCTATGTAAAACATCGAGTAATAGGCTCTCGATACGGCAAATCCGGGAAATCCATGAGAAAGAAGAAGCGCCGCGGCTTCCAGGCTTTTCGAGGCCTTGCGGATCAAATCCTGCTGTTCCGGCGTCAAAGCGTAACTCCTTCCCGCCGGATAGTGCGGTACAGGGGGCCTTGTTGGGTAGCGTAGGTTTTGGAATCCGCAAATAAACAGGAAATGACGACATCGTGGTCCAGGGAAAGCTCCGAAACGATGTCCAGCGATCTCACACGTTCCCGATTGGGATCGACGATACCCGTCAATACGACCAGCACATCGATATCGGAATCCGCGTCCGCCGTTCCTCTCGCGCGCGATCCAAACAAGCAAATCCGATCAAGACGATCCTGATACAGATCCGTCAACCGGATTTTTAGATCACCCAGTATTTGATTCGTAGCATCCTTCATTTTCGAGCCCATTGGGAACTCAAGGATGGGAGGCCTCTCGTTTTTACATCATTATAGGAGATCTCTTTTTCCGGGGGGAGAGGGGAACTGACGGAGTTAGTTTTGATGGACTGCGCGCTGCGCGCTGATCCTTCCTGCTACTCTGACCATCCGGATTCAGGCGGAATCGTGAATCAGCCGGAAGGTTTTCTCCATGGATTCGGGAATTTTGGAGATGACCTTCTCATAGTGCTCCCGGTAGCGGTTGTGGGCGGCAAGGTCCGGCTCGACGGTTTCCACGGGGATGGGGATGGCGTCCAGCGCGTCGAAGGCGTCGCGGTACAAGCCGCCGCCGATGCCCGCCAGGATGGCCGCTCCCAAGAGAGTGGATTCGACGTTTTGCACCACGTCCAGGGCGCGGCCGGACATGTCGGCTTTCATTTGCATCCAGAAGGGATTCTTTTGCCCGCCGCCGGTCACGCGGATGGAATCGGCCTGGACGTTCAGGCTTTGCTCGATGGCGTGGATCTGCTGGTAAAACTGGTAGGAGAGGCCTTCGAAGGTGGCGCGGGCGATATCCTCGCGCGTGGTTTGGGTGGTGAGGCCGATCAACGCCCCCAGGGGATCGTGCGCCTGGGCGGGGCCCATCCCCCGGACAAAGGCGGGCAGCAGGACCACGTTATTGGCGGCCAGGGGCGCGCGGGCGGCTTCGTCGATCAGGATGCCGTAATCGGGGCTGTCGCGGTAGAACTGGTTGCGGATCCATTCGATGGCCCCGCCGGCGATCATCAGCGCCTGGCAGTTCCACCAGCCGGGGACGGCGTGGCATTCCCAATCCAGCCCGTGGGTGAGGCCGAACTCGGACGGTTCGCAGAAATCGGTGATGGCCATCAGGATTTCCCACGTGCCGTTGATGTCGAGGAAGGTTTCCTTGCGCTGGATGCCCGCGCCCAGGATGGCCAGTTCGGTGTCGTGGCCGCCGGTGGCCACCGGAGTTCCCTCGGGGATGCCGGACTGGGCGGCCGCCGCGGCGGTGACGGATCCGGCCCGGGAACCCGATTCGTACAGGGGGCTGAATATGCGGGAAGTCAATCCCACCTGGGAGAGCAGATCTTCCGCCCAGGCGCGTTTTTTCAGATGGAGGCACATGGTGGTGGAAGCGATGGTGCTCTCGGTGCTGAATTCGCCGGTCAGGCGGAAGACGATGTAATCCTGGACATGCAGCCAGTAGGCGGTTCTTTCGAGGACGCCCGGGGCGTTTTCCTTGAGCCAGAGCAGGCGGTTCAGAGTGTTGATGGGGTAGTTGTGATAGCCGGTGATTTCGTAGATCCGCCGCACGCCCAGAATGGCGCCGCTTTTTTGGGCCTGGGGAACCGTGCGGGCGCAGTGCCAGCTGATGCAGGGGTAGAGTTGCCGGCCGTCGGCGGACATGGGAATGCCGTCGGTCCCGAAGCCGCTGGACGCCACGCCCTTGACTTCCACCGGACCGCCGAGGCCGTCCAGGAGGCGGCGGGTGCAGCCGCAGATCTTCGGCCAGAGCGCTTCCAGGTCCCAGATGCGCCATTCGGGCGCACCGCCTGGTTGCGGGCTGGGGGCGTTGGGGGCGCTTTCCAGGGCGAGCAGATGACCTTCGGGGGAAAACGCGCCGGCCTTGACGCTGGTGGCGCCCACATCGATCCCAAGCAGAATGGCTTTGTGTGGCATCATGAATTGGCTCCCGGCCGATGGATTATTCGATTCATTTTTATCCAATTGCGGGGGTAGTAAAGAGCCCCGGGGGTGAATCTTATAAATGTTTGTCAACTTAGTAAACTTAGTTATAATATTCGCTTTTCGGGGAATGAAAAAGAGCAGGGAAGTATCCAATTTTTTTGTGAGGACCGCAAGTTGAAGCTGGGAGAAAAAGGATAAAAAGAGGCGGCAAAAACCGATCGGGAGGGGTGTGATCCAGAGAAGGAATTGTTTCCATTGGAGGGAGATGATGGTGCGCGGGATGATCGTGGAGAGCGAAAACTTTTTGATATTGTTTGGTTTATATATTCATGGAAGGGATAATTTTTATGATAGCCTCCAGAGGCTGGGAGGGGACGGGATATACGAAGGGGGAGGTGGAAATGGAGTGGGAATGCCGGAAATATGCCGTCTCATGCTTGACTGGTACTTGTCTGTCAATTACATTGAGTTAAACAGCCTGCGTGGTCAGACGGGCATCATGGATAAAATCGCATCATGAATCGTGTTCCGAGTAAGTTAAATTTTTCTCTATCTCACCCAGTAGCCGGATAGGCGCTTTTTTTATGCCCGCTGGTGGAAGGGCGTGGTGAGAATACGGGATAGAGCGATGAGAAGGGAAGAAAACCGGTCCTCACAACGGGAAGGAGAGCATCGATGAATGTTTGGACGGGGCAACGCAAGATCAAGTATGAGTCGGAGTTGGATCCCACGTTTGGGAGGCATATATCCGAGTTGTACGGAGGAGAGAACCTGCATCAATGCATCCAGTGTGGGACGTGCAGTTCGACCTGCCCGTTGACCATATACATGGATTTCACGCCGCGGCGGCTGGTGGCCATGACCCGGGAGGGCTTCAAGGATGAGGTTTTACAAAGCAAAACCATTTGGTTGTGCGCCTCATGTTACAGCTGCACGGTAGATTGTCCCAAGCAAATCAAGATCACGGAGTTGATGTACGCCTTCAAGCAGATGGCCATCGACGAGGGGGTGTATCCGAAGGGATTCGCCATCCCGGTGCTGGCGCACGAGTTTTTCAATATCGTGCGGCGGTGGGGGCGCAGCAACGAGGGGATCCTGATTACCCTGATGTTCCTCAAGACCAATCCCCTGAAGTTGTTCAAACAGGCTTTCTTGGGGCTCAAGTTGCTGCGCAAGGGGCGGATGGGTTTGAAGATCGAGTCCATTCAACGGATGGACGAGTTGAAGCCCATTTTGGACTCCGTGGAAGAGGCCTGAGCGGTTCAGGCGTGGAAAGTGAGACGCACCGATGAATTACCTCTACTACCCAGGATGTTCATTGAAGAGTTCGGGCCGGCCGTATGAGGAATCGATCCGGGCGGTTTTCAAGGCCTTGGATTTGGGCCTGACGGAGATCGAGGATTGGAACTGCTGCGGGGCGACCGCGTACATGGCGGTGAACGAATTGAAAGCGTACGCCCTGGCGTCCCGCAACCTGGCGCTGGCCGAAAAGCAAGGGACGGCGGCCGATCCCAAGGCGCGGCCGGAAGTGGTGGCGCCCTGCGCCGCCTGTTACCTGGTGCTGACCAAGGCGCAGCATTACTTGTCGGAGACGAATGGGAACGCCCAAAAAATCCGAGAGGCGCTGAAGGCGGGCAATCTCAAATATAAAGGCAAGGTGAAGGTCCGGCACCCGTTGGACATCTTCGTCAACAGCATCGGGCTGGAGCGGATCAAGGCCCAGGTCAAGCGCCCCCTGGAGGGGATGCGGGTGGCCTGCTACTACGGATGCCAGATCGTGCGGCCCTATGCCACCTTCGACGATCAGATGAATCCCCGGACGATGGACCGGTTGGTGGAAGCCCTGGGGGGGGAACCGGTCGATTGGCCGCTGAAGACCCGTTGCTGCGGCGGATCACTGACGGGGACGATCGAGGAAGTGGGCCTGCGGCTGAGTTACATTCTGTTGCGGGAGGCAAAGAAGCGCGGGGCGGACGTGCTGATCACCGCGTGCCCGCTGTGCCAGTTCAACCTGGAATGCTATCAGGACCGGATGTCCAAGATGTTTGAGGAACCGGTCGAATTGCCCGTGGCCTTTTTCACCCAATTGATGGGGATGGCGTTCGGGCTTCCAGATGAGGATTTGGGATTGCAGCGTTTGTTTGTTCCTTTGCGGCCGGCGCTGGCGGCTCAAGAAGGAGGTCAACATGTCCATGCCTAACGGGAAAACGAACGGCGACGCGCCCCGGATCGGGGTGTATGTCTGCCATTGCGGGATCAATATCGCCGGGAAAGTGAATTGTTCGGACGTGGCGAAATTCGCGGAGAAGCTGCCCAACGTGGTGGTGTCCCGCGACTACAAGTTCATGTGCTCCGATCCCGGGCAGGAGATCATCCAGGAAGACATCCGGGAGCGGGGCGTGAACCGGGTGGTGGTGGCTTCGTGTTCGCCCCTGATGCACGAGAAGACGTTCCGGAAGGCGTGCATGGACGCGGGCCTCAATCCCTATTATTTCCAGATGGCCAACATCCGCGAGCACGTCAGCTGGGTGACCAAGGACAAGGCCGAGGCGACGGAGAAGTCGAAGGCCCTGATCGCGGCGGCGGTGCGGCGCGTGGGCCTGCATCAACCGTTGGAAAAACGTTTCGTCAACGTCCACCAGGACGTGGTGGTGGTGGGCGGGGGGATCGCCGGCATCCACGCCGCCCTGACATTGGCCAGCGCGGGCAAGCATGTGTACCTGATCGAGCGCGAGCCGACCATCGGCGGGCACATGGCGAAATTCGACAAGACCTTCCCCACGCTGGACTGCGCGGCGTGCATCCTGACGCCCAAGATGTCGGATGTCAAATCGCATCCCAACATCACCTTGTGGTCGTATTCGGAGGTGGTGGGAGTGGATGGCTTCGCCGGGAATTTCAAGGTGAAGGTGAAGCGTAAACCCCGTTATATCAAGGAAGAGGATTGCGTGGGGTGCCTGTTGTGCGTGGATGAGTGCGTCTTCAAGAATCCGAAGTTCGAGGATGAATTCAACGAGGGGCTGGGCAAGCGCAAGCCCATTTACATGCCCTTCCCGCAAGCCACGCCGCCGGTGGTGCTGATCGATCCCACGCAGTGTCTGCGTCTGGCCAAAGGCAAATGCGCGGAGAAGTGCGTGACCGTGTGCGAGAAGCAGGCCATCGACTTCACCCAGCAGGAGAAGATCGAGGAAGTGGAATGCGGGGCCATCATCCTGGCCACCGGATTCCAGGCGTTCGACGCCGCGCGCATCCCCAAATACGGCTACGGCAAGTACGCCCACGTCTACACCAGCCTGGAAGTGGAGCGGCTGGTGAACGCCTCGGGCCCCACGGGCGGGGAAATCGTCCTCCGCGACGGATCGAAGCCCAAGTCGGTGGGGATCGTCCATTGCGTGGGGTCGCGCGACAAGAAGACCAACGATTACTGTTCGCGGGTGTGCTGCATGTATTCGCTGAAGTTGGCCCATCTGGTGAAGGAACGGACCGGGGCCGAAGTGTACAACTTCTACATCGACATGCGCACTCCAGGAAAGGGATATGAGGAATTTTACGACCGGCTGCTGGAAGAAGGCACGCATTTCATCCGCGGACGGGTGGCGGAAGTCAGCGATTGGGCCATGACGCCCGAGGAAGAGGGCAAACTGATCATCCGGGCGGAAGACACGCTGATCGGCGTGCCGCGCCGCATCCCGGTGGACATGGTCATTCTTTCCATCGGATTGGAACCGCACGCGGATGCGGATCATGTGCGCCGCCTGTTCGGCATTTCGTGCAGCCATCAGGGCTGGTTCACCGAGCGGCATCCCAAGCTGGCCCCGGTTTCGACGGCCACGGACGGCATCTTCCTGGCCGGCGCGTGCCAGGGGCCCAAGGACATTCCCGACACGGTGGCGCAGGCGGGAGCGGCGGCGGCGGAAGCGCTGGCCATGGTGGTGCGGGGTCACGTGGAACTGGAGCCCAATACGGCGTATATTGATGCCGGTTTGTGTTGCGGCTGCCGGACCTGTATCGGGATGTGCCCGTACAGCGCCATCCGCACCAACGAGACATCCGCCAACCAGGTGAGTGTGGTCAACGAGGCGTTGTGCAAGGGCTGCGGAACCTGCGTGGCGGCTTGCCCGTCGGGGGCGATCGAGCAGAACCTGTTCACCGACGGCCAGATTTTCGAGGAGATCGAGGGGGTTTTGAGCTATGTCTAATCAACCCGAGTCCGCATCCACTCCGGCATTTGAACCCAGAATCGTGGCCTTTTTCTGCAACTGGTGCACTTACACGGCCGCGGATCTGACGGGGATATCCCGCCTCCTCTACGCGCCCAACGTGCGCGTGATCCGCGTGATGTGCTCCGGCCGCATCGATCCCCAGTTCATTCTGGCGGCGTTGCGGGAAGGGGCCGACGGGGTATTGATCGGCGGCTGCCATCCCGGCGACTGTCATTATCTGGAGGGCAATTACAAGGCGCTGCGCCGGTTCAAACTGCTGAAACGTTTTTTGCGGCGCATGGGGATTGAGGAAGAGCGGATCCGTTTGGAATGGATCGCCGCCTCCGAGGGGGACAAGGTGCAGCGCGTGGTGAATGAAATGACCGAGCAGGTCCGTAAACTCGGTCCCTTGCGCCTGTTCCCCATACCCCATTCCCACACCAAGGGGAATGGACAACAGAAACCGGAACTTGTTTCCGCCGGACAGGGAGGAGAATGATCATGAGCAAGCCCAAGGTTGGCTTCAATTGGATGGCCTCGTGCGGCGGATGCGAAGAGGCCGTGGTCGATCTGGACGAGGCGATTCTGGATGTCGTGGCGGCGGTGGACATCGTCTTCTGGCCCTGCGCCATGGACTTCAAGAAGGACGATGTCCGAGCCATGGCGGATGGGGAAATGGACGTTAGTTTTGTGAACGGTGCGGTCCGTACCTCCGAAGAGGAGGAAATGGCCCATCTGATGCGAAAAAAGTCGAAAGTCTTGATCGCGTTCGGCAGCTGTTCGCACACCGGGGGGATTCCCGGCCTGGGCAACCTGTTCACCAAGGATGCGATCTTGTGGAATTCGTTTGTTGAAAGCCCCAGCACCGAAAATCCCGACAAGACTATTCCCCAGCCGGAAACCAAGCGGCCGGAGGGTCTGGTGACCCTCCCGGTGCTCCAGGACACCGCGAAGTCGCTGAACCAGGTGGTGGAGGTGGATTACTACCTGCCCGGGTGCCCCCCGCCCCTGCGCCTGTTGAAGGGCGCCCTGGAGGCGATCCTTACCGGTCAATTGCCCCCCAAGGGAACGGTGCTGGCTCCGGACGTGGCGCAATGCCAGGAATGTAGCCGGCGCGAGACCAAGCCCGAAAAACTCGAACTGAAGGAACTGAAACGCCCCCATGAGGTGATCGCCGATCCGGAAAAATGCCTGCTCGCCCAGGGCCTGTTCTGCCTGGGACCGGTGACCCGCGCCGGGTGCGATTCGCCCTGCATCAAAGGCAACATGCCTTGCACGGGCTGCCTGGGCCCCACCAGCCGGGTCAAGGATTACGGGGCGAAGGCGTTGTCGGGATTTGCCTCGGTTCTGGACGCGAAGGAAGAGGCGGATATTGACCGGCTGTTGGATCAGATCGTCGATCCGGAAGGCACGTTCTACCGCTACAGCCTGCCGACTTCGATGTTGCACTGCAACTTGGTCTTGATCGGAAATGGAAAGAAAGGGGCGCAGCCATGAGCCGCGAAATCATCATCGATCCCATCACCCGGCTCGAGGGGCACGGGAAAATCGATATCTTTCTGAACGACGACGGAAACGTGGACCGGGCGTATTTCCAGGTTCCCGAGCTGCGGGGATTCGAAAAGTTCGCCCAGGGGCGGCCGGCGGAGGACATGCCGCAAATCACGTCCCGCATCTGCGGCGTGTGTCCCACGGCCCATCACATGGCGGCCACCAAGGCGCTGGATGACCTGTACAAGGTGACGCCTCCCGCCGCGGCCCGGAAACTGCGCGAACTCTTCTATGCGATGTTCACCGTCGAGGACCACGCACTGCACTTTTATTTCCTGGGTGGTCCCGATTTCGTCGTGGGCCCCAAGGCCCCGAAGGCGGAACGGAACATCGTGGGCGTGATCGGCAAAGTGGGAGTGGAAGCCGGCAAGAAAGTCATCGGCCTGCGCAAGAAGATGCGCCACCTGATGGCCCTGCTGGGCGGGAAGGCCATTCACCCGGTCATGGGCCTGCCCGGCGGCGTCGCCAAGGGGATGAAGAAGGAAGAGCAGGCGGAATTCATCCAGGCGGCCGGGGAAGCGGTGGAATTCGGCCGGATGAGCCTGGGGCTGTTCAACGACGTGGTCCTGAAAAATAAGGAATACGTCGATTACATCACCTCGTCCGCCTATACCCACAAGACTTACTACATGGGCATGGTGGATGAGAACAACAAGGTCAATTTCTACGACGGGAAACTGCGCGTGGTCGATCCCGAGGGGAAGGAACACTCCAAGTTCGACACCCGGGATTATCTCAATCACGTGGCGGAGCATGTCGAGCCCTGGAGCTACATCAAGTTCTGCTACCTGAAAGAGATAGGCTGGAAGGGATTCGAGGAAGGCCCGGCCAGCGGCGTGTTCGGGGTTGCCCCCTTGGCTAGGTTGAACGCTTCGGAGGGCATGGCGACGCCCCTGGCGCAGGAAGCCTACGAGCAATACTTCCAGACCCTGGGCGGCAAGCCGGTCCATCACACGCTGGCCACGCACTGGGCGCGGCTGGTGGAGATGCTGTACGCCGCCGAGCGCATGCAGGAACTGGCCAACGATCCGGAGATCACCGATACGAATATCCGGGAACTGCCGGACGAGATGCCCGAAGAAGGCGTCGGGGTGGTGGAAGCGCCGCGCGGAACCCTGTTCCATCATTACAAGACCGACGAGAAGGGCCTGATCACCATGGCCAACCTGATCGTCGCCACGCAGAACAACGCCGCCCGCATCGCCATGTCGGTGGACAAGGCGGCCAAGGGTGTGATCCGCAACGGGCAAGTGGACGACGGGATTCTGAATATGGTGGAAATGGCGTTCCGGGCGTATGATCCCTGCCACGGCTGCGCGACGCATTCGCTGCCGGGCCAGATGCCGCTGCTGGTGAGGGTGTATGACCACCAGCGCAACATCTTGCGGGAAATCCGCCGGGATTGAGGAGGGCGGTCCATCTCATCCATTATTCACTTCCTCGCCCCCGGCTCCTTAATTCCCTCTCTCTCGGGGAGAGGGTCAGGGTGAGGGAAAGGCTGTCTTGCCGGGGTAATGCCTTTCCGGATCCCCCTGAAAACCGGGGAATGATATCGTCCTTTTCTGGTTCCCGGCTTTCGCGGGGATGACATCCTCGATCGTTTCCAGGTATGTTATCCCATCAAAGCGGGGATCGTGTTTAGGTTCATTTGAGTTTTCAGGCTCATACGATAAGTGCGTACCGGCTGCTGAAATAGGCAGTCCATCCACTCGATGATTCGGGCGGACACCAAGGTCCGCCCCTACAAAAATTCCCTCAC
>JBHGBC010000202.1:0-9870 GCA_041946805.1 bacterium
CCCCTCACCCCGGCCCTCTCCCAGAGGGAGAGAGAGCAGAGTAGAAAGGTTATCGTTGGCGGATTTCGCTGCGTTTAACCCACCCTCCATTCTGATTATTGCCCACCATTCGCTTGAGGGGGATTCTTCTCTTTCCGCATTTTTTCGAAAAATTCCACGGCCGCGCAGCCGGTTTCGCGTTTCTTGCAAAAAGGGCACGCCAGGTTTTCGCGCACGTAGCCATTCGCGGGAAACGCGAGAAGAAGCATGCCCGCCATCATCGCCAAGAGAGTCCAGGAAAAATCCCGGAACAGGAAGATCAATCCCAAGACCATTGGAATGATCAGGACGAGGAGATCGGGCAGGAACAGCCGCCAGGTGATCTCTGGTTTCGGGCGGTTTTGGGGATCGCCGGGGGACAGGATCCAGGCACACACGATTCCTTTTCCGAAAGCGCAGCGCTTACCGTAGTAATAGCATTCGGCGCAACTTTTCCGGAGAAGTCTCCACTCCATCCAGAGACAATACACGACGTACACACCCGCGGGGAGCGCTCCCCCATGCGCGGCAATCAAGACACCCAGAAGATAAATGGCCAGGGAAAGCCCATTCGCCACGAGGGGAATCCAGAGAGGATAGGTTTCATAACAGTGGGCCGTTTGCATGAGTTTCTTCCCCGATGGAAAATCAGCCGGAATGGTTGAATATTGCATCTATTTTACATCAATTGATGGTTCTCTTGGGAGAATTTCGTTGGGCGTGATATCAAGCCGGCCTTCACCCCCCCTTCCTCCCCTCCCCCGCACTTCGGAGGCGGATGTATGCAGGCAGGATATCCGCCCCCCTCAGGCTTTGATCCCCATCCCCTCCAAGGGTCAGAGGGTATGGGGATTCATGTTTAGGCCGTCCCGGCGGGATGCCGATCGCGCCGCCGGGAGAAAAGTGAGTATCCGCTGGAGATACCAAATAAAAGAAAAATGCGCCGAACCAGCGTGCCCATCATGGCCGGCCGAATGATTTGTCTTAGAAATTTGAATAAAATCCTTGGACGTAAATAAAAACGCAGGGTTGCGGAACGGATGATTTTCAATAGGCCGGTTTCGGTGACCGATTTTGGGTGGTATGGAATCCTCCCCAGATAGGTTGTGTACGCGCTCCAATCCAGGGACTCCAAATTCAATTCTCCATCCATAATCAACCGCTGGAAATCCTCACTGCCCGGCAGGGGAATATAATTGCCAAAATAGGCGCGATCCATTCCGGAATCCAAAGCGAAGCGAATGGTCTTTTCCATATCCTCCTGGAGTTCATTGGGAAATCCCAAAATAAAAAAACCGCTGACCACGATCCCATATCGCTTTAATAGAGCGATTTTATAACGGACGTCTTGTAAATCCCACGGCTTTTTGATGGATTTCAAAATCCGTTCCGAAGCCGATTCAATCCCCAGCCCCACCATGTAGGTTCCCATTGCTTGCAAGGCCTGGATAATCTCCTCATCGAGCCGGTCCACCCGCAATCCGTTGGGGAACGAGAACCAGCAGTGGAGATTCCGCCGGCGGATTCCCCCGGAAAATTCCATGACACGGGCCTTGTCCACGGCAAAATTCTCATCTTCGATGGTAAATTCATCGAATCCATGCCGGCGATGGAGAAACTCAATCTCCTCCAGAATGCTCTCCAGATTCCGATGCCGGATTTTCTTCCCGGTCACGACATGTCCCGCGCAATAAGTACAGGGAAAGGGACAACCGCGCGAGGTGAGAACCGGAACCACTCTTCGGCCTCGATGAAAGGTTCCGTGTTGGACCGCCGGATACCGTTCGGGGTGAAGTTTTTCCCAGGCCGGCCAGCCATACCGGTCAACATCGACGAGTTGCACAGGGTTACATCGGCATCGGCCGTCCGCCCGGTAGACCAGGTTAGGGATATCCCCGGCCGAACCGGGAAGATTATCCTCCCGTATTCCTTTGACCAAACCCAGAACCGCCTCTTCCCCTTCGCCTTGAATCACGTAATCCAACTCCGGATTGTGGGTGAGCATATATTCCGGTAATCCGGAGACGTGCGGACCTCCGGCCGCCAGCACCGAACGGGGGCAGACCTGGCGCAAGACCGGCAAGAGTTGGCGAAAAACATGATAATTTACAGAGTACAGTTGAAAACCAATCAGGATAGGATGATAAGACCGCACCCGCTCAATCAGTTCGGATACTTCAATTTTTTCTAATTGACAATCAATAAATATTGTCTGAATTCCCTCGATCTTTTCCAGTACGTTGATCAGGTATCCGATCCCCAACGGCGGGCTGACGCCCGTGACATAACTACTCAAACGTATCAGGACGACGTTTTGCATTTGATCGTACCCGCTTTTCCACATCTGAACGAGCTATACCGCATAGGAGGTTCATCACTCGAATGTACCCATACAGTGCCACCGAACACGCGTCAACGGTCCATGATGGATGAGAGGCATTGATCCGGCCGGCGGCCCATGTCAATACGCACGGATTCACGCGGTCTTGTCAATGCTTGATTTGTTCAAAATACAAATCGAACGTCTCCTCGAATTTCGGACTGTTTTTGGCATCGTGGCATTGGATACAAACAGCCTTGGCTTCTCCCCGGCGGATGGGACCGGTGCCGAACTCATCGATATGGGACTGGCCCGGGCCGTGGCAGGTCTCGCATTGCACGTTCATCATCTTAGCGGACGCGGGGTAGGTTTTGAATCCACCGGATTTGTTCATCCCCGTGACGTGGCACTGGACGCAATACGGCACCCAATGGCGGTTTTGGTCGAGAAGAGACAAAAATGCCTTGGCATGCCGGGTGCTTTTCCATTGATCGAACTGCGATTGATGGCAATCCACGCACGCCTCCGCCCCGGCGTATCCCGCGCTTTCTTTTTCCTCGCGTAAATCCATCAACACCGCCGGACCGGGGAGGGCTAGTCCCAACGCTTCCACCCGGCTGGCGTACGCTTGGGTCAGAAACTCGCGCGTGGCGGGGTGGGAATACACGGCGGGATCGAGGGAAATCCGTTCAAAGGTCACGTTGACGATGCCCTTCCCCTTCTCCACTTCGGCCACGATTTTACCCACCGCCCGGCCCTTCGCGGGGGCGTTGGTGATGAAGGTCTCGCCGGTTTTCTCCACGGTCAGGCCGGCGTCGAGCGCAATGACCAGGTCGATCCGCGGTCCGGAATAATCCGCCAGCCATTTTTGCACGGTCAGAGGCGGCTCATGCGCCAGCAGCACCACGGCGTCCACGGCGGGATCCTGCCGCAGTTGCTCAACCGTTTTCGTGATGCTGTCCCGGGTTTTTTCCACCCGGAAACCGCCCGGCGTTACCGGTCCCTCCTGGAGGCCACACGCGCCGAGGAAGGCGATGGTCCCATTCGGCGTGGAATGAATAAGGGACACCGGCAAAACCGGTTGGCCGGTTTTCGCCTCCACGACGTTGGTGGCCACAAGCGACGGCTGGGGATTACTTGCGGAACTGGAGGAAAGAGTATGGCGGGCTTCTTCGTCGAGATACTCCAGGTCAACCGGGCCGGGCAGGACGGCGTGGTAGCCCAGCCTCCGCATGGCCTCGAGATCGATGAGGCCCACCGCGCGGTTGACTTGATCTTCGTCCGGCAGGAGGAAAGCCGGTTTTTTGTCCTGTTTTCGGGGCGGAAAGAAGCGGCCGAGGTCCACAAGGATCGCGTCCGGCGACTCTTTCCGCGCCATATCGAGGCAGCCGGCCCGCGCTTCCAGGCCGCCCTCGATATTTTCCGCGCAGCCGCACGGTTCCAACAGGGCCTGGGTGTCGCTGGTGGCCAAGATCGTCACCGGCGCGGCGTACGCGGTTGCGATCCACAAACCCGTCCAAACGAAAATTAGGCAGATCCGTAGAAACATACCAAACGCCTCCTCATGACCAAGGAATTATTTACCCGAATGCAGAACTTTTTCTCAGTGTTTTATTCGCTGTATGTGTCTTGATGGGAACTCTAAACCCTTCCCTCTCCCTCTGGGAGAGGATCAGGGTGAGGGAAGAACGGAAAGGGCGAAATTCATTCTTTTTCTGCAATCGAGTACATAGATGCATGTTCAATTCATGGCTATCGTATCCGCACCACGCGGCCGGGGTAGTGCTCCAGCAGGAGGGGTTTTTCACCGATGGCCCGCCAGCGTTGCTCGGACTGGTTGGCCTCCTCGACGGCGTGGCCGTATTCCTCCTCCGAAAAGCCGTAATCCAACGCGCGGCCGATGTTGGAGGACGGCAAAAAGCCCACACGGGCGGAAGTATCGCCGTTGATGAAAAAATAGCACTGCAGTTGTTCCTTACCCCCGACGTAAATGCCGATGCGCCGTTCCACGCCGATATCCATCACGTAATCGAGCTGCGCGCCCGGCACATCGGGGCAAGGCCGGCGGGCATGGAGGACCATGTGGGAACGGTCGCCTTCCGCTTCGGTCAGGCCATGGACGTAGATCCGGGCATCGGGGAAATATTTCAGGAATTCAGCCGCGCGGGGCGATTTCATGCCGATTTCATAAATCGTTCCGGGCTGAACGACCACCTTGCGGGAGCGTTTGCGGCCGATTCCGATCCACGCGCCGGGGATGACCAGGCCGATCAGGATGGAAGTTCCCAGCGTGGGCCAAAGCGGCGTGTCCAGCCAATAATAGGGAAAGACAAAGAGGATAACGGTCCCGGCCAACATGGCGATATACTTGTCTTTTTCGAAGGAGGCCGGGGTGCGTTTTTCCCAATGGAGGAGCATGTCAAACGGCCACCACAAAAAGATCAGCGCCAGGACCATCAGGTAGCCCCGGTAAACCAGGGAGGGGATGGGGGGCGCGAGTCCGGTTTTCTCCAGGAGGAAAATCATGAACAGGAGATACGTAAGAACCCCCAGGACCAGCAGTTGCAAGTTGGAAGACAATCGGATCACGATCGTGTATGATGAACTCCACATTCGGGATGCAAACCGGGAAAAACCCGTACAATGAGGATGATAATGGATTCCGAGGAAGCGCGTCAATCAACCAACCCATCCGGGTGGGAACGGCAATATTCGCGGCTGGCCCGGCGCACTCAATCCCCGGCCATCAGCTGGTTGATGGCGCAGGCCTTGGAAGTCCCGGGATTGATTTCCCTGGCCGCCGGATTCGTGGACCAGGATTCGCTGCCCCGCCGGGAGATCGCCCCATTGCTGCGGGAGCTGATGGAGCAAGCCTCCACCGGTCAGGCGGCGCTGCAGTACGGAACCACGGCGGGCGACCTGGAGTTGCGGGCGGAACTGGTTATCCGGCTGCGGAACGAGGGAGTCTTTCATGCGGATGCGGAGGTGGACGCCGCGCGCGCGCTGATCGGATCGGGTTCGCAGCAGTTGTTGTACCTGGCGGCGGAAACGCTGCTGGACGAGGGCGACATCGTGCTGGTGGAAGCGCCCACGTATTTCGTGGTGCTGGGGGGCTTCCTGTCGCGGGGGGCCCAGGTCATCGGCATCGACACGGACGAACAGGGGATCCGGCCGGAGAAGGTGGCGGAATGCCTGGAGCGTCTCCAACGGCAAGGGCATCTGCCGCGGGTGAAAATGTTGTACGTGATGACCTACGCCACCAATCCCCTGGGGGTTACCTTGTCCCTCGAACGGCGTCAGGAATTGATGAATATTGTCTGGTCGTACCGGGATATCGGCCACCCGATTCTGTTGGTGGAAGACGCCGCGTACCGGCGGTTGAGTTTCGATCCGGTTCCATTGCCGCCGGTCAAGTCGTTCGATTTCGACAACAAATCGGTGCTCTACCTGGAGTCCTTCTCCAAGTCGTTGTCGCCCGGATTCCGCCTGGGATTCGGGGCCGGCCCGAAGGCGATCGTGGACAAGATGGTGGACATCAAGGGCAACCATGATTTCGGCAGCGGAAATCTCAGCCAGCAGTTGCTCAAGGCGGTTCTGCGGGAGGGCTTCTTCGACCGCCACACGGAGACTCTGCGCCAGGTCTACCGGAGCAAGCGGGACATCACGTGGGAAATCCTGCAGGACACGCTCCCCCCGGAGGCGGATTGGTATCTTCCGCAAGGGGGATTCTATTTCTGGATCACGCTGCCCGCGCGGATCGACACCGGCCCGGGCGGCGATTTGTTCCGGCGGGCCCTGGAAGAAAAGGTGTTATACGTTCCCGGATGCCTGTGTTATTCTCCCGACCGGCCGGAAGCGCGACAATCCTCCGCGCTGCGGTTGTCGTATGGCATGATCGGCAAGGATAAACTCCGCGAGGGCTGCCTCCGCCTGGGCGCGGCCCTGGCCCCTCTCGCGGTTCCCATCCCCTGAATCCTGTCCGGGAGAGAATGAATCATGGCCCACCTGGAAATCAATGAAACCATTCTCATCGTCACCGGTTCCGAACTGGTTCCCGAAGAGAAAGACCGCCCCCTGGCCTACCGGCTCAAGGAGCAAATCGACCGGCGGGGATTCAGCCCCTATCACCGGGCCATCGTGGTATCCGACCGCTGGTACCTGGACAATGAACTGTTTCAGATCTGCCCGGTGATCCTGGTCGGAGGGCCCGGAGTGAATCAGGTCACGGGCCAGAGCTATAAAAAAATCCCCGTGGCCTGGACCGATCAAGGGCAATCGTTTGTGCAAATCACCCCCGCGGGGACGGACGCCAAGGCGGCATTGTGGGGCATGAACCAGGAATCCACGCGGACGGCGGTGGAAACGTTCCTTGAACGCGGTTACCTCGATCGGTTTTTGCGGGCGATCTGGCAAAAACCCGGCGCGGAGGAAACCTTGGAGTGACGGGACTCAATCGCGCGCGATTCACCGCCGAGAGGCGGAGGAGGCGGGGAATCAATCGGGGGATCAAGGATTTTGAACAAGACAGGCTGTGGGCGTAATCCGGGAAGTGGAAGCAGGGTGAAATTCGTTGCCGCAGGTTAAAACCAACGGCTATTCCCATGAATCCCCTTCGGGGATGTAAATGAGTAGATAGGCGTATTGGGAGTTGTGCTTAGCGGATTGAAACCCGGAGGACACGGAGGACACGGAAGGAACACGGAGCAGCAGGGGCACGTGGCAACGTGTCCCTGCGAGTAAGCGGAGGTTCGTAGTGTCCAAGCGAAAGGATGTAGCGGAGAATAGCAGGTTTCCCCTCACCGCAACCCTCTCCCAGAGGGAGGGGGATTATGGGGTGGTTCTCATCGATCCATTCGATGGAATTCCGGCCGGGCATCGTAAAAAAGTACGTACTTGCCGAATGAGACGTTTTTATCTTGGGGATATTGCCTTGGTTTCGATGTCTATCTCCTGAAAGGAAACTTCGCATGTCTGAATCTCTCTCCCGCCGCCGGTTCCTGCAATCCAGCCTCGCGGCCGCTCCATGGATTATGCGGCCCGGTATCTCGTACCCGGAGACTGCGCAAACAGATCCATCCCCCAAGTTGGCCGCGGCCCCGGCCTATCCCTTCGGCGAGCGCCGGATCTATTACAACAATTTCGCGGAACATTTGCTCAACGCGTACAATCCCAACATGGTCTATCCACGCCTGCGGCACCGGTGGACGGATGAGGATTGGCGCCGCCTGATCGACATGATCGCCGGCTTCGGCTTCAACGTGTTCGAATTCTGGCTGGTGCCGCGATTGTTTTCCCGCGCGGGCCTCGAGTCGGATTACGGCCGCGAGTTCGCCCGGCAGATGAACACCGTGATCGAACATGCCGCAATCCGCGGGGTGAAAGTCTGCCTGCTCTCCGCCCTCACCACGGTGGGCGACGATTGGAGAACCTTTTGCCCCAACGCGAAGCCGGAGTGGGATGAAGTGCGGCACTTGTGGAATAACTGGACACGGCTCCTGCCTGGAATCCAACTCGTCGATATCTTTCCCGGCGATCCGGGCGGATGCTCGCGTAACGGCTGCACCGCCGAAACGTATATCGACAAATCCCTCGAGATCGCCGAATTGATCCAGCGCAACTTGCCCCGGGTAGAGATTCAATTCAATACCTGGGGGCCGCCGTTTTGGGGCTGGGGGGTCATTGAGGGGCCGCCGGATTGGCAAGGTGAATTTCTGCCGCAATACCAGGCGACCGGGTGGAAATTCGATCCCCAACGCGCTGAAAAAGCCATGAACCATTGCTTGAAACGGTTGCCGGATTTCCCCGAGGGGACTTCGGTGTTCATCAACATGGGCTTCAACGGCAACGGCAATCCGGGCGGCGAGACCGACGCGCGCGCCTGGGCGCGGGAAATCGCTCACACGCATCGCATTCTCACGTGGGATTTCAGCCTCACCGAGGGCGAAAACGCCATTCTTCCCCATTACCGCTTCGACCGGTTGTTCCACCGCCGCCGCGAGGAACGGGACGCGGCTCCGTACAGTGGGGGGATTTGCTTCACCATGACGCCCCTGTTAAATCAACTCTCGCTCTATCTCGCCGCGCGTTCGTTTCTGGATCCCGATGGGGATCCAAACGGTTATGTCCGGCAATTCTACGAAAAATTGTTCGGAAAATCGGCGCGGACGGTGGCCGATTATCTGCCTCTTTTCGAGGCGGTTCCCGACTGGGGCAACGAGCAGGCCCTCCGGCTGCCCCGGAAAGCCTATCACAACAAAATGATGGAATTCGCGGACCTGCTGGAGGGATTGAAAAACCAAGCATCCGGCGACTGGGCGTTTCACCCCGATCCGGAAACCTACCGCCAGGAATTGCTTTTCTTCGCCGGTTTCTTCTCCCGGCTGACCGCTCCGGCTCCTGATTACGACCAACTGGCCAAGGAATATTGGGACCGCGTGTACGCGATTTATGACGGCCTGCCCGAGCATGTGGATCCCCGTCCCAAACGCGCCGTGGCCAATCTGGTGCAATATTTCAAAGGATTGGAATGAAAAAGGTTCATCCGGTACGTGCGTACCTGATAGGGAAAAGGAATTCCATCCACTCCATGATACGGGCGGACCCAAAGGTCCGCCCCAGGTCCGCCCCCCAAAATTCCCTCACCCTAACCCTCTCCCAGAGGAAGAGGGGATTTGGGCATCGTTCTCATCGATCATCCATTCCATGGGATGCCGTCCGGTCATTTGAAACAAAAGGCGCGCACTTGCCGGATGAGCCTAAAAAAATGGAGGGATTCCCGCACGTGATCCCCGCTTTCACGGAAAGGAAGATCTTGTTTGACGTGGTAGAAAAGATACATCCCAACGGGAAAGGAACACTCCACTCAGATGACCGGCGCGAATCCTCCGGGGGCGCTGACCGTGATGTAGGTTTCGGCCATGGCCGTGTTGCCTTTGCCATCGGTAGCGGTCACGATGTAGTGGTGCAAGCCGAATTCGGTGTCGCCGTCCAATTCTTTTTCAAACGCATCAGCGCCCTTCTTCCACTCCAATGGGAAGGGCTTGCCGTCCACGGTCAACTGAAGGGAAGCCAATCCATCGGGATCCTCCACCATCAGGAAGACCCGGTAGGGATCGTTCCCCGCGAGATCCCGGCGTTGCGATATGAGCTTGGAGATCGCGTAGAGCAGGATGTTTTTTTTGGTTTTCTGGGTGCTTGATTCCACCAGCTCGATGGCGCAGTACGGTTTATCCAGCCAAACGCGGACACTGGGTACCGCCAGGGCCACGAGTACGGCGATGACCACCATTTTTTTCAAATTCATCCCGTTTTCCTCCCTTTCAATCGATTTATCCATAGTCAATCGTGGAGCAAGGCAATCATCCTCATTCAAATGTAAAAAGTTATGAAAAAAATTAGGCTCATCCGGCAAGTGCGTACTTATTTTAGATCGCCGGTTCGCATCTCTTCGAAATGATCGATGAAAACCACACGCAAAATTCCCTCTCCCTTTGGGAGAGGGCCAGGGTGAGGGTATTTTTGTAGGGGCGGAC
>JBHGBC010000203.1:0-9837 GCA_041946805.1 bacterium
TGTAGGTGCCGATCTTGTTGGCGGTGTCGCCGTTGGCGGCGATGCGGTCCGCGCCGACGATCACCGCCTGCACCCATTTTTTAGCCATTACGGAGGCGGCCATGTTGTCGCAGATCAAAGTGACGGGGATCTGGTTTTCGCGCAGTTCCCAGGCGGTGAGGCGCGCGCCCTGCAGCAGGGGGCGGGTCTCGTCCGCGAAGACCTGAATGGTCTTGCCTTGCTCCTTGGCCACGAAAATGGGCGCGAGGGCGGTGCCGTAGCGGGCCGTGGCGAGTCCCCCCGCGTTGCAATGGGTCAGCACGCCGCAACCGTCCGGCAGCAGGGCCGCTCCGTGTTCGCCGATCCGCCGGCCGATGGCCACGTCTTCCTCCAATATGCGCGAGGCTTCTTCCAGGATGGCTTGTTGGATCTCGGGGACGGGCCGGGATTTTTGCTGCTGGATGAACCGTTTCATCCGGTCCAAAGCCCAGAAGAGATTGACGGCGGTGGGCCGGGATGTGGCTAAGTAATCGGTGACCTTCACCACCTCGTTCCAGAACGTTTCGAAATCGGCGGCGGTGGAATCCTTCACGCCGACGTACACCCCGAAAGCGGCGGCGATGCCGATGGCCGGCGCGCCGCGGATCCGCAGGATCTTGATCGCCTCCCACATCTCTTCCGCGTTGTGGATCTCGCGGTACTCGGTCCGGACGGGCAGCAGGGTCTGGTCGAGAATTTTGACTTGTCCCTCTTCAACGGCTATGGTATTCACGGGCATGGAATGACGTTCCTCATTGAAAAACGGATTGCCGGTCAGAATCGAGACCATAGCATTGAACTCGCCTATCAACAACCGCTCAACCTGTCCTCCCATCAGCCGGGCGATGCTGTATAACCGCCACGGATTGTCCGAATTCATGGACATCGCCGGATTCCGTTATTCCCGGGCGTTGGGGCAGAATTTTCTGATTAACCGCCGGGTGATGGAATCGATGTTGGACGGGATCGCGTTTCCCCGCGAGGGCTGGGTGATCGAGATCGGGCCGGGACTGGGGCACTTGACGTGGTTGATTCTGGAACGGGGCGCCAATGTGGTGGCGGTGGAGAAGGACCGCTGGTTCGCCGTGTGGCTGCCGGATTTGGTGAAACATTTCGAGTTCGATCCCGCGCGTTTGCGGGTGATCCAGCGGGACGCGCTCGAAACCGATTTCCGGCAGCTGGCCGAGGAGCACCAGACCGCGCGGGTAATCGGCAACCTGCCCTACAACGTTTCGGTCCCCATCCTGTTTCACCTGGCCTATTGCGGTTTCCGGTTCGAGCAGATCGCCGTCATGTTGCAGAAGGAAGTGGGCGAACGGATTCTGGCGCATCCGGGAACCAAGAGTTACGGGCGGCTGTCCATCGTTCTCAAATATTTGTTCTCGGTCAAAAAAGTGAAAACCATCGATCCCGGCTCGTTCTTCCCCCGGCCGCATGTCGAATCGGTGTTCTTGACCTTCGAACCGCTGCCAGGGGCGGACGTGGAATTCGCCCGGCTGTTTTTGGAGCGGGTGATTCACATCGGCTTTCAGCACCGGCGTAAAAAACTGAGAAAACAATTGGAGGGTGCGATCGTGCAGCGGCGGGTATTGGATCCGGATTTCCTGCGCGGCGCGGAACGGGAATTCAACCTGGACAGCCGGGCCGAAGCCTGGCCGGTTGAAACCTGGGTGCGCTTCGCCGAGCTCGTCCGCCACTACCCTCCGAAAGAGTAGGATGGGTTAGCGCACCGCGCGTAACTCATCACGGATTTTCGATGATCCGGATGATGGGTTACGCTTCGCTTACCCATCCTACCGGCCCTGAAAAGGGCCGCATATGAGTAGCCCCGGATTTCAATCCGGGGGATTCTGGAGCATTCAAGGAGCCATTAAACATGATCTTGAAAATATCCCGTCCTTTCTTGATTCTGTTCTTGATCGCGGTGTTGTGGAGCGTCTGCCTGCCCCGATTCGGCGCGGCGGGTGAGATCGCCATTCTGCAAGAAAATTTCCCCGCCCGGCTTTCTCATGCCGATCCCGTGGAACTGCGGGATTTTCTGGCCTCGAAGCCATTGGAAGTTCAACTGATCACCGCGGAGGATCTGGCCGATCCAAACAAAATGAATCCCGCCACCATCGACGCGGTCATCCTGCCTTATGGCGCGTGTTTTCCCCTCCAGGCGCGGGATGCCTTTGTGGATTATCTGAAAAGAGGCGGGGCCTTTGTCAGCCTGGGCGGCTACGCGTTCGACGACTTGATGGAGAAGAAAAACGGATCTTGGGAGAAAGTGGATACGGATGATCCCAACCAATTTTTATCGGGCCGCCGGGGCCAACCCGGCGATTGGATGCGGTTCCAGCCGGATCAAATCGTGATCTTCGATCCCACCTTCCCCTTCAAGCGGGTGGCGTTCATTGAACCGAATCCGGCTTATTTCGCGAAATTCAACGCGGAACATGAAACCCTCACTCTCGAGGGTTTCCCCGCCACGGCCCTGACCGGCAACAACACCGCCGTTTTCGCCAAGCCCTACGCGCGGTGGATTCCCCTGGTTCAGGCCTATGACCGGTACCACCAGCCCCGGGGCGCGGTCTTCAGCCTGATGTATCACCACGACGGGCCGTACAAGGGATCGGCGTGGGCGTTTTCGGGCGTGACCAACGTCAACTTGTTCAGCCGGGAACATCCGGGGATGCTGGACATGCTTCATCAAGCCCTCCGCGCGATCCGGGAACGCGTGTTTTTGGTGGATGTGGAACTGGCGCCGCGTGCATCCGGTCCGGCGGAGATGGAGTTGATCGTCCGGGCGGCGAATTTCAGCGGCCAGCCGCAAAAGGTCAGTCTCGCGGTGCATGGCGCGAAAGAACCCGATGGCCAGCCGTGGACCTTGCCGCCGGGGGCCATCATGCGGCAGGCGCACATATTTTCGGAGAACGATTTTACGGAGAATTACACCCCGGTCCGGGCGGTTTTACGGAAATCGCTGTCCGGTCCGGAGGGGGATTCGGTAATCTATGATTCGCTGGTCACGGCGGCCGTCAATCCGGACGTGTTGCGGGCCTCCGGCCCCCAGGTGACATTCACCGATAATTATTTCCGCGTCGATGGCCGCCCCGCGTTTCTGTTTGGCACGAACCAGACCGGGGTAATGTGGTTTTCGCCGCGGGAAAATCCCGCCACGTGGGACAAGGATTTCAGCCAGATGCGGCGCTTCGGCCTGCGGGTATTGCGGGTATTGCATTTTTCACCCTACGCGGCCAAGGGCTACGAGGGGCAGGGCATCCATACTTCCCTGGATCTGGCAAGAAAGCCGCCGGAAAAGTTGATCCGGCAGACCGATGAGCTGGTGGCGATGTGCGCGCGTCACGGCCTCATCCTCATTCTGACCTTGCATGACTGGCTGGACGTTGATCTGACGGACGAGGAATTGGAAGCGCAGAAAACCTGGAACCGCTTCTGGGCCGAACGGTATAAGGACGCGCGGCATGTGCTTTTTGACATCCAAAACGAGCCGTCGGTGCGGCCGCCGGCCCAATCGGATGAGGGCTTGATGTGGAATTCCTTCCTGCAAATCAAATATGGGACCGTCGAAAAATTACGGGAAGCCTGGGACCGCTACGCCGTGGAACAATCGCTCAGCAAAATCCCTCCGGGGCCCGGGCCGGATGAATGGGAAAATCCGCGCGCGGTGGATCACAACGAATACAGGGCCTGGTTGTTGAAACGCTGGATCCAGGGCAACACCGAGGGCATCCGGGCAGGTTCGCTGGATTCACTGGCCACGGTGGGCTTCTTGCAGTTCGAATGGCCCGCGGACAAGTTTTTATCCACCAGCTCGTTGGATTTCTCCAACACCCATTATCACGGACCCTTCGATCTCTTTGCGCCGATCTTCAAATTGACCGACCGCCGTTTCCGGGACCAGGGGCTGTCGGTGGGCGAGTTGGGGGCCTGGGCCGCGCACGAAGCCCGGGTGCAGGGCCGGTTCGAGGACTCAACCGAAACTTCGATCCGCCACTTTTTCGCCGTCGGCCATGACACCCTGGGACTGGGTGGCGCGTTCGCCCTGAATTGGGATCTGAAGGACTTGGACGATTGCGTCTTTCCTTGGGGGCTGACCTGCGCGCAAGACGGCGTGCCCAAGGATTGGTATTTCGCTTACCGCAGCCTGAGTTATTTGTTTTCGCGTTTCCAACCCCAGTACGAGCCCCCGGAAATCTACTTTGTCATCCCCGACAATCACCGGCTGGGCGCGCAGACGCAAAAAATTCACGAAGCGCTGCACCGGGGGCTGCGGCTGCTGATCGCGTGCCATGTCAACTTCGGCGTGATCAACGAACGGTCGCTCGACGATCTGCCCATGGAAGCGAACACTTTGTTCTGGCCGATTCCCTATTGCCCCGATGACGCAGTTTTCGAGCAGGTCCGCCGATTCGTGGAACGGGGCGGAATCCTCTATTTCTCGGGCGATATCGGCTTCGATCCATCCCGCAAACCCACCCGCGCCGCGCGGTTCGAGCAGTTAGGCCTGCCCCCGCGGCAACCCCAAATCCCCGGATTCACCGATTCGCCCTACGGCCTGACGGAGTGGATCACCGCCCGCCTGGGAAGCGGCCAGGTCTTTTATCTTCCCGTACCCGTTGAACTGGGACCGGTGAATCCCGCGGCGTGGAATCCTTATGCGGATGTCTTCGAGCAAACCCATCAAAAGCGGATGGATGTGACTCCTGATGATCCCGCGTTGCATCGATTTTCGATTCCCGAGACCAATGGCAACCGGATTTTCACCCTGTTCCGTTGTGAGGCGGGGGAGGATTCCAAGGCCTACCGGTTCGATACGGGGCGGGGTATCCTCACCGTTTCATTGCGCGGATGGGAGACCGGGTTGCTCCATCTGTCCCGGGACGGCCGTCCCTTGGCGGTGGAAGGAACGGGAGAAATCAGTTGGAACACGGACACCATTCTTGAAACGGACGCGCACGTCATCGTGGTGGACCGGGACCAGCGCGGGCTGCTCGAAAGCCGGCAGATGGTGATCCTTCCCACACGGACCGGCCGGATGGAAATCGCCGCGCCGGCCTTGAAAAATCCCGTGCTGGAGGCTGGCGCCTGGGAGAACGAATCCACCTGGAACTCGTTCGGCAGCGAACCCTTCACGCGGGAAGGGAACCGGATCCGCTTCACGATCGATCCGGATATGTCGATGGCCATGTTGCTATTGGTGGAACGGTAACGAGGTAGAATGGAATAGCGCGTAACGCGTAACCCATCATCATCCTGGTCATCTTGGAAATCCTGTCCATCCTGATTCAGAAGATGTATTCCCTTTCCCCCTGGGAGAGGGCCGGGGCGAGGGAATATTGTATGGATTGGCCTGTTGTCCAGACAGCTTGATGAAATTACGGGATGGATTGAATACGGCGAGATCCACCCTGCATATGGAAAGGACTTCTTTGTACACATGAAACCGATTGAAATCACCCTTGGCCACAGCCCTGATTCCGACGACGCCTTCATGTTCTACGCCGTGGCGGAAAACAAGATCGACACTGCGCCGTATGTGTTCCGGCATATCATGCAGGATATCGAAACGCTCAATCACCGGGCGGCGCTGGGCGAATTGGATATCACCGCCATTTCGGTCCATGCCTACGCTTACGTGCAGCACCGTTATGCCCTCCTGACGGCAGGGGGCAGTCTGGGCCAGGGTTATGGGCCGATGGTCGTCGCGCGGGAACCAATGTCCATTGACGATCTGAGATCCATCACCATCGCCATCCCGGGCAAAATGACCTCCGCGTACCTGGCTTTGCGGTTGTGCCTGGGAGAATTCGCCCACGACATCGTGCCATTCGACCAAATCATCCCCGCGCTGTTGGGCGGCCGGGTGGACGCGGGATTGATCATTCACGAGGGCCAGCTGACCTACAGCGCGTCCGGATTGCACAAAATCATCGATCTGGGCGAATGGTGGGCAGAGGAGACAGGAGGTTTACCGCTTCCCCTGGGAGCCAACGCCATCCGCAAGGATCTGGGACCCGAAAGGATCACCGAAATCGCTCCCTACATGCGTAGAACCATCGAATATAGCCTGGAGCATAGGGAAGAAGCGTTGCGATACGCCTTGAAGTTCGCCCGTGATCTGCCACCCGGCCAGGCGGATCAATTCGTGGGCATGTATGTCAATGACCTTACCCTGCACTTGGGTGACAACGGCAAAAAATCATATCAACTTTTCCTCGACCGGGGATACGCGGAAGGTGTGATTCCCCGCAAGGTGGAGTTAGAATTTATCGAATGCGGTTGAGCATAATCCATTAATCTCCAAATAGTTACATGCCTTTTCATTTCGGGATCCAAAAAACGGGGCCGGCGATGATCGCGTGATCGGAGCGCAACCCGTCCTCTGTCCCATCGATCTCCACCACGATTTCAGATTCACCCTGGAGGGCGCATCCCAGGCGGAATGGCGCTGAATCCCAGCGCAGGGTGGGGCTTTGGATGAGAATCCGGTCTTGTGCCCGGATTTTGAAGATAATGGAGACCGGAGAACCCGCGGGCAACTCGCCGGACGGGCCTACATCCGCCTCGAACCGGACAGCTCCGGATGGAACCGGGAACGCGATCGAAGAACCCGCGTGCGCGCCGATGCCCATGGAATATACGTGGCTCTGAATCATCAAGGGATGGCCGGTGATCGTCTGGTTGGCCACCGGCTCATGCCAGGTCCAGGTTAAGGTTTTCCACGGAGCCGCCGGTTGAGAGGCTGATCCGGGAGAAGCCGCAGTCCGGCCATCCTCTGGCGCGGGTAATGTGGAATTGAGCCGCAGTTCGAATATTCCGAGATCCGCAATGACTGGCACCGGAATGAACGTGAACGGTCCCGGCGGGGGAAGGTCGGCGGGCGCGTCGATGAAATAGAATCGGCGCCCCGTCCCGGGAGGCAGGCGGTCATACCCCAGTGGGAAAGTCCCTTCCAGGTAGTGTAGGATTTCGGACAGGCCGGCCTGGGCGCGGGGATCGTTCCAACGGTATACGTGGATGTCCTTTCCGGGATATTCCCCGGAATGAAGTATATAGTTTAGCAGGTTCACCCGTTCCCAGAAGGCGGTGAGGATAACCGCTTTGGAGGGAATGACTTCGTGCACGCACTCCAGGAACGCGCCGTCTTGCACCTGATTGCGGCGCTGGATTGCCTCGCCAGCCGAACGCGCATTGATCAGTCCGGCCAATAGAAGTACCGCTAACAGGATATATCCGGCAAACGGCCGGAAGGTCATTTTCTCCAGATACGTGATGATTTCACTCAAGCCATAACCCAGCAGGAGGGTGGCGCTGATCAAGGCGGGGAGGATCACGGCGTCCCGGTCCGCCGCGGTCCAGATGCCGGACAGGCCGATATGGGCTACGAGCATCCAGAGCAGGAAAGGCGCGAGGGGATGCCGGGCGCGGAGCAGTCCCGCGCCGCCCAGGACCGTCAGCGCGGCGGGAAGGGTCCCCCATTGTTCGAGGAAAAAGACCACTCCTTGGAAGAATTTTTGTTCGATGAAACCCATTGGATCCAGGCTGAGCAGCCGGGGATTTTCTCCTCCCAAAAAGAAGCGGATATAGTCATCTATTGAAGTGAATTGATATAAATCAAAGGAATAAGCGCCGTTAGCCATACGTAAGGGAAAATACGCCAGTAGCGCGAAGGGAATCAGGAAGCACACAATAACCCCGGCGGGATCGATGCGAGCACGAGTTGGAATGCGATTTCGTAACATTTCCGCCAGCAGAAGCCCTGGTAATAAAATGAGAGCCATAAGGTGATGCGTCAAGGCCAGCCCCAGGATGAAAGCCATACGTTGGGCGCTAAAAGTAGTATGTTCAGTTACATAATTTAAGTATAATATAATCAAAGTACAAACGAATAAGGAATGTAAGGCGTACACCTCAGCGATGGTGGCTGTGTTCCAGGCAGGGGGAGAGACGGCCAGAAGCAAAACGGCCAGGATGGCGATCAAGGCCGTACCGGTGATCCGCCGGACCGTTTCGGCAAGCAGGACGAGGGCTAGGATCATGGCGAGCGTGGAGAAGAGGGTTATGCGAAGAGCTAGAGTCCCGAACGGCAGGAATGCGATCAGACGTCCGGCGAGGCAGTACAGCGGATACCCGGTAGGGTGAGTGATGCCCAGGATTTTCCCCGCGATTTGAAATTCCGCCGAATCCAGCCCTCCGCCATGAATGGGATACAGTGTGAAGCCATAGAGCGTGAGAACCACACCCGCCAGCAACGCCAGGGGAAGCCAGTGGCCGATCAATGAACAAGAAGGGTATAAGAACCGGGTTATCATGACGCATGATGAATATAACAAACGGAAATGGAAGGAGTAAGGTGTGGTGATCTCAAAGATCCAACAAGTCCAGAACCATTGGACATCGCTTTCCTTATCCGAATCCGGGTCATCCTGCGCATCCGGACCATCCTGATTCAGTCAAAATCCCCTCACTCCTCGGGGGATAGAAATTGAGAATGGGAGTTGTAACAGGGGTGTACCTGAGTGTCCGTCCGCATCGTTGAGGGGATGGAATAACTTTTCCTCATCCCGTACGCATTTACCGGATGAACCATCCCTTTTTTTCCGCAAAATATTCTGTAAAAAGTCATTGTAATTTCATCATATTGTGCTAAAATGATTACAAAGGTTAGTAAATGCATTATAACGTTACATCAATGATGGCGTTGGGGGATGTGTGGCATTAGAACAAGGACGGAATCAGCGGGAGGGGCTCGATGATCCAAGCCATGGGCATACGCCTCTCGCTCCAACCGCCTGTTTTATATGTCCTTTCTGTATTTCAGTCGAAGATGAGAGTGGTGTCATGAATCGGAATCCGCGGAACGGGGAACCTGTCGTGGAAAAGGTCTGTCCGGACCTGATCGAAGAGGCGCATCCGGATTTATACCAGAAAAACGCGTTCCGGACCCTGCGGATCATGGCGGGGGCCACGGACCGGCAAATCAACCGCCAGGCCCAGAAATGGGTTTTATGGTTCAAGGCCGGCTTGGGAGACGGCGCGGGCGGGGATTCGCCGGATATCATGGAGGGCCCGCCGGGCCGGGAGGCGCTGCGCCGGGCGATGGAACGGCTCCGGGAACCGCCCTTGCGGTTTCTGGATGAATTTTTCTGGTTTTGGCCGGTCCGGGATGAGAGGGCATGCTTCGATTCGACGGCATACGGACAAATGTTCAAGGGAAGCGCCGAGGAAGCGCGCTGGATCTGGGACGAATTGGGGAGGATCGGCAAGGGACAGCTAATATATTGTCATAACATGGCGGTGTTGGCGCACGCGCTGGCGTTGGACCTGGAGGAGGCGGTGGATTCGCCCCGTGGAAACGAGGATACCTGGAGGAAACGGGATTTTTTTTGGGGGAAAGCCTTTGAGTATTGGAACCGATGTATTTTTCAAGAAGCGTTTTGGCAACGGATCCGGGAGAGGGTGCGTTTGAACGGCGATCCCCGGTTGACGACCGGTTTTGTGCGGCGGTTCCGGGAATCGCTGCCTCTGGCCTTGACGCGGATCAACGCCGATTACAGCCTCCGGTACACGGAACGAGGAAATATCGAAGAGGCCCGGCGGCACTGGGGGTTGATCCAAAATTCAGGATTCGATCCGGACCTGGCGGGCCAGGCCTTGCAACTGGTCAGCGGCCCGCTGGTGGAGTACGTGAAGCATCAGTGTCTTCTGGTGCGGAAGAAGATCGAACGCCAGCCGGCCAAGGCGCAGGAATTTTGCCGGATGTTGTTTCAGCAAACGGAGAAGATGCTGGGCATGATCCGCGATGTACGCCTT
>JBHGBC010000204.1:0-9519 GCA_041946805.1 bacterium
CGATTCCCCGGACCATACCCGCTCCGCCATGAAGAAAAAAGTCATCCGCGTCATTGCCCGTTTGAACATCGGGGGGCCCGCCATCCATGTCATCCTCCTCACCGCGCGACTCGATCCGGAGCGGTATGAATCGATCCTCCTCTATGGCCAGGAAGCGCCGGAGGAAGGCAACATGCTGCATCTGGCGGAAGAGAAGGGTGTTTTTCCCATCCTGATCCCGAACCTCGGCCGGGACCTGAATTGTTTCCGGGATCTGAAAACCCTCTGGACGCTGTATCGATTTTTCCGCCGCGAAAAACCGGATATCGTGCACACGCACACCGCCAAGGCCGGAACCGTGGGGCGGCTGGCGGCATGGCTGGCCGGCGTGCCGGTCATCGTGCATACCTTCCACGGCCATGTGCTGCACGGCTATTTCAGCCCTTGGAAGACGGCCCTGTTCCGTACGATCGAGCGGGCGCTGGCCCGCGTCTCCAGCCGCATCATCGCCGTCAGCGAACAATGCCGCCAGGATCTGATCGCCTACGGCGTCGCGAAACCGGAGGCGGTTCGCATGATTCCCCTGGGGCTGGACCTCGACTCCCTGGTCCATCCCGCCCCCGATACCGGCCCGGGCCTGCGCGAGGACCTGGGCATCCCCCGGGACGCCTTCGTGGTGGGCATGGTGGCCCGCCTGGCGCCCATCAAGCGGCATGAAGATTTGTTCCAAGCCATTCCCCTAGTATTGCGTGAATATCCCGACACTTGGTTCGTGATCGTGGGCGGCGGTGAACGGCGCGATGAACTGGAGAACCTGGCCGCGCGGCTGGGAATCAATCACCACTGCCGCTTCGCCGGATTCCGCCGGGACCAGGGGCGGGTGTACCGGGATCTGGATTTAGTAGTATTGACTTCGGCCAACGAGGGTTTACCGGTGGTGATCATCGAAGCCCTGGCCTCGGGCGCCCCGGCGGTGGCCACGCGTGTGGGGGGTGTGCCGGAACTGATCGAGGAAGGGAAGACGGGTTACATCGTGGAACCGGGGAACATCGAGTCCATCGCCGAAGGCATCAAAAAAGCCGCCGCCGATCCGGCCCAAACCCGCGCGATGGGCCTGGCCGCGCGGGAGGAGATAATTCGTAAGTATTCCATCCAGCGATTGGTGGGCGATATTGAAAAACTGTATGACGAACTGCTGGGAGAAGGGATGGAAAAAGAAAAATGAGGAGTTCCTTGTGGATTTCTGTTTACATTTTTTTAATAAAAAAGGAGTAAAAGTGGAAGTGATAGGATAAAATGTTGGTATGAGCATCACCCAGAGTTGGTCCATAAAAGAAAAAAGCCTTTCTTCCTCTGGGACAGGGCCAGGGTGAAGGAAGCCCCCCGATAGAACGAAAGAAAGTATTTAGTTCCAGTAACTGTTACGGAGCCAACCCGAGCGAAAAATTACGGAAGTGAAGGTGTTGCCAGCTCAACGGCTGGAGTTGACTTTCGATGATGGAGTCCGCGGCGTGGTGGAACTTGCCGGACTAGCCGGTCAGGGAGTTTTCGCGTTGTGGAACGATTCCCACTTTTTCGATCAGGTTCAGATTGGGCCGTTGGGGGAACTGACTTGGGGTGATCAAATTGAGCTTTGTCCGGATAGCCTGTATCTGAAAATAACCGGCCCGAAGCCGGAAGACATTTTTCCCGCCGGGTCTCGTGAATTCACCCATACCTGAGATCAGTTCAATTCCCTTACTGACCTTTTTTTGAGACAATCCTATTTCATCAGGTCCGTCATTTTTTCAAGAGGAGTCCATCATGAACCGATCCACATGGAAAGTTCTGTGCCCGGCGTTTTGCGTATTGGGTATCCTTCCCTGTACTGTCCTGCATGCGGATGTCTCAAAATGGACACACTTTACCATCGCCAGCCCCTTGCCGGGGGAAAAGTGGGGCACATCGGGACCCGTGCTAGCCGATTTCGACGGCGACGGGGATTTGGATATCGCCCTCTCCCGCCGGTCCGTGGAAACGGCGTATTGGTACGAACGGGTGACCGATTCCCGCTGGATTCAGCACACCATGGGCCGTTCGAAAACCTTGGAAATGTGCCTGGGGGCGGCGGCGTTGGACATCAACGGGGATGGATGGCTGGACGTGGCCATGTACCAGGTTTGGTTCGAAAACCCTGGAAATCTAAAAGAAAAATCCGATACCCCCTGGACGGCTCATGCCTATGACGGTTTCGGCCACGATATCGTGGCCGCGGATCTCAACGGCGACGGCGTCAAGGATCTGATCACCAATGTCGGTGTGTTCTGGTTCGACGTGGCGGACGGCATGAAAAAATACCGGATCTGTGACGACCATGAGTTCCACGGCGGAGTGGCGCCTCGAGGCATCGGTGACCTGGATGGAGACGGCAGCCCGGATCTGGTCTTGCCCGGTTTTTGGTTTAAGAATCCCGGCAAGGGCATCGGCGAATGGAAACGCCGTGAATGGCCCCACCTGTTGATTCCCAAGGCCTCGTACGGAACCAGCGCCCGGTCTTGGATTGCCGACCTCAACGGGGACGGTCAGAACGATATCGTGTACAGTGATTGCGACACCGGCTGGTCGCATGTCTATTGGGTGGAGAACCTGGGCCAGGGCGCGAAGTGGGAACGGCGCGCGCTTCCCGATCCGCCTACCGCCGAAGGGAACGTGGAAGGGACGGGTTCCTTCCATTCGCTAGGCGTGGCCGATTTCGATCTGGACGGGGATTTGGATATCTTTGCCGGCGAACAGGAAGATCCGGACGAATATATGACGGCGGACGGCAAACTGGCCATGAAACCCAAAGGCTTGAAAGAACGGGGCGTGATTTGGGAAAACACGGGCGATGCCCAGAATCCCGTTTTTGTTCCTGTTGTCATTCAGGTTGACAATCCCGGCTGGCATGAGGCGCAGATCAGCGACGTGGACGGCGACGGCGATATCGACATTGTCAGCAAGGTCTGGAACGCGGACACTCCCGTCTATCACGCGGATTACTGGCGGAACGAGAATGGCGTGAAAAAATAAGGTCCATCCGAGAAATGCGTACACCGGAGACATTTTGCCCAGGATTGAACCCCTCGGCTGCTTTAAAGACGTCCCTGAAAGGGACTCTTATGGATTTCGGGAGGTGTAAACACAATCCGGGGAGTCAAAGCGTGGAGATAAGGCTTTCCCTCACCCTGGCCCTCTCCCAGAGGGAGAGGGGATTGGGTGGATCTCTACGGTTACCGCGATTGGCGATCAATCGCTTTTTGCCGAAAAATGTACGCACTTACCGGAGGAACCCCCAATAAGGCATTCTCCTCAGGCCGGATTCCCGGATTTGCCGTTCTTCTCCACCGCTTCCAAATCCCGCGTCACCGACATGAAAAAGCGCAGATGATCGAAGGAAGGCTTGATTCCCGGAATGACCCGCAGGCCGATCTGCGCCCCGTGGTCGGCCGGCAGGATTCCCTTGAACTCGCCCCATTTGGCCGACTCGATGGCCACCATGCCGTCGTTCTCGCCGTCGTTTTTCAGGATATAAAGCCAGGCAGGGCGCCGCAGCCAGTTCATCGGCGTGGGTTGGCTGATATCCACACGCCCGGCGTACGAAAAATACCGCACGCTGGGATGGTCCACGATCCGGGGATTGAACTCCTGCCGAAGGAAGGCAGGGGTCAGTTGCCGTAAGCCTTCCCACCGGTTTTCGGCCAGGGTGGTGAGAAACCGGCGTTGTTCGCCGAACACCAGGTATTTTCCCACGATGGAACCCCGCGAAGCCGCCTGCAGCAGCCAGCGGGGAATCCGGCCGGCCAGGCTCGAACCCCGGTGCGGCGTGGAAATGGTGGTGATGGTCAGAATGCGGTTTCCCTGGTTTAACCCGTTGGGGGAAGCCATATACCGGGCGTCCAGTCCGCCCATGCTGTGTCCCACCAGGTGGAACGGTTCGCTGGGACCGAGCCGTTCTTCGATTTGTTGGATTAACTGCTCGGCCCGTTCGGCGATGGACGCGGTGGGATGCACCATGGTGCGGAACGCGGGAATCCCACGCTCCCGCAGCGTCTCCACCACCCGGGGAAACATTTCCCACAGCAGGAACTGGTGATATCCCAAAAAACCATGCGCGAAGACCACCGGTTGCATAAGCAAATCAAATCGGAATCCACCATCTATCGGGCCACGAACCGGGCCATGGCCCAGTCGGCGTGATCGCCTTCGATTCCGTCTCCCGCATCCGAGACCTTCAAGGTGATGGAGCGCCGCCCGTCAATGCACACCCGCACAAACCGGGCTGGCATCCCCGGCTTCATGACCGGGCTTTCATACATTAAGGTTCCGTCGGAAAAGAGTGAAAAAACCACCGAGGCGGGGCTGTCCGCGGGGACTTCGGCGTCAACGCCCACCTCGGCCACGAAATACCGGTACCCGTTGGGCAAAAACCGGTAGGAGATCTCGGAATTGGCGTGGACTCCAATCCCCTTGGGGTAATAGGTTTTGTCGATGGTGATCGTGTTCCCCTCCACGGAGCGGTCATTTTGGGGAACCATGCGGTCGCTGACCAGGGCTTCGTATTTCAGATCGCTCAGAAAAATGTCCTCGGGCGAGTAAGCGTTCCAGACCAGTATTCCACACAGGACCGCGAGCACAATCAGGGCCGCGATCCGCCGGGGAGTCCATTCGGCGTCATCGGCCACGGATGGATTCAGAATGGATTCGGGGAGATTGGAGGATGTCGGATCCACTTTTTTGTCTCAAGGCAGGAGGCTTCAGCGTTCTTTGGTTTTTTGGGCTTCCACCAGCCGCTGCACTTCGCTCAGGAATTGGGAAATCTCCAGCCGTTCCGCGCGCAAGCGTTCCATTCCTTGGGCTTTCATACCCCGGGCGTTGAGGGGAACGAGGGTGGTGCGCAGGTTCTCGAAGAGCATCATGGCGGGCATGCCGTTGGTGACGTAACGGATCTTGGTATCGGGGATTTCCTGTATGGAAAACTTGCCCTGCTGCATGCCCACCGCGCTGCTGAATCCCAGCTTGCTTTCCCCATACAGGAACAAGATCACCTGTTCGCCTGTTTCGTACTCTACCGCGGGAACCTTGACATGGAGATCGCCGTCAGTCCCTCCGTATTGTTTCAGAACATATTCCTTGCCCACTTCCCCTTTCAACACCTGGGTCACGCGGAACGTGTACCAAGTGGCCACCAGCCCGGACACGGGATCCTTGCCCGATTTGACATCCACGCATTCGCCCTCGAAAATCACCCGCGCGCCCTCGGTCAACTCGGCCAGGTTGAGGGGCTTGACCCGGCCGCTCCAGGCGGGGATTTGCGTTCCGGCCAGCACGGCGGCCATCACGCCCAGCGCGATCCAGCGGTTAATGCGCACCATGGTCCTTTTTCCTCATTCCGGAAAAATCGTTCCCTATCCTTCCTCTCTTGCATCATATCATACCGGAAAAGGAACGGCCGCGCCAACCCTGGAGGGAATGGGGATATGCAAGAGAAAAAGATCATAATCCAGTTATTGGAAACAGGGCCGGTGATAAATAGGAGGGGCACGTTGCAACGTGCCCCTACATGTTGCGTGCCCCTACATGTTGCGTGCCCCGGTTTTGTTTTACCCAGTCTTAGAGCGCGATGAGGCGCCCCCCGCTATTTCCCCAACGCCTCCTGGCACTGTTCGATGAATCGTCTTTCATTCCGGGAAGAATTCAGGCTCTGCGTGCCTTGCGTCCAGGCCGCGCGCGCTTCCTCGGTGCGTCCCAGGGCGGCAAGGGCCTTGCCCTTCCAGAATTGGGCTTCCGCTATCGCCGGTTCCGCCGGCTGACCGACGCCCAGGTTTTCGGGGTAGGTGAGGGCGGCGGAGAAGTCCTCCAGCGCCTCGGCGAATTTTTGGCTTTCCATCCGCTGCTTGCCCCGTTCGATATGCGCCTGGACAAACACATGATGCGACATCGCGCGTCCTTCCCAGTTGGAGAAGTAGGCGCTGGCCAACAGATCGATGGCCTTGCCGTATTCCTTTTCCTCGACATAGGCCGAGCACAGGATTTCGATGAGGTCGCCGCGGAGACCCTTGCGGGGCATTTTCTCGATTAAGGCGATAGCCTGTGGACGGCGCTGGTTTTGAATCAGGATCTGGGCCAGGTCGCGGTGCAAGGTTTGGTCGGACGGCCGGGCCTTGATGGCCTTGCGGTAATAGGCTTCCGCCTCGGCCAGGTTGCCGGTCTTTTTCCATTCCACCAGTCCCAGGTTGCGGAACGCGACGCTCAGGCGGGAATCCATCTCCGCGGCTTTTTTCCAATCGATCACGGCTTCCTCCAACGCGCCCAGCGCGCCGGTGAGGTTGCCCCGGTAGAGGCGGGCCTTGGCGTCCTTCGGATTTTTCTGGATCGCGAATCCCAGCACATCCAATCCCATTGTGTCGATCATTTCCGAATGCGAGGGGAACACATAATCGCTGGATTTCTTGGCTGCTGCCTTGAGATGTTTCATCGCCGCTTTTTCGTCACCCAGCGCGGCCCGCAGCCGGGCCGCCAGGTAGAGCGGCAGGGGGGATTGTTCCTTCTCCGGCACGGTGTCCAGATACGCGCCTTGCAGAATCCGCGCCGCCTCGGCGTTCATCCCCAGATCCGTGAAGGCGAAGCAGGTTTCCATGATCTCGAAGCCGTACTCGCCCACGTATCCTTGCGCCTGCTTCGCGAATTGTTCCATGGAGGCTTCATCCCGCAACGCCAGAACGGCGCGCGGGATCAGGTCCAGCGGATCGGAGGCCATCGCCTTGACCGACAGGTCGAAAGCGTAATCTTTGGATCCGGCGGCATACGCGGCCATAACCAGATGATCGAAGGCCATCGCGTCTTCGGGATTCAACATCACCGCTTGTTGAAACGCTTGCAGTGCGGCCGGGGCATTTCCCAGGCGCATTTCGGCGCGGCCCACCAGGTCATACCCCTGCGCCGCGGTTGACAACTTGCGCACCGCCTGGTAGCCACAGCGCTTGGCCTCTTCCCCCTGGCCGAGTTTGAAGCGCGCCGCCCCCAGGTAATACCACGCCAGGCCGTCGTCGGGATCGCGGATCAGGGCTTTCTCCAGGTTCGCGGCGGCGTCGGTGTACCGCGCCGCCTCGTAATCGAGCACCGCCAGGGCTTTCAGCGCGGGAGCGAACTGGGGATCGGCGGCCAGGGCCTTGTTGTACCATTCGCGCGCCGCGGCCCGGCCGGTTTGCTTGTCGAACAGCAACCCCTTGAGGTATTTCTCCTCGGCCGAGAGCTGGCTTTCCGGCTTGGCGCTGAGCCAATCGGGTTCGGGGGGAGTGACCTTGGGAATCGGCAGGGGAGTGGTGTATTCCGCGATCGGATTTCCGTTTTCCAGCAGGCGGACCGCGATGGGGCCTTCCGGCGCGCTGGGCAACTTCACCACGGATGCCTGGCGGGGTGAAAGCGTTACGGATTCCTTCAGCAAGCCACGTTCCTGTTGCGTCAGGAGCAATTCGGCGTTGGCGATTTCCCGCGTGGCGATCAACCGCATTTCCAGCCCGCCGTCCTGGCGGTAGGTCTGGAACGCCACGTCGCGGGTGGCGTATTCGAAACCATCGCCCAGGCCGTGCACGGGGTACCACCATTCCTGCCAGGCCACCGCTTCCCGGGGACGCAGCAAGCCGTAGTCGGCCTGGGTCAGCAGGGGGCCGCTTTGCACTTCGATGTATTGTTCATTCCCTTCATGCAAGGCTTTCTGGCTGACGAGGCCGTCTCCCGACTGCCCCCAGGTCCAAGCCTTTTTGCCGATCAGCAGATTGTGGTTGGCGTACTGCACGATTCCCCGGTCCAAGTCCACGTCGTACGCGCCGAAGAAATCGAAGATGCAATGGTACGCGAAGACTGAGCTGGGGCGGTCGTAGTTCTTCAGCCAGGTCAGGTCTTTTCCGTTATCGATCGGCCACGTGAAAAAGCTGGTGCCCGCGTGATCGGTCCCCAGGGTCATGGGATACATGAACCGGGTACCCGGCAGACAAGGGAACGCGGTGCAGTTCCAAAAATAATAGGGATGCACGCCGTCCTGGGGATTGTAAATCCGGATCTGCTCATCCAGGTACGCCCGCCCCGGATGCAACGTCAGCCGCACCGTCCAGCGGGTGCGGAAAATCTGCTCGATGTTGCCGATGACCAGCGAGGCCGAGCCGTCCGGATGTTCCTGGATCAGGACATCCACGGGCGTGACGCAGGTGACCGTATGGCCGTGCGGCCCCGTGTTCCATTCGATCCCGCCCGAGATCCACGCGCCACGCATGGCGATCAGACCGGGCTTGATCACCGAGTTGGTGTGGAACATCTCCTGGTTCGTGGTTTTGTCGAACACCGAGTGAATGCGGCCGGCCAGTTCCGGCAGGCAGGTGACTTTCAGGTAGTCGTTTTCCAGAAAAAGGGCCCTATATGTCCGGTCCACTTTTTTCGTGGAGAGCGTGTCCTGCATGGTATAGGGATAGATAATCGAGTTTTCTAGATTGTCGAATTTCGGATTGATATCGTCCGGCCCCCAGGGATAGGTGGGGATGGTGATCGTCCCTTCCCACGCCCGCGTCTGGCTTTCTCCGCCGGAAGCCAGGAGAGGAAACAGGAATACAACGAATAGAAGTCCAACGGCCTGTGCCCGGATAACTGCGCGCATGATCGTCTCCCCTTCATTTCGTGAACAATATGGATGGCAACCAAGCCACGATACCATGTCCGGTGTAGGGGATGAAGTCTGCTGGGCGGTTGTGGTGGAGGAGGGGGGAGAGAGATTGTGGTCATCAAGGCATGCTTGGTTGTGGTGATGAAATCCGCAAGGGGCACTAGCGCCGGGCGATGGGATGAGGAAAGGTAAATGGATTGTATCTACGGAAGATGGCTATCGAAGATCTTTCCCTCACCACAGTTTTCACCCGGAGGGAGAGGGGATTAGGGGATGATCTCCCAGACTAACCTGATTGGAAGCCGATCGCGACTTCTTGAAAATAGGAACACACTTACCAGATGAATCCAAGTTATCTATTTATCTTCTGCGATTTTGTTGATCTCTTTCCTATTTCCTTTTTTCTTCAATTCGCGATGTGTTTTTTTAAGTCCGATTTAACTTTGATAATATCTGTCGCAATCGGTAAATCTTCTGGAAAAGTATTACTTATTTCTTCCATTGTTTTACGGACTTTTTTTCCCACTTTATATGCCGCATCCTCAAGAGATCCCTGACCTTTAATATCTTCATTTCTTATTTTTGTTTCAGTTTGAGTAATACGGAAAAGGTTTGCCGCAAGTTCTTCCTTCCCCATGAAATCCAATGGTGTGCGATTGTCTGGAATACTTTTCCATCTTTTTAACTCATTCAGACTCATATTATACATACCTACATATCCTTTATTTTGAAAAAAAGCATAATTTATTATGCCGGACTTTTTAGCTATACTTGATAAACTTTTTTCTTGTTCTGAAACTTCTTCCCTTATATGACGCCCCGGTAAAAAGTCATCCATGTGATTTAAGCTGCATTTCCGGTTTCTCATG
>JBHGBC010000205.1:0-9495 GCA_041946805.1 bacterium
TGGTCGTGACCAGCAGGTCCCACGTCCCATGGTCCTTTTCATGGCGGAAACAGTTGGCCGCGTAGGGGATAATGAACAACGGCGTCAAGAGGATCACGGCGAAGGGCATAGTGTCCGCCCACTCTACAATCTGGAAATGCGGAGGCCGACTCGATACGCTCCAGGGTAGATAAAAGCAAAAACTCGCTCCCAACCAGCAAGCCATGGTAAACAACATCCGCAGGCGGTAACGGCCCCGCAGGGCGAGGAGTTCCTTGAACGTGACCGGATTGCGGCCGCTCGGCATCAAGTTAATTTCCTTGACAATCCGCGGAGCGGATGGAGTACGCCACAGTTTATGAGCCAGGGACCGGAAATATCCCTTGAATTGTTCCGCGTCGCTGTATTCCTGCTGGGTGAAGAGCCTCCAGAGGGTGATGATGAACAGCAGGCTGATAAAACCAAGTATTATCAAACTGTGTGTCAAGTAAATATGGTTGGCCAACCAAGCAGGACTATTCCTCCAGGTACTGATGATCGTACTGGGTCCGGAAAAATAGACGAGAGCGCTGACGAGGGGGGACGCGGCTATCAACAATCCATATTCACCCAGATATTTACCACAAACAGGGAGTAGGACTAAAAATGCGAATGATCCCAGGTATGTAAAGGAGACAGACTTGACGGTATGCTTCCAAACCACCGAGCAATAGATGCCGATGGCGGCGGTGATGGCGGTCACTTCGGTGTATATGAGAAAGATGAATCCCACTTCCTCGGGCGAAACACCGCCCATGGTGAAGCATATCCCATAGATAGGGATCAGGGACAACGAGAGAATCCAAATGAAGAAAATCGAGGAAATCCACTTGGCCAGCAGGATGCTGGCGGGATTGAGATGCGTCGTGGCCAGCAGTTCCCAGGTTTCGCGTTCGTATTCCAGGTTGACACTGGTGGCGCTCAACAGAGGTGCCAGCAGAAATAGGAAAATACCTAAGAACATATTCAGGAACAGGAAAAACTCCCGGGGCGTTCCATTGGAATAGGCATAGAGAGAGGGAGTGGCGTATCTCCGCACGTATTCCGGCCAGAACAAGGCCAGGATGATTACGGCCACGGCCAGAAACAGCGCCAGGTACACAAAAGAACTTTTCTTGCGCAGCCGGTCGATGAGTTCCCGCAAAATGACGGGATTGTTGACAATCCGGGGCCGCTCGCGCCAGGCCAGGGCCAGAAATCCTGCACGAGGCGCCTTATGAACCAAAGAATCCGCGGTGACAAGGGCCATGCCGCATTCTCAATTTGATGAGATTTCCTCTATTGTGAGGTAATTATCCAAATTCCCCAAACCGGGTATTTCAGGATTTTCCACCCGAATTTCGGTGGGAGTGTGAGGGGGGGCGGATACTTCGCAGGTAGACCGCGGCGGATTCCACCAGATCCCGGTCATCCCGATCCAGACAAACATCCACTCCCCAAGGATTGTATTCCAAGCTGCGGGAATCATCCACCATCGATTGGAAACCAACGATTCATCAGGGCTTCCAGGAGGGGAAGCGTCAGGAAATGCAACAGGGTGGTGGTCACGATGCAGAAAATGGTGAAACGCTTTTCGTGGGGCTTGCCGTAATAACTCACCAGCAGGCCCGCCAGCAGACCCGCCGGCATCCCGGAACCTAAAATAAGGGACCGCTCCAAGGTGATGTTATCCATGTTCATCAGGGGGACGATCGCCATGGCCAGGAGCGGCGAGAAGATCAAGCGGAAAAACGCGCACGCCGCCAAGCCAGGCAACATGAACAAGTATTCGCCGATTTCGGAAAAATAAACGTGCCGGCCGAATAGGATCCCCCCCGCCAGGAGGCACAGGGGATACACCACGGCATGCATGGCGTCCATAACTTCCAGCACCGGGTAGGGAACCGTGGGCCGAAACAAGGCCACCGCCAGCCCCAGTCCCAAAACATAGATCAGGGGAGTCTTCAAGATGGCCCAGAAGCGGTCCTGCGCCCACACCTCGTTGGACATCTGAAAAATCCCCAGGGTGGAGAGGATCAGGGCGTGATAAAAGATCTGGATGTTGACGGTCTGCAGGGCCTCGGCGGGATCACCCAGCAGCGGTTGAATGAACCGCATCCCGAAAATGCTGATGAGCAAGGTATTGATCATCATGAGCCGGCGGGTGCGGGGATTCACTTCCAGCAACTGATAGACTTTGTACGCGGCCCCAAACAAGAGCAAGGTATGAAAAAAGATAAAGAAGAGAATCAAACCGAATTCATTCGCGGTTGGATTCTGGCTCATGGTCAAACGGAAAAAGTAGAAAGGCACGAAGGCGAAGAGTCCCACCGCCGAAATGGACCGGTCGTCGAGGCGGTCGATCTTTCGGCCCAAGACCATTCCAATCAAAAAGATGGTCATGGGAAGCAGAATCTTCGATAAAACCACGGGAATGAATGTGTTCAAGATTTTACACCGCCCACGCTTCGATCAAACCAATCGTTATATATCCTCTCCCTCGGGATCGCCCAACCTGGCTGGGGCACATCGCATCGTGCCCTGCCGGCCGGCCAGGTTGGCATTCCTGGATCCCTGCTTTCGCGGGAATGACATCCATGGATAGTTTGAGGGTAAACAACGATCCCCCGGGAGTAAAACGGGCAGGGGAATTTTGTGGAGGAGTACCCATGTGCCCGCCCGGATGGATGGCATGGATCGTATACTTTGTTCACCAGAAAGCACTCACTTCCCTGATTTTTTTTCTGTTCATTCGTGAGGTTCATCCGATAAGTGCACAAATTTTTCCGGGAGCATGGCCGGACATCGATTCGACGTGTGGAAGAGAGCCACCCGCAATCCCCTCTCCCTCTGGAAGAGGATCAAGTTGAGGAAAGCCTTTCCTCCGCGCCGGTCCCCTCGGCGGATTCCTCCACGCTGGCCGGGAAATCCATAAGCTGCCTTCGGTTTAGAGTAAGGGAATTGAAATACGTTTTTCCCCATCCTGTACGCACTTGTCAGATGTACCAAACTGAATCCTCTTTTTTTGACGAGACGGCAAAAAGGGAACATGAAACTGATATTTCACATATATTGGGGTGTAAGCATCACGCCTGCAACAATATCTTGTGCAGAAGATGTCTGCACCACACTAAATGGATTTTTTGCCGCTCCGTCTTTTAATCCTCTTTTTTTGCGCCGCTCGCTCTATTTTATAGAGGCCCAGCGCCGGTAATCTTACCCCTGCCGCCCGGGAGGAGTATCCCATGTCTACGCCCGCCCCTTCCTTCGAACTCGAAATGATCCAGGATCTCGCCAACCTCATCCAACGGCTCGGCCAGGAACTCCAACAACAAAAGGAACTGCTCGATACCAAGGCCTTCACCTTGATCCGCTTGTACTTGTCCGCCATCCGCCAATATATGTCTCTGCAAAAACAATCTGCCGCGGCGGAGAATCCCCAATCCGCGGCTTCCTCTAAACCCTCTGGTTCTCCCCATGCGGCGGTCCCCCCCAAATCCGGACAGGCAATCCGGCTCCGTCCGGCACACCAGTCCCTTTTCCCTATGGCGCACTCCAATCCCTCGTCTCAAGAACCGTTCCCCGCACCCGGATTGTTGATGAACCCCCCCGAACCCGCCCCGGCCGCCGTGGTCCGTACGGATCTCACCTCCCGGCCCCGGGAAGCCGAAGGCGCGGCCACCCGTTTGAAATAACGGTTCACCGCGGCGCGGAGGGCGTCGTTCCGGACGTCTCGATGGGTCCGAGGTAGTCCGTGCCGATGGCCACCTCGTCGAACCACACCCGGTTGACCTTGGGGCTGTTGTGGACGTATAGCATCAGCCAGAAGTCATTGATCTTCAAATCCGCCGTATCGCGCCAGCGGATGCCCGTGAAGCGCCCGGCGGGCCGGCCATCCACCCAAAACGCCTCTTCGCCGTCGGCTTTCCCCGGCGTGTTGGCCTGGACCATCATCTCCAGGCAGTACCAGCGGCCACGCTCGATGATCACCGAGGGCTCGGGCCGCTTCATTTCACCCCAGTATTTGCCCATCTTGGGATCGATGGGCATGTCCATGTGATACGTGTAGAGCATCAACTCGCCGGGAGCCGGATGGCGCCCCCAATCGCGCCACGGCTCCAGGCCGGTGGTGAAAAAATCATCCCCCGCCGGCTTCAGGCCAGCCTTGCCGAAGGCCGACCACTTGTTGTCGGCGCGGTTGGCGAGCAGATGGACGAAGTGCATGTGGTTGCCCTGGTCGAAATCCTCCGCGAATCGGCAATACCAGCGCGCGTAAATCCGATCATAACCAGGCATGAACCACTTGTTGAGCTTCGCTCCGGTTCCCGCGCCCACCGGGGCGGTGATCTCCACCGCGTATTTTCCCCGGAACGCCTGGGCGGGATCCTCGGTCAGGCGCAGGCGGGACGGATCGTTGACCACCGAGTCGGCGTCCCACTTCGCCAGATTCCCCGATTCAAAATCATCCGAAAAAATCAACGGCTCCCCTCCCCAGGAAGGAAGTACGAGAACCATCAGGCAAGAGACCGCGGTCACATGGATGCCCTGGGTAAGCATGGGAGATTGAACCTCCTATTCCACATGGAGTAAATTGAGCCTCGTGAATTCCACCAAAGTAACTTCTCTCCTCTCCCCTTGGGCTGATCTTTACCCAAAAGTCCAGATCATGCAATAGGAATTTGGTTTATCCGAGAAGTGCGTACCTAATGAGTTAAAATCGATTTCATTCACTCCTGGTTGAGGACGGACACCATGGTCCGCCCCTAAAAAAATACTCTTACCCTAGCCCTCTCCCGGAGGGAGAGGAAATATTGGGGGTGGTTTTTATCGAACATTCGAAGAAATGCAAGCCGGCGATCTGAAAAAAAGTACGCTCTTGCCGGATGAGCCTGGAATTCCATCCCGCGGGGGATCCATGTGAATAACCGTAGGCGCTAGCCTACGGTTTCGTAAATCATTAATACCCATCCCGCCGGGATTGAACACCCAATTTGATCCCGGCGGGGCCGATATCTTCGGGAACGATTCCGGGGAATGTCACCCCGGGCTGAACATATTCATTCCCAACAGAATTGCAGGCACGCGGGACGCAGGCGCCGCAATTTCCCGAATCCCCGCTTTCATGGGGATGACATCCATATTGGTCTTCTGGATAAAGATCAGCCCCTTGTGGGAGAGGGGCCGGGGGTGAGGACCCAAGCCCCGCGGGGGCGCTTCCCGTTTTCTGATTCAATACACGGGCGCGGAATGCTGATGCTCCTCTTGGAATTCCAACAAGGCCTTTTTCAAATCACCCAGTTCGGACTCCAATTGTTCGCAGAGAATGGAAGCGCGGCTCATGTCTCCTGTTTTGCCCATCGTTTCCAGCTCGCCGGCGGTGGCAATGACGGCCCGCGCGGTGAAATTCCCGGCCATCCCCTTGAGGCTGTGGGCGGCCCGCTGCACCCGCTCGCCGTCGTGAGTCTGGATCCCTTCGCGCAGGCTTTGCATCAGAACTTTATTTTTCTCCAAAAACAACTTGATGATCAAAATCAAAAGGCGCCAATCGTTATCGACCCGTACCAATATTTCCTCCCGGTTGATTACAGGATTCATGTGCATCTCCTTCGCCAATCATCGATATAAAAACACAGTACCAGTTCATTAAGCAATTTCTTTACCAATGGCAAGGAATCATGCGAATGCAGGCTTGAATTGGGGCAATGCGCCCCGGGCCAATGCCCGTTGTTATCCAATGCCCGTTTTGGGGGATTTGCGCTGGCTCGATCCGCTTTCTACGGCGGCCCAACTCCGGAGGAGCCGGTTTCTCCCTAGATTTATGATATTTTCCATTCCATCCTATATAGACTTATGCTCATCTCTCCGGTGAAAGGAAGGACACTATGAACCATATTCTTCCCATTGAATTGATTTTACTGGCCTTAGTGATCGGTAATCCAGGATCCGCCGCCGGCGCCGCGATCCCCAGCATCGCGATCGACATCCCCTTCACGAAATTCGTGCTGGACAATGGCCTGACCTTGATCGTGCACGAGGACCACAAGGCTCCCATCGTGGCGGTCAATGTCTGGTACCACGTCGGCTCCAAGAACGAAAAACCGGGAAAAACTGGTTTCGCCCATCTCTTCGAACACCTGATGTTCAATGGCAGCCAGCACTTCAACGATGATTATTTCAAACTGATGGAACCCCTGGGGGCCACGAACTTGAACGGCACCACCAACTTCGACCGCACCAATTATTTCCAGAATGTGCCCACGTCCGCCCTGGATGTGGTGCTGTGGGCGGAATCGGACCGCATGGGCCATCTGCTGGACGCCATCGACCAGGCAAAATTGGATGAACAGCGGGGCGTGGTGATCAACGAAAAGCGCCAGGGCGAGAACCAACCCTACGGGAAAGTTTTCAAATTGATTCTCAAAAGTATATTTCCCTCCGGCCATCCCTACTCCTGGCCGGTGATCGGATCCGAGGAAGACCTGAACGCGGCCTCGCTCACGGACGTGCAGGAGTGGTTCAAGCAATATTACGGCCCCTCCAACGCCGTGATCGGCGTGGCGGGCGACGTCAAACCGGAAGAGGTGAAAGCCCGGGTGGAAAAATACTTCGGCGACATCCCCGCCGGCCCTCCCCTCGACCGCCACGAGGAATGGATCGCCAAACGCACCGGGAAAATGCGCCAAATCGCTCAGGACCGGGTCCCCATGCCCATGCTGATGAAAGTCTGGAATGTCCCGCAATGGGGCACGGCGGAGGGCGATTATCTGGAACTGGTGGCCAGCATCCTGTCTTCGGGCAAAACTTCCCGCTTGTATAAACGGTTGGTGTATGAAGATCAAATCGCGGTCAGCGTCGGCGCGTTTCCCCTGCCTCTCGAAATCGCCGGCGGCTTCGGCATTCAAGTCATGGCCAAGCCGGGCACGGACCTCGCCGTGATCGAAAAGGCCGTGAACGAGGAGATGGATACCTTCCTGCGTTTCGGTCCCAGCGAAGAGGAACTGATCCGCGTCAAGAACGAGTATGTCTCCAATTTCGTCCGCGGCATCGAACAAATCGGCGGCTTCGGAGGCAAATCCGACATCCTGATATCCAACCAGGTGTATGCCGGCGATCCCGCCTATTACAAGGTTACGCTGGAGCGGATCCAAAACGCCACCCGCCAGAACCTGTTGGACACCGCCCAGGCGTGGCTGACCGACGGCGAGTATGTCCTGGAAGTCCATCCCTTCGCGGACTATAAAACCAAGGCTACCGATATCGACCGGACGAAGATTCCCCCGGCCGGCGAACCCCCGGCGGCCCAGTTTCCCGCCTTCAGCCGGACGAAACTGGCCAACGGCCTGGATCTCGTCGTGGTCGAGAACCACGCCGTGCCCCTGGTCAACTTCCGCCTGCTCATTGACGCGGGCTACGCCGCCGATTCCTTCTCGCTTCCGGGAATGGCAAGCATGGCCATGGAAATGCTCGACGAAGGCACCCAAACGCGTGACACCCTGAAAATCAGCGAAGAACTGATCACCCTGGGCGCGGAGCTGAGTACCTGGGCGAATTTGGACCTGTGCGGCGCGCGCCTTTCCTCCCTGAAAACCACTCTGGACCAATCCTTGGATATTTTCCTGGACGTGCTCTTCAATCCCACGTTCCCCGAGAAAGAGTTGGAGCGCCTCAAAAAAGAGCGGATCGCCTCGATCCAGATGGAAAAGAAGACTCCCGACACCATGGCCTTGCGCGTATTGCCCAAGCTGCTCTACGGCGAGGGCCATGCCTACAGTAATCCGCTGACCGGTTCGGGAACCGAGGAATCGGTCCAGAAAATGACCCGCGGCGACATCGTCAAGTTCTACGAGACCTGGTTCAAGCCCAACAACGCCGCTTTGATCGTCATCGGCGACATCACCATTGACGAGATGATCCCCAAAATCGAGAAACTCTTCGCCGATTGGAAATCCGGTGATGTTCCCAAGAAGAATCTAGGGACGGTGAAACTTCCCGATTCCCCCCGCGTCTTCTTGATCGACCGCCCCGGCTCCGACCAGTCCGTGATCTACGCCGGTCACGTGGCCGCGCCCAAGGCCGATCCGGATGAGATCGCCAACGAGACCGTCATCAACATCCTGGGCGGCAAATTCACTTCCCGCCTCAACATGAATCTCCGCGAGGAAAAGCATTGGACCTACGGCGCGCGCGCGCGGATCGTCGACGCCGCGGGGCAGCGGCCGTTCTACGCCCAGGCCCCTGTCCAGAGCGACAAGACCAAGGATTCCATCCTGGAAATCCAAAAAGAAATGACGAGTATCGCCGGAGACCGCCCTCCCAGCGCCGAGGAGCTCAAGGAATCCCAGGCGCAGCGCACCCTCAACCTGGCCGGACGCTGGGAAACCATGGGCGCGGTGGAAAACTCGCTGGAAGAGATCATCCGCTTCGGCCTGCCCGATGATTACTACCGGACCTACGCCGGGCGCATCCGGTCTCTTTCCGTGGACGACACCGCCCGGGCGGCCAAGAATTTGGTGCATCCCAATCAGATCACCTGGGTGGTGGTGGGCGACCGTTCCAAAATCGAAGCCGGCCTCCAGGAACTGGGATTCGGGGAAGTCCGCCGGATCGACGTGGATGGCAACGCGGTTCAATAAGCGCGGGAGTGAGGTGGCGCGGGCTTCCCGACGGGAACCATGTCGGAAGTTTCCTGGTTCACTTTCGTTTCGGATGCCTGAAAAATAGGGCGGCCTGTCAGCCGCGGTGGCCGATGCCCGGCGTATGCATGACCGCTGCCAGGATTGGTCCGAAGTGAAGCGGCCGTTCCGGACGCGTAAGACTTGGTATTTGAAGGTACAACCGCTGTATGTGCGCCGAAGCCAGCACCCTGGGCTACATGCCGGTGGTGATGCTGGCGTATCGGCTTATGCGCGCCTTGCGGCGGGCCTGGGCGCCTTTCGATCTCACCGTGGTGGAAGGGCTGAAACATTTGGCCGCCCTGAGTGCGATGGAGATTCACGTCCCGGGCCGGTCCGTATGTCAGAAGATTCCACGCCACGGGAGGAATCGCAGCAACTCCTCGTGGCGCGGGATATCCCCTTGCTGGAGGTTCTGCCGTGTAGAAACGTCCAGGCAATCACGCGAAAAAAACTGCCGGATCAGCGCAAAGCCTAATAAAATGTATTAGTTACAACCTCTTTTTGATTTGGCGTTGGGAGTGAAGATCCGTGGTAAAGCCCTTTCGCCCCGCTGGGCCTCTCTGGGATTGGTTGGTGTCTAACTATTATGGGAGTCCCCTTTAGGGGACGGCTTCATAGCAGCCCAGGGGGGTAACCCTGGGCCAAGATCGTCGCAGGTACGCACTTGCCGGATGAACCTCATTTATATTTACCGGATCGATCCGGCGGATCCATTATCCCCGCAGCTGGTGCAAACCTTCATTCCGGAATATCCCATCGGCGATGAACTCTATTATTTCGACCGGCCCGAAGTGGTGGCCGATTTCGATCAGGATGGCATCTC
>JBHGBC010000206.1:0-9365 GCA_041946805.1 bacterium
AAATTGTCAACAAAAATTTTTATATTCTAAATAATGGTGACTGAATTGATCGAATTACTAAAGAAGTAAAGAATATAAAACTAGATGAACAATCAGCGGGATTGGGTTACTTGACAAAATCCCCTTCACCCCTGGAGGGGATCAGTCTAAAAAAGAAAGCCCCATTTATTCTGAATCCCTTACGCCCCAAACGCCTTCCTTAACATGTCGAGGCTCTTGGGAACGGCGGTGGCGGCGTCTTCCTTGCCTTCGAATTCCAGGGAAATGTAACCCTGGTAGTTCACCGCGGCGAGGATCTGGGCGACACGGGCATAATCGATGTCTAGCGTGTACCACTCGCCGCCGCCGTAATACGTCTTGGCCTGGACGAAGACCGCCTTGGGGGCCATTTTCTCCAGTTCGGGATACGGATTCTCGAGGAAGTTCCCGGTATCCATGAGCACGCCCAGCCAGGGGCTGTCGATGGCGTTGACGATCCGCAGCACGCCCTCGGGCTTGCGAGTCAGGCCCCAGTGGTTTTCGAGCGCCAACAGCACTCCGCATTCTTCCGCCTTGGGCAGGCATTTTTCGATCGACTCGATGCACCAGTTGAACGCGTCGTCCTCGGTGTAGCCCTCGAGCGGCGGTTCCTCGCCCCGGCGGGCCATCAGCTCGTCGAAGGACTCGATGGTCCCCCAGCGGCCGGAATTGAGCCGGATGGAGGGAATCCCCATTTGATAGGCCAGTTCGATGCAATGCAGGGTGTGGTCGATGTTTTTCTGGCGGATTTCGGGCTTGGGCGAGACGAAATTCTGGTGGATGGAGAGGCAGATCAAATCCACCCCGTGGACGAACGCGTGTTTTTTCAGCCGGTTAAGATAAGCCACCTCTTCACTGGCCATCTGGCGGTGGAGAATGTCCACGCCCTCCACGCCGTATTCGCAAGCCTTTTCGATCACGGTTTCGATGGGAAACTTTTCGGGCTTGAAGTGCCAGTAGGAGTAGGTGGAAATCCCCAGTTTCCAGGGCCGGCGGGCGGGCGCGGCGGTTTCAGCGGCGGACGCGGAGGCGGCCCAGGCGGGGGCAGTGGCGGCGGCGGTCAAAAAGGAACGGCGGGACAGAGACATTTCGATCTCCTTCCAATATGAGCGAATGAAAAATGGCGGATCCATTGTAGCGCGGGGCGGCGGATTGTCATGAACGGCGGAAGATTCCTGGGCAATGACTCAAGAACCAGGTTCTGTTGAGATTTTCCAAAGAATCCTTAAATAGCAAACCGCGACTGTTAATCCGATGTCACGGATATGCTGGATGGCGCCCTTACAGGGCTTCCCTCACCCTAGCCCTCTCCCCGAGGGAGAGGGGATGAATTACTTTTGTCTCTTGAATCCCAGGGCTTATGCCCTGGGCCAAGCTCAGGCCGCGCCGTTGGCGTTCAAAAAATAACACTATATACCGGTTACGAAAACTCAATAGAACCTATCCCTTCCCGTAACGCTGTTCCAATTCTTGAACGGAGATCAGTTTTTCGAACTGGTACAGCGTGCAGAGGGCCATGTTGCGGGTGCGGATGCCGGCTTCTTCCACCGCCGCCACCGGATTCATTCCGCCGGTGACGAGGAAGCCGGTTTTCCCCTCGGGGACGGGGAAATCGAGCAAGGGCTGGTTGGGTGCGCCCATCCGAATGATGCCGCCCAGCCCCAATTGCTCCATCCGCCGGTGAATGCTTTGCACGGTTCCGGCGACGGCGGAGGGGACTTCGCGGAAACTGGCGCCGATGCGCCCATTGCCGGTGAGGGCGGCCTGATACACACTGGTCAGGCCGCTCTTGATGAAGATTTCCAGGGGATCGAGCGACGAACCGGCGTAATCGATCACCTCGGTGAAGCGGGCGCATTCCCGGTTCTGCAATTCCAACACGCCACCGAAGCGTGAACTGACGGGAATGCCGTGCTTGAGCAGCACGCCGTTGAGAGTCACGCTGCAGACCGTGCCCACCGCCGCCTGGTCCGGCGGGACCAGAAAATTCCCCAGCCGTTCACCCGCGCGGGCCAGGGCGAGATACCGCCCCATCCCCAATCCGGCCTGAAATACAGGAAACATAAGCCGCAGTGCCTCCGGCAGGTGCTCCTCATCCAGGGTGGAGACATTGAGCACAATGAGGCCGGTGCGCAGGGCGAGGTTGAAGGTGGTTTGGCAGGCCAGGGCGTCGATCTTGGTGGACGTGAAGCCCACGCGGTCCACCACCTGGGCGTCGCGGATTTCATCCAATCCCAGGGGCGTGATCACCCGTCCGCCGTCCCGGCCGCGCGCCGCCTCGCCGACCAATCCGTCTTCTTCCATTTGCTTGAGATACAGGCGGATGGTGCGGCTGCTGAGATCGAATCCGAACGATTTGAGTTGCTGGGTGATGACGGCGCTGCCGATGGCTTCCCCGGCGTCCCGGAGAATGCGAAGCATGGCGATTTTCAAGCGGGGGGGCACGTCTCTCATCTGGCGAACCAGCCTCTGGTGCTTTTCGGTTGTTTTTCCATTACATCCATTCGAAAATAGGAATATAGCTCCCTTAAAACGCGAAAGGGCTGATGATTTCCATTTTCCATGGATCCCATGGTGGAAATCCCCGCCGAAAAAAATCCTCCGATCCCATACAGGACGGTGGTGTCTATCCAGCCGGATCAATTCAATTCCACCAACACGGATTCCAAATATTTTCGCTAATAGCAACTGATATAGATTTCATCGCAAGAATAGAAAACCCAATGGATATCAATACAGGCAGACGATGATCTCCATCCCATAAAATGGAATCATAATGCCATTTATTAAAACAGGAAGGGAACCAATTCCGTGCCGGATGGCTTCGATCCCCAATCCCATGAGATACCGGCCAGGGTTTCCCACACTGGCTTGACGGATCGAGGAAAACACCTAAGGTAGTCCTCACGGCCCGCGGCGCCATCGGAGTGGGCGCACACCGGGGCCGATTTACCGCGCTCCCGGGAGGCAAAATGAATCCAGCGAAGATCCAGGTGGAGGACGAGGGACGGGGTTTTGTCCTTTCTTGGGAAGGGGGAACCTTGTTCACCGTTTACAAGCAGAACGGCCAGAAATTGGGCGAATGGAACGAGGGAAGAGAGCCAACTCCCGGGCAAGCCGAACAAATCCTGCTCCAAAAACGCGAGACCGGTGAGTATTTGAACATCATCGAATAGCGGAAGAACCGGCCATAATCCGCTGTGCCCCCACGGCAGAACATCCTCCATTCATAAATATCTTCAAACTTCCGGTTCCGGGATGGCTTCCTCCGGTTGCCGGCCACCGCCGCGGGCGGCGGGGATAAAGACACGGAAGGTGGAGCCGGCCTCCACGAAGCTTTGCACATCGATCCAGCCTTGGTGTTCCCGGATGATGCCATAGGCGATGGAGAGACCCAAACCGGTTCCCCGCCCCACCTCCTTGGTGGTATAGAATGGTTCGAAGATCCGTGTCTGGGCCAGCGGGTCGATCCCGGTTCCGTTGTCCTTCACTTCGATGATCACGTATTCGCCGGGATGGGCGTCCAATTGACCGGCGCAATACTCCGGCCCAACGGTGGCCGTAAATGTGGAAATCCGGATGAAGAAAGGCGTCGCGGATTCATCCGGAGGCGGGCCGGCGCGGCGGCGGTCCTCGATGGCATCCTGCGCGTTGATGAGGAGATTCATCAGGACGGTGTGGACCTGCGCCTTGTCGGCCATCACTTCCGGCAGTTCGTCCGGCAGAGCCAGTTGCAATTCGACGCCGGGATCGAGTTTCGGCTGAAGCCGTTGCGCGACCTGGTTGACAATGGGGTTGACCTGAACCGGCAGCAGCATCAGGGCGGTTTTTTGGCTGAAAACCAGGAGTTGGTGGACCAGGCCGGCGGCGCGTTCGCCCGATTTTATCGCGTTGAGGATGAACCGGTTTTCCGGCGGATCGGATTTGGCCAGAACCATGCGCAAGTTGCCGAGAATGCCGGTCAGCAGGTTGTTGAATTCATGGGCGATGCCGCCCGCCAGATGGCCAATGGCTTCCATCTTGCGGGCTTGGTGGAGTTGTTCCTCGAGCAGCCGTTGATCGGTCACATCCTCGAAGGCCACCGCCAGATGGTTTTCCATCAACCGGAAAGCACGGATCTGGTAGATGCCTTCCAGGCGGTGGTCTTTGTATTTCAGGTTGCCAGAATCGTAAACCTGACCGGTCTCCAAGACTTGAACAAAGGCGTCCCACAGACCCGAGGCGCGCAGGGCGGGAAAAATCTCGGTGATCTCCCGGTTCCGGATGTCGTCGACCGGAATGCCGGTGATCCGGGTGGACTGGGGATTGCCATCCACCAGCACGAGGCGGCCGGGCTTTTCATAGCGGTAGATATATAGACCTGTGGAGATCTCCCGCACAATGGCCGCCGAGGTTTGGAGAGACTCCCGCAAGGCGCTTTCGGTCTGGATGCGGATGAGGGCATTCCCCATCAGCGAGGCGATAATTTCCAGAATGCCACGGACCGGTTGGACATCGATTGTCCGGCTGGACAAGATCAACAGGCCGGCGATGACTTGTTCCTCATACATCACGGGGATAAGGGCGATTTCCTGTGGTTCGGGATGCAGGCCAAACCAACCGGGGGACAGATCCATTTCCTTGGGATCCAGAAACACCGGGCGGCCACTCTGGAGCATCACCGCCAGGGGGGTGCTGGACTCGAAGCGGTTGACCCGCTGGATCCCCTGAGGCGAGAGGCTGGATTCAGGATTGGTCTTGATATGCGCCAGTTCCAGCGCCCCGGATTGTTTATCCACCAGATAAATGCATCCTCCATTCAAGCCGGTCCATTGGATGGCGGCTTCCAGACAGCGCTCAAACACATCGTTCAAGCGGGAGGCGGAGATGAGAGAAGCGCCCAGATCGCGCTGTGCGAGGATGATGTCCTTCCACCGTTCCTGTTCCGTGACATCCCGGAAAATCAGGGCGAGGGCATCGCACACTTTGTAGAGGACCAGATTCAGCAGGCGGGGAGCCTCGGCGCCGGGATAGCGGTACCGTTCCATTTGGCCGGGCGCCCCCGAGCGGTAGACTTGAAGGCAATGATTCCATAAATCGGATTCCGGACAATGCGGGAACAGGGCTTGCAGTGATTTTCCCAGCATCTCCTCCCGGGACCGGCCCAGGATGGCGGATCCCGCCGCGTTCATATCCACGCATTGAAACCGGGGTTCTTCCCCCTCCCGGGGTTTCACGGCATAGAACAGGATGAAGCCATCCATCATGTTCTGGACGGCCGACTGAAAATACCGGTTGAGGGTTTTCCGTTCCCGCTGGAAAGCCCGCTGCCGTTTCTGGAACCGGGCCAGGCGCATCTGGTACCGGGCCATCAGGCTGAATCCGAAGAGGAGGCCCAAACTCAGTAAAAGCGTCAACGCGTTGACCTCGAAGCCGGACAAGACCTGCCAGACGAGCAGCACCAGCCCCACCTGGATCAGGCTGAGGATGAATCCCCGGGAGCCGGTCCGGGCGCTCAGATAAAAGCCATGGCTTCCCACGATGACGGGGAGCCAAGGCCAGGCGCGGGCCGTGAGAAACAGCCACAGGCCGGCCAGCCAGGGACTGAGGTGCGCGCCGGCCAGGGCCATCCGCCGGCAACGGCGGTTCTTTAGATGGAGCACGGATTCCAGCACGCACAGAACCAGGAGGCCGGCCATGGCGTAATCCCGATCCATCGGGGAATCGGACCAGCCAGAATGGAGAAACGAAAGGAGAGCTGCCAAAAGATACACAAAGAACTTGGCCCATTCGGACCAATAGACGGAGTCACCTCCCCGAAACCGTTGGAGGGGAAAATAATGGTACACTACAAACCACCACAGGAGAAAACCAATCCAGCACACCGTGAACGTCCAGGAAAAGTAGGGGGCGCCGACACGCACGGGGCCCAGCCGCAAGCGCACTTCCTGATTGGGAGGGAACACGAAGAGTATCTGCCGGATGAAGCCGGCGTCGATGATCTGGTTGCCCGGTTTTCCCAGCGGTTGGTAATAGGGATTCAGATGAAACATCGCGAGAGGCAACAAGAAGAAACGCCGCTGGACCGATGTCACATGGATGGGGTATTGCCAATCCTCCGCGGCGGATTCCAGCGCCTCCGTGGCCTCCTGGAGGCTCACGCTGAACGAGAGGGATGGGGTGTCGTTTTGGAGGTGAAATTGCAGGGAATCGTTGGGGGAAAATCCCGCTTGGGGTGAAATCAACAAGCCAAAGCCCGCGTAACCCTCCCCTTTCTCCCGCTCCACCACCAAGACGGTTTCTTGAAGGTCCCAGGTGTTGTTTTCTTTCCGGACACGAACCGGCGTCTGGCTGGACGCATCCTCCCACAAGTAAAAGGTCTCAGGATCATCAATGGGATTCGTCCCGGGATCGAACACCGTGATTCCCTTGATCCCGGCCTTCCAAATATTCAATGCGAACAGGATCTCCCCCCCGAGAAGGAGTAAAAAGGAAGCGGCGAGTAAAAACACGGGAAGGGAGAGTTGCCAGGAAGTAGCTCCCTTCAATTGGCCGGCCGGTTTTCGAAGTGCGGTGTTATTCATCATGTCCGCTCATGTCCGTTCGGAATGTGACGCTGGCGGGGGAAACCTTCGGAAGAACCGGAGGATATTCCGCCGTCCCACCGGGATTGAATGGGAACGCCATTATCAAAATAAGAAAATCAATGACACAATTATTTTTTGATTCTGAAACCACCAGGAATCCATCTTTCGGACCATGGCCCTTTTTGCATCCATCCTGCTCATTTTTATTGACTTACCGATCAAAAAGCCCTGATTCAATTCCTCAAGGCAAACCAATAAAGTGCAAGATATGTGCCTATTTCACTTACAATTGTTAAATTAATTTATATTTTATGGTCCATTCTTGAATCGAGTGCCGGTTGACGGCCATGCCCTTCCCTTCCTCCCCGTAATGAGGGGGGACCGGAAGATCCATTCCATGAAAATCGCCCTAACCGGGCTTTCCCCCCGAGGGCAGATCTTTATCCAAAAGTCCTGATGCTGTCTCCGAATTCGATCCCCCCGGGAACGATATCTTTTGCAACGGCGCGGGGGGTTGTCACCCTCCGGCTATTCCTATTCCATCCCTTCGGGATTGCGGATTGCTTGCCTGGGAGTGAAGCCGGCTTACGGGGAGGTTCGCCCACCCCTCCCTCACCCAGGCCCTCTCCCAGAGGGAGAGGGAATCGTTTAGCGTTCCCATCTATACGCATTCCACGAATCCATCATTGAGAGTTCTGCATAAGGGTAAATTGGCACTAAAAAACACGATGCAATGGTTTAACCAACATTACAAATATTCCGGATGGCGCCCTTTCAGAGCTTCCCGAACCCTCTTCCAGAAGGAGGGTGGATTTATAACTTTTCTCGCAACCATCCCAGGGCTGACGCCCCGGGCTATGCTCAGGCCGCGCCGTTGGCGCTCAAAAAACATGACTACATATTGCTTACGAAATCTCAACGGAGCTTCGGGTATCTAATGACCAGGATAGATGGGTTACTTTTGGCTAACCCATCCTGCACCTTGAATCATGGGATGGCCTATGCGCTACCGCGCTACCTCATCCTGCTTTTACCGCCGAATGAAAATTGTTGGATCGCGATTGTATGCTACAATGGCGGCATGCCCGATCCAATCGCCTCTCATATCCGGCTGGCGGCCCAGACAGCTTTGTCCACGGGATTGACTGCATTGCTGAAGAACGGTCCGGTGGCGGGAACGGTGTTGTCTCATCAATCCGGGGGAAAAGCGGTGATCTCGTTACAAGGCCAAGCATACCTGCTGAACCTCAAAGGGAGCCCACTCCAACCGGGGCAAACCGTACGGGCGCGGATGTCCGGCAATCAAGTCTCGCTAGAAGTCCTGCCATCTTCGAAAAGCCCTGCGCCTGCGTCTTCAACGGATTCCCTTTCCTCCCTCCTCACCAACCTGGGGATATCCGGCAAGAGCGCGCGGGCGCTTGTGCGGGCGTTCGTGCAGGCGGGCATTCCCCTCGACCGCCAGACTCTCCGCGAGATGGCCCGGTTGTTGCCGGACGTGACCGAAAGCCAGGTTTCCACTTTGTCATTTTTGTTCAGCCGCGGATTACCGGTCAGCCCATCCCTGGTGCAGTGGATCAGCCAGATTTTGGCGCCCAAGCCCCGCCTGGGACCGCAGTTGGGTGGAGTGATCGCCCGGCTGCACGAGTTGCTGAAGGTCTGGGAAGAAGAAGGCGATTGTAGGATGGATCTCAAGCCCCGTGAGACACTACGGGAAGCCTTGTCCGATCTCGTCCGCCTTCTCCCTTCCTTTCAGCACCAAACCCGGGAGGATTTACCGCAAGAACTGGAGATCTTGTTTCAAAACGCGGCCGCTTCTCCGGAAACATTGATTCTGCGAAATCCCGGAATGGAATCCCGTTCCCTGCAGGAAGCCGTGGTCCGGCTGTTGGCGCACTTGTTGTCACTGCAGCCGATGATGGAAAAATCCCCCCGGGCGGACGAATTCAACGAGTTGCTGACTCAAGTGAAAGTCCTGCATGAAACCTTCGCCCAGGCCGCGGTGCAAAACCTGCCGCCGCAGAGCGATCCGGGCGCATGTTCCGTTTTTTTGCAGATTCCATTTCGGGATGGGGAATCCACCCGTGAACTGGAAGCGCGTTACACCCCGCGCCAGGTCAACGGCCGGTCCGGCAATCTGGATTTGCGGCTGGAACTCACCCGGCTCGGCCCGCTGCTCATCGCGATTCAATGGGACGCGCCGCGGATCAGCGTTGCGATGGTGGTGACGCGGCCGGATATCCAACGGTATCTGGCTCCATATTTACCGGAATTGACGGAACGGCTGCGGGAGCGGGGAATGCAGGTGTTGTCGGCGGGGATCGTGGCGGGTGAAGTGCCGGAGACGCTGAAGGGTGAGGAGGTTCCCGCCGGCAGGTCATTGAGCGGATTGGATGTAAGGATTTAGAAGCAGTAAGATCCAACTCGGTTCATCCGGCGAATGCGTACCCGAAGGGCGAAAAAACATTTTCCATCCATTACTTCGGGCAATTGAAAAATCCTTCTTGCTCCCTTGCCCTTGGGGATCCATCCGAGGGGTGAAACGCCGAGGAAAGGCCCTTCTTCACCCTAATTCTCTCCCAGAGGGTGAGGGGCTTAAGCCAGACTGAGGAAAAAACAACCGCGCTGTCAAGATAAAAAGGGTTCATCCGAGAAGTGCGTCCATCATGAGGTGAAAGCGATTCCATTCACTTCTGGATGGGGGCGGACACCCAGGTCCGCTCCCGCAATAATTCCCTCGCCCTGATATGGAACGACCTTTGTCTAGGGGAACCACGTATAGGA
>JBHGBC010000207.1:0-9269 GCA_041946805.1 bacterium
GAGCGCCAACGGCGCGGCATGAGTATAGCCCAGGGCGTAAGCCCTGGGAGGGATAAAAAAAAGTACTGAATCCCCTGTCCCTCCGGGAGAGGGCCAGGGTGAGGGAATTTTTTATAGAGGCGGACCTGGGTGTCCACCCGTCCCTCAAGATGACGGGCATGCATCAGGTACGCATTTGCCGGAAGATCCATATTCTTCGAAACGCGGTTGAGATTTTGCTGGAAACGAGGACAAAAAGGTAATATTCCATGGAAATCAACCCGACAGTCTCCATCCGGCAATATTACAAATTTCTGGTTCTGAGCATGGGCGGAACGGGAGTCTGCGCGAAGATCATCCAGTTGTGGAGCGCCGACCGGGCCGTCATGTATCTGCTTGAGGGGCTTCTGCTGATATTCGTTTTTTCAGCTCTGGCTTTGTCGCGGTATCATGTGCTGAAGATCTTGCCGAAGAGGCGGGATGTTCTCCTCCTCCTGGGGGCGCCGGGCATGCTGTTTCTTTTTTTCTTATTGTCGATGGGCATCGACGATTGGCGATGAACTAAAATGCGGCAGATTTTGCTATGGTTCCATATCTTCTTGGTTTTCGGCGGAATGATCCTGTGCATGATCGGCCTTCTGTGGGAAAAGAGCGCCGAACTGCTGCAGGCCCTCGGCTGGAACGCCGATCCGGAGGTGGCATACCGTGTGCTGTGGACCGGATTTTTGATGCTGCTGGCCGGTCTCGGATTGATCTGCATCCAGCGCTAAAACCGGACGCGGCGTGGCCCGCGCGGCTGGATTCCAGGGGGATTTTCCATCCTGGAGAAGAGAAATTGGGCTTCCCTCGGCCGGAACCAGACTTGACATCCCCCGGGCGGAGGGAGTGAAATCTTTATACACAAGACCCACTCTTGATCAGGAGAACGAGCAAATGAAAAAAGTGATCTGGCTGTCTGCGGTATGTGGAATGACGATGGTTTTGTCTCTGTCGTTGGCCGCCCAAGAACCCGTCACGGTGGAATCGGCTGGTTTAAAAGTCGTCTTGCTGGATACCTACTTGTTTCAGACGGATATTGAAAACCTCGCGTACTGGGAACCGTCCACCGATATCTTCGGGGATGGCACGCTGGCCGTGATCGCGGGCACGCCCGCGGTCGACGAAGCCGGCAACGGCCTGGGAGGAACCATGAACGCCAAGGTGGCGTTCATCAGCCCCACGGGAACCGTCAAGGAATATTGGGCTTTCTACGACGACCAGGGCAATCCCTTCAGCGGCAATTTCAACACCAAACGTCAGGATGGCAATCCGCCGCGCGTCGCGTGCGACCGCCGTCCGGGGATGACCCGGTACATCGTGGGCCAGGAAGCGACTCCGTGGGAGTTCGACGAGTTCACTCCCAGCCGTTGGCAGTCCCCCTTCGCCTATGACGAGCGGTTGGACGCCGTCCAGTTGTTCGACAAAACCGACGCCGGCCCCAAGCCGATTATCGACGTGATCGAGCCTCTCTACTATGGAACGGAAGGCGGCCAGGGCGGCGGGCACATGCGTTTCGGCGGTGACTTGGTATTCCTGTCCAACGGGAACTTTGTGGTCGTTCCGGAAGACCGGACCAACAACACCGTGTCCGGCAATTCCGCGGTGGCCGCGATTTACAACGGGGAAACCGGAGCGCGCATCACCCCGGCGTTCGTGGGCACGGGATCGGGATCGAACCGGGAAATCTGGTCGAACATCGCGGCCTTCAAGGGCGGCTTCATGATCCGCGCCAGCGGGGAACTGACGACGTTTGACAACGATGGCAATGTCAAACTGCCCTTGCTGCAAATCGATCTCTCCACCGTGACGGACACGGGACGGGGCGACGACACGCGCATCGCCGGCAACATCAACCATGAGTTCATCTACCTGGCCGGCGAGAACGCGGACACGGCCATCGTATTGACCAAAATCAACGCCTTGACGGGCGAATTGGTCAAGGAAATCGTCGTAAACGAAGACTATTTCGCCGACTTCATGGATGCCAATGGCCAGCTGCCCTTCAACCGGGAAAATGTCGCCACCGACGAGAACGGCAATGTGGTGGTGACCTGGGACGCCACTCTCTTCGGCACCCAGCCGGACGCGATGGCCCGCGTCTTCAACAGCAACCTGGAACCCCTGACACCCACGTTCTACGTGTTCAAGAATCACAATTCCCAGGCGGATGGCGATCAGGGCATCTACCTGCATGAAGGCGACGTCGCCATGGACAACCAGCGGATCGTGATTTCCTTCAACGGCACGTTCCTTGATCCCGTGACCGGCGGATTGACCGCCGCGGAACAGACGATCGCCACCGTGATCGAAAATCCCGCGAAACCGCAGGCCGTGGTGGATTGGGAATTGCAGTAAGGATTGATCCATCCGAGCAACCGAATCGTGGATTCAAGAAGGCAGGCAGGGGCGCGTGGCCACGCGCCCCTGTTTTGTTTAAGGGATCGGTTTTAGGGAGGGCATGGAAATGAAACGATGGGTTCCTGCATGCCTGGTTTTTTCCCTCAACCCGGCCCTCTCCCAGAGGGAGAGGGGATTAGGGGGTTGATCTCCCCGGCCCGCCCGATGGAAGAGCGGCCCGGCATGGTTGATAAAAAGCACTCACTTACCGGATGAAGCAGATCATTTTATTCAGAACGGTATCCAACCGCCGGTTTCATTCCCCTGTGTACCGGTACTTGAACCGCCCCTCGGGCGCGACGTCGCCGCTCACGTAGAAATCCAGCATATCGCCCGGCCGTTGGATATGATCGGCCCATTGGAAATCGAGCGCCACGGCCGTTTTCCCTTCCGGCAGGCCCAGGGCCGGGCGGGGAATGGCCAGATGCAGTTCGTTGCCATTCGTCTTGAAATTCAATGGCGCGGCCTTCTCCCAGTTCCAGCCGCCCGTGTTTTTCTCCAGCCACGTTTTCCCTTCGCCTTCAATGGTCCGGTTGACGATGAAATCAAAACCTTCCCAGCCGGTTTGGGCGTTCTGGTCCGCGTCGATCAGCAGCCACATCCAGTTCGGGCCGTTGGAAGGCGTGAGCGGTTCGCGGGTTTGAGCGTAAAAATAAACCTGCTTCTCATCCCGCGCCACCTTGAATACGGCCAGATCGTTCCGGCCAGTGTGATTGGTGTAATGCGTTCCCGCCGCTCCGTCGAAGTCCCGGGGAGTGGTTTCCCCCAGATGGTCCTGGAACCCGGGACGCACTGCCCGCCACGCTTCCAAGCCGCTCTCCACGGGGATGGTCACGGGCATCGAAGCCTCCGGCAGCGCCGGAACGCCCTTGTACCGGCGGACATGCGTCACCAGTTGCCAATAATAATTGTCACCGTGCCCGCCCTTCACCGGCTCGATGTCACGGCTGAATTCCTGGCTGAACTGGTCCACGAAAATGATCGGGCCGCCTTTTTCGCCGAACCGCCCGGCGATCCACTCGTTCCAGCCGGTGACCATGACGAAGGGCGGATCGAGCTCGTATGCCCGCCGCCATTGTTCTTCAAGGTTATATCCCCAATTCACCGCGCCGGGCGCCGTATCCAACTTGCCGTTGTGAAAGCTGCGCCCGCGGGCGTCGTCGTGGCTCATGTTGGTGACCTGTCCGTCGCTTTGCCGCAGATTCTGAGCGACGGAGACGTTGACCTGCTCGGGTTTTTGGAGATCGTCCGTGTAGCCGTAGGGTTGGGGATACGCGGCCTCCCAGTGCCAGGCGTACGGGGTATTCACCATGGTGAAGGGCCAATGGGCGCGGCGCAGGGTGAAGAACTCCCGCAGTTCGGGGCCGGCTTTTTCCGGATCGCAGATCATCAGCGGTTTGCCCAGCCAGCGGAACCATAAATCCGGGTAGTGCCCCGGTTTGTAGAGGTCTTCATAAATCCGGCGCGCCGTTTCCCCTGCTTCTGTATTGACCATGAAGGCGATCTGCGGCGTCCGGCCGCCCGCCTGGCGCATTTGGGTGAACACTTCGCACAGCGCGTGGTAGACGTCGGCGTAGATCACGGCATTGGTGGTGTCGAAAATGAGGACATCGATCCCCGCGTCGGCCAGGAGTTGTGCGTGCCGCCGCAACACCCATGGATCGGTGCTGAAATAATACCCGTAGAGCGGCTCACCCCAGTAATGGTACATGCCGATCGGCCCCCAGAGCGGCGAATCGGGCTTTTTGAGCGCCTCGGGATCCTTCGCCAGGATTTTCGAGACATCGTACGGACCTTCCGCGTAGGAGCAATTCCCGCCGGGATTGTTGTGCCACAGAAAATAGAAAATGCCCACGAACCGGTCCGGTTTCGGAAGCCCCGCCTCATCGGGGGAAGTCACGGTCCGTCCCAGCGCGTCCCTGGCCGGCCAGGGAACGCCCGGATTGATCGCCTGGGATTCTGACTGGCCGAATACCGCCATACAACCCAATCCGCATACGCATGCCAGGATATAAAACCATACGCCACAATGTATTTTCATGAAATGAACCTCTCTGAGATAATGATTCCTAACGCCAGGCAACGCCGGCATTTCCAATGAACGGTGGAACCTTCATTCTCCCTCTCCCTTTGGGAGAGGACCGGGGTGAAGGGCGCCAAGGCCTCCAGGACAGACACAATGAACCGCTCCTCGAATTACTCCCTCACCCTACCCGAGGGTGAGGGGACAAGAAATGGATGGTAATCGTCACTTCTTGAATGATAAATCCATGTTTGAAGCAGGAATCCTCAATAATTCCCTTTGGTGTAGGGGAAATCTTTCACGAAATGTCCTTCCACGCCGGAAATGATGTTTCCGGTGCTGAGCAAGCCGTTGGTGCCATCGTAGGTCTCGCCGTCGAACACCTGGTCCGGGCCGTAGCTGAGGGTGAAAAACGCGAAACTGCGGTTGCCGCGGACCGGATCGGAGGATTGCCCGTTGTACGCGAAATAGGCCGGTTCGCAATGGTATTGCCCGACGGTGCAGCATGGCCAGGGCCATTCGTCCTTACGCTTGGGATCGGCGAAGATATCCAGGACCGACGTGCTCAGGTAGGCGACGGGCGTGGTGACGTATTTATGCTGCGCGGGATCACCGTCGATGTGAGGCGGGTACTTGCTCCGGTCCATCCGGTACATCAAATAACTTTGGGAGATGGCGCGTTCTTCCGTCACCACCCGGGAGATTTTCGCCCGGACGCGCGCGTTTAGGAAATTGGGGACCGCGATGGCGGCCAGGATGCCGATGATCGCCACCACGATCAGGAGTTCGATGAGGGTGAAAGAGGCCCGGCGCATGAGTGGTTCCTTGGTCAGGTCTGTGAATTTGGCAGCATGGTACCGGGATTCCACGTATGGTTAAAGAGGGTGGGGGAGAGAACACGGGGGATGCCTTGGTTTTTCATGGGGGGAATAGATCGTCCGAATTTATCCATGGAGTTCATCCTCGCGATAGTGAGGGCCGCGTAATCGGAGTATGGTCATCCCAGCCTGTGGGAACGAAGAACGAGGTTTTCTGCCGCCGGGAGGGCTTCCCTCACCCTGATCCTCTTCCAAAGGGAGAGGGGAAACAGCCCCCCTTGCGCTTCTTCATCCCCCCCGGCTTGAACCTGCCGCTGGATTTCTGTTGAGATTTTACTACTTTTCATTTTCGGTTCATCCGGTAAATGCGTACCTTTTTCGGAGAAAGCGCAATCCAGGATCAACCGCGGTACCGGAAGAAAACAAGTCAATTCCCTCTCCCTCTGGGAGAGGATCAGGGTGAGGGAAAGCTTTTCCTGGGCTTTCATCCCTGCGATTGGTTCATCAGACTGTTTTGGCAGGCAGTTATTATTCATCGGTGCCGGGGGGCGATGTTTCGCGTTTTCGAGGGGAGGATTTATACTGAGATCGTGAGCGGAAACCGGTAAGACCGGGACAATGATACCACTCGAGGAGGCGTTTTCATGGATTACGCATCCGGCGGACCGCGGCGGCCGTGGATTTTCATGGACGCGGGCGATACGTTCATTTATGGGTACCCCACCTTCTATGAAGCCTTGCGGGATTGCTTTCTACCTACCGGACGCACATTGAGCCTCGACGACGCCCGCGCGGCGGTGGCGGCGTACATGAAACGCAATCCGCCCCTCGAGCTCGTAACCCAGGAGCGCTTCTCCGGGTATTTCCTGGCGTTGTACCGCGCGGTGCTGGAATCATTGGATTATCCCGCGGATGCCGGAGCCGGAGCCGCTTGGCTGTGGGCCGAATGGGAGAGCGGACACCGGCTGCGCCTGTTCGGCGACGCCCGCGCGGTCCTGGAATCCCTGCGGGATGCGGGCTTCCGGCTGGGAGTGATCTCCAACTGGGATCTGACGTTCGAAGCGGTGCTACGCCGGCTGGGAGTCAGCGGACTGTTCGAGGTCCGTGTCGCGTCTTGCGCCGTGGGTATCGCCAAGCCGGACGAGCGGATCTTTCGGATCGCTCTCGGCCGGGCGGGCGTCACTCCCGCGGAGGCCTGGTATCTGGGCGACCGGGTGGACACCGACATCGCGCCGGCGAAGCGTTTGGGCATGGGCGCCATCCTGGTCGATTATTACGGCCAGGAGAGCGCGGACGGCGCGGCGGATTACCATGCCGCCAGTCTGAGCGAGGCGGCGCGGTTTATTCTTCAGGAAGAAACGGGCCGCGCTACCGGTTCTTGCGGTTCTCCATGATCACCATGCGCTTGGCGGCGGGGATCGCTTCGGAGGCGGGCGGGGTAACCGGCCCGGGGGAAGCGGGAGTGGACGTTTCGGCGGGGATTTTCAAGGTCTGCGGTTTTTTCCCCGGCGGGTGCAGGACGCTCTCCATGGTTTGAATGATCCGCCCGGTTTCGTCTTCTTTCCGCTTCAAAACGGCCTTTTCCTTCTGAACGGCTTGCAGTTCCTGTTGATTCCGGGTGAATTTGTGCGATTGGTCTCCCAGCGCCTGGGACACCACCGGTTTTTTATCCTCGCGGCTCGTGGTTAACAGGATTTTGAGGTTGTCGATGTTTTTCCGCAATCCGTGGGCGGTTTCCTGGAGCAGGCCTTCCCGCTGGGCGGTGAGATAGCGGTGGCAGCTGAGAATGGATTTTTTCTGGCGCTGCAAATTAATGCGCAGGCTGTGGGAGGCCTGGATATCGGACTCGATACCCCGGCTGAGACGGAGATATTGGTGCTTGATGGAACCCAATTGCCGGGCCAATTCGTTGGCTTGGCCGCGGTCCCCCGTTTTGTGACAATGCAAGAGCTGAACCACCTTTTGTTCGAATTCGCCCAGGATGGGATGCTTATGCCGCAGTTCGTTGATCTTGAGGAAGCATTCGCGCAGTTTTTTCAGTTGATAGTCCACCTGCCGCGCCAGGCGGAGCATTTGCGGTTCCACCCGGCGGATTTCCTCCTGGGAGATCATTCCGTTCTCACGGTATTTTCGCAGCGTGATCCGGGCGAACAGCAGGATGACGCGGATTTCTTTTTCCAGGACGCGGGGATCCTCCCGCAGCGCCTTTTCGATGCTCTTTTTCAGTTCGTCCGTTTCCTCCTGGGACGGGCGGTTCAAGTAGGCGTCCGCTTCCGCGAGGGTCATGAAATGCACTCCATCCTTGCTGGTCACCCGGACCAGGACGTCACCCTCGCGGGATGATTGTTTCACGATCTCCAAGACGGCTTTTTCAAATAAATCCTCCAACTGCTCCAATTTGAAGTTCTCGGGATCCGGGGGCAGGAGGGCGTCGTAGGAAACGGTGAAAGAGGCGGGATTGTTCATCATGAGGGAGGCTCCGTCCCGGCGATCATCAGGAATCGAAATGTCCTTGGCCGGTCATAACCGTGCCACGGTGTTGCCGTGATCCAAAAACAGCGTACCAGACAGCGGCTTTCAGGCAATACCATGGCATACTAAAGTTGGATGCAAACCACGAACGGATCGTGGCTCTCTTCACCACTGCCCTTGGGGCTGATCTTGGCCCTCCCGTCTTCCAGGGAAGTCATCCCCGCGAGTGCGGGAATCCCGGAAGAGGGGAATCCGTTCCTCTCTCCGAAGGTGTATCTGCTTTGCGAATCGATCCTAGTCTCACTTCCCGGAAGCGGCCGGCGGCCGGCGGACAGTCCGGAAGAATCCCGCGCGCCGGCTTACGCGTCCGGCCCCCTTTCTTTCCGGGAAGCGCTGTTCTCCACGGGATAGTATAGTTTGGAGTTGGTTATGGAAGCCGGTCTTTTTTTAGACGGAGATTCCACTTCCGGCGTTTCCTGGCCGACTTGTTCAGATATGGATTGAATGAGGGAATCCATTTGCCGTTCCTGGAATTGCAGCACTTCGCCTTCTTGCTGGAGAGCCGCGAGTTGGCTCTGCCGTTGGGCGAGTTGATTCCTCACCTCGTTCAGGTCGGCTTGCGGCCGGCAGTGGAGGCCGTCGCCCGCGGCGTCCATCTCCTGGAGGCGGCCGTGTTGCGCTTGTTCCTGAAGAGTGAGGAGATCGCGTTGCAGCTGTCCCAGTTCGCTTTGCAGCGCGTTGCGGCGGGATGAACAGATTTCGCTTTGAGCGCCGAGTAGTTTTTTTTTGGTTTTTTGCAGGTCGAGGCGGTGGAAATTCAAAGCCTGGGTTTCCGGTTCGATGGCGCGGGAAGCCAGCAGGTATTGTTTTTTCTTGCGCGCCAACTCACCCGCCAGCTCCTTGGCCCGTTGCCAATTGCCCTGGGCCTGGGCTTCGAGCAGTTCGGCGGCCATATCCTCGTATTGCCCGAGCAGGGGGCGCGCCCGCCGCTTTTGTTCCAGGAGGATTTCGCATTCCCCGGCTTGGGCGAGACCCTCACTCAGTTCGCGTTCGCGGTGCTTGAGGCCCGGTTCGATCCGTTGCACGTCCTCGGGATGCAGGGCCTGCTGTTTTTTGTATTGGCCCAGCGTGTAACGGGCGATGGCCAGCAGGATTTCCAACTCGCGGCGGATGTGCACGAGTTTCCCGTGCAACGCCTGGTCCACGGCTTCCCGGGTATCCGTGTTGATGGTCTGCTTGAGAAACTCGGCGGCCTGCTGCCGGGTCATCCAGGTGATCCGCCCGCCGTGAATCACGCGGACCAGCTCGTGGGGCGCGGCCTTGGCCTGTGCGGAGGCGAGTTCCATGACTTTGTCCAGGAGAGTCTGAATCCGGTCCATGGAAATGGAACTCTCCTCCGAATCGAACAGTTCGGAAAAATCGATCCCGACGGGTGTATTTGGTTCTTTGATGTCCATGGTATAGAATAGGCTTCCCTCAGCGTTGGCTGAATCCATGCAAACGAGTGAATTACCCAGATCAATCGGAATCATGCTCTTTGC
>JBHGBC010000208.1:0-9255 GCA_041946805.1 bacterium
GAACGAATCCGGAAAAGCGCATCGACGATTATTCGGAGTATGGAAACTCAAAATGATTCCTCCATGACCAATCCGAACCCTGGTTTGCTCCCATCAGAATCAACGAATTCCAACTCGAAGGAAGAACTATAATGGTCCCCAACATTTAGACAGCGGATTAAGGTGGAAAACCGGAAGGCCGAGAGTAGGCCAGGAGGGTTTCCACCATGACCCGAACGAGACAACGATTCGACGCGCATTTCAAGGCCAAGGTGGCGTTGGCGGCGGTGCGGGGCGAAAAGCCCCTCAGCGAGCTCGCCAGCCAGACAGGGGTGCATCCCCACCAGATCACGCAATGGAAGAAGAAAGCCCTGGAGATCATCCCCCAGGCGTTCAGCCGGACCGGGGACTCCCGGGAGCGGGATCAGGAGGAGTTGATTGACGAGTTGTACCGGCAGATCGGGCAGTTGAAAGTGGAATTGGACTGGGTGAAAAAAAAATCTACGCGGCTCGGTTGAGGAGCGGCGGGGCTGGATCGAACCATGCCATCCCGGGATCTCCGTGAGCCGGCCGTGCGAGTTGGCGGGGCTGTCAAGGGCCTCGTTGTAATACGAACCGGGGGCGAATCGGAAGCGAACCTGGCGTACATGCGGTGGCTGGACGAGGAATACACGCGGCATCCGTTTTACGGGGTGCGGTGGCTAACGGAGTGGTTGAAGAGTCAAGGGCACGCCGTGAATCGGAAGCAAGTGGGGCGGTTGCTGCGGCGCATGGGCTTGGTGGCCATTTATCCGGGGCCGCGGTGGAACCGGGGGGAGGCGGGAGCGCGGAAATACCTGTATTTATTGGCGGATCTGCGGATCGAGCGTCCCGACCAAGTGTGGTGCACGGACATCACGTATATTCGCTTGCGGCACGGATTTGTGTACCTGGTGGCGATGATGGATTGGTACAGCCGGTACGTGTTGTCGTGGAAGATTTCGGGGAGCCTGGACACAGGGTTCTGCTTGGAGGCGCTGGAGGAGGCCTTGCGGCGGGGCCGGCCGGAGATCTTCAACAGCGACCAAGGCGTGCAGTTTACCAGCCAGGAATTTACCGGCCGCTTGGCCGCGGCGGAGATCCGCATCAGCCAGGATGGCCGGGGCCGGGTGTTCGATAACATTTTCATCGAGCGGCTCTGGCGCAGTGTGAAATTCGAGGAGGTGTATCTGCACGAGTACGAAAGTCTGGCGGACTGTGGAACCGGGATTGCGGCGGTATTTTGAGTTTTACAATGATCAATGGTTGCATCAGGCGTTGGATTACCGTCCTCCCTGGTGGATTTACGAGAGCAACGATCGGGAGGTGGTGTAAGCCAAGGCGAAGGTACAGGAGAGAGGCTCGAAATGAATGCAAGCGACGGGATCCAACTGCAGTCGGGCTACGCCCTCCTTCCGTTGAACCCCGTCGGCCCCCTGGGAACGGGGTTCGAAACATCCCAATTCACGCAGGCCCGATTCCACCTTAATTTTCCTGTTTTTTTGTCTTGACAATGGGGGGCACCTTATCCCATGTCCGGAATATCGTGAGGGTACTCCTCGATTCATTCCTTGGGAAGGAAGATCTCCATGACCCAGAGCTCGCCAATATTGCTCGATTTAGCCGGTTCATATCCGATTTGTTGGCCATCGGGATGAAGACGCAAGTAGGAAATATTCATTTCGGGTTCCCATACTTTTTGCGAATCGCCTCCACGAGCCGATACTTTCCACAATGTGGATTTTCGTTTCCCCTCTTCCAAGAAATACACACTTTGGCCATCGGGCGTCCAATCGACCATACGGAAGGGCTTGGAGTTCAACCGCTTCACCAACTCCCGGTATTCGCCGCTGTCGATCTCATATATCGATACGCAGGCGGTGTCTGAACCGCGGTCGATCAGTGAAAATACCAACTGCTTCCCATCCGGGGATAGGGCGAACGATTCCCAGTAGATGAGGGGATTACTATACAGCTCTTTCACTTGTTTGGATTCAATATCGATCTGTAAAAATTTTTTTTGCTTCATCGTCTTGTCATAACACAAGGTATAGATCGATTTATCATCCGGAGAGATCTCATTGCCCATGTAATAGCGGTTTGCATCATGAACAAAGATCGATGCCGCGCCGGAATTGACATCGATCTGATGGACACTATGCGTATCGTCGTTTTCATCATAATTCGAAACAAAAATCGTTTTTTCATCCTGGGTACACCGGAGACAATACATACGCTTCAACGAAATCGGTATTTCCTTCTTTTCACCATTCCCCAGGTTCTGGATATAGATCTTGGAATCGGCTATCCAGCACAGCGAACTTCCTTTGGGGATCCAGACGGTACAGGACCATTTGGGGATCACGGTAAATCCAAGAAGCCCGGCCGATTCAATAAAATTCTTTTTTTCCCAATCCATCTTCCCAAAGAAAATAGCCGAATTGGGTAATGGGCGGTTATTGGCGAAATAGAAAGATCCGTCCTTCGTGAAACCCAGAGGCATGATATCCCCAATTTGATTTTTAATCATTCTAGGGACGCCGATCGCTTTCCCGTCCTTTACCCGGCTCACATATGCATCTTGGCTGTTCATTCGATCACTGATGAAAAATATCCACTCCCCATCCGGAGACCATCCTAATAATTGATCATTGGCCGGATGTTGAATCAAAGGAATTTCTTGATTTTTTGCCACATCCAAAATCGAAATGTCTCTTTTGGATGCATCGCTTGATTGCCAAAAATCGTAAGCAATATATATACCATCCGGGGAATAAGCACTTCTCACCACTTCACCTTTGGTCTTTAATACCAGTTTTGTTCCATCTTTGACGGAAACGATGACTGTTTGATAGCCATCATTTTGTGTATAATAATGAGCCTTAATTTTCGTACCGTCTGGCGAAAATTCAGAAAGACTCTGATATCCATCTGATCGTCTCGAGGGAGACTTGGGCAGATCAGCGCCATCCAGAATACGCAGATTCGAACCGTCGGTATCGATAATCCGCAATTCAAAGACATTTCTCTCATCGATGTACCAGGCATAGGCAATTTGCTTATTATCATGGGATATGCAAGGCGTCATGGCAAATTCACCAGATTCTTCCCAAGTACTTTTATGGGTCAATTGTCGCATTTCGCCAGTACGGGCATTTCGGACAAACAAGTCTCCTGTATCCCCAACGTAGGGATAATACTGCCCATCAAAGGATGGAATACCAGTACCCCACCCATCTCCTTCATGAAAATCAAGGCGCCGTAAAGTTAATACGGATTCGGATTCCTTTTGGATTATTTCGAATGCGTTTGTTTTGTTTTCCACCTTTGTTTCTGTTGTTTGTGGACTGTCGAGTTTCTCCCCCGCCCGTACCGTCGGCAAAACCAGCAGCGCCGCCCCCAGAAGAAACAACATCGCTCCCACGGATAAACCCGCTTGCAGGTTGCGTTGCGTATCGAGGATTCTCATCATGCGCCTCCGGATTTGGATTATGTCGCCGGCGATCCGCAAGGGAAACAGAGCGTAGGCCGGCTGGATGTTCGTGCGCTGGATCAAGGCTAGAAGCCCTTCTCCGCATTCCTTGCGGCTGCCGTTGTATGCCGCCAGGGCCATGTCGTCGCACGCGAATTCCCGCAGCAGATTGATAAACCGGTTGGCAATCCACACCGCGGGATGGAAGAAGAAAACGATCTGCATGAAACGTTGCCAACCCAGGACGAGCAAGTCGTTCCGGCGGATGTGCGCCAATTCATGCAGCAAGATCCACCGGATCTGGGCCGATGAGAATGTTTGGGTTATGTCGCAGGGGAGGATTATCCGGGGCCGGAACAATCCCCACAGAACCGGCATGGGCACCGCGGGATTCATGAATAACTGGACGGATTTCCGCATCCGCAGGCATTGCTTGAGCTGCTTCAGATCCACCGGCAAGGTACCGGGACGCAGTTCGACCGAATCCTGGAATACCTTTCTGGTTTTGATTTGCATCACTACGAACCAAACCAATGCGGCCATGACCACCCCCGCCCAGGCCACCATCCAATACGATGCTGCCGTCAGTGATGAATCGCCGGCTTCCCGCTTGTCCGTTAGACTATGGCTTATCCCGGTTGTGGAAGAAAACAGGGAACCCTGGTTTTCGTTTGAAACGGAAGGTATTTGTCCCCGGATCGGATCCCCCTCCACACCGGGAGAATTTCCGGCGCGGGCCGGGGAAATCCACGGGATGGCGGCCGGGATGGGACTTTGCATGGACCACTCCACCCATTCATGAGGAACCGTGAATTGAAAGGGGGAAACGAATTTGAGAAGCACCAGCAGAAACAGCCCATAGCCGAGCTGGGCCGGCGCTTTGTGACGGATGCCCAGCCACAGAATCAGCACCACCGCCAACACCAGGGAAACCTCGATCAAACTTCTCCCCATGTAACGGGACCAGGGTTCGGCGAAACGGTTCAAGGCGTCGATCCAGTCCATGATTCACTCCTCGCGGCCGGGATCGCACTCGTCGAGCAAGGCCCGCAGCTCGGCCAGGTCCTGGCTGGATAGTTTGTTCTTTTTCACGATGTAGGCCAAAAGCGGCGCCACCGTCTCATCCATCGCGTACGCCAACAAGTTGTCCACCACCAGGCGGAGCGGTTCGAACGAGGAATGGATGGGGCGGTAGAGGAAGCTGTTGCCGATCCGGGTGGTTTCCAGGTAGCCCTTCTGGACCAGGCGCCGCAGAAACGTCTTGGCGGTGCTGGCGGCCCAGCCATAGTCCTTCCGGGCTTGTTGATAGACATCGCGGGCATCGCAGGCTTTCCGTTCCCAGACGATGCGCATCACCTTCCATTCGCCTTCCGAAAGCGGTTCGAGTTTTGGAGCCGGCATGAGGATTCACCCCCTTACGCAACCAGAATAACCTATCGGCTAACAGATTAAACGGAAGGTTAAGACATGTCAAGAGGGAATTTAAAATATTTTTTAGGGAGGAGATCGATGCAGGGAATGAACCAGCCATCGGTCAGGCCAATCGGCCGATCCGCGCACCGGCTTGTACCATGTTCTCCGAGGCGGTTCTATTTCTTCGGTGCGGAAATCGCGATGCCGATTTCCTTGACTTCAATGCAAACGGCGTAGGATGCGACTTCAGCGCGAGGGAGGATTCAACCTTCGCGGTCCCAGGGGATCATGTGAATGCGTCACGCGCCCTTATACGTTTGGCGGATCAATCCCCGCATGTACTCGCACGCCGATCGAGCGCATTCATCGGCATACTCGATGCCCACCGTCTGACCATTCACGACCGGCAGGGGATGGCAGAGTTCGTAGCCGATATAACCGGTATACCCGATTTCCGCCATGGCCCGGACGAAATCCAACTCAAACGGGCTGGTTCCCTGAATCGTGCCATCGGAACCCCGCTGGAAATCGCCGCCGAAATGGGACAACGCCTGCAGGGGGCCGACATCCAGCGCGGCCTGCCGGACCGCCGCGGGGGATTTATCGGGCATGATGGAAGGATCGAGCGAGACCTTCAGGTACGGGGAATCGATTTCGCGCACCATGCGCAGAACATCCTGGTGGTCCTTGATCACCGGGGCGTGGTTCTGCAACGCCAGCGTGACGCCATAGTCGCAGGCATACCGGGCCGCCTCGCTCAGGCCCTCGCGGCACCAGGCCCAGGTTTCCTCTTCCGAAAAAGGCTCATGCGTGGCCTTCCAGATGTTGCGCGCGATATCGTACCGCCCGGTTTGCGGGTGCCGGGTGACGCCCGGCCACGCCAGGAACACACGGACGGCCTTCGCGCCCAGATCCGACGCCATCCGGATCAGATCCCGCACATAGGCGATTTGCGCCTCCCGGTGTTCGGGAATGGGGCTGCTGAAATCGTTATTGGCGGCGGCTCCATAAATCGGGACGCCTTCTCCCTCGGCGAATTTCCGCAACTCCTGGCACCGCCGGGCCGGCCAATCCAGTGGATTGCCGTGGGGCCGCTTGCCATCGATCTCGACCCCCTCGTACCCATATTGCTTGGCTCGGCGGATCACGTCTTCCAAGCTCAATTCCCGTCCGCGGTACCAAAGCCCGAGATAGGTAATGCTGTAAAGACCCACTTTCATGCGCTTGCTCTTCTCTTCGGGATTTGCGGCCGGAGCAGCGGTCTGAGCAACCGCACCCATCCCAGCCAGGGTTGCGATTTTCACAAACGCCCGGCGGTTGATTTCGTTTGTCATGATATCCTCCTTTTCCTGCCAGGTATGACGATTCGGACGGAATATAGGATATAAGGTAAACCAGGTTATATTTGTTGATTAGCCGAATAATCACTCCGCACTGAGAAAAAGAAATGAATCGGCTTTGAACCTCTGAACTCTAAAGTACCAGAACGATTTTCCTCTTGCAAGCAATCTCTTATAACCAGGGATCGGTTTAAACTGGGATCTCGAAATTCGCTTGGGAATCCTCGTCCGCTGCTCCATCGGCGAAATATTTCAATGCCGGCCTGGTATTCCCCTGTGGGAAGATTTCCTGACCGGTTCCACCGTCATTGAGATAGACCACCTGGCGCCGGTTCAAGCCAGTCTGCTGACTTTATTTCTTCTCACATCCATCCACGAATATATTCAAGTGGTTCCTCCGCTGCCGGGAAAGTGCCGCTTGGTGATCATGAACGAGGAAGCTCACAATTTGGCTGGCTGGCCGGGCCAAGGAGATTGTGGAACGGGAATATCGCCGCCGCAACGGAAACAGCGTGACCGCGTGCAATGATGCCCATGACGGCACCAACGGCGGCCTGCGGGCGGCCCTGAATCTGATCGCCGAAGGTCTCAGAATTCGAAATCACCCGCACCGGCGTTGAAGGCGGTCTTTATGACGTGCTGAAAGCCCCCGCCTGGCGCATTGCGGAAGAATTTATCGAGAATGAGATCCACGCCTGCGTGGTTCCCTTTTTGAATCACTATGCGATGGAGGATCGGCTGCGGATCGCGAAGGAATACCTGCATAAGTATGGTCATCTCTTGCCCTCCGAAATGACGGAAGGCAGCGCCGCCCGGATTAAAATCAATCTCGTCCAAGTCCTGTAAGAACGCCCGAAACTGCTCCAACGGCTGTGCCAGGACGAACGCTGAGAAATCCCTCCGCATGGACTCTTAGCTTTCCCCAATTAAGCGGGGGGAGCAGGGAAGACCTCGGGAAGATGAAAAACTGGAGTTGAATTAACGCGCTTCTATTTTATCTCCACCAGGGCGAGGGTCCGGCCGTCCTTCAATTAATCCAGGCGTTGGGAGTCGACGGACTGGAACACTTGGTCCAAAAAATCGATGGCCCGTAAGCGGATCTTCTTTTCGACCAGTTTCGTGAAGCGGTCATACCCCAGTAGCTGGATATCCATACAAACCGGCATCGGCTTACGTCTGGGCATGATTCAATCCCCGGCATAGAAGATCATGAATCACTTGTAATAGGTGATCCTGATCGTACGGTTTCATCACCATGGCATCGCCGTGGTATTCCTGGATTTTTTCTAGCGTTCCTTTCTGTGAGGAGGCGCTTACAATGACCACGGGCAACGCCGGATTGATTTCTTTCAACTGGCGCAGGACCTCCATCCCGTTCATGCCCGGCAGCTGAATATCCAGGATAACGAGATCCGGGGGATCGGTATCCACCAAGATCAGCGCCGTCTCTACCGAGTTGCGGATGACCGGAGTGAATCCTTCCAGCTTGAGAAAATCATACAGATTTTCCGCTAAATATTCCTCGTCTTCCACGATCAGAATCCGCGCTCCCGGCATGATTAGGCTCCTATGGCACGCGCATCGGCAAGCTCAGCCGAAACGCCGATCCCGCGCCTGCTTCGCTCTCCACGGTCAGCGTGCCCCCGTGCAGGTCGATCAGCTCCTTAGCGATGGAAAGCCCCAGGCCCGAACCCTTGGCCATTTCCTGGGATGCCCGGGTCCGGTAGAAACGGCTCCAGATTTTGGCGCATTCATCCGGTGTCATCCCGATGCCTGAATCCTGCACTGTAAGAACCACCTGATTATTATCTTGCTCGAGGGTGACCGTTACCTGCCCGCCCTTGTGGGTGTACTTGATGGCGTTGCCGATGAGTTCGCCCACCACCCGTTCCATCTTGCCGCTATCGACGTGAACGGGATGCTGGTCTTCCAATCCCTGTACAGTCAAATTGATCTGCTTCTGATCCGCGGCCGGGTGGTTTTCATAGACGGCGTTCTGCACTACGGCCCCAAAGTCGATGTCGCTCTTTTCCAAAACCATCCGCCCGGATTCGACGCGGTTGATGTCCAATATGTCGTTGATGAGATGAGTGAGGCGGTCCACGGAATTCAAGGCACGTTGGATGACATGGGCCTGCTTCTCGCTCAATCCGCCGCCTACGCCGCGCTTGAGATTGTCCAGGCTGCTCTTGATGGCGGTCAGGGGCGTGCGCAGATCATGCGAGGCCTGGGAGACGAAGGAGGATTTCATCTGGTCGAGAACGCGGAGCTCTTCGTTGGCTTCCTGAACTTGCGCATAAGCATGTCGAAGCTGGAAATGCCGCTTGCTCAAGAACCAAGCGAGGGTGAAGATAACCAATGTGCCGATCGTAATAATGGCTATAAACGCAGGCATTCGATACCAGGGTTTTAAGACGGTGAAGTCCCACGAGACCGGTTCGGACACATTCCAATTACGGTCCATGGAACGGACTTCGAAAACATGGTTTCCGCTGTTCATGTTGGCAACCGTCGCCACGCTGTCTGAGGTGAATGGCGACCAATCGGCCAGGTCGATCCGGTGGGAGTACAGCAGGCGTTCTTTTTCGGTGTATTTCCACTTGTCTATCCCCGTGAAGACGAATTGGGCCTCCCCATCGGGCGCGATGGTCTTCACGTTCTTGTCTTCCACCATGAACGCCTTGGGGGGATCGGGATCGGCTTGGGGATTATAGACGTAGATTCCCTTGGCCGTCCCCACCCAAATCCGGCCTTGGCTGTCCTCATGGACGGCGTTCGCGTTAAAATCGGGAAGTCCATCTTCCCTGGAATAGGATACCCACGAACCGTTATGATACCGATGCACTCCCTCAACGGCTCCAACCCAGATGCTGCCATCTTTGGCGCGAATCATTTGAATGACATTATCAAAATTCGATTTCACAACTGAAAAATTATTTCCATCATATTGATAGATCGTCCGGTCGCTGTCAAATGTAAACGGCGGTCGAAAAGTGCGGAGGCGGTCGGCGAGGCGAGGGCGGTTGAAAAGTG
>JBHGBC010000209.1:0-9237 GCA_041946805.1 bacterium
CGCAGCTGGCACTGCGCTGGATCGTCGACCAGCCCGGCGAAGTGGGTCATCTCGCGGGTGATGCGGCTCATCTGCGCTTCATATAATTGCTTCGGATCGTCTGGCAGCCATTTGGGTTCGGTATAGTTCCACAGCAGGGTATGGCCCTTGGTCTGGATGTTATGTTGCCGGCACCATTCGGCCACCCGCCGCCAATGATCCTCGCGTGTTTTTCCGGAAGCCGGTTCGTAGCTCCACCAGTAGAAGCCGAGTGTGGCGTAGTTCAACAACGCGGCGAATTGCTTCCGGTATTGGAGCTGCCAATCGGTTTCGTCATCATTCCAGGCAAAGAGGTTGCAGCCGAAGAGAAAATCGGGGCGGATTTGATGGATGGTCACTTCGGCCCCGGGGATGGGACGGCCTTGCGCGTCCACCACCCGGAGGACGGTGTCGCGGCGGCGGAAGCGTTCGATGCGGTCCCAGGCTTGCATCTCAAGCACGAGTTCATCTGCGAGCCGGCGAAGACCGGGAAGCGACTCGCGCAGGCGTCGGGGCCATAACGAGTTTCGGGCGATGGAGGAGCGGAGGGATTGGGCGGAATGGGTAAGCAGCGTAGCCGGGCCGGTTGCGCGGGAGATCCCGTTCCAGCGCGTCAGCCAGGCCGCCAGGCCGCCGGTCTGGCCGTGGCGTAGATTGGTTTGCAGCGTCTCCAGGCCTTCGAGCCATGCGGCGCCCAGGCGCATGGCCTCGAGGATTTGAGGCTCTGTCAGGGGGATTTCATCTTGCAGGGATTGATAGAGCGAGTGGATGGAACGGCTCATCGGCTCGACGTAATCCTGACCTGCGGCGCCGGGCAGGAATCCCGTCATCCAACTCAGAAGCACGGCCAAGCCAGCGGACCGAATCAGGGGACATCGCATGGTAGACTCCACAGGATTATAAGATTTTTGGGTACTATACCACATCCGGTTTCCACCCGGAGTGAATCCGCCTCCAGGGAGAGGCTGGTCACTCCCCAGAAGATCTGATCCGGGAGGGCGAACCTCCGGCTGAGCCGTGGACTTTAAGGGGCGAATCGGAATCCTGGGGCTAGGCGGAAACTTCGCCTTCCCGTTTTCTGACCAAGGTGTGTCGGCCCGCCGAAGTGTGGCTGGTGCTAATGTTTACCCTCACCCCAGCCCTCTCCCAGAGGGAGAGGGAGGAGAGAAGGGATGAAATGCGTTTGATGGGTTCCATACTGACGCGCCAATACATCCTCTTAATATTAAGGGTAAAGATCAGAGAGAAGAGAGGAAAACAGCCATGCCCCCCTATTTTCATCAACCCGAAACCCAGGTCCGGTTTTCCGAGGAGAAAATGGTCAAGGTGAACCTGTATGAATCGCCGCGGATGTTTTGCGATGTGTATTGCCTGCGGCCGGGCCAGGAACAGAAAGAGCATACCCACGCGGCGAATGACAAGATTTATTACGTGCTGAGCGGAACTTGCCGGGCGCGCATCGGTGACGAAACCCGGAGGTTGGCGGCGGGACAACTGGCGGTGGCCCCCGCGGGGATGATCCATGGGGTGCGGAACGAATCGGCGGAAGAGGCGGTGCTATTGGTGATCATGGCGCCGCATCCGGAGTCGGGCGTTTCTTGACGGCGGATCAATGGGAATCCAGGACGGTGCGGATTTTTTGGGCCAGGGCGGCCGGGGTGAAGGGTTTTTGCAGGAAGGCGGTTTCGGATTCCAGGATGCCGTGCTGGACGACGGCGTCGCCGGTGTAGCCGGACATGTAAACGACTTTCAAACCGGGGCGTTCGGAGGCGAGTTGGGCGGCGAGTTCGCGTCCGCTCATGACGGGCATCACCACATCCGTGAGCAGGAGGTGGATGGGTTCCGGAAAGCCGCGGGAGAGGGCGAAGGCCTCGTTGCAGGAAGCGGCTTCCAGAATCCGGTAACCGCATTCCAGCAGAATGCGGGCGGTGAGCTTGCGGACGGGATCCTCGTCCTCGGCGATAAGGATGGTTTCCGATCCGGCGGGGAGCGCGTCCTTGCGGGGAGGAAGGCCGGGATCGCCGGATTGGGCTTCGACGCGGGGGAAGTAGATTTTGAAGGAGGAACCTGTTCCGAGTTCGCTGTAGACGTTGATATGGCCGCCGTTTTGCTTGGTGATGCCATAGACGGTGGAGAGGCCCAGGCCGGTTCCCCCGGTCTCGGATTTGGTGGTGAAGAAGGGCTCGAAGATGTGGGTAAGGGTTTCGGCGTCCATACCGCAACCGGTGTCGGTGACGGCGAGCAACACATAGGGCCCCGGTTGCAGTCCCACGAACTGATGAGTGTACGATTCATCGAGATCCTGGTTGGACGTGTCGATGATCAGTTTCCCGCCTTGGGGCATGGCGTCGCGGGCGTTGACGGCGAGATTGGCGATGACTTGTTCGATCTGGGTCGGATCGGCCTTGATCGTGCCGAGGCGGGGATCCAGGCGGGTGATCACCCTGATGTCTTCCCCGATGAGGCGGCAAAGGATCTTTTCGAAATCGGAGACGACTCGGTTCAGATTTAAAAGAATTGGCTGGATCTGCTGCTTGCGGCTGAAGGTGAGCAGTTGGCGGGTGATCATCTTGGCGCGCCCGGCAGCCTGCCGGATTTCCTCGATTTCCTTGCGGATGGGGAGATCGGGATCCAGGCGGTTGAGGGCGATTTCACTGTAGCCTTCGATCACCATGAGCAGGTTGTTGAAATCATGGGCCACACCGCCGGCCAGTTTGCCGATGGCCTCCATTTTCTGTGAGTGCTGGAGTTGATACTCCAGCTTGACCCGTTCTTCCTCGGATTTTTTCTGTTTCGTGATATCGACCAAAATGGCCATGACCCCATCGACCTGGCCGCGGTTGTTCCAAAGGGGGGCGGTGGAAAGGATGACATAGATGGGGGAGCCGTCCTTGCGGCGGCGCGTGACTTCCCGGTTTATGATGGGGATGCCCCGCAGGCCGTCTTGGAACATCTTCTGGTGCTCTTCCTGCTTCTCTTCCGGCACGATCGGACAGCGCTGACCCAGGATTTCACTTTCCTTCCAGCCGAACATCCGTTCCGCGGCCTTGTTCCACAAGATGATCCGCTGGTGAAGGTTGTGGACGATAACGGCCACGGGCGAGGCTTGGATCAAGGTCTCCAAACGGTGTTTGCTGTCGCGCAGTTCGATTTCCGCGAGTTTGCGGCTGGTGATGTCCTGGACGGTGCCGATCATCTGAACGGGCTGGCCCTCGGGGCCGCGGACGACCTCCGCCTGTTCGCTGACCCAGCGGACCACGCCGCTGGGGAGAACAATGCGGTGCTCGACCTGGTAGACGTTTTCCGTTTCAATGGCGACGCGCAGCGCGTCGGCGATCAGTCCCCGGTCCTCGGGATGGACATGGGCATAAAAGGTTTCCCGCAAGTTGTCGAACTGGTCTTCCTCCATGCCGAAGATGCGGTAGACGCCCTTGGACCAGATCAAAAGGCCGGTGCGGATGTCGGTGTTCCAAAATCCGATGCCGCCCACTTCCTGGGCTTTTTCAATGAGCGCCTGGCTTTGGCGAAGCGCGTCCGCGGTCCGTTTGCGTTGCGTGACGTCCCGGGTGATGCCCGCGATTTCGATGGGCGTTCCCTCGAGATCCCGGATCACCACGCCCCGCGTTTCGCCCGCGATTACGCCGCCGTCCTTGCGGACAAACGAGAGTTCAAAGATCAGTTCGTCTTCCCCCGGATCGCCCCGCAACAGCCGGTCGACCTCGAGACGGACGAGTTGGTAACTATCCGGAGTCAACAGATCCTTGAAGGACCGGCCGGTGATTTCCTCCGGTTCGTAGCCCAGGATCTTTTTCACGGAGGGACTGGCGAACGTCGTGACGCCGTTCATGGAGACGCGCCAGACGCAATCGCTGGTGTTTTCGATGATGGTGCGGTAGCGGTACTCGCTTTCCCGCAGAGTGTCTTCGGCCCGTTTGCGGTCGGTGATATCGCTGATGAAGCCTTCAAGGCACAGGACTTTGCCCTTGGGATCGCGGACGGTCTTCCCCTTTTCCCAAACCCATTTTTCCAGGCCTTCGGCCGTCCGGATCCGGTACTCGATTTGGTAGGACTCGTGGTTTTGGATGGCTTGCCGCACCGTGTTCCAAATCCGTTCCCGGTCGCCGGGGTGAATGAGTTCTCCGTAAGTAACGGCGCCCCCCTGGAGCAACACGTCCCGCGGATAGCCGGTCAGGGCGAGACACCCCTCCGAGAGAAATTCCATCGGCCAGTCCGGTTCGTTCCGGCATTGGTAGGCCATGCCGGGCAGGTTACAAAACTGTTCGGCCAAAAAGCGATGGTTTTCTTCGAGAATGTGGTTGGCGTATTGGACTTCCTGAAACAGCTTGTAAGCCTGGCGGTACAATACCCCCGCGGTGACCAGAATGAACAGCAGGCCCTTGATGGACTGGTAATCAATATACCGGGTCAGGTCAGGCGCCCAACGGGTAAGGAGGTGATCCGTGATCAAGATCCAGGGGATGCTGATGAGGATAAACAGGAGGGGAATGCGGAGTAGTTTCAGACGGAATCCCTGCCGGTCCGCAACCACCGGTGTTTCCGGACGTGAAATGATTTCGCGATTCCCGCTGTTACAGATGTGATCCATGCTCTGCCATTATCTACTAAGCGCGAGTGATCCCGGTTTCCTTCCACCACGCCATTCAACTTCATCCCGGGAATATAATAGAAATTATATACGGCAAGAATATAAAAAAACAACTTCTTCATAAAATGGATCACACTTAAGAACTTCGCCACTTCATGATCACAGAAAATCCTCGATTCATGAGACTACGCGAAGGAGAGGCAGCAAGGGAAGGAACGCTCCGGACCGGAACACATTCGCCTTCGCCCTGGTTGGATCTCCCGGCCGCGCCGTTTTCCGGAGCCTTGTCGGCGGTTGAACGGCCATGCATATTGGAGTGCAACATAGTATTACTGAAAGACAAGCCAAACGCAAAGGAATTTCCGAACTCCGATCACCTTTTATCTCATTGTCGGCCGGGCGCGGCAATTCCTTAGTACCAAGGCGATCCGGAAGCGCGGCGCACGTGGATGTCATCCAGGATACCGTTGCCCCGGTGGGATAGCAGAAACCAGGCGATTTCGGCGATTTCCTCGGGCTGGATGAGTTGGGCGGGATCGAGGTCGGGACGCATGTGGCTGATGAGGCCGGTGTTGACGCCTCCCGGATTGATGGCGTGCACGCGGATGCCGAAAGCCTGCGCTTCCTCGGCCAGGACCTTGGTGAATCCCATGAGGGCGTGCTTGGAGGCCGTGTAGAGGGACTGGCGGTAATACCCTTTGATACCCACCACCGAACCGATATTGATGATGACGGCCGCCTTCGAGAGTTTCAGCGCGGGGAGGCATTCGCGGCACAGGATGAAAGGGGCCTTGGCGTTGATGGCGAAGAGGCGGTCCCATTCCTCGTCGGTGGAATCTTCCAAGGGTTTGTTCAATCCGGCGCCGGCGTTGTTGACCAGGATGTCCAATCCCCCGAACGTGGCCACCGCCGCCTGGGCCAGGGATTGGGCCTGAGCGGGAAGCGTGAGGTCGCAGGGGATGGCCGCGGCCGTGCCGCCGTCCGCCGTGATCCGCGCCACAGTTTGCTGAAGCGCATCGGCGCCGCGGGCGGTGACAATGACCCGGACGCCTTCGCGGGCCAGCCGGTAGGCGATGGCCTGGCCGATGCCCCGGCTCGCGCCCGTCACCAGGGCGATCTGATTTTTCCAAACAATGTCCACCGGCATGTTGGTTCACCCGCTCCTTCGAGGATGCGAATCGTTCCGTGCCCGATTCCGGTTCCCCTACAGGATACGCCAAACCGGCAGCCAGGGGAATCGGCTGGATCATTCAGAAGAGAAGAAGCCTGGATGGGTAGATTCCCGGCCGTTTCCCCTCTCCCCCTGGCCTGATCTTAATCCATAGCCGTACAAGGATGTCATCCTCGTGCAAGCGGGGATCCAGGAAGAGCCTGGAGAGTCCCGCGGGGATGAAAATCTTATGCCGGATCAGGAATTCTGGGTGAAGATCAGCCCGGTGGGAGAGGGGGTTTTGGATGATCCTGAATAGTGAGACAAGGATTACAATCCTGGAATCCTTGAAATACATCAACGCTTTCAGGATGAATCCTGGCTTCAGTTACCGGTTTCGATCGGGTGTGCGGATTATTCCAGGCCTTTGAACTTTCGGACGAATTCCGCCGTCAGGTCGATGTACGTGTAGCCGTGTTCGAAGGTGGCTTCGATATGACTGAACTCGGCCAACTCGTTGAAGGTGGAGATGTGCAGCCAATCGGGATGGGAACTCATCGCCGCCTCGAAGGCGCCCCGGTAGTAGGCGCCTTCCGGATCGTCCGGGTAGTTCACGCCGAACTTGGTCCGGTCTTTCCAGCCGGCCCCTTTGAAGCCGCCGTTTTGGGTTTTGCGCCCCGGATTCCGGGTTTCATCGTAACCGGGTGAAATGGTGGCGTGATGTTGCGCGGGCTTGCCGTTCTGGAGATCCTGGGTCCGGTTGTATTCGTCGATATGGCCCCGCATGGTTTGCATGAAATCCGCCAATTGGCAATCCTCGACATCCACCAGGGTATATTCCTCCAGCGCGCGGAACGGGCCCAGATATTTCTTCCCCTCACCGTTCAGGTAGCTGCCGGACAGGATGGGAAAAGTCTGGATGCCGGCTTGCTCCAATTGGGTGAAAATCCCCTGCCATTCCGCCGGGGTGTGGCCCCACGCGGTCCAGATCATCACAACCGGGCGGCCTTCCACCTTCAGCATGGCGGGATGGTTGTGATACCGGTCCAGGAAATAGAACAAGTCATGATAGACCGTCTCCAGCGGAGCGCGGCCGTGTTCGTAATCGATCGTGATTTTCAGGTTGTGGGAAACCGCTTTGTCGTAGACGGTATCCAGGATGCTGTTAGGCCCGTTCGGTTTGGTGTCGTACCACCAGGAGACCGCGAGGGCGTCGATCAAGGCCCGGTTCATCTGCTGCATATGTTTCTCGATGATGTCGGGATCCCAGGAATTGTACGCGCCCACCAGCGGATGCAAGCCCTCCATCCCCTCCTTGCGGCCTCCCTCGCTCACGGACTTCAACCAATAATTTTCATTAAACCAGATGTAGTAGTAGGCCAGCACCACCTTGTCCGTGAAGGCGAAACCGTAGGCGGCGTCCCCGGCCGCCGCGCGGGGAACCGGCCCGGCGGACAGAGCATACCCGAGCAGAAAGAGAAGCAGGATTCGTTTTTTCATAGCGTATTCCTATTGTTCCAGAGTGAATGATTTTGCCGGCGATTGTAGGGAAAGGGAGAGAGACGCGCCAGGGGGCGGGAATGAGTGTAGGAGGCGGTCTCGATGCGCAGCGTAGCCCTATCTGTGTATCATCGGAAATCCGGTGTCAAAGAAGGGATACGTTGCAACGTGCCCCCTATGATCGAAACCCGATGCCATTCTCTTTCCTCTTCCCAGGTGGGAGAGGGGATTGAGGGTGGCTCTCTTCAACCCGTCGAATCGATGTACAGCAACGCTCCCGGAAAAATGTATGTACTTATCGGATGAACCATTGAAATTGGCCTAATGGGCACCCTCCCGGCCGCCGTTGGTAAATTCCGGATTTTTTGTTACCCTGGGATTCCATCCTTCCTGGGAACGCGAAGGGAGACGATCATGACAGAGATCCTCACGCAAGGCACCCGCCGGAATTTCATCCAAACAATCGGCAACGCCGCGTTAGCGCTGGCGGCGGGCTGGGCGCGGCCGGGATTCGGAAACACGCGGGAAATCCGCATGCCCAATTTTGTCATCATTTTCTGCGATGACCTGGGTTATGGGGATTTGAGTTGCTATGGCGCGGAGAAGATCCGAACTCCCAACCTGGACCGCATGGCGGAGGAGGGGATGCGGTTCAACAGTTTCTATGCCTGCGCGCCGGTATGCACGCCGTCACGCGCGGGATTGTTGACGGGGCGGTACCCTATCCGAAGTGGCCTGACAAACGTCTTGTTCCCGTATAGTCAGGACGGGATCGATGACACGGAAATCACGCTGGCCAAGGCGCTGAAAACCAGCGGTTACGCCACCGCCTGCATCGGCAAGTGGCACCTGGGTCATCTGCCGCCCTATCTGCCCACGCGGCATGGCTTCGATTATTACTTTGGAATCCCCTACAGCAACGACATGGATGTGCCAAAGCGCGGCGATCCGCCGATTCCCCTGATGCGCAACGAGGAGATCATCGAGCAGCCCGCGTTCCAGGACACACTGACCCGGCGGTACACGGAGGAAGCCATCCGGTTCATTGCGGAACACAAAAACAGGCCCTTCTTCCTCTATCTGCCGCATACCATGCCGCATGTGCCGCTGCATGTATCGCCATCATTCGCCGGACGTTCCCCGAGGGGATTGTATGGCGGCGTGGTGGAAGAGATCGACTGGAGCGTGGGCGAAATTCTCGCCGCGTTGAAGAAACTGGATTTGGAAGAGAATACGCTGGTCATCTTCACCAGCGACAACGGCCCGTGGCTGTCGCAAGGGGAGAACGGCGGCAGCGCGGGGAAGCTGCGCCTGGGCAAGGGAACCACCTTCGAGGGCGGGATGCGCGAGCCGTGTATCATGCGCTGGCCGGGGACCATCCGCGCGGGAAGCGTTTATGAGGGCCTGGCCGGGACGCTGGATCTGTTCCCGACCCTGGTGGGCCTGGCGGGCGGCACATTGCCGGAAGGCCGCGTCTACGATGGATGCGACATCCGGCCGGTGCTTTGGGGAGAAGGTGTCCGGCCGGAGAAGGAGTTTTATTATTTCAATGGGCAGGACCTGCAAGCCTGCCGGCATGGGCGTTGGAAAGCCAAGAAGCCCTTCAAGGGCAATGTGTATGGCGAGCCGCTGGAACATCCCTGGCTGCTGTTCGACCTGGAGCGGGACCCGGGGGAAACCACGAACCTGGCGGACCGGCATCCGGCCATCCTGGCTTCCCTGCAAATGAAAATGGATCAATTTCGGAAAGATTTGTGTGATGTGCCCAAGGCGAAACGGTGAGAAGTAAAGGGTGGAGGTATTACGCTTCGCTGATTCATCCACCCTACGGCGCTGAATTCTTACGCAGCTGGAACCCATACCCGCTCCAACGGTAACGGAAAGAAGATTCGTCCATCACGGTGGCGCCCTCGGCGGGATCATAAATCCAAACCTGGCCATCCTTGGCTGTCTCAACCGCGAC
>JBHGBC010000021.1:0-53879 GCA_041946805.1 bacterium
GCTGGCAGATCGCCACTTCTTTAGGCCCGTAGAAAGAATGTGTGCGGAGAGTAGCCCTCGGGGAGAGGGTGAGGGTGAGGGTGAGGGAAGCCCTGAAAGGGCGTAGTATTTACTCACCGCGCAATCGATCTACCGGCACCATGCAGGGGTTTTAGGCAAGGTTGGAATGACTCAATAGAACCGGACCAAGTCCATGAGGAGAAAACCGGCCATGATGAACCTAAAGAAAAGAAGCATTGCTCGATTTTTCCCGCATCTCCTCTTCCCGTGCGCGTGGATTCTGGCCCTGGCGCTGGGGATGCTTCTCCTTCCGCCGGCCGCCCGCGGTGTGGAAGGCCTGCGCTTTTCCGCTCCATCGGGAGAGCGGTATTGCCAGCGGAACGTGAACGGCGTCAGCATCATCCCCAACGGCCGGCTGCTCACCCCCGTGGGAACCACCCTCCTGGTGCCGCCTTATCCCTTCGGGCTGGGATTGAGTCCGAACGGGGCGGTGCTGGTCAGCTGCAACTCCGGCGACGGGGGCCCCATGGGGATCTCGATCATTTCCGATCTGCAAAACAACCATCCCTATGTCCGGCAGATTCCGCCCGGCGTGAAAACCGATCCGGACATCCTCAAGGCGGTCTTCATGGGCGTGGTGATCGGGCCGGATAACCAGACGGTCTATATCTCCGGCGGCGACGTGGGGGACATATTCGTTTTCGATCTCGAGTCCGGGCGGGCGACAGGCCGCATAGACCTCGACGTGGAAGTAAACGGCCATAAATATGAAGACAGTTACACGGGTGAAATGGTCATCACCCGCGACGGCGCGACGATCTACATCGTGGACCAGGCCAACTTCCGCCTCGCGCGCGTGGACACCCGGACGGGCCGGGTGGTGGAGTCCATTCCCACGGGCCGGTATCCCTTTGGCGTGTGTCTGTCGCCGGACGAAAAAACCGTCTACGTCGCCAACGCCGGCATGTTCGAATATTCCGTCATTCAAGGCATCGATCCCCACGATTCCTCGACCTGGCTCGATTTCCCGCCCTTTGGCTTCGGCACGCGGGAGATGAAGGAAGGGGTGACCATCGGGAACCTCACCGTACCCGGCCTGGGAGAGATCAACACGCCGGAATCGTTCTCGGTGTGGGCGTTCGATGTGAGCCGGGCGGGTCCCGCCCAGGTCACGGCCAAGATCAAAACCGGCGTGTTGGTGGGTGAAATGGCCGAAGGCATTCCCGCCGTGGGCGGTAGCAGCCCCAACTCGCTGGCCGCCACGGCGGACAAGATTTATGTCACCAACGGCAACAACGACAGCATTTCGGTGATCGGCGCGAAGACCTTTCAGGTGATCTCCACCATTCCCCTGCGGTTGTGCGGCGAACTCAAGCACCTGCGCGGCCATATCCCCTTCGGGCTGATTCTCAGCCCGGACGGACAGCGGCTATACGTCGCCGAGGCGGGGATCAACGCCATCGCCGTCATCGACACGCGGACCGAACAATTAATCGGCCGCATCCCCACCGCCTGGTTTCCCACGAAGGTGCGGATCAGCCCCGACGGCCGGACGCTCTACGTGGCCAACGGCAAGGGTTTCGGCGCCGGGCCGAACGGCGGACGGGATTTCCAACTCGGGCCGGGAGGAACGGGGGTGGGCGAATTGATGAAAGGCGTCATCCAGATCATCCCCATCCCGGACGATGAAGAATTGAAAAAAGGGCTGCAACGCGTGGTGGATAACACCGTGAAGATCGAGACCGTGTCCGTGGATGAAACCGCTCCGGACCGTAATCCCATTCCGCCCTTCCCGGGCGCGTATGAATCTCCCATCAAGCACGTGGTCTACATCACCAAGGAAAACCGGACCTTCGACCAGGTCTACGGCGAGTTCCCGGGGGCGAACGGCGATCCCACCCTGGCCGAACTGGGGCGGAACGTCACGGTCAGCAACGCCGGCCTCGGCCTGCGGCACGAGAAGGTCAACGTCATGCCCAATCATCAGCGCCTGGCCGAACAGTTCGCGCTGTATGACAATTTCTATTGCGATTCCGACCATTCCAACGACGGTCACCGCTGGATGGTCGGCACGGTCCCCAACACGTGGGTTGAAACCGGGACCAAGTCGGGGGCGCGCTCCGGCCAGTTGGAAAGCACCGCCCCGGGACGCCGCCTGATGACCGGTTCGTCGGGCGCCATCTATCCCGAGGACTACAACGAGGCCGGATCCATTTGGGAAAACATGCACCGCCATGGCGTCCGGTTCTTCAATTTCGGTTTGGGATTCGAATTTGCCTTCAACACCGAAACCCAGGAGTGGAAATACACGGGCATCCGCCTGGCAGTCAATTATCCCATGCCGGGACCGCTTTTCGACCGCACGTCGCGCCGCTTCGCCACGTACAACACCAGCGTGCCCGACCAGTTCCGCGTGGACATGTTCCTCGAGGAATACGAAAAGCGCTGGGCGGACGGGAAGGAACCATTTCCCCAGGTCCTCACCATGATGCTGCCCAACGACCACGGCGCGGGTCCGCGGCCCGCCGCGGGTTATCCCTTCCGGGAATCGTACATGGCGGACAACGACCTGGCCCTGGGGCGGGTCATCGAGTTCTTGAGCCATACGCCGCACTGGAACACTATGGCGATTTTCATCACCGAGGATGACGCCCAGGGCGGGTTGGACCACATCGACCACCACCGCTCGCTTGTGCTGGCCATCAGCCCCTACGTGAAACGGGGGTATCTCAGCCAGCAGCACACCAGTTTCGGCAGCATCATCAAAACCCAGGAACTGATTCTCGGCCTGCCGTACCTGAACCAGTACGACGCCGCCGCCACCGATCTCTCCGACTGCTTCTATCCCATCCCCGATTACACGCCCTACCAGGCTGTTCCCGTGGATGAACGGATCTTCGATCCACAGAAAGCGTTGGATCCCTACGACAAGGAATTCGATTGGAAAGCGGCGATGAACGATTCACCCCCCCTGGACGGCCGCGAATACACCCGCCAGGAACGGGAGGAGGTGCGCCGTAAACTGCAAGGGGACGACGATTGAGCGGCGGGCGGGACCGGTCCGTGCCGAAGCCGGAAACAACGAAAGGGCGGCTGAACCAGCCGCCCTTTTTCAGCAATGGATGTGTGATCTCTTATTCGAAACGCTTGGCTATCAAAACAGCGTTATGACCGCCGAATCCAAACGAGTTCGACATGGCGATCCGAACGGCTTGTTCCCGCGCCTGGTTGGGCACGTAATCCAGGTCGCACTCGGGATCGGGAGTCTCGTAGTTGATGGTGGGGGGAAGGATGCCTTCCCGCAAGGCCATGAGGCACGCGATCAGTTCCACGGCTCCGGCGGCGCCCAACAGGTGCCCCGTCATGGATTTGGTGGAGCTGACGGCCAGACGGGCCGCGTGCGAATTGAAAAGCGCCTTGATCGCGGCGGTCTCGAACTTGTCGTTGTAAAGCGTGGAAGTGCCGTGGGCATTGATGTAATCCACGTCCTCGACCGACAGCCCGGCGTCTTGCAGGGCGTGGCTCATGGCCATTCGCGCACCGGTGCCGTCCGGTTCCGGCATGGTGACATGATACGCGTCCGCCGACATGCCGTAACCGATCAGCTCTCCGTAAATGCGCGCTCCCCGCTTTTTTGCGTGTTCCAACTCTTCCAGCAGCAGGACGCCCGCTCCCTCGCCCATCACGAATCCATCCCGGTGTAAATCAAAGGGCCGGCTGGCTTTTTCCGGTTCGTCGTTCCGGGTGGACAGCGCCCGGATGGAACAGAATCCGCCGTAGCCGAGTGGAGTGATGGCCGCCTCCGCCCCGCCCGCGATCATCACGTCGGCGTCGCCGCGCTGGATGAGCCGCATCGCGTCGCCGATGGAATGCGCGCCGGTGGCGCAGGCCGTGACCACGCTGGTGTTGGGTCCACGCAATCCGTAGCGGATCGAAACCATTCCCGACGCCATGTTGATGATCAGCATGGGAATCAGGTAGGGGCTGATCCGGCGGGGTCCCTTCTGGTCCAGGACTTCCTTCTGGTTTTCAATGGTTTGCAGTCCGCCGATGCCCGAGCCGACGATGACTCCAGTCCGGTTCCGGTCCACGGTTTCCATGTCCAGGCCGGAATCGGCGACACACATGACCGCCGCCGCCACTGCGTATTGCACGAACAAGTCGGTGCGGGTGACTTCCTTGGCGCTGATATACGGTTCCGGATTGAATCCCTTCACCTCGGCGGCGATCTTGGACGAATAATGGGTGGTGTCGAACCGCGTCAACCGGCCCGTTCCGGACCGGCCGCGCAGCAACGCTTCCCAGAATTCTTCCAAGGTGTTGCCGATGGGAGTCAGCGCTCCCATCCCCGTAACGACGACACGACGACTCATGCGGTTGTCTCCTGGTCCCCGGTCACGCGACGACTTTGGACTTGATATACTCGATCGCGTCGCCGACCGTTTTGATTTTCTCGGCCTCTTCCTCGGGGATCTCGTCGATGCCGAATCCTTCCTCGAATTCCATGACCAGCTCGACGGTATCCAGGGAATCGGCGCCCAAATCCCGGGTGAAGGACTTTTCGGGCGTGATCTCATCCTTGTCCACTTTCAACTTCTCCGCGATGATCTGTTTGACTTTCTCCTCAATGTTCTCGCTCACGAACGCATACCTCCTTCTCGGTATAGAATAAGGTGCCTGCTGCTTTCCGCTTCCGGGCAGGCAGGGTGTACTCACATGACTAAGCCCCCGTCCACCGGGATCACCTGGCCGGTGATGTAGGCGGCTTCCTCGGAGGCCAGAAATCCAACGGCATACGCCACTTCCTCGGGCTTGCCGTACCGCTTCAGGGGAATCGTCTTCAGCAGGGTCTCCCGGGTTTCCTCGCTCAACACCTCGGTCATCCGGGTCTCGATGAATCCGGGGGCCACGGCGTTGACAGTAACCCCCCGCGAGGCCAGTTCCTTGGCCAGGGACTTGGTCATGCCGATCACCCCGGCCTTGCTCGCCGCGTAGTTCGCCTGGCCGGCGTTGCCCATGAGACCCACGACCGAGGCGATATTGACGATCCGTCCAGACCGGGCGCGCATCATGATCTTGGCTGCCGCCTGGGCCATGTAAAACGAGCCGCTCAAATTCACCCGCAGGACCGCTTCCCAATCCGCGGCTTTCATCCGGACCGCCAGGGCGTCGCGGGTAATGCCAGCATTATTGACTAAAATATCCAACTTTTCAAACTGGCTCACGCAGGCGTCCACCGATTTCTGCGCCTGGACTGGATCGGCGATGTCGGCCGCGTGGATCGCGGTTTCCACCCCCCGTCCCCGCAAGACGCCCGCCGCACGTTCCAAACCGTTCTCGTCCACGTCCACCAGGAACAATTTCGCGCCCTGTTTGCCGATAAATTCCGCCGTGGAGAATCCAATCCCGCGGGATCCCCCCGTGATCAACGCGATTTTACCGTTCAATGCCAAGGTCATGGTTCTCCTCTTTCCCTCCACATCCCGCCAGTTCAAACCCAGGCGGGCGCCGCTTGCGCGATCGTCTCTTTCAGGGTTTCCACCGTCCCCGCGTTGAAGCAGGGGAATTCCTCATGGCACGCTTTCGCCAGGCCTTTCAGGACCTTGCCGGGGCCGGCTTCGATGGCCGCCTCGCAATGCGCGGCGATCCAGTCCATGGTCTGGGTCCAATAGACCGGGGAGCAGAATTGTCCCACGAGATGCTCCCGGATCGTCTCCGGTTCAGAGACCGGTTCCGCGGTGCGGTTGGATATCCAGGGAAGGCGCGGCGGGTGGATTTCGATGTCCTGCATGAACTCCGCGAACTGCTTCCGGGCGTTTTCCATCAGGGGGGAATGGAATGCGCCGCTGACGTTCAGGGGAATCACCCGGCGCGCCCCGTGTTCCTTCAGCATCTCCGAAAACGCCCGGACCGCCTCCGCCTCGCCCGTGATCACCGTCTGTTTGGGGGAATTGTAATTGGCCACCCGGACCAGTCCCTGCGTCCAGGATTCGCACAGTTCGGTGATGCGGCCGGGACTCAATCCCGGAACCGCCGCCATCGCCCCGGCCCCCGGGACCTTGTGCATCAGCCGCGCCCGGACCGCGATGACTTGCAATCCCGATTCGAACGGCCAGGCGCCCGCCGCCGTCAACGCCGCGAACTCGCCCGCGCTATGGCCGGCCGTGGCGCGCGGTTCGATGCCCCCCGCCCGCAGGGCTTCCGCGATGACACAACTCAGGGTGTACAATGCCGGCTGGGTATGGAGGGTGAGGTTCAGGTCCGGGCTGCGTTCCGGCCGGGACAGATCGAGAAGGGATTCGCCCAGCACCTCTTCCGCCTGCCGGTAGCGCTCGCGCGCCGCGGCCGAAGCCTCCACGAAATCCAGACCCATGCCCTCGTGCTGCGATCCCTGACCGGGAAACAAAAACGCAATTTTTTTGGTCATGAGCGTGATGATCTTCCTTCGATTCGTGATCCGGCGTTTTCACCCGGCCCCTTCCCAAGTCCGCCAATCCCTGAAGGGACAAACCTGGCATTCCGTCGGCACGAATCCCGGATCTCTCTGCATTCCGGTTGGCATTCCATGGGTATGGCGGCTTGAAAGCGGTTGTCGATTCCTGATTAAAATTGGACCAGGCTCGCGCCCCATGTCAAGCCGCCCCCGAAAGACACGAAGAGGGCGAGTCCGCCTTCGCGCAGCCGGCCCTGTTGCAGGGCTTCGTGCAAGGCGATGGGGATCGTGGCGGCGGAGGTGTTAGCGTATTTTTCGATATTGATGAACACGCGGTCCCTCGGCACTTCCAGCCGCTGCGCCACCGCTTCCAGGATCCGGTTGTTGGCCTGGTGGGGAATGATCAGGTGGACATCCGCGATGGATTTGCCGCACCGCTTCAGCACCTGGTGGCAACTGGACACCATTTCCCGCACGGCGAACTTGTAGATCTCGCGGCCGTTCATGTAGAGGTAGTGCTTTTTGTTGTCGATGGCTTCGTGACTGATGGGAATGCGAGTTCCCCCGCAGGGCTGATACAACAGCTCGGCGGCGGATCCGTCCGAGCCCAGCACGGTGTCCAGCACGCCGCCTTCCTCCCGGGGCTGGATCACGGTCGCGCCGGCCCCGTCTCCGAACAGGACGCAGGTGTTCCGGTCGGTCCAATCCACTACCTTGGTGAGCATGTCCACACCCACCAACAGGATATTCCGGTAGCGTCCGGATTCGATGTACGCCTGGGCCACGGAAAGACCGTAGAGATAACCGGTGCAAGCCGCGGACAAGTCGAAGGCCATCGCGTTCGCGGCGCCCAGCTTGTGCTGCAACACGCAGGCAGTGGCGGGAAAGACATAATCCCCGGAGATGGTCGCCACCAGAATCGCGTCCAGGTCCCGCGGCGTGATGCCAGCCGCGTGCAGGGCGTCCCGCGACGCCCCGAGGGCCAGATCCGAGGCCGCGGTGTTTTCATCCGACACATGCCGTTCGGCCATTCCGGTTCGTTCCCGGATCCAGGCGTCGGACGTATCCACCATCTTTTCCAGGTCGAAATTGGTCACAACGCGGTCCGGGACAGCCATGCCGGTGGAGACAATGTAAGCACGAACCACCAAAATACCTCGTGAATGATTTAGACAAGCACGCCGCTGGCTTCGATCGCCTGCCGGATGGCGTCCAGAGGGCATTTCGCCGCGGCGGTCTGGGCGGCCCGGATACCGTTGGCGATGGCTTGCGGGCCAGAACGGCCATGTCCGATCAGGCAATGCCCGTTCACGCCCAGCAGCAACGCGCCGCCATAGGCGGTATAGTCTACCCGCTTCATTGTTTCACGGAAGAACTGGATGCGGTGGGCGGAATCGAAATCCGCCCCCAGAACGTGGTCGGTCTCCAGCTTCAGGGCGCGGGAGAACATTTCCACCAATCCCTCTCCGAACTTGAGGATCACGTTCCCGACGAATCCGTCGCACACAATAACATCCGCCGATCCCCGCATGATATCGACGCCTTCGACGTTGCCGATGAAATGGATCGGCGCCTTTTCCAGCAGCTTCCAGGTTTCGAGCGTCTGTTCGTTGCCTTTGCTTTTTTCCTCGCCGATGGATAGGAGCCCCACTTTGGGATTGTGGACATTGAAGGCCAAGCGGCTGTAAACCGAGCCCATGATCGCGAAATTCAGCAAGTGGATCGGCCGGCAATCGACTGTCGCCCCCACGTCCAGGAGCAGGGTGTAGCCCTCCAGGGTGGGCATGGGAGCGACTATGGCCGGTTTGGTGATGTGAGGCATCCGCCCCAGGGTGAACAGTGCGAAAGCGACGGCCGCCCCTGAATTGCCCATGGAGAGCAGCGCGTCCGCCTTTTTTTCCCTCACCAGGGAAGTGGCCACGGCGATGGAGGAGTCGCGCAAGTACTTGACCGCGCTGGACGGAGATTCATTCATCCCGACGACACTGGGAGCGTCCACCAGCTGGACGGGAAGATCCGCGCAGGATTCCTCCAGTTTTTCCCGCTGGCCGACGAGCAGGATTTCCGCGTCCGATTTGTCGGACAGAAAGAGGCGGACTCCCGCGATGACATCGTTCGGAGCACGATCGCCACCCATGGCGTCAATCGCTATCCTCATGGCTTTGGTATCCTTCCCGGGACTAGGCTACGACGGTCGAACGTTTGTAAAAACCGCAGTTCGGGCAGACCCGGTGGGGCATTTTCATTTGCCGGCAATTCGGACATTCCGACAAGGAACTGGTTTTCACCGCATGATGCGAACGCCCCATGCGGGTTTTGGATCGGGATTTTCGGTGTTTGGGATGCGCCATGATTTCCTCTCTTCCAGCGAAATAGGTCCCCGCCGGTGGGGTAGCTTCCCGGCTCCGCCGCAACGTGGTTCTTACCGGACGGCCGGCAGGGATTGAATTTTTTCCATCAGACGGCGTTGAACATACTCGGGCACGAAGGAACTGACGTCCCCTCCGTGCCGGGCGACTTCCTTGACCAGCGTGGCGCGCAGGAACACATGCTCCTGGCTGGGCGCGAGAAACACGGTTTCGATGTCGGACGCCATGCGCCGGTTGGTCAAGGCCAGTTCGAATTCATACTCGAAATCCGACAAGGCGCGAAGCCCGCGCAGGATGACGTGCGCGTTCTTTTGGCGGACGTAATCGATGAGCAGGATTTCAAACGATTCCAACTGCAGCTTGGAATTCGTTTTCCGCACATCCAATTCCTGGACCGCCCCGCGCACCATGTCCATTCGTTCTTCCAAGGTGAAAAAAGTGCTTTTGCTGGGCCGGGCCACCACCGCCACGATCAATTGGTCAAACAGGCGCAAGCCGCGTTCAATGATGTCCAAATGGCCGTTGGTCACCGGATCGAACGTCCCAGGATATACCGCAATCGTCCAGGCCATGAAGTTTTGTCCTACGGCAAACGAAGCGCCACGGGATCACGAAAAGAAGTACAACGACGTCCGGCCGTATTTTCTCTGATCGAGTAGGCGAAGACTCCCGGATCGGAAAACCGGAGGGAAATCGGCCGGACGTTGAACGGCTATCAAGGTTCCGGGGACGAGCAGGCCTCGCGCGGCCAGGATATCCAAGAAATTATCCCTGACCTTGAGGGGCGGATCAAGGAACACGATGTCCCATTGGGCCCATTCGCTGGGATTTTCTCCGATTTGGAAGACATCGTTCACCCAGACGCGCGCCCGGCCGCTATCGATTTCATGATGGGCCAGCGTTTGTTTCACCCGTTCGGCGATGGAACGCTTCTTCTCCACGAAGGTCACGCGCCGCGCGCCCCGGCTCAGCGCTTCCAGCCCCACGCATCCGCTGCCGCAGAACAAATCCGCGAAACGGCTGTCCACGATCTCTTCTCCCAGGATGTTGAACAGGGCCTCGCGTATCATTTCCGAAGTCGTCACCAAGCCCCGTTCCGGAGGCTTGAAGATGACCCGGTTTTTCAATTCCCCGGCGATGATGCGCATGAAAACCCTTCCTGGACGCCCGCCTTTCACGGCCCCCGGTAAGGGTAGTTGCGGAAAGCCTTTTGATCAAGCGACGTGGGCGGCGTTTTCCCGCACCCAGCGGTTGATGCGGTAACCGGCTTCGTTGATCTCGATGGGAATGTTGTCTTTCCCCAGGCTGAAGCGTACGCCTTCCCACGCTTCAGCCTCGCTCATTCCCATGGCCATCAAGACCGGGGACGGTTCCGAAGCGCCGGACGTGCAGGCGGGACCGGACGAACAGCAGATCCCGAGGCGGTCGAGGGCGTCCACCACCCGTTCCCCTTTCATGCCCGGAAAACGGACATGCAAGGTGTTGGGAAGGCACCGTTCGGGGGGAATGGTGCGGACCACGGTAAGCCCCGAGTTCTCCAAGTGGTTCCACAGCCGCTCCCGCAGGTCCGACAGCCGGTTGAATTCCTTGTTCATCTCCTGCTTGACCCATTCGGCGGCCGCCCCGAATCCCACGATGCCGGAGAGATTGGCAGTCCCACCCCGGTAGCCTCCCTCCTGCGGCCCCGCGAACAGGGGGACGATGGGAACCGAGCGGTTGACGATCAAGGCGCCCACTCCCTTGGGGCCGTACATCTTGTGCGCGGACAGCGAAACCGCCGTCACGCCCCATTCCATCATGTCGCCGCTGCAACGGCCGGCCCACTGGGCGGCATCGGTATGGAAAAAGGTGGTGCGGCGGTCCAGGCGGGCTGAAATCTCCGCCAGCGGCTGGAGGGCGCCGGTTTCATGGTTGGCGGCCATCACCGAGACGATATCCCATTTGCTGTTCTTGTCGAAAAACGTGTAATCCACCAGACCTTCCGGCGTGACGGGGATGATCTGCACCGTCGCGCCCCGGCGGGCCATCTCGTCCGCGCAGGCCCGGACGCAGGGATGCTCGATCGCGCTGACCGCCACCCGGACGGTGGCGGTTTTCTTGCTCTTCCGGGCGATGGCTTCAAACCGTCCCAGAAGCGCCAGATAATTGGCTTCCGTGGCGCCACTCGTGAAAATCACGTCATCCGGGTGGGTTCCCACCAATGCGGCGACTTGTTCCCGGGACGTTTCCACCGCATTCCAGGCTTCCTGGCCCGCGGAATGCCGGCTGGCTGTGTTCGCGAAGCTGTCTCTCCAGTATGGCCGCATGGCTTCGATCACTTCGGGCCGTACCGGCGTCGTCGAGTTAAAGTCCAGGTAGATCCGGCAGTTCTGTTCCATCATTTTATACCGGCGCCGCCGCCGGTTCCCACGGGGGCGTTTTCCCCACCGCGCGAACCACGGCCGGCAGCCGCTCCATTAAGATTTGAAATCCCTCTTCATTGAGGGACTGGGCTCCATCCGAAAAGGCCTTGGCGGGATTGGGATGCACTTCCACGATCAAGCCGTGGCATCCCGCCGCCGCCGCCGCCAGACTCATGGGCATGACGATATCCGACCGCCCGGTGGCATGGCTGGGATCCACGATCACCGGCAGATGCGTCAGCTTCTTCAAGACAGGTATGGCGTTCAGGTCCAGGGTGTTCCGGTATTGGGTTTCAAACGTCCGGACGCCCCGCTCACACAGGATGACATTGTTGTTCCCCCGGGAGATGATGTATTCGGCCGACATGAGCCACTCGTTGATGGTGGACGCCATGCCCCGTTTTAACAATATCGGACGCCGCGTCGCTCCCAACGCTTTGAGCAGCATGAAGTTCTGCATGTTTCGGGCGCCGATCTGAATAATATCCGCGTACTGCTCGATCACTTCCAGGTGATGCGCGTCCATTAATTCGGTGACCACCGCCAGGCCGGTCTCCTCCCGCGCCTCGGCCAGCAGTTTCAATCCCTCTTCTTCCAGTCCTTGAAAACTGTAAGGCGAAGTCCGGGGTTTGAACGCCCCGCCGCGCAGGCAGACGGCGCCATATTGCTTGACGATCCGGGCGCATTCCCGGACCTGTTCCCGGCTTTCCACCGAGCAGGGGCCGGCCATCATGACGAATTCCGGCCCCCCAATGGTGATGGTTTTCTTTCCCTGCTTCCATTGGACTTCGATCTGGATGATGGAATCGGGCCGGCTGAATCCTTTTTGCACTTCCCGGCAGACCAGTTTGTACGGCGGCAGGATGAACTCCACCTTGTCCACCATGGGTTGGCTGATCAACCGTTCGTAAAGCCCCTCCTTGCCGCGTTCGTCACCCACCGCGGCCAATACCGTGAGATGGGTTCCATAAATGGGATGGACAGAATACCCCGCCTCCTCGATGAGGGCTTCCACATTCTCGATGTGCTCCCGTCCCGCGTTGGGATTCATTTGGATGATCACGGTTTCCTGCCTCGTTTTCTGACTCCGTTTGAACGGCCGCGCCGTTCGGGCGCGATTTTCACCGGCCGGGACGTGGTGGCCGGGGGATCGCGCGGTGTTTCACCGGTGACTAGATGAATTGTAATATTTTCACCGGCGAAGTAAAGCCACGGTAAATCATTGATGACATAATATTCGAGAAAATGGATTTAGTAATGGAGGGTCCAGGTTTTTATCCAATTTTTAACTAAAAATTCATACGCTCCGATGTCCGGTCCCTTGCCTTGGGGCCGGGATTGACCGGTAATATCGGTTTCCACCCCGGCCTCAATCCCGGTATCGATCAGAGGGGAATCCTCCAGGGGCATCACCCCCCCGTTTTCCGGATCTTCGAACCGGGGATCCTGCGACCAATTGCCCTCCCGCAGCGCGTCCGGCAGTTGCATCAAGTCGGAATTCACGAGCTGCAACGCCGAATTTTCGTCCCACAGCAGGCTTTGTGTTGTGTTCCAGACCACGGTATTAACAATTTCCGCCTGCCCTCCTTCCATGCCCGGATTCTTCTCGTACAAGTCGATTCCGGTGGTGCAAGACACAATCGTGGAATGAACCAGTCTCGCTTGGCAAGCATCCTTGACAGCCACGCCAATGTTGGCCTCCTGTATCACATTGTTGATCAAAACCGGCGTGCTGATTCCTTCCAGCGAAATCCCCTTGTCGTGGCATCGCTGAATCCAATTGCCCTCGATCCGGATCGAGGCCCGCAACAGATCGATGCCGTCATCTTCCGTCCCCAGGATCGTATTGCCCCGGATGATGGAGGCCGGGTCCATACCCTCGTCGAAATCGATGGCGTCGCTGTATCCCCGGACGTTTTCGAAGCGGTTGTCCTCCACGCGGGCGAAACTCCGGGCGCAATGCAGCATCTCGCCCATTTCCAGAAAATGATTGCCGGTCACGGTGATTCGAGAGTCGCCGGTTTCGATCCCCAGTCCGTCCATGGCCGTGAAAAAACAATTTTCGACCACGGCCGTCGCGCCCCGGACGTTCACCGCGGCTGGATAGTTCACGCCCCGGAAAGAAAATTCCCGTGCGCCCCGGATGGCCGCGTGGCGGATCCGCGTCACTCCCCGGGCCTGGACCACGACGATCCCGCCCCACCGTTCACCCTCCACCGCGGGGACGAATTGGACCGGCTTTTCCTCCGTGCCTTCCACCGTCATCGTGCCATAGACGATGATGGCGGCCCCGGACGCCATCTGGACCGTCACTCCCGCCCCGATGGTCAGCGTGTCGGCGGGGGGCACGATGATATTCCGCTCCACCCAGACGGGGCTGGCGGCTTCCGGCCAGAATTCATCACCTTCGATCTCCACTCCGTCCGTGGGCGGCGCGGCGTTGTGGTACAACACCACCCGCGTGGCGCCGATCACCTGCGCCTCCGCGTCCAGCGCCTCGATCTTGAACAAGTTCCTCCCGTCCACCAGTTCCGATGCATATTCCCATTCCGCCTTCCAGGGCACAAACGAGACCGGAGTCCCGTTGACCCGCACCGCCGTGGTGAGTGAAGCGGGAACCTGGCCGTGCAGGCGGAGGTAACCGCTCATGAGCGACTCGCCTTCCAGCTGGACCGCCAGCGAAAGGTCCGAACTGGTCAGATTCACGTTGACTCCAACCACCGCGAGAGTATTGATTCCGGAAACCAGAATGGCTCCGGGATTGGTGATGTAATACGCCTGGAATTGATTGGCTTCGAGCGACTGGGGAGCGGTGCTGCGGTAGGTAGGCTCGCCGTCCACGTTCACACGGGCCACCTCCACCCCATTGAGATAGGCCACGAATCCGTCATCCACCCGGACATTCAAAATCAATCGTTTAAGGATTTCGGGAGACGGCAGGGAGAAGGTCTTGCGGATGAATACGGTGGTATAGTTGTTTTGCATGTCACGCAGCACGGTGCGGTCGTCGTTGTCCCCGTACCCGAATCCGCCGGGCCCGCTTTCCCACCCGGAATCATCGAATCCGTTTTCTTTCCAAGCCGGCGGAGGCGGCGAAATTCCCCGGAAGAAACGCCAGGAATCCGCTTCGTTGATCAGGATGACAGTGCTGGTGTTGTCCGCTTGGACAGTTAATGAACGGGGAATCCTGGCGTACAAAAACGCCCGTTCTTCCCGGAAAATCTGCTTCAATTCCGCCCGCTGGTTTGGATCGGCCACCGGCGCGGTGCGGTCGATGATCGAATCCATAACTTCCGGGGTTAATTCGTAATCGAGAATGTTGAGGATTTCCGCGTAGTAAAACCGGGCCAGTTCCGGATGCCGCAGCAGCCGTTGCACCGCCGGCGTGCCGTGGTGATGAACCGCCTCGAACGGCCTCACGATCACCGTGTCCTGGTCCCAGGGCAACAGGTAAAACAGCCCGTCCGCCGGATTCTTGTAAATGTAATAGTCGTCCCCCCGTTCGAGCGACAACCCCCCTTCCCGGTCGTTCAAGATTTCCTTGAGCGCGAACCACCGGATCCACTGCCGGATGTTGATCTCGCGGGAGAGCGCTTCCACGAATTCATCGTCGCTGGTAGCCGAAAACGCGCGGGACAAATCGACGATGTCTGCGTAATCGTTTTGCAGTTCATTGGTGATTTTCATGTAATGCGGCTTGTAGGAATTTTGATCCTCCCCCCGGTAATCGAAATTGGCCTGCTCGATGCCCCGGTACAGATTCCCGTCCCCGTCACCGAAGAGGCGCTCCATGGCATAACGGTCCATGCGTTCCACCTGGATGTAATCGGGTACGAAGGTTTGATTATACGCCAGGGATACGAAATTCATCACCGGCGCGGGCATCCGCAGCAATCGGAAGCATTCCAGCCCCACGAACTGCCGTTCGGGATTGACGGCGTTCAAATTCAATTTGCGGATGGTTCCGAAATGTCTGGAACGCGTGAAATTCACCCGGTAGGATTTCGGTTCCGCGTAGCGGGAGCCCTTGCCCCGGAACCGCACGCCTACGTTGTAATACACATTCTCGCCCGCGATGAACGTGGCCGGCAGTTCTTCGTTGCTGGTCACATTACGGGTCCGCAAGGTACGCTCGTCCTGCTTGCGCATGACGATCCGGTACACGGGCAGGGAAGCGGCGTAGGCCGAACCGTCCACCAGATAGATGGCGGACTTGGCCGGCCCGTCCACGGGAAACATGCCCTCTTGACCGTCCTCATCCACTGCCTGGATATGGAATTCGATGATTTGGCCGTCCGGAAAAGCGGGGATCTCCCCTCCATAGATCCCATCTCCGGCTTGGGCATCCCCCGCCTGCCCATCATCCCGCATCTCCACGCGGGTATACGCGGCCGCGTTTTCCTCCTTGTACAGCAGATTGACCGAGCGCATGGGACGGCTGTGCATCACCCGGCCTTGAACCCAGACCGGCTGGCCCGGCGCCGGCGCCGCGGGACTATGCCGCGCATTGGAAACCACCGGGCGCGGCCGGGGAAGGGCGTTTTGGTTTGCGTGGCCGGGAGTGCCGCCCTGGGGCCCCGCTTTCCAGGCGGCCGGCTCCGAACTGGGCATTTCCGCATGCAATCGCTCCAGGGAAGGGCCCAGGCCGTCCGCTTCGGGCGGCCAGCCTTGTTCATCCCCGTATTCGACATGATCCACCCATACGCCGTCCGGTCCCGCCAAGGCCACGTTCTCCCCATCATTGCTTAAAATCCCCGCGTAAGGCCCCAGCACGTGGATGGACGGTTCCATCGTCCGGTAATAGTCCGGCCGGGCCGCCACGATCAGGTAGCCCCCGGCCGCGATCCGGGATCCGGGGGGAAACGTGTAATCGATACCATCCGCGAACTGCCAGCCGCTCAGATCCACTTCCGTGGAACCGTAGTTAAAGAGTTCCACAAACTCTTCATCCACTTGCAAGCTGGCGGGCAGATACATGATTTCGTTGATCACTACCGCCGCGTAAATTGGTCGTCCGAATCCAAAAAAGGCGGCCGCCAGGACCGCCATGAGTAGCGCGAGACGCCAGGGGTGAGGTTGCGGAAGTTTCATGGGATTAAAAAAATGATCCCGTCTCATACAAGGATAGACCAATCTAACTTCAAGTATGACAATGATAATATCAAATTTACAATAATTTGTCCTAATTATACTATCATATACTTTCTCCTAGGGATATGCGTGCCCGCGTTGAATTTTCTCCCGTCCTCCCCCATGATTATCCTGAAAGACGGCCTTGGGCCGCCATGTCGTCATGGAGGATCGATCCATGCTTCCAGGTCAGTTTGAAACCTTTCAGCATCCCGTGCCCGAATCCATTGCGTATTGGAACCGGATGAAAGAAGCGATCCAGGCCAAATTGATGCAACGCCTGGGTGACCGCCCCCCGCTCTTCACTCCCCGGCCGGAAATCATCCACCTGGAAAACCGGCCGGGATATGCTCTCGAAAAATTTCAATTCGACAATGGCCTGGGGCACATGGTGTATGGCTATTTCGCTATTCCCCGGGGATCGAAGGCAAAAGCCCCCGCCATCCTGTACCATCATCAACACGCCGGCGAATACGCTATCGGCAAAGAGGAATTGCTGAATTCCTGGCCCACCGCCACTCCCCCCGCCGAAGCCCTCACCCGCGCGGGATACTGCGTCATGGCCATCGATGCCTACAGCTTCGGTGAACGGCAGACTCAAGGACCAGCCGGAGAGAAGGAACGCGGCCGCGCCACGGAAGAATCTTTGTTCAAAATGTTTCTTTGGCAAGGGAGAACGCTTTGGGGCATGATGGTCCGCGACGATCAGCTGGCCCTCAACTACCTGCTTTCCCGTGCGGAAGTGGATGCGGAACGCGTCGGAGCCACCGGCTTCAGCATGGGCAGCACGCGCACCTGGTGGCTGGCGGCCTTGGACGAACGGATCAAGGCGGCGGTGTGTGTCTCCTGCCTGACCCGCTATCAAAACCTGGTCCAGCATGGCCTCAATAACAACCATGGGATTTACTATTACATTCCCGGCATCCTGAAGGATGGCATCGATATGGAAGTCGTGGTGGGCCTGATCACGCCCCGCCCCCTACTGACCATGACCGGAGACCAGGACGGCGGCTCCCCCGTGGACGGGGTTATGATCATCAACAATTTCATCCAGGACTTATACAAGATGTATGGCCGTCCCCATGATTTCAAGGGAGTGATCATCCCCGGCCTCGCGCATAAGTACTCTCCGGAAATGTGGGCAGAAACCCTGGCCTGGTTCGAAAAACATTTAAAATAATATAAAGAAGGCATCCGATCACACCGATGACCATTTGAGTGTTCAGGTGTACCATGGCTGTCAAGCCGCCCCGCTTGATCAAGACCGCGTTCCAATTTCCCCGGGTCATGCTCGCGCCCGTGGCGGGGATCACCGACCGCGCCACGCGGGACATCGCGCGTTCCAAGGGATGCCCCCTCGCCTTTTCCGAGTTGATCAGCGCGCGCGGCCTGCGGGAAGAGAACGGCGGAACATGGCAGATGCTGCGGGAATGCCGGGATGAACACCCGCTGGCCGTGCAAATCTTCGGCAATGAGCCGAATGACATCCAGGAAGCCACCCGGATGGTGTCCGATCTCGGCGTGGAGGCGGTCAATCTCAACCTGGGCTGCCCGGTTAAAAAGGTCTTCAAGAATAAATCCGGCTGCGGTCTGACCGTTTTTCCCACCGAACTGGTCTATGTCCTGCGCGCCATGCGCCAGGCGGCCGATTGCCATCTTTCCGTCAAAATCCGCGCCGGCGTCAGCCATAAATCCTTGAATTACAGGCTTATCGGCGATATTGCCCAGGGCGAGGGCTGCGATGCCGTCATCTTCCACGCCCGCACCCGCCTGATGGGTTTCGGCGGAGAGGCGCAATGGGACTGGATTCAGGACCTGAAGGAATACCTGGATATTCCAGTTATCGGGAACGGCGATGTCGTGGACGCGCGGTCCGCCCGGAGAATGCTTGAGCAGACCGGCTGTGATGGCGTCATGATCGCCCGGGGCGCGTACGGCAATCCATGGATTTTTCGTGAAATCCTGGAGTACCTGGATACCGGACGGATTCCCCCGCCTCCGGACCTGAAAGAACGCCTTTCCACCTTGATGCAACACCTGCGCCTGGCCGTGGAGTGGAAAGGCGAACCCCGGGGCATTTTGGAAATGCGCAAACAGGTGGGCTGGTACATCAAGGGATTCCGTAACGTCCGGCCACTGCGCGACCACATCAACCGTCTCGTAACCCTGGCCGAAGTGACCGGCGCGTTGATGGAATGGGCGGAATCGAATCCCCGGGAAGAAACGGCCGATTCCGAAGCCGTCTTCCCCGCCTCCCGCCGGTCCGTCAGCCTGCGCGGGATTTGAATACCGCCTTTCCGATTTGCATCCCACGTTCCAATTCGATACGATATAAGAATCATGGATGTATTTAAGTGGATGAAACACTGAGGGCAAAATGCGCAAAATTTCTTTATTTTTTTGGACTTGGATTCTGATCCTCCCATCTTTTTCTCAACAAACCAACCTCGATCAGTTATTTAATTGGTCGGTATCCCTTTCCCAGCCGGATACTGCTCAAGGGGCATCTGGTTTCATCGACTTGACACTTCAGGTCGCGCCGGATCACTTTGCCTATCAGAAAATGATCTCCTTGACGGTCAAGGGGCCGGAGGGCATCCAGGTGTCCGAACCAGTTTTTCCTCCCCCCATCGTTAAGGTGGATCCCACCGACAAGCAGGAAAAGCCGGTGTATGAAAACGCTGCCCAGTTTCGGATACCATATGCTGTTTCCTCGTCCACTCCCGTGGGATCGGCGCCGCTGACGGTTACCGTCCGCTACCAGGGCTGTTCGCAGACTCTCTGTTATTTCCCCCAAACACGCGAGTTTCCCCTGACTCTGCAAGTCACGCCGGGCGCGGGAGCGCCTCTTCCCGACGTTTCTGCCTCGTCCATTCCGGCTGATGTGGGAACACCGCCGGCCGCCACGGATTTTTTTTCCCGGGGCTACCTGTTGACGTATCTGATCGTTTTCGGCTTTGGCATCCTCACCAGCTTTACGCCGTGTGTGTATCCGTTGATTCCCATTACCGTGACCATCTTCGGGGTGCGCAACACGAAGAACAGATTCCAGGCGTTTACCCTGGCTTTTACGTACGTTTTAGGAATCGTGTTCATGTACTCGGTCCTGGGGTATCTCGCCGCCTCGACACAGACGATCTTCGGGCGGTTCATGACCAATCCCTGGATCATCGGCGCGATTTCTCTTTTCTTCGTCATGTTGGGGCTCTCCATGCTGGGGCTGTTTGATTTTCAACTCCCCTCTTCCTGGCAAACCCGGCTGTCGCGGGTGAGCGGCCGGGGGTATGGCAGCGCGTTCATGATGGGCCTTGTGGCGGGGATCGTGGCCGCCCCGTGCACCGGCCCGGTCCTGGCGGGAATCCTGACCTACGTGGCCACGGAAGGCGATCCGTTCCTGGGATTGACGCTCCTCATGACATATTCCTTCGGCCTGGGCATGCTGTTTTTGGTGATTGGCACCTTTTCGGGCATGATCGCGCGGCTCCCCCGTTCGGGAAGTTGGATGGAGGGTGTGAAAAGCTTATTCGCGATCGTATTGTTTGTCTGTGCGTTGTATTTCATGAAAAACGCCGTGCCCTTCCTGCGCTTACCCTTTGCCCTGACCACGGGCGTGTACGGACTGGCGGTCCTGCTGTTGGCGGCAGGTGTCGGAATGGGGGCGCTGCATTTGTCCCTGCATCATGCGGACGGGATTGTCCGGGTGCGCAAGGCGCTGGGGGTGCTGTTGTGCGTGGCGGCGGTGTATCTCACCGTGGGGACGCAAACCGTGGTCCGCGCCAGTGAATTGAAATGGATCAACAACCTGGATGAAGGCCTGGCGCTGGCGAAACAGGGAGGCAAGCCGGTGCTCATCGACTTCTGGGCGGAATGGTGCGCGATCTGCAAGGAAATCGACCATTACACACTGCGGGATCCCGCCGTCGAGGAGGCGCTCAAGCGATTCGTGACCATCAAGATCGACTTGACTGATCCAAATACCGGGGAAAATCAGGTAATCATGCAATCCTATAAAATCCCCGGACTTCCTCTGATCGTGTTTTATGATACGCAAGGAAGGTTATTGGAGCAAAAAAAGATTACTGGATTCATAAACAAAGAGGATTTCCTGCACCACATATCCGATATCCACTGATTTTCTCACCTTTCCCATTCATGGCAATTAAATCGGTCAATCCATTGATATTTTATTGACGAAGTTGCCTTTTATGGTCATAATCGTGTTGTAATCCACTTTGTTCACGCATCCATGAGCAATGATTTGGGGAGGTTTTGTATGATGAAAACGATGGTCCAAACATTGGTAGTAATATCTTGCGTATCAGGTATTTCTAATGCGCAAGACACGCAGGTCAATCTCTTGGCGGGCGGCAAGGTGATCGCCTCGGGATACGAAGGCATCCCTCAATACATCTATGAGGGCGATTTCGACGACACGCCCTTTCTGACCCGCAACGGGCAGTTACAGGATCCCGCCTACGTGGGAGTGTTGTCGAACCGCCGGATGAGCCTCACTTCGGCGGTTTTCTATGGCGGACCGGTTTATGAAGACGGCGGATGGTTCGATTCGGCCGCCAAGCCGGTGGAATTTCAGATCATGGCCAATCCGGGCGATCCCTGGACCACGGCCGCGGTGATCAGCACCTACCCATCGTTGAATGGAAGCGACATGGCCGCCGCCGCCGCGCACACGGACGGGAGATTCGAAGTGACATTCCCCGCGCCGGTTTCTTGTGTCGGATTGCGAGTGGCCGGCAAGGGCGCGCCGGGTGTCACGGACGGGCAATCATTTGTGTGCATCAACGAACTGCGGGCGTTTGGAACCTTGGGGGAAGCCGTGAACACCTACTCCCCGCCGCGTCTGCGGGGAGCGTTGCCCATTGCGTCCACCTTGCGGCATCCTCTGGAACGAGGTGTCGCGCCGGGGGATATGTTGATCGATGAAAACGTGGATACCTATGTGCGGTGCGAGGAACTGGAAGCGTTTGGTTTCAAGACCTTTTTCGGATTCTTCAGCGCCAATCCGCTGACCCTGAATTCGGTTTCGTTCATCCATGGCAAACTGGCCGTGGACGGGGGATGGTTCAACACGGAACAGGGCAATCCCGCGGTGGAAATCCGCCGGACATTGAAAGGCGCTTGGGAACCGGCGGGAACCATCGATATGTATCCGAATACCGATGGTTTGACCCTCCGCGAAAATCTGCCCGCGGACATCGAAACCACGGAATACAAATACACTTTCACTACGCCGGTCCAGGTTTATGGTGTGCGGATCATTGGCAACGGATCGTTCAATGTCGATGAAACGCCCTTCGTGCAGGTCGGTGAGATGAAAATCGAGGGTATCGGAAATCCCGCATTCACGGGGGGCGTGGGTACCGGCTTCGATAAAAACGGGAATCCCTTCAAACCCACCAGCCAGGGCTTTATTTTCGTCGAAGCGGAATTCGGCCGGCCGTTCAACAACGGTTTTACGATCATGCCCCATGGAGACGCGAACAACGGATATGTGGTCCAGGGCGCGTTCGGCCCGTCCTTCAACCAATATACGGGACAAGGCATCGAGTACGAGATCGAAGTGACCCAGGCGGGTGATTACGGCGTGTTCGCAGCCAGCGACGCGCCCAACACTTGGGGGGATTCGCTCTTCGTATCGTTCGATGAGAATCCGGGAATCAATCCTGACAGCATCGCCAGCGGGGATATCACCTGGCGTCCTCCCGTGGATGTCAGTCCGGTCACCTTCGAGCGGGATTGGATCACGTCGGACACGTTGGGACAAGATTTTCAGGAGGTTTATACGTTGAGCGCGGGACGGCATATTCTCCGTTTCGGATTGCGTGAACCCCGGTATGCGATGGACTGGTTCGTCATCACGCCCAACCTGGACGAGGATATCACCGCGTTTCAACCGCCGGCCGGCGATCCTCCCACCGGCATCCAGGATTTTTCGATCTATTGAGATTCCAATTGGTATTGAGTTCGTTCCGGCATTGAAAGGCGCATCCCCGTGGATGCGTTTTTTTTATGATGCGTGGCATCCTTTAATCTCCTGCCAATCCAAATCTAGCGCGAAGCGTAATAAAACCGCATTCTCGGGATTCTACGTTGACATCCACCAACTGTTTTGATACAACAGATCCGGTTATGTGCTTGACCGTATATATCCGTTTCATCATTCCAAACCAAGGTAAGGAGGGTACGCGTATGAAGAATCGAAGAACAACGATTTGGATGGCCGTCCTGGGACTCATCGTGTTGCAAGGGTCCGCGTTCGGCGCTGGAGAAGGGTATTTCAAATTCGATACATTCGCCAACAACATCCAGTTCACCGACGACAGCGGGATGGGAATGAAGGGACTCCTGGGAAAACCTTTCAGCACGCCCACCAGTTCCACCGGAGTATCGGGCGGCGCGAGTGACAAGGCGGTCACGTTCGATGGCCGGGGCGCGCTGGTGGTGGATGATTCCGCCGCGAAGGCGCTCAATGTCCTGCAGCCTCCCATCACCGTGGAGTGCTGGGTCCGCTCCTCGGTGGAGCAACTTGCGGGGCATTTCGGGTTTGTCAGTTACGGTATCCCCGGCGGCCAGCCGGGCGGCGGCGGGTATAAATTGGGGATCCGGGACGGCAACCTGTTGTTCACCCTGTTTGCCGTGGTGGATGTGGGCACCGACGTGCCCTTTCCCTTTGATGGCGCCTGGCATCACATAGCCGCGGTGTATTCGGTGGATGGCGGCGGCGTCACGTTTTATATGGACGGCGTGGAAGTGGCGTACGTGGCGGAAACCCGGAATATGAACGCCCCGGGAGCCAACGAATTGGATATCGGGTCGCAATATACCGCGCTGGGCCGTTTTCAGGGCGATATCGACCGCGTGCGTATCTCCAACGCCGCCTTGGCGCTGGACCAACTCGATAGCGTGGCCGCCACGCCCAAGCCGGTGGCCGCCTCCACGTTGGCCTATTTCAGTTTTGACGAAGGCGCGATTCCCTACGTCTGCCAGGGAGCCGCATCCAGTCTCTCGGCGATTTCCGTAGTGGACTGGGTAAAAACCAATCCGCCCAAGCGCTCGGACGGAGTGCCCACGATTGCCACCGACACACCTTCCGGGGCCGCGGGAGACACTTCGCTACAGTTCACCGGAACGCAGATCGCGTTCGTGGAAGACTCGAACGGAGTGCTGAACGCAACCGGCGACTGGACTGTCGAAGCCTGGGTCAAGACGGACTTCAATACTGATGTAGAGCGGATGATGATATTCTATTACGGCAATCCGGGACACGGCTATTCCATGTCGATCAACATCACGGACGGTAATGTGTTGCAAGTGACGACCTTGGGAATCGCCGATCTGCCCTCGACCCTCGGCGTGGTTGAACCGGATGTGTGGACCCACCTGGCCGTGGTGCATAGGGCGGGAACCTCGTTGTCGTATTACGCCAATGGCGTGGAAAAGGAAACGAACGCCTATACCAGCGGGACCAACGCGGCCGAGATTCAGACTTTGTATATCGGCGCGGAACACAACGGCGGATTGCCCTTCACGGGATTCATCGACCGGATCCGGATCAGCACCTCCGCCCTGGAACCGAGCCAGTTCGATTCCAATCCCGCTCCCACGGCCTTGGGAGCGTGGGATCTGTTTTGATTGATTGTTTCTGAGTGATTCTGATTGTTATAACGGGGGAGGCGCAAGGCGGGCCTCCCCCGTTGTTATTCAATGACTATTCGGGATCTGATTGTTGAATGGTGAAAAAGTGATCATATCCTGGTAGATTCAGAAAACCTCCCCCGAAACACATTCTTTCACCCTAGCCCTCTCCCAGAGGGAGAGGGGATTGGGGGAGGTTCTCATCAATCCGCCCGATCGAGCGTGTGGAACGTATTCTGGAAAAAAATCGTGCTTATCCAAGAAGAATCTTTTTACTGCCATCTGTAATCCATTTTCTTCAATTGACAACCTGCTCGAGCACGGCAAAGTCGCCGGGATTCCACGCCTGCAGGACGATATACAACTTGTCCTGGCAGCGGGTGAGAACGGCGTTATGCACATGCTGGAAACGTTCGAGGCCCAATTCCTCCTTGGGCATGATGGTTGAGATCACCTGACCATCCTTCATGATGTACACCGGCGCGCCTTTATCCTTGCCGGGGCCTTGCAGGCAGGGAACCAGCGCGAGCCCCTCCAGGAAATCGATATCGCAAGGATAAGCTCCTTCCGGCAAGTGGATCGTATCGCGATAGTGGCCGTGGCGGGTGTAGCGCTCGATCTCCGCCACCGGCCGGTCCGCCACGTCCAGCCGCTTGCCGTTCAGTTCCGCGGTGATCCCATGGCCGGTTTGCAGTTGGCCCGGCCCGGTTCCCTTGCCGCCGAAGGCGAGGTCATGCCACGCGGCCGTTAATGGCGCTTCGCTCACCTGGGCCGTCAAGACATAGTCCAGATCGGAGTACCCCGTGGTGATGTAATAGAGATGATCGAGATACGCCACATCCGTGGGCGCGAATTTGCCTTGGTTCTTGAAATAATCGTTGACCTTGGTTTCGTCGAAATCGGTTTCGGCGGACGGCGCGTCCAGTACGGAAAGCAGGGTCCCATCGAGCGAGGTCGTGAAGACTTTCCCGATGTCGTTGGCGGGGAACACCAGCCGCGCCGTACCGTCCTCCGCATACCAGATGGTGGTGTTGTGAAGGTTGGTCTCCTTCATGACTTCGGGAGTGGGGAGGATCCCGGCGGTCTTGCAATCCGGACTCAGGCGGATGATCCCCGCGCCGGGCAGGGCGAAATAGATCTCGCCACGGCCTTCACGCCGGTCGACGGCAAATCCACCGTGGGCTTTTTCGAGGACCGCCTGCGCTTCCGGGGGCAGGATATCGCGGCGGAACAACACACGGAAACGATACTCACCCTGCCCGCTGACCGCGTTCGAGACGGAAACCGATTCAGCCGCAGCCAGGGCATGCTCCGCGCCCTCGGCAGGGGTAGCCGTTTCGGACACGATCCCATGCAAATCATGGGCATCCACGCCGGGAGGCGAAGCCAGGACAGCTAAGAGCCATGCGCGCACGATCCATACATACCATTTTGATTTCATCGGAATCCCCTTTTTGGTTTTGGAACTAGTGACGAACCGGCGGGAAATAAAACGGGAATAAAGCCGAGGATGGTATTGCCAGCGTCCAAGTGAACTGATAGTTTACCAAGTTTATCGATCGAATCAACATCGGATGGACGGAGACACCCAAAGGGAAAACCAAATTCGATTGACGGCCAACACTTGATCGTGAGAGAATATCCGATCAAAGCAGATATCTCTCCGCCAGTCCCGGCCAGGGAAGCGCGAGAAAGACGGAGGTGTACATGATGCGCAAGGGATTTACGTTGATCGAGCTGTTGATCGTAGTGGCCATCATCGGGATCCTGGCGGCGATCGCGGTGCCCAATTTTCTGAACGCCCAGGTCCGCGCCAAGCTGGCCGCGTATCAATCCAACGCCCGCAACCTGGGGCAGGCGTATGTCATGTACAAAATGGACCGCAACGAATGGCCGCCGCACATCGACGGCGATGCCGCCCAGCACCGGTTCGTCACCACGCCGATCTCGTATCTCTCCACCTCGATTTACGATCCCTTCCAGGTTGGTTTGACGGCGCAACAAGAACCTACGGTGGTGAACACGCGCAATCAATACCACATGGAGCCCGCCGCATTGCCGATTTCCTGGTTTGCCTCGACGAAAGGACGGTATATCAAGTTTTACCAGGATCTGCAACAATGCCAGTACACCGTGCTTTCGTACGGGCCGGACCGGAAGTGGCAATCCAATGAGCTGTACGACGGCAGCAATGGGACGGTCAGCATGGGGGATCTCTTCATGCCGGTATATGGGAAATGAGGCCGGGGAGGGGTAGGATGCAACCTTGATCTGAGAAAACGACACAGACCGTAGGGGCACGTTGCAACATGCCCCTACTTTTTGATGCTTATGTATTAGGTTCTGTTGAGTTTTTCTAACATATTACAAAATAACGATTTGCATCTACTTACCGGAGTGCAAGAAATATTCCATTGGGCGCTCTTTCCGGGCTTCCCTCACCCTAACCCTCTCCCGGAGGGAGAGGGGATTATTTACTTTTCTCACATCCAACCCAGAGCTTACGCCCTGGGCTTTGCTCATGCCGCGCCGTTGGCGCTCAAGAAAAACAAGACTACATCTGGGTTACGTAATCTCAACAGGACCTAGGGATTCCTCGCATGAGGAAACACCAACTCGCTGGATACCACCGCGCCGCGTTCGTCGGTTACGGTGAGGAACCAGATCGTGATGGCTTCTTCGGGAAGGGTTGCGGAAATACGTTTTCCATTAATCCCGGCTGGAACGCTTGTCCAGTTCCGCTTGGCGTTTTCCACGCGGACCGGGTCCATCGTGTAATGCAACTCCGCGGATTTCAATGCCGTTTTGGTCCGGACGCGCGCCTGGACTTCATTCTGCTGGATTTTAACGGAATGGATCAACGGCAATGGAACGCCTTTTTTCAGGTACTGGCCGATGAAAATCTGAATTTCCGGGGGACGGTCGAAAATATGTCCGTGATCCAATTCCGGGGTGAAACGGATATTTTTTGAACATTTCACCCGGGCGTAGGTCTTGGCGTAACTGTCGGGGGGATACGCGAAATCCTTGCCTCCATTCACGAAAAGCATGGGCATAGCCGCCGATCCGACATACTGCGAGGGATCCCACAGCCGCACCCATTGATCGCGTTGCGCTGGCGTGGCTTTATTCTCGAACCAGTCCCGCCAGACGCTGTTTTCATGCAGAAAACCACATCCATAAACCGGCACGGCGGCCTGGAAGCGGTTATCCAAGCCGGCCACGATACAAGTCAGGTATCCTCCCCAACTGATGCCGGTGACCGCCGTGCGGCGGGGATCGACTTCCAGAAACGACCGGATCAGCGAATGCGCGAGTATGACATCGGCCACGGCATGGTAGGGCCATTGCTCATTCACGGGACGATCGATCCGGCCGAAGGCGGTTTCTTCGTTCTGCTCCGGGCCGCCGGAGGGCAGCGGTTCCTTATCGGTTCCCCGGCCCTCGAGATCCATGGCGATGGCGGCGTATCCCCGCCGCGCCCATAGCTCGGCCCATTGCGGGAATGCCCTCCCGCCTCCGCCATGAACCAGAACCACCGCGGGCAAGTTCTGGTCCAGGGTGGGATCTCCGGCCAACCGCCCGGGCGTGGCGTAATAGGCGAACACCTTCGTGGGCTGCTTGGTTTGGTAAGGCAATCCCTCATACAGGAGCGGACGGACCGGAGAGGTTGAGTCCAGCCATTGGAACGACGGTGGCTGGCTGAGGGCTTTCAGATCCCACGGAGTGGATTCCGGTAAGGAGGCCGCGGGGTGGATGCGGTCGACTCGTCGTTCCCCTGGGCATGCGGGCAAGACGATAGAGCCAATCCATAACGTCAACCATGCGGTTTTGAGGAAGGATTTCATACTGGTACACCGTCATCATATTTATGGTTCATTCGGGAAATGAATACGGGATAGTGAATCCGGTATTCAATGCAGTCTCATTATCCGGGCGAGCGCCAAGGTCCGCCCAACAAAACTCCCTCACCGTAACCCTCTCCCAGAGGGAAAGGGAATTATTACTTTTGTGATCAGGATGGAATGTACGCCGCACGCTGATCCATTCCATAGATACTGCTTTGTTAATACCGATTTTCCTGGTAACAGCTCAACTCAATAATTCTCTCCGCGCCGCGTTCACGATACGGTCCACTTCTTTCACGAAAGTGGGGTTCGGCTCGATTTGCGGCTGGGCGGCCACCCGTTCGCGCCAGGCCTGGTCGGCTTCCTGGAGCAGCCGCTGGTCACATGGCTCCACAAGCAGTGTGTGATCGCAATACGTGCGGTCGAAGAATTTCGGGTACCAGCCGCCCTTCCGGTAATGGTCCCGCGTGTGTTCCGTCTCCAAGTAAGTGCGGTGTTGGCAGAATTCCAGGCTGTTGATCAGATCCACCGCGCAGGATTCTTCTGTGATTTCGATGCCGCGGTGGAATTTGTAGACCGCCTCGTTCATTTCCAAATCGATCATGGCCTGGGTGGGTGAGAAGACCGCGGCATTGTCCAGCGCGCCGATGGGTAATGGCAGGCTGACCGTGCTTCCGAAGGCCATCTGGCGGTAGGTTTTCATGAAGGCCGCCTGCGGCCCGGGGGTTTTGGCTTCCACATAACCCGGCTCCACGTTGTGGACGAGGCCGTAGCGGGAACGAAAGAGTTGATGTAACGCCACATCGGTGAGAATCGCCGCCGGGGTGCAATAGCAGACCTGGGAGGTCTTCATGTCCATCTCGCCGGAGATGCTGGTGGAGAAATAAAACACGTCGGGATCAATCAAAGTGGCGGCGGTCATGCAACCGAGGATTTCGGCGGCGGCCACGATCGCCGCGCCGGCCGGAGTCACGGGGGCGGTGGCCCCCAGGATGGGCATGGGGGCGAAATTGACCGGGAAACCGCAGGGCAAGGCGGCTTCCAGCACCTCGCAGGAACGCTGGTCGAGTTTCAAGGGCGAGGTGGTGCAATACGCGGCCACGAACACCGGCGGCTGCGAGCGCAGGAGGTCGGAATCATCCCGCGTGACCAGCGAGGCCAGTTCCGCCAGGTATTTCACTTCCCGGCCCGAGCTGGTCCCGGCCCAACCCGGTTTTCGAGTATTCAGCAATAGCAGCCGGGCGGATTCGATGGTCTCGATACGGGGATCGAAATCCGCGCAGATCAGCGGGGCGTTGACAGCTTTCACGGCCGGCAAGGCGTTGCCCAGCTGGATCATGTCGATCTGGTCCTGGATGGAGGGCTTGCGGTAGCATGCCTGGGGAAAGTCGTAGATCCAGGGCGTGGCATAGCCGTAATCCACGGTGAATTCCCCGGGAATCGCGGCGTCATCGTCCGGCAGGGAATGGCAGAACGGATACCAGAGCGACGAGCGGACCATATGGTACCGGCCGCGCTGCCCGGCGATCTGCCGTTCAACCAGATCCGGCGGAAACCAGGCGCGGCGGGCGGCGAAATCCACCCGGCAGCCGGCGTCCGCCAGGGCGCGGAGGAGAAATTCCCCCTGGATTTGCAGGCCGGTCCGTTCCAGCACCGCGAGCGCGCCCGCGTGCAGGCGGTCCATGTGGCCATCGTCGAAAATTTTCAGCAAGCCCTTGAGCATGGTGAATCCATCAATCCAAAGAATCCGGACGGACACCCTGGTCCGCCCTTGCCCTACCTCCTCACCCGGCCCTTCTCCACAAGGGGAGAGAGAAGACGGGAGGGCGAACCTCCAAGGTGAGCCGTATAAAGTCGAAGATCTTGCATGAAAGATCGGCTCGGCAGGCGCCTCGCCCTTCCATCCTGCAATCCTTCATCTAACGTGGGTGGGCCGGGTCACGCTTTAAGCCAATCTGGTTTGGATGATTTCCTCATGCGCCCGGTTCGTCACGGTACCAGACCAATTCGATATTGGCGCCGTCGGCGGTGCGGAAGAATCCCGCCACGGCGAAGCCCACGTCGAACGGCTCCAGCAGCACCGTCATGCCCCGGCTGAGTTCGGTGATCTGCTCGACGCTGTCCACGCGATAACCCACATGCGGCTCCACGCAGAGCGGCCCGGTTACGGGAGTGTCCGGTTCGAAACGGAGCCACTCGACAAAAAAAGGATGTTTGTGGGCATCCGTGATCCACACCCGCGTGGCCTCCACGAATATTTCGCCCTCTTTCCGTTGCAAAGTGGGAATGCCGACATGGTCGAATTGCATGAGGAACCTCCGGGATTGGGTTTTTTTTACATCTCGTGAGAGATCCCTTCCTTGCTTGAAGACCGGCAGGGGAGCCGCTTACGCCAGGTTTTTCCCTCACCCTGACCCTCTCCCAGAGGGAGAGGGAAATTCCCAGGGGTGAAGCCCTAGGCTAATTTAAAATGCGCCGTTGGCGTGTATAAACCGCATTGCATATTCGGAAGCCGTAACGTCAGGCTTTGCTTTCAACGGCCTCGATTTTCCTCTGTTCCGGCCTGTTGTTCATAGGCCAGCTGGCCCGCCTTGAGCAGCCAGCCTTCATTGCCCCGCCAATACATGAAGAGCAACAGAATGGCTCCCACAAGCAGCCAGCCGACGACCAGGATGGGCGCGTAACGCAAGGGAGGTTCGGGAAGCGGCAGAATGGACTTGTAGCCAACCCAGAGCAGGGCGAGGGTGGAGATCAAGGGGAAAATCGCGTGGTAGAACACATTGAATTCCAGCTTGTGATCATGCCGGAAAAACCGGTAAACGCCCAAGTTTCCGGCGCAATACACGAACACCATGCCGATGGTGGCGACCAGCGCCATGAAGAAGAATTCCTTGTCCGGCCCGATCCAGAATCCCAGGCCCAGGCCCACGAAGACGGTCAGGAAGGTCTGCAGCCAGATGGCGTTGACCGGAGTTTGGAACTTCGGATGGATCTTAGTCAGGAAACGGGGCAGCGATTCGCCCCGGGCCATGGCGTAAAACACGCGCGTGGAGGCGTTGGTGCAGGCGATCGACACGGCCATGATCGAGTTCAACACCGCCAGCAGGACCAGAATCCACGCGCCGCCCCACAACTTGCGGGCCAGGATGAACGTGGGGCTTTCCTTGGTGCTCAAGAACGCGTCCAGGTCTTGAGTTCCCCAACCGATGAGCAACGCCCAAGTCGTGAACAGGTAAAACGCGCCGATCAACACGATCGAGCCGATGATGGCGCGGGGAAGGTTGCGTTGGGGATCCTCGCTTTCCTCGGCCAAGGGGGCCACCGATTCAAAACCCGTGAAGCTGAAGATGGAAAACACCACGCCCAAATACAGGCCGTTGATGCTGAGCGCGTTGGCCGGATTATAGGAGGAAAAATTGATTCCTCCCTTGCCCGGTTGGATCAATCCGTGGACCACCAGCGCCAGCACGATCAGGATTTCCGCCAATCCCAACATCAACATGATGTGGGTCGACAGTTCGATTCCCCGGTACGTGACGAACGTGATGACCGCCGCGGCCAGGATAAAAAACAACCACCAGGGGAAATGGATGCCGTATTCGAATCCCAATGTCTGCTCAAAAAAGTAACCCATGAAAGCCAGGTTGATGGCCGTGCCCATGGGATCGTAGAGAAAATACAGCCAGGCGGTGAGAAATCCCGCCCGGGGATGGACCGTCCGGCTCACGTAGGTGTAATACCCTCCCGCGCAGGGCAGATGCCGCGCCAACTGGGTAAGGGAAAATCCCAGGGTTAGGACGATCAAGAAAGCGATCGCGAACGACAACGGGGACGTGACGCCCGCCAGGGACGTGATGAATTGGATCGAAAAGATCAATCCGATCGCGGGAGCGATGTGGGTGATGCCTTGCATGAGGATGGAAGGAAGTTTTAAGGCGTTTTCACGGAGCTTGGCTTCGGTTGGTTTCATAAACGGGCGCTCCTGCTTGGTAAGCCTGTTATCAACAATGGCTGGGATAGATATAAAAATGTGGGGAAAATCATATCACGCCCATGGCCCTCTAAAAGAGAGGATCAAGCAAAAATAGACAATTTAGATACATCAATGATTGGGATAAATGTAAAACAAACACGATAAGCTAAATCCTAGGAGAGGCGCTATTGGATCTAGCTCACCCCCGGCGCGACCACAACCGGACAACCTGTTCCGCGGTACGCTCGAGATTTTCCTTTGTACTCGCCATGGCTTCCTGAAGGGCCATGGGACCCGGGGTGATGGAAAACAGCGCGATCAGGGAATCGGACAGCAGGGAGCGGACATCACCCGCGAGATGCCCCGCCAGCGCCACCACCGGGACACCCTGTTTCTCCGCGCGGCGCGCGACTCCGGCGGGGACCTTGCCGAACCGGGTGGAGGCGTCGATTTTGCCTTCCCCCGTGAGCGCCAGCGACGCGCCCCGCAAGGCCTCGTCAAGTCCGGCGTAATCGGCGATCAAGTCGAGACCGGACCGGATTTCCGCGCCGCAAAACGCCACCAGGCCCGCTCCCAGGCCGCCCGCCGCCCCGCCGCCGGGTTGGTTACCGATATGTACACCGAAATCTTTATCCCAGCATCGCGCGACGTTAGCCAAGCCCATTTCCAATTCTCGAATCATGTCCGGGGTGGCCCCTTTCTGGGGACCGTAAACCGGAGCCGCGCCTTGAGGACCGAGTAGTGGATTATTGACATCCGACGCCACCCGCATCTTGACCCGCCGCAGCCGGGGATGAACCTGGGAGGAATCAATGGAGGCGAGCGAGGCCATGGAACCCCCCACCGGTTCGATTTCGTTGCCATGCCGGTCCAGCAGCCGGTAACCGAGCGCGGCCGCCATGCCGAGGCCGGCGTCGGTGGTGGCGCTGCCGCCGATGCCCACGATCAGCGTGTCCACGCCCCGGTCCAGCGCGTCGCGGATCATTTCGCCGGTGCCGTAGGTCGTTGTGCGCATGGGATTTTTTTCGTGTTCCTGAAGATGCCATAAACCAGAAGCCGCGGCCATTTCGATTACGGCGGTTCGGTCTTCATCGATGAGTCCATACCGGGCCGCCACGGGCCGCATGAGGGGATCCCGCGCGGTAATTTCCACCAAGCGGCCCTGGCGGGCGGAAACCAGGGCCTCGGTGGTGCCGTCGCCACCGTCGGCCAGGGGAACCTCGATGATTTCCAGGTCAGGTGTGGCTTTTCTGGCGCCCGCGGCCATGGCTTTGGCCACCTCCGGCGCGGACAAGCATTCCTTGAAGGCATTGGGGGCGATGACCAGGCGCATAGGCTTCGTTCCTTTTTTGCGAGTATGGGATCCGTTGCGAGGTTTGGTTGAGTTTTCGTCATGAATGAGTTACTGAAATGCGGGATGGCTCTGCCAGTGCCAATGGCGCTTCTAAACCAGCCCAGGATTTCAGCCCTGCGATAGAGCCGGGACCAATATGACGAGGCGGCAAAAAGTGTAAATGAACCTGAAATGTTCTTTATGTTGTAGCGCAGACGCCACGTCTGCAACTATATTTTGTGGAGACAAGATATCTGCACCATCATAAAGTGACTATTTGCCGCTCCGTCCAATATAACCAATTCCCTCTCCCTCTGGGAGAGGGTCAGGGTGAGGGCAGCCCTGAAAGGGCGATATATGGGCTTTTCGTACAATCGATTACCCAGTTTCGTTTTGGAAATTTGAGTTACGTTGGAAAAAACTCAACAGAACCTAATCAATCGTACTTGGAAGGGAAGAGAACAAGATCACTCAATCCAATAGAGTATTGGTTGGGGAAGAGGACCATCTTACCCTTGCTTTCCTTATGCGCTAGTCAGGCGGGAATTACGGGAAGTAGAACCTTGCGCCAGTTTCACGGATTCATCACGGTAAGGCCGTTCGATGCTTTCCAAGGCCACCATCGCCAAGGGATTCACGGCTTCTCCATGCCGGCGGATTTCGAAATGCAAATGCGGGCCGGTGGAGCGGCCGCTGTTCCCGGACAGGCCGATGGAATCTTCCGAGCCTACCTCGTCACCTGTTTCCACGAAGCGTTCGGAGAGATGGGCGTAGAGTGATTGCATGCCCCCGCCGTGATCGATCTGCACCACCTGGCCATATCCATCCTTCGCGCCCGAGAAGGAGACGCGGCCGGGCTGGATGGAGCGGATGGGCGTCCCCGCCTCCACTCCGATATCGATTCCCCGGTGAAACTGTTCATACCCCAGGATGGGATGCACGCGGTTACCAAAATTCGAGGTCACCAGTCCCTGCAAGGGAGCCTGCGTTTGGTCATGCGTGGCAGGGACCGCCATGGCCTGCTGATCCGGTTCCTTGGAGGCCACACCGTCCTTCTTCGCCAAGAAATCTTCGGAATATAAAGGAGTCAAATCCAATTGATGGCCCGCGAAGATCCGGTTGGGATTGGGGATGTCATTATACTGGGCCACCACGTTCACCAAGCGGTAGAGATCACCGGTGTTGTAAGCAATTCCTTGCTGATTGAGCGCGCCGGCCACAATGTGCGAGAGCGTGTCGCCCCGCGCGATCGTGTAGATTTTTTGTGGAGATGAAGATGGTTCTGGACTTTCTGAAACCGGCTCTGCATCCTCGGCCGGAGGAGATGAAAGTGTTTCTTCCTTCACGGCTTCCGGCCGCGGCCCAATGTGTGGAATGTCGCCGGAGGAAGCGGCGAGGTTGAGCAATTCCACCAGGTTTTGGGGCGAAGTCTCAACGGATTCAGGCATCGCGGCCGGCTGACTCTCCTTCTCCGCCACGGGGGATTGGCCGGTCCCGGATGAATCCGTTATATCCTGCTCCTGAATCGTGACCGGATTGAATTGGGTGTTGGGGAGGAGCGCGGGGGGTTGCAGCGCCTCGGTGGTAAGCAACGGCGTGGGATTTTCCTGGACTTTGTCTTCCTGAATTTTATCTTCCAGAATGCGGGAAAACGGGCTGGCATGACCCGCGGGTTCCGCTTGAGTCATGAAATGCGACTGGAGTGGCGATGGGGGCCGCCGGACCGGCGCCGTGTCCAAGGGATCCACGAAGGGGTCAACCATATAGTCCTCCCGCTTGTTTCCGGATATCTCGAGCGTGGGATCAAACCGAAAACCGGAATTCGATCACGTCTCCGTCCTGGACGAGGTATTCCTTGCCTTCCAGACGGAACTTACCCGCTTTTTTGATCTCCTCCATCGAACCCAGTTCCCGAAGATCGTGATAAGCAACCACTTCGGCCCGGATGAAGCCCCGCTCGATATCGCTGTGAATCTTCCCGGCCGCCGGCTGGGCCGCCATGCCGATAGGGATGGTCCACGCGCGGACCTCGTCCGGCCCGCAGGTCAGGAAGGAATGGAGATTGAGCACCCGGTAGGATTCGCGGATGACCCGCCCGCGGGCGGGGCCTTCCAGACCCGAGGCGGTAAAATAATCGTCCCATTCCTCCGGGGGAAAATCTTGCAAATCGCGTTCCAATTGCGCGTTCATGGGCACAATCGTGATATTCCAGCGCTTTCCGGCTTCCTCCAATGTCTGAAGCCACGCGATTTCCTGGGGATCGGTCAGATCGGACAGGTTAGCCAGTCCCAGCATCTGCTTGCCTGAAAGCAGGCCATAGGGGCGGATGTATTTGTTGACTTCATCCGGCATGGGAGCCGTGGAGATGATGGGCCGGTTGTTCTCGAGCGCCTCGTGGAAACGTTGCAGGGATTTTTTCTCGATCTCCAGTTCTTTCCGCATGGCTGGCTGCTTGTTGTAGGATTCGTCAATGCGCTTGAGGCGGTTTTCGATGATGACCAGGTCGGCGAGGATCAGCTCGGTGAGGATCAGATCCAAATCGCGGGCGGGATCGATGGAGCCCTCCGGGTGCGGGACCGATTCCGATTTGAACACGCGCGCCACGATCAGCAGGGCTTCCATGTCGCGCAGATGGCCGAGAAAGCGGTTGCTGAACCCTTTTTCTTGGCCAGCGCCCTTGGTCAGCCCCGCCACGTCGGTGAATTCCACGGTGGCGTAGGTGGTTTTTTTGGGCTTATAGAGCTCAGAGAGAAAATCCACGCGCTCATCGGGGACCTTGGCAACGCCCCGGTTGGGATCTTTCTCCCCGCCGCCCAGCGAAGTCTCGGCGTGGCCGTGGGTCAAGGCATTGAAAACGGTGGTTTTACCCGAGGTTTGAAGACCGATGATTCCGATTTGCATGATGTTTTCCGTAATGGTTGGATGGTGATTCAGGCAATCACGCGAACATCCTGGTTAACTCTTCACCTGAATGCAAAACTTTCTTAAGCCGAATCCGCCGTACGCATTCGGATGGGAAGGCTAAGCGATTCCCTCTCCCTCTGGGAGAGGGATAGGGTGAGGGTAGCCCTGAAAGGGCGAAATTCCTCAGTACTCTGCATTCTAGTAAACAGTTACCATCCTGGATTGTAATAGCAATGTCAGAGGGAAAAAACGTTCATGCGCCATATCGTGGGAGGAAAAATATGCCGGATGGGGGACAAGAATGTGGGGAGGAATGGTTGTCAGAATGTTTTCACGGCCGCGGATTGGTCTCCACCAAGGGGCGGAGACGCCACCGGTTGCCGGCGTCCCGGGTACAGAGATAGGTCTTGCTGCGGGAGAGGGTGGTTTGACGGTAAGGAATTTCACATAATCCGGTTAAGATAAAGCCGGTCGATTCTCCGGTTTCCAACAGTTGAGGACCGGCGGGAACCAGCCGGTAGCGGTACGTGGCGGTTATCACGCGGCCGGAGTTCTCTGCATCCGCCGGTTCATCCAGCGGATCGGCATCCACGAATACCGGGGCGATGCGCTCGGTGTAATCCTTCCCGGTTACGTCCGCGGGATCCTTGGCCCGGCTGAGTTCCACGAGGGCGCGTTCCACGGCGCCGCGGGCCAGCCAATCGGCCTGCTGGACCATGTATAGGCGTTGCGTGGCCCGCGCCATGAACACCGTCCGGGAAGCGGTCACCGCCACCAGCAAGGTAATGATGACTCCCAATACCAAAATCGCCGGGAACGTCACCATCCCGCGTTGGGTACCGGTCCGGAAAGATTTGGGCCTATGGGGAGAAGCGATTTTCGAATTCATGACGCCGCCTTGACTCCGCTGATGAAGGTGACAAACCGCCGGGTTTCGAGGTCCAGCGGCAGCTGGCGCGAACGCCGCCGCACTTCTACCCGCACCCGGTTGTCCTGCATGAACGAGATCTCCAAAAACGTGTTTTTCACTGAGCCAATCTTCACTGTCCGGCGGTTCTCCTCACGGGTGCCGTCCTCGCGCAGCAGTTCATCATTCTCGATACGATACACCACTTTCCGGGGTGTTCCTTCCGTGGTTTGCTGGTCCAGAATCAGCAATGCCTGTTCAGAGCGCGAGACGTTTTGTGAACGTTGGATGTCCAGCCGGAGTTGATCCACGATGCGCTGCGAGCGCATGGCGAAATCGTAGTTTCTCCGCAGGCCGTCCGACATTTTCTCCATGCCGATCCAGGTCTTCGACACTACTCCGGTCATGATCATCAGCATGGCGATGACAATCAGCAATTCGATCAAGGTGAACGCGGCCCGTCGGTCTTTCATGATGAATTCCTTTTTTACTGCTTAACTGGGTGCTCAACCAACTCGTCTTTTAGCGATCCAACTATCTTTTCCCTCCCTCGGGGAGAGGGTTAGGGTGAGGGATAAAGCAGAGAGTCACCAATGTGTCCTCCCTTACAACTCTCACCTGGATGTCATAATTCTTTCCCCGCCCGCCGGTACGACACGAGACGGAAATGGCGCGGAACCGGCGCGTCCATATCCTGTTGAAGACGCACGGTGATTTTCACCAACCCCTCTTCTCCAGCCTCTTCCACAAGATAATGCCCGGTCAGGCGGTAGGGTGTCACGAATTCAGCCATGCCAATGGGCAAAGGTTGCGGTTCGCCCGACGGCGCGGGAAGAGCGTCCCTGGCCATAAGGACATCCATCTGCGAGTTGAGGATTTCCACCACATGGGCGCGCAGCTCCACTTCCTTTTGAGTTCGCAAGGCGGTGGCCCAGACATGGACAAGCGAGCCGGTCATGATGCCGACTATCGCGACGCCGATGAGGAGTTCGATCAACGTCACGCCGCTTTCGTCATCCTTGCGGTTGATAAAGAAGGCCGGTTTCCATGTTGGGAAGACATAGCGTTTCCATTCCACGGCTCGAGGAAAATAGGCGAAGGCGAAGAGAATCGCGCCGATTGCAATGAACTCGTTGCTCATAATCGGAGGAATATTGAACCATCCGCGGTTTCCACCGGAAAATCCCACAAACGATAGCAAAATGGGTATTACGATCCAGAAAAATCCCAGAACGATCAGGCCGGTCATCAGAAGAAAGAGCAAGAAAGGTATCCGGTACAGCATGACGAACAAGGTCAACATCACCGCGAGTGACGCTCCCCACCCCAATCCCAACCCCGGTTCCCAAATGGCCAAGACTCCAAAACAAAGTATCAAGGTAAACAGGGCGGGGATGACAATCAGATCGATCCGGCGGTAGCGGAAGACAATGAACAATCCTGTAATCCCGAAAATCAAGGCGAGGAGGATGGCGGCCGGCAGGAGCTCGATGGACCCGCCGTAGTGGTGGAACAAATCATACGCGGCGTACACCAGCAGCGCGGCCAGACCAATCCCCAGGATGATGAACAAGGCGACAGTGATCCGTATGACCGAGACCAACGGGAGGAGCGGCCGTGATAAACGTAATGTGCGGTGTGGTTTCTGGTGCATGAGAACCTCACGCCGGGGAAATGGATAATCCGCGGACTAAAACCGGATCCCGCTCGACATTTGGAAAAAGAACATGTAGAGGGCGATCACCGCCATGCCGCCCAACACGGCGACAGTGAAGAGCAGAAACGGCTCCATGATCTCCCGCACGATGCCCGAGAGCAATTCGGCTTGGCGGCGGTGGTATTCGGCGATGCGCTGCAAGACCTGGCCGAGATCGGCATGGCCGCCGGTTTCGGAAATCATCCACAGCGAGGTTTGCGGAATCCAAGTCTTTTGCCGCTGGGGTGTGAAGGACGTGCCCGCCGCCAGGGCGGTGTCCACTTCATCCAAGGCCATCTGCAGGGACACGCTGTCCAACACCCCCTTGGCGATACGGACCGCCTCCCGTCCTGAATGCCCGCCTTCCACCAGCACTCCCAATACTTCGCAGACTTCGGCGGCCTTGGCGTGGCGGTGCAGGGGCCCCAAGAAGGGGACGTAACGGATCACCCGGCCGGCCCAGTTGGACAGGCCGTTACGCCCTTCCACGTCCGAACCGATATAGCCGATTACCAGCCAAGCGAGAAACAGCAACATTCCTTCTGACAGGATGAGGACGGATGGCCCCAGGTTGATCAAATACATGGAAAACGGATGGGGTGTGATATGCGCGCTTGGGAACATGCTCATGAACCTGGGAATCACAAAAACGAGCAGGATTCCCAGGTTGATGAGCAACAAGGTCCACACCACCATGGGGTAGATCAGGCATTTCTGCAGCCGGTGCTGGAGTTCGCGGGCCGCTTGCAAATACCGGCTGAGACCCATGAGCATCCGGGGCAGCACATTGCCTTCCTCTCCCACGCGGACCAGGCGGCGCATGGAAACGGGGAAATATTGGGGATAGTTCTCCAGGGCTTCGGACAGGGGGGAACCCAGGCGCACCAGTTCCGACACGCTTTCCTGGGTCTTGGCCCAGCCGCGGTCCAGCGCCTCCCGGCTCATCATGCCGATGCTCTTGTCCAGGGGCAGTTGCAGTTTGCTGGCGACCGCCAGATGTTCGACGAATAAAATCAGGTTGTCCCATTTGAATCGGGCCATGGCGCACCTCTCTCAAGGTCCAAAGGTTGTCAAAACACCATCCGAAAACATACCATTGCTAGGTGTATAAGATATGAAGTTTTCCGGGGTCATCGGATCAAACGAGGTCTTGAAACTAGGCCCCAGGCCGTAAACCACGTAGTTCGCGCTGCCGTTGTAACCGTAGGGCGGGAGCATCACCCGCTGGCCGGTGGCCTGGAGGAAATTGAGGTAGAAATAGGTCATGTTCCCGGCGCGTTCGGACTCCACGAACTCATGCCGTTCCCGGTGGGCTGGAAAGAGAAAAATGTCCTCGGGGATGGAATTGACATACGGAATGGGCGTGGATAACCGGTTGAGATCGCCCGGCAGCGCCTTGCCCGGTTCGCGGTTAATTGGATACTCGTCCCGGTCCACGAAGTACATCTCGAGAGCCCAGGCCAGGATCTCCTGTTCCGCCATGGAACGGGCCACCTTGGCGCGGATGACGGCGTTCAAAAAGTTCGGCACGGCAATGGCGAAGAGCATGGAGATAATGGTGGCCACCGTCATCAACTCTATTAATGTAAATCCTTGATTTCTTTTATTTTTCATGATCCGATTCATCCTTTTTCTCGTTCACCCGGCTGGGCGGGAATCTATTAAGGATCTTGGTGAGTATTTCTTTCACCCTCTTCCTCTGGGAGAGAGAAGGGGTGAGGGATTTCAAAGTAATGGTTTCTCACATCCTGCCTCTCTCTCAAAGGCAGAGACACCGGCATCTCATGATGGTTCCAAAGTCTTGGATTTGATGCCGTCTCCAAGAGAATCGGCCGGCACGGGGTTCCCGGCGATGGTTTCGGCTTGGACTTCATCTTTTTCCATGAGAATGCCCTGTTTTCGATAGAGCTCCAGGGTTTTCGAATCATAGAAGGTGCTCAACACGGAATGCTGGATAGGACTGAACAGGGAATGGTTTACTCCGTTTGCCCGCGCATGCAACATAACACCTGCCAATCCTCCCGCCAACAACAGGCAAGCGGCGGCGGAGGCGATCATCCAGCGGCGGAAATGGCGCTGCATCTGATTGGACCAATCGTCGAACAAGTGGACTTGGCGTTTAACCCGGTACACCAACTCGGGCGGGGCGTCCATGGTCCCGTCCAGACAGGCGATGGAGTCGAACTGCTTGAGCAGTGTGCGCCACGCCTGTTCTTCCCGGCGGCAGGCGGGACACTCGGCCAAATGATTCACGAACCGCGACTGCTCGGGCTCGGCAAGCTCCCGGTAGTAGTATTCCGGCCACCGTTCACGGATATCCTCACAAGTAAACGCCATGGTTTTACTCCGTTATGGCTGCCCGGCCATTTTGGTTTCCGTGGTTGGATTTGCTTCCAAATCCGATATCCCCATGATTCCCCGCAGTTTGAGGAAGGTTTGGTGCAAAGTGGCTTTCACGGTGCCCACCGGGGTGGAGAGGATTTCGGCGATATCCTGGATCTTCAGATTCTGAAAATGGCGCAGGATGAAAATGGCGCGTTGGCGGTCGGTCAACTCGGCCAGGGCGTTTTTGACGTGGTTGAGGTCTTCCACTTTTTTGGCGTAGTCGCGGGGATTCATGCCCTGCTCGACGAGCGACAGGAGGATCAGATTATCATGGGTGACACGCTGTTCATGGACGGCGCGGTTGCGCAGGCGGTCGAGGCAGGTATTGACCGCCACGCGGTACACCCACCGTTCGAGTATGACGGTATCGGACAGCTGGGGAGCGAAGCGCCAGATTTTCAGAAAGACTTCCTGGGCCACATCGAGGGCGTCATCGCGCCCCCCTACCATCCGCAGGGCGGTGAAATAGATCCGCTGTTGATAACGGCGGACGAACTCCTCGAAGATCCCCGGATCCCGTTGCTTGATGCCGCGAACCAAATCCCGCTCGGGACGCATACCCTTCTCCCCTTGGAAAACGAATCATCACGAAAAACGGCGAATCCGGTTGAACCCTTTGAACCGATCGAATAAAAATATGTATCTATAAAGACGGTAGCGTAGAAGGAAGGGTTTAGTCCATGGGGAGGGAAAAAATAGGTGGACCGGAAGCCTATCCCAAGGCTGAAGTCCTGAGCTGTTATACCACGGCTCCATGAATGGGGCGCGGGGCTTTAAGCAGGGTGGATTTATGCCGTAGGTTGAAACCTACGGCTACTCAAATGAATCCCCTGTGGGGATTTGAGAGTGATGGGTTGCGCGGGACTAGACCCACCTTACCGGTAAGTGGTGGGCTACGCTTCGTTTTGAGTCCATCTTTACAACCAAGCCATCTTCTGGCGCATTGTGGCGCTTAAAAGATGATGTCACATCCTGGATATTCATTCTCAGTTCGTATCGGTCTTGGATGTCCGAAATTCATGCAGGAGCCGGGCCTTTTCCACGCGCTCGTTCTTGGGTACCGGGTATTTCCAGGGCTCGAGGACCGGATTGGCCAGATACTGCTGGAAGCATTCCCGCCAGTCGGCATCGAACGAACTGAGCAAGGCGGTCTGAACTTCTTGCGCGTTTTGCTGGCCGATATGGTACAACGCCGCGAAAGCCGTCATCCGGGCGTGGGGCGCGATTTCCGGATTCAAGATGATCAGCCGGAGCGCGGGGATGGCCTCCGGGCCGCAGGCCATGGCCAGATTCAGTACGGGAAAGTCGCGGAGGCTTTTGGCCTTTTCTTGCTCCTGCTCGAATTGCCGGGTTGACGATGAACTGACCGGCAAGCTGAAATAGGTGCTTAAATCGAATTGGCGTCCCAATAGAGCGATCGCCTCCACATTTTGGACCACGGCGGAAACTTCGCACAACGCGGCCAGCCGCAGTTTAACCTGCAGGTCACGCTCCAGTGTATTCGGCTCGACGGTGTCTTTTTTCCGGCCCATGGCTTCCAGCATGTCCCGCTCCCGCGTGATTTGCTGGTTGAGGTAGGCCTGAATGGTCTCCGGACCTTTCCCCTGGTCCTTCAGGCTGTGGATTTCGTTCTCAAGGGCTTGCTTCTGCGATGCGATGTACCCGAGGTGAGAGGACTTGGAATAGAGATCAAATTTCCCCTCCTCCGCCATCGCCACGGACAACGAGACCGGAAGGAACAATGAGATGACCGATAAATAGATAACGTGATTTTTCATCTTGGTTCTCCTTTTTACTTAATTTTGCCACAAATTTATATTTAGATCATTAGAAGTCCAAGCAGTGTCTCTTGTTAATGAAGTACCCACATGATCAATCGTATACGTGCCATTGTTCCATCGAGCTTCTACTTGTAATTTAAAAGATCTGTCCTTTATTTTAACGCCATTATGATGAATCTCAATCCGAAAATTAGTTCTCGCTCTATAAAGATCAATATATTCACCATTTATCTTATAGATGTAATACACTCTGCCCTTTATACCTGGTGAATCTAAATCGACTGGAATACCATTTGAAAAATCTTTCCAGGTTGGAGTGGAAGTATCATCTTCATTTATTCCAGTTAACCAAAAACTGATTTTATTTCCGCTATCGTCATATTCGGCTGTTTGTCCAGATACATTCCAAGCTTTTCCAGCTTTTCCCGTTATATATCGTTTTATAACCAACTCATTATTAGGAATAATCCCACTTAAATCTTGTGATTCCACTTGAACATGAATGCATGGAGATTCCCAATAGTCAAGCCACCCACCAATATTTGGGACGGGATCCCAAAAATATCCAATCCCTAAAGTTGTATCAACATCGGGATAATCATCAGGATACCAATTACCCCATTTGTTTGTAAAAAAGTTGTATACATAGGCTAATTCAGTTCCTGGTAATAATGTATGTTGAAGTATTTCATCAGCAGCATTTCCTGTAGTCATTATATCAATCTGAATGTTTTGCGCTATTACTGAATAATTTGTGAATAGCGTTAACAATAAAATGTATTTTTTCATGATGTCCTCCTTGTTTCTTTATACAACCTCTGCGTTCTTAACTTGATTCCGAAAGAATAAAAACGTTATCAAATCATAGGTTTTTTTCTTGAATGACAATCCAGTCAAATTTAGATATTGAAAAGAAATTACCATAACATGTATTGTAGGTGTTTTCCCATCAATAACACAGCATCTTGAATACATTTTTTTAGAATTTATGCCGCGTAGTCATTGAATTTTCTTCTTAATACATTTAACACACCAGCCCTATCGAATGTCGAAAAAAAAGGCTCATCCGGCAAGTGTGTACTTTTTTTCCGATGGCCGGTTCACATCTCTTTGAAGAAATCAATGCAAACCACCCCAAAATTCCCTCTCCCTCTGGGAGAGGGAGAGGGAATTTTGGCGGGGGCGGACCTTGGTGTCCGCCCCCGCCCCGTGGCGGATGGAATCCATTTTACTTCTTCAGGTACGCACTTCTCGGATGAACCAAAAAAAATTCATCCATTTCCCAGAATCTCCCGCAATTTTCTCCGGGCATGATAAGCCCTATCCCTTACCGTCTTTTCATTCATGCCCAGAGTAATCGCGATTTGTGCGTAAGGGATTCCGTTCACGTAATGCTCGAACAAAATCAATCGATCGATTTTATGAAGATGGCTCAACAGACGTTTGACTCGGGCATGGTCCTCCATCCGGCCTAGCGGAGACGAAGTATCTTGCCAGTTGCTGAATTCCCGATGCCTGGCAATAAAATCCTCTTGATTGGTGATCCATTTGTTTCTCTGACTGTGATTGATGCACCGATTCAGAACAATTTTATACAACCAGGTACGGAAGCGCGCGCGGGGACGGTACCGGTTCGCGGCTTTCCAGATATGCAGGAAAACGTCCTGCGCGATATCCTGGGCTATGGTTTCATTACGAGTGAACCGGCGGGCCAGCCAGCGCGCATACCTCCAATGGCGGTTGTATAGAATAGCGAATGAATAATGATCGCCTTGACCCATGCGATCCATGAGTTCTTCATCGGAAATTTTCTCCCACACTATGAAATGGCCGCAGGTGCCATCCTTTTTCCCGGTTGGTTTTTCCGAGTTGCATGCCATATCGACTGCCCTCTACCGGGATGTAGTGCGGGCCGCCAACCGAAAAAGAAAGCAGAACATACGATAATCTCTTTATTATTGATAGCATAAGATTCAAAATTCATCAACCAAATTTTATTTATTAATTATTACATATATTGGAGGATAAATGGTTTGGACGGAGCGGAGGGGATAAGAGCCATGTGGGCCGTCACCTTACGGGAACGGAATCAGTTCTTGACGGGGGTGTGGGTACAATTCGTGAGGTGGGTGTGAAGAGAGAAGGCTTTCCCTCACCCCGGCCCTCCCCCGGAGGAAGAGGGAGGAGATGAGGGAGGTTGTTGTCTGAATCAGGATGGCCTGGATGGACAAGATGACCAGGATAGACATGATGACCAGGGTGGTGGGTTTTGCGAGGAACGCATGATTCAATTTTTTCAACCCCCTCCGAGACTCACCCGATCTTCGGGGGAGGAATCGAGAAGAACACAAAAGACGAAAGGGACGAAAAGGATCGGGCAGGCGGGACACCTGCCCTACAACATAGTGGATTTGATGGGATACGCGCTGCGCGCTAACCAACCCTACGGTGAGTAATCCATCCTGCAGTGACTAAAACTTCATCGCGTTCCAATCGGCCAGGGGGAGAGGCCGGCGGGCGGCGGCGGGGATTTTCTCCCATTCGTCCGGCGAGATCAGGACGGTGATGTCCACCGTTGATATTTTGTCCGGCAAGCGGACCACCAGTTTGGTGATGTCCGGCTGTTGCCGTTGGGGAGCGGGGGGATTGGCGGAAACGGTATCGAAGCGCGCGTTTTCCGGAGTAAGAATCCGGGCATGCATGGTTTGTCCCTCGATGGTGAGCGCCGCGTTGCGGCCGTCGAGCGCCACCTGCGCCGGCGTTAGCATGCCCCACAGCACCTCGGCGGGTTGTTCCGCTTCGATTTCATCCCGCGCGAGGATGTATCTCCGGCCCAGCATTCCCAATCCCCGGCGGGCTTTCTTGATTTTATACGCCGCGGAGAGATCGGTTTGCGCGAAGGCCCAATCCGGCGCGGTATGAAAGGCGGTGATGGGCGCCGCCGCCTTGGGATCCTGGATTTGGCCGTCGATCACCAGCGTGTTGTGGCTGGAGTTGATCAGCCGGAAATAGGTCCAGCGCTGATCACCGAAATACCCGGGCAGGTTGTAATCGTCTCCCCCCAGATCCACGGCCCAGCGGTGGCCGAGGCCATCGAGCACGAAGCTGCCCAGATCCAGGTGGCTGTGATTGGCTTTGTTGTCGCCTCCCTTAAAACCAACAAATAAGGCATTCCGGTCGTTCCAGGCGCCGCGGAAAAAGGCTACATTGATACCCTTGTAGAACGCATCGAGGGGCACACCGCTTTTCGCCGGATCTTCTCCCTCCTTGGAATACCAAACGAAATCCAGGGGGTGCGGCTGCCGGGAATTCACCCGTTGAAACCAGGCGTACAGGGGGCGGCCGTAATGATGGGCCAGCCAATACATTTCGAACGTGCCGCCGACCCGGCTGCCCGCGTCGGCGTAGTTGAAGCACAAGCCGTTGGGGCCTTCGAAATCGATGCGGAACTGGCCGGCGTTGTCCATGCCCTCATAGCGCGATAAGCCGAAATCGGTTCCCAGGGCGCTTTGCAGCGAGGCGAGAAAAAACACCGTGTATTCCGTGGCGTAATGCCAATAGCCCGGGCCTTCGTCCCAACCGCCGTCCGGGGCGTAGCCCCGCAGCGCCCGGGGCATGGTCTTGACGGCCTTGCGGATCACCTCCGCGGCCTTGTCCGGAATTTCGTCGGCGATGGCCAGCGCCCCCACGCCCACCCCGCCGTGGCAGACCTGATTCCAGTTGTGCGTAGCCTTGGTCCACCATGCGCCGGTTTCGAAGCCGTTCAAGTAGGCGCCGATGCCTTTTTCAATCAAGGCCGTCCGGATGCGTTCGCGTTCTTCCGGGCTGAGGCCTTGATACAGCCAATCGTAGGCGATGCCGAACGCGTGCGACATTTCCGCCGTGTCCAGAAAGTGCGAGGGATTCCAATCCGGGAACGAGCCCGCCGCGTCCAGCTCCTTCACCGCCCGCTGAAGATAACGGGAATCGCCGCTCATCAAGTAAACCAGAGAGAGTTGGTACATGCGGTTCAGACAACGGCGGCTTTTATCCAAAAGGCGGGGACCGATGAGTTTGTATTCCACCGGGGGTTCGTTGAGGATCTCATCCGCGTCCACTTTGATCTTTTCGTAGATCTCCCGGCGGGCGGGATCATTCTCGATCGCTTGTTTGAGGAGGGGGACGTCTTGCGGATTCAAGATCAGCCGGGGATGCACTTTTTTCAGAGTGGCCAGCGGATTTTTCTCCTCCGCGGCCAGGCCGGGCAGAACGGCCACCACGAGCCATCCCCACGCGATAGCCCATAGTCCCCAGCGGTTCGAACGGGTGCCAAAAAACATGATAGAAACCTCCCTGAGCAAAAGGATTTGCGGGTATCACCCTACGCCATTTTCCGGAGGAAGGCAACGTGAAAATGGATCAAAGCGGGATGGCTGGTTTTCGTCCATGTTCCCATTGATCCTATCCGGAAAAAGTCGTTGAATCATTATTGCGGTGAGGGACCGGGTTGGTTTCGCGATGCTCAAACCATCCTGCTGAAAGAGCACCGCGATGCCTTCCTTCGTAGGAGCACGTGGCAATTCGCCCCCACGGGATTGAAAGTAGAATAAATAAAGAAGCATTTTCGGTTTTTCGAAACCATAATACACCGGACCAGCCATTATTCCTCAGGCGAAAGGACATCCAGTTTCATGCACGGGGACGCGAATCAAATCCTGTTTTCTCCGCCCAAAGTTTGGGTCAATGAACTCAAGGCAGGAGAGAGAGTACAATCCTTGTTCCAGGTGACCCGCGTCAATCTGCGCGATTACGAAAAGGGCAAGTTTCTATCGCTGCGTCTGGGAGACAAGACCGGCAAGATTTCCGCCATCCTGTGGGACAACGCGGAGGAGGTGTATCAATCCCTCCGGGAAGGAGACGTGGTGCGCGTGAACTGCCGGATAGGGATTTATAAAGGAGAGATGCAAGCCACTCTCCATGCCATTCAGAAGGTGGAAGACGCCACGGTGATCGATCCGGCGGATTTCATTCCCGCCTCCGCCGTGCCGGTCGAACAGCTGGTGGAGAAATTCGATGAGCTGATCGGCTCCATCGAAGACACGGATTACCAGACGCTGCTGCGGGAATTCCGCAACGACGAAGCCCTCTGGGCGCGTTTCCAATTCGCGCCCGCCGCCAAGCGCTGGCATCATCCCTATTTGCATGGGTTACTGGAGCATACGTTGTTCGTTGTGAAATTGTGCCGGTTGATCGGGCCGTTGTATCCGGAAGTGAATCTCGATCTCCTGGTGACCGGCGCGGTCTTTCATGATTGTGGGAAAATGGAAGAACTTTCGTACGATTCGTACATAGACTACAGCACCGACGGGCGGCTGCTGGGGCATCTGTACATCGGCGCGATGATCGTCGACCACTTGATCGCAAGCCTGCCGGAATTTCCCGCCGGAAAGCGGCAACAGATCCTTCATATTATCCTGTCGCATCATGGGGAGGTGGAGCGGTCGCCCGTGCTGCCCATGACCCTGGAAGCCTGCCTGTTCCATTTCATCGACAACATGGACGCCCAGATGGCCGCCGTCCGCCGCGAGATGAACGCCGTGCGGGATGAGAACCGCGAATGGACCGGCTATGTCAACCTGTTGCACCGCTTTTTGTACCTTGGTGAAAATTCAATCCGCGATGACAATAAGGAAGACACGGAAGGCGCGTGACGCCGGCGCGGACGAGGCCAACCCGCTTGTCTCCGAGGTGGCATAGTGAAGAATTCGAATTGGCAGAGCCTGACATTGATACATCAGCTGTTCCGGCGGCATCACGCCCGCCGGTTGCTGGAATTGGGGATTCGGCTCGTGGCGGGGGGATTGCTGGCGTTTCAACTTTTCTTTTGGATCAGCGGTTGGTTCTCGCTGGGGTATCGGGGCATCAATGGCTTGTTTGTTTTGTCCACCGGGATTTTTGTTTATTATCTGGGTTGCTTCCTGATCCACTGGTGGCGGGAGGGTCTGCGCCTCACACCCTATTTCCAACGCTGGGAACGGCAGCACCGCGAAGCCTCCAACCGGGCTTCCCTCTTGGTCTACGCCGAACGGGAGGCCGAGGAAATCCAGCGCCTGGGCTATTCGCGGGAGTTGATCCAGGCGGACGATCAATGGCTGGCCAGGTATATCCAATCCGTCCTGGCCCGGGACCGGACTGTTGTTTCTCACCGCCAGTTGCTTTTTCTCCTGGCGGTGACGATCTCCTTTCTGGTGTTTTTCATCCTACCCCAGTCACGATGGGCGGAGGACTGGGGTTGGATTTCCCAGAATCTCTGGATTTACGCTCCCCCCGAGCAGGAGATCACGCTCCAGGTTCCCGAAGTTCTCATCATCGAGCGGGGGAAATCCTTGACTCTGGTTGCTCATTCTTCCGTGTGCCTGGACGGGCCTGCCGCCGTGCATGTGTGGAACGGCGCGGATTGGCAATCGTGCCCGGCCAAGCGCAAGGAGAAAGCGTTAACCTATGCGCTGCCCGCGGTCACCCGCGAAACCGGGTATTTCTTTTCGGTGGGAAACGCGCTTTCCAACAAAGGCCGGGTGACGCCCCTGGATCCGCCCACCCTCACGCGCGGCTCCAGCACCGTCACGCCGCCGGAATACACCGGCCTGCCAGGTGAAACCATCGAGACCCTGCGCCCGCTCTCAGTCCCCGAGGGCAGCCGGATCGTGATCGAAGCCGAAGCCTCGTCCGAATTGAAATCCGCGGAAATGATTTTCAATGATCAAACCATCCCCACGCGGTGGAATGGGAAAAACCTGGCCGCCGGCTTTGAACCGGCCCGGACCGGAGAGTGGTACCTCCAGATGGAGGACGTCCACGGGCTCACGGCCGTCAGCCGGCGCTACCGGGTGAACCTGATTCCCGACGCCACGCCCACGGTCGAGATTGTGGAACCGAAACCGGTGACCGATGTACCGGATAATCTGGTCTTGCGGGTTAAACTCCATGCCCGGGACGACTACCGGGTGGACCGCATCCTCACACATATGCAACTCAACCGCGAGGAAACCACCATCCGGACGGTCCCCATCTGGACTTACAGCCCGCTGGAAGCCCAGAACGTGGGATCGGCCACGGAACTTTACGTGACCTTCGATTGGAACATGACCGATTTGGGCCTGTTTCCGGGAGACGAAATGACCTATAGCGTCGAGGTGTTCGACAACGACGCCTTGCACGGCTCCAAATCCGCCCGCTCCAAGCCGTATCTGCTTCGCTATCCCACGCTGATGGATATGCTCCACCGTCTGGACGAACTGGAACAAAGTCAGACGGAAAAGTTGAGCACGCTGGTGAAAGACCAAAAGCAAATCACCGGGGACGCGCAAAAGACGCTCGAAAAAATCGCCGAAAAAAGGAAAGATCTATCGCCGGAACAACCCGGGAAGCCCTCGGACTGGCAGGAGAAGAAAGACCTGCAAGACATCAAGAAACGGCAGGAACAATTGACGGAAGAGGCCCGGAAAATCGAGGAACAGCTCGGGGAATACCGGAAACAGGCTGAAGAAGCCATGGCCAAAGAGGAGGAGAAACAGCAGGGATTCACGCCCGAGACCTTGGAAAAAATTCAGAAAATCCAGGAACTGATGTCCGGACTGCTGGACAAGGACAGCCAATCGCTTCTGCAAAAAATCAGCGACACCATGGAGAAAATGTCCGAGCAGATTTCAGACCAGGAATTGAAAGACCTGGCGTTCAGTTTTCAGGATTACGATCAGCAACTCGAGCGGACCCTCAACATGTTGGAAAACGCCTTCCAGGCCCGCCAGCTGGAAGGGCTGAAGGAAATGGCCAACGAACTGGCCCGGCGGCAGGACCACCTGGAACGCGAAACCCAGAAATTGGCTGAGAAAAAAGAACAGCAGCAAAACGCTCCGGCGTCCCAAAGCGAACAGGAACGGCAAGCCCAACAGGATGATCTAAACTCCGCGGAAAAAGCGCTGGCCCAGCGCCAACGCCAGCTGGAGGAGGACGCGCAACAGTTTTTGGACAAAATGCAGGAGATGAAGGAGAAACTGCAGGAACAATCTCCCGAACTCGCCCAAAAACTCGAACAATTGCGCCAGGCGGCCTTGGATCAGGGATTGCCGGCCGAACTGTCCCAAGCCTCCCGGCAGTTGGAGCAACAAAACACCCAGCTCGCGCAGGCGCACCAAAAGAACGCCCAAAAGCAACTGCGAGCGCTTTCGGACCAGCTCCAACAAAGCATGGCCGGCATGCAGGGCATGGAATTGACGATGGATACTCAGGCCATCACCCGCCTGATGCGCCAGGGCTTGTTTCTCTCCAGCCAGATGGAGTCCCTCACCGAATCGCCCCTGGGGCAGAGCGAGGGCGTCCAGGCGCTGCGCCGGGCGCAGGCCTTCGAACGCGAAGCCGGCCGGATCCTGGCGGCCTGGCGGGAGATGGCGCAAACCAATCCCTTCATGAACCGGGAAGTGGAGATTCTGCTGCGGCAGAGCGGAGAACGCCTCCAGCGCGCCATCGCGGCGGGGAAGGGAACCCGGTGGGTCGGCCTGCATGAAACGAGGCAAGCCATGATCGCCCTCAACCGCGCCATTCATCAAATGATGATGGATATGCAGAACATGATGCAGCAGATGGCCCAATCCCAGGCCCAGGGCATGCAACAGCAAATGCAGCAACTTATCTCGCAGCAGCAATCCGTCCAGCAGATGCTGCAGCAGCTTCGGCAAATGGGCCAGGAAGGGGAGGAGGCGCTGAAACAACTGCGGGAAATGGCGAAACAACAAGCCCAGATCCGCAATGAAATCGAAAAGATGATGCAGCAGTACCGCCACGCCCAGCAATTGCGCAACCAGCTGGAGGGCATCTACCAGGAAATGAAGGAAGCCGAAAAACTCCTGCAGGAGGGCGTCAACGACCAGCGCATGGACGAAAAGCAACGGCGGATCATGACCCGCATGCTGGAAGCGGGAACCATGCAGGAGGAGGATGATTTGGGCGAGGACCGGCAGGAAGAAGTGGCCAAAACCGGTCTGGACGCCCAGTCTCCCGAAGGCCCCTTCCCGGTCTCGCTGCCGGAAAAAGTACGGCGCATGGTCGAACGCCCGGCCGGGGAAGCGATTCCTTTTCAATACCAGGAAGCGATCAAGAATTATTACATCCGTTTATCCGAGGCGTTTGCGCGATAGCAACAATATGCCTGTTTGAAAGCAATTATCTATTTCGCTCAAACAAGATTTCCCTCACCCTGGCCCTTTCCCAGAGGGAGAGGGGAGCGCTTCGCGTTCCCATTCATTCTCCTACCGCGAATAAAGCAGGGATACATTTGCATTCGGGTAAATAAATACAAATCTTGCCTCCAACGCTTATTCATAATGCTTGATTTCCGGCCAAATTTCACGCAGGGAGACTTTGGGCTTGCGGCACACGAAAACGGGTAGGTTGTTCTCGTAGGGCATGACATAGGGATGTGTGAAGCGGGCGGCTTCCTGGATGTCCTCAAACAGGGCTTCCAGATTTTTTTGATTGACGCCATACGCGAGGACGACATCCCCCCGCTTCTCGCCCGGGCCCCAGAGGAAGTAACTATTGTGCGCCGTGATCGCGCGCGGCAAGCCATACGGCTTCCCCAAGAGGTTGATAGCGCCCGCTTGTCCGTACATTCCCGCATAAATCACGCATTCCGCTTTGTCTTCCGGCGGGAGCGCGTTATAAATCCGGGCGATGGTTTCCACCATTTCCGGCCAGCCTTGCCGGTCCGCGAAAAACTGCGGCAGCTTGCCGATTTCTTTTCTCTCGCCGGTTGAAGGTTGGATTCCCAGCCACGCCGCGTAACGGATATAGGTTTCCGTAGGCAAAATGGGTATCACGAATGGCGCCATGAGCCCTATCGCGATCATGACATACAATAAAATAGCCACGCCGGCGGCCCGCCGCGCCGGCGTCCAGGTACCGCGGGCGATCCATTGTTCCACCGCCGCCGCGCCGGGAATCAAGATCAGGCTCAGGGCCGGGGCCGCGTAGTAGGTCTTGCCTTTTTGCGCGATCATCAACGCCAGCACCGCAATGTAAATCCAAGCCAATATCCTGTAGGGCTTGCCCTTTCGCGCGCCGAAACACCATACCAGTCCAGCCAGGGTCAGGGGGATGAGCAAGTGATTCATTTCCAGGAAATGGCCCATGAGGAATTCAAGGGGACTAAGCGGCAGGTTTTTGTAGGTGCTGGCGTTGTGGATGAATTCCAGCGTGGGCCAGCCGTAGGCTATTTGCCAAAGGATGTGGGGCAGGAAGATCAAAAAAGCGATGACCGCCGCGGTCCAGATCCAGCGTTCACGCAGCCATCGGCGGTTAGGGGTCAGCAGGATGCCCATGGCCAGGCCCATCCCGAAAAACAAGACCGAAATCTTGTTCATCAAGCCGATCCCCATCAACAAGCCGAAAAGCAGCCAGTGGAGCGGGCGGCCGTGATGTATGATCAAAACAATCAGATAAGCGCCCAACAGCCAGATCAATTGGTCGAAGGCGTTCATGGAATAAATGCCGTGAACTCCTGTGAACACCGGTACGGCGAACACCGCCAGCGCCGCCAGGACTTGCGCGAACCGCCCGCCGCCCAGCTCCCGCGCCAGCCGTCCGGCGAAGAAGACCATTGCCGCCCCGGCCAAAACGGCGGGAACCCGCAATGCGAATACGCTGTCGCCCAGCAGAAACCGGGTGGCCGCCGCGATCACCGCCACCAGCGGGGGATGATCGACATAGCCCCAGTCCAGGCGTTCCCCGCACGCAATGTAATAAAACTCGTCGATGAAATAGCCATCGCGCAGGTTTACCCCGAAATGCAGCAACACTTTGACCAGAGCCAAAAGCAGAAGGGGAACATCGTCTTTGTGAAGATGAGGACAGCGCATGATGGTTTTCCTTTGATGCAACCGGCTACCTGAATCCCCGCCATTGCGGGTAAGACTTGTTATTTACGGTTCATCCGGCCAGTGCGTACTTTTCATCAAATGGCCCACTCGCGGCTCGTTGAAGGGACCGATGAAAACCACCCCCAAAATCCCCTCTCCCTCTGGGAGAGGGC
>JBHGBC010000210.1:0-9004 GCA_041946805.1 bacterium
TGAACTGGCTCATGGCGCGCCACCCCTTGGATCTTCCCGATGTGATGATGTACCCCTTTCAGTTGATTACTATATCACAGTCCACAAAATCGTAAAAAAAATTTTTTATATTCTAAATAATGGTGGCTGAATTGATCGAATTACTGAAGAAGTCAAGAATCTAAAACTAGATAGATAGGACTGAAGAAGGTTTTGCCCCGCCCGTGCACTGATCCATCCGGCCTCCGATCATGAAAAAGGGCGAGCCGCTAGCATCGTGCGGCCCGCCCTTCATGCAGTTGATCTTGGCCCGTCTTAAATTGTTACGGTTTTGCCCTTGTTCGCCGATTCATACGCCGCCATCGCCACCTTCATGGAGTCGAGGCCGGCTTGCAGCCCCATCTCCGGCTGCTTCCCCTTGCGGATGGCGTTGACGAAGTGATCGATCTCCACGTCCCAGCCGCCCTGGCAGTTCTTCTTGTCGATCATCTTCGTGCGGGTGATCCGCTTGCCGGTGGCCGAGGATTGGCCCTTCATGAGATACAGGCCGTCGAAATAATCATTGATGATCGCCGCCTCGCTGCCGTGGATCTCCACGCCCGCGAATCCCTGCTTGCTCGACCAACCCACCTCGGCATAGCCCATCTTGCCGGACGCGAACAGGAATTGCAGGATGGCGTTGTCCTCCATTTCGATTTTCTTCTCGAGGGTGGCCATCATGGCGTTGATCTTGTGGATCGGGCCGAAATAGAACTGGGCGAGGTCCATGGCGTGGATGCCCATGTCGAACATCGCCCCGCCGCCCGCCTTGGCGGGGGTGAAGAACCAGTCGCTCATGGCCCAGCCGGTCATGGGACCCTGGTGGGCGAAGCGGATGCGGACCACGTAGGGTTCGCCGATCTTGCCCTGTTCGATCAAGCGCCGGGCCTTGATGTTGCCGCTGTACAGGCGGTGCGTGAACGCCACCATGAAGATGGAACCGGGATGCTTTTGGGCGGCCTTCTGGATCATCTGGCCTTCCTTGAGGTTCATGCACATGGGCTTTTCGCAGAGCACGTGGCATCCGTGGTTGAGCGCGGCAATGGCGTGTTCGGCGTGGTAGGTGTTGGGCGAGCAGACGCTGACCACGTCGATGGATTCGTTCGCGAACAGGCCGTCGAGCGAGGTATAGCCGCGTTCGATGTTGAACTTCGCGCAGGCCTCCTTCAAGTTTTTCTCGAAGGGATCGACCAAGGCGGCCAATTCCGTGTAACGGTTCTTCAGGTATCCGGGGATATGGCAGTGATGCGCGATCGCACCACACCCGATGACGGCTGCGCGCAATTTTTTCATGAGGCTGGCTCCTTCTCTTGTTGGACTTTGAGTATCCGATACCCGGATCGGAGAGATCCGAGGTCATGTTTCCTCCTCCCACGAGTTTCCCAAACTCAATACAGTGTGGGAGGAATAAAAGGCACGGTGTGATGATACCACACCTGGGCAGCCGCGTAACCCAACGCGCCCATGCTCGCAAGATAAACCAAGGATTGCCGGTGTTCCAGGGCTGCTGCTTTGTCTTTTCCCGGGGCCAGCATGGCATGGACCTGCAGCAGGATGGTAAATAACACCAGGCCGGAAAACAGGTCCCAGTCCTCGGGAAAACGGCGGTCGGGATTGAAGAAAAAACTATACAGTAAGTATCCGCCTGCGAGCATTGCCCAAAAGATTGTTTCCTTCTTGAAACCCGCCGGCAGGGCCGCCAGGGTGATGGGAATCAGTATCAGGGCGGGCACCGACAGATACACGTAGGAATTGAGCAACTCGAGAAGCCGCGCCCGGTGGAACCAAAGCCAGGAAGGCAGAAACATGGCCCGGTCCGGCCCGGTGTTGAAATCCTCATGGATACGGGCCAGCAGTTGGAGAACGCCGCCGTCATAGCAAAAGTATACCAGGCTGCCCCAGAACAACACCATGGCCGCCGCGAACACGCCCCAAAACTGCGCCGCCTCGCCGAAAGGCTTTTCCGCTTTCTCCCGGCAAAAAGGCAGGATCAAAAACGCGGGCAACAGCCACCCGGCGGAGAGATGCAGCAGAAAGGCAATCGAAAAGCAGACCGCCACGGGCAGGAGGCCGCCCCGGCCGTTCAGATAGCGTTGCGCGAAGTAGAAGACGGGCATCATCCCCGCCAGGAAGATGGGATAGACCTCGATATGCCCGAAAAACAGGACCGCCATGCCCCCGCTCGAAACCGCCAGCAGCCAGGCCAGCCCCCGCCCGGCGGCATCCAGCGCCTTCTCGCGCAGGAACACTCCATACCAGGACGCCCACCACATCCCGGCGAGCACCGAGAGCGTGGCGATCACCCGATAACTGGTCATTTCCCACCATGGCCAGGCGATTAAGAACACCAACCGGTACAGGCCGATGGTCAGCGGCTCGCGCACGTATAAATGCCACACCGGCTGTGTGGTCCGCTGGATCCAGTCGAAACCGTCGCGGGTGATATGCGTGGAAGGTAGCGACCAGAACGCCACAGCGGACAGCATCAGCCATCCCGCCAAAAGAAGGCACTTGATAACCGTGGACCGCTTCTCCACAAAACCACAGGCGCGCAGATATCCCTCGTAAGCCGACGGATGCAAGCCGGCCGCGCCGGGGCCGTACACGAGAAGCCCCAGCCAGGGATTCATCACCAAACCCGCCCGGAATCCCCAGAAGCCGAAACTGCCGGGAAACAACCAGAAAGTCAGCCGGATGAGCAAGAGAACCAACAGCAGATATAACCGGGCGATAGAGAAGCGGCCCTCCTTCACTTGCCAAGCCAGGATCAATTGCAGGCTGATCAAGGCATCCAAACCCGCCAGCAGTCCGGGAGCGAAACGCGGGATGGGATACGCGGGATGAATGAAAAACACCCACCCATACGCCAGCGCGCTGGTGACGGCCAATGCGGGAAACGTATAAATCCACGAAGCGGTTTGGGAACCGGAACGCATGTGCTTGCCCCCATGCCAGCCGCTCTCCACGCGTGACTCGGAAAACGCGGACCGGAGGATGAAAATAACAAGCCGCCGCCCATTATACAAAAAGGGCGGCGGCCTCCCATCCCTGTCCGTTGTTTGTATCTCCCCGAACTCCCGTGAATTCTTCGCGCAATCTAGCGGGTGAAAATCCAAATATCCCGCTTCTGATTTTTGCGGATTCTGGATTTGCGGTCCCAGTAGTTCCCGCATTTAACCGTGGCGCGAAGATCGGAATGGAACCCCTTCCGCTTATGGCCGGACAGGGAAGGATCGGTGGTTTTCTCCTGGACGAATACCGACATCTGGCATGAGCAGACGCGGGTCAACAAGTCCCTGCCGCAGATGGGGCAGGGAAAATAGAACAGGCGGGCTGAAAGACGGCCTTGATCAATCCAACGAAAAAGGCGGTTGGGAGAGACCGCGAGCCGCTCGGCCATTTCAATCACCGTCATGCGGTCCCTGCGGAGCCGGTTGCGGATGTACTTCAGAAGCTGTTCATCGATTTCGAAACAGGACGCGCAGGTTTTGTACGGGTTCAGCATCGCGTATTTGCCGCAATGCACGCAATTTCCAAGCATGATCGGCCTCCCTTCCGCTATCTCCGGGTCCTTCCATGGAACCGGTCATCTCTTCCCCCGTATTTATCGGCAGGAGGGAATGAGAAGCTAAGCCGTGAGGCTTGAGGAAATGCGTTTATGACGATGGCCCGCCAGGGTGTTCGGCGCTTTTCCGCCGGCATGGAATTGCGTTGGACAGTGGCAGTGGAGAAGACGGTTCAACGGTGGCGCAGGCCTTCCTTGACCAGATCGCTGAGCTCCGCCTGATCACCCAGGACCGCCACCGCCCGGGCGATGGCGTTTTGCGCTTCCTGCGGTTTGCAGCCGAGGGCCTGCAGTGCTTCGATGGCTTCCCGCACCCGTTCGTTGGACGTATAGGCCGGGGCGGTGCGCGTCACGCCGGACTGGACCGGCGCGAGCAGCAGCGGATGCGACACCTGCTTGAGATCGAAGATGAACCGTTCCGCCCGCTTCTTGCCGATGCCCGGAACCTGGCAGAACAAGGCGGTGTCGTGGTTCTGCACGGCCTCCACAATGCGAGGGACGGGCAGGGACGAGAGCACATCCAGGGCCAGCTTGGCCCCCACGCCAGTGAGGCCGTGCAGAATCTTGAACATTTCCCGCTCCTCCTCCGTGGCGAATCCAAAGAGGCTCAGGTCGTCCTCGCGGACCAGAAGAATGGTCTGCAGCGTGACCGGCTCGCCCTCGCGGGGGAGTTCACGATACGTGGAGAAGGGAATCGTGACCTTGAATCCCACGCCCCCGACATCGATCACCACCCCGTTTTCCCGTTTGAATGCCAAGAGACCGGTCAGAAAGGAGATCATGGAATTTTTGCGCGCTTTGAAAAATGATACCGCTTCCACACTGGAGATTTATACCAATTTCATGGGGATTGCGCTATCCCCGTGGTTTTCGGACCGTAGGCGGATTGCAGATGCCGATGGTGTGTACTGGGACGGGATATCCATCCTCCCCAATTTCCTCTCCTTCCGTGAAAATCTCTCACGAGAACCATGAAACGATGAATCCCCGCAGGGGATTCCACGTGAGTAGCCGTAGGTTTTAACCTACGGCATCGATTGCGGCGCCGGCATTTAGGGGGCCCCTCTACCTTCTCCCCAGCCACGGGGCGGAGGGTTGGGAATGCAGGTAGGTCAAGGCCGCGGCCAGGGCGTCGGCGGCGTGGTCCGGCTCGGGGGCCTCGGGCAGCCCCAGGAGAATCTGGACCATCTTCTGGACCTGCTCCTTGGAGGCGCGGCCACGTCCCACGATGGCCGATTTGATTTCGGTGGGATTGTACTCGGACATGGGCAAACCGGATTGGGCCCCGGCCACGATCGCCGCCCCGCGGGCCTGGCCCAGCACCAGCGCGATGGAGACGTTTTTGCAATAGAGCAGTTTCTCGAAGACCAGCCGGTCCGGCTGGTGGAGGGTGATGATTTCACGGATGCCCTCGTAAATCAGATTGAGCCGTTCGCTGAAGATTTGTTTGGAGGAAGTGTGAATGACGCCGTAGTCGATCAGGCGTCCCTGCCGTCCGGTTCCCTCGATCACTCCATACCCCAGCGCCTGGAGGCCGGGATCGATGCCGAGAATCCGGATGGGGACATCTTTTTGAGCCGGGGATGGAGAACGCATGGGATTACCGGATGAGAATGATCCCCCGAGTGATCGTCCTTTTTGAAAAAAAACACCTGCCGTCCTCTGAATCGGACCGGCGCACAACACGAACAGCTTTCCCCCCTTTGCGCCGGCGTGCGGGCCACCACGGCCGGCCGGACCGGTGCACCGCCTCAAATCGTTTGCATGACCTCGTCGGGAATGTCGGCGTTCGAGTAGACATTCTGAACATCGTCATGATCTTCCAAGGTTTCCATCAGCTTCAACATGCTGACCGCGGTTTTGCCTTCCAATGCCACAGTGTTCTGGGGGACGCGCGTCAATTCAGCCTTGGTGGAGGGAAATCCCTGTTCCTCCAAGGCTTGTTTGACCGTATACAGATTTTCCTTGGCGGTATAGACAAAACAAGCACCTCCGTCGAATTCGACATCCATGGCGCCCGCTTCGATGGCCGCCTCCATGACCGTATCCTCGTTCAGATTCTCGCCTTCCAGGGTGATCATCCCCCGGCGTTGAAAGATCCAGGCCACGCAGCCCGATTCGCCCAGGTTCCCGCCGCCCTTGGCAAACAGGTGGCGCAGTTCGGAAGTCGTCCGGTTTTTGTTGTCGGTCAGAACTTCGACAAAGACCGCCGTGCCCCCCGGGCCGTACGCCTCGTAGGTCACTTCCTCGTACGTGACGCCCGGTAACTCGCCCGTACCTTTCTTGATGGCCTTCTCCATGGTGTCCTTGGGCATGTTGGCGCCGCGGGCGCTGTCGATAGCCGTGCGCAGACGCGGATTGGCCGAGGGGTCACCCCCGCCCATGCGGGCGGCCACGGTCAATTCCTTGATGATTTTGGTAAAAACCTTCCCCCGTTGAGCATCTAACTTCGCTTTTTTGTGTTTAATCGTGCTCCACTTGGAATGGCCGGACATGGTCGTTCATCCTGCTTTTGGGTAAGAGAGTGTGAAGAATGGGCCGTTGCCCCATGACTGGTGGCGGAGTAGTATATCACGACGGAAACAGTTTACAACCAGATGATTCATGAAAATAGAGCGAATCCGGCGCGGAAAAATCCTTTCCTTCGCGCCGGACGCGGGAAGGGGGGGCGGCTGTTTTTTCCATGACCTCGACGCGGGTATCCATCGCCTTGTTTGGGACCATTTTCGGGACCTATCTGCTCTGTTCGCCCGCTCATTTTCTCACCACTCCCGACGAAGAGCTCAACCTGCGGACCACGCTTTCCCTTGTTCAGGGCTACGGCGGGGCGGTGCCTCCTCTCGGCGGATTCGCCACCAAGACAGGTCTGAACGGCCGGGAGTACGCGCAATACGGCCTGGGTCTTCCCCTGGCCGCCGCGCCTTGGTGCTTGCTGGGATTAGGGATCGATCCCAGCAATCTCCCATCCGCCAACCGGTTGGAACTTTTCTTCAACCCCGAACGGGAGAGCCGTTCAGCCGGGACTGAATTTTTACGCTGGTGGATGACGGTCTTCTCCATGGCGGTCACCGCCCTGACCGTGGTGATCGGTCACCGGATTTTTTTACAAACCGGCCTCGCCCCGGACAAAGCAGTAGCAATGGCTTTGCTATTGGCGTTGGGTACCTATGCCTTTCCCCACGGCCGGACCTTGTTCACCGAACCGCTGGCCGTCTTTTGTCTCGTGGCGGCTGTCGCGCTATTGTTATCCATTCGGAATTCAGGCCGTTCCGGTTTTCCCTGGAGATATCTGGCCGCCGGCGCGTTTTGGGGGTACGCCGTTCTGATCCGGCTGGATTCGCTGGTGACCCTCCCCGCGGCGGCTTGGTTCTTGTTTGTCCACGAGGATGCCAGACGTTGGCGGTTGCGGATTCAGCCGCTTCGCGCGCTGTTCTTTTTCATTCCTTGGGCGGCTGTGCTGGGTTCGGTGTTGTTTTATAACTTCTACCGTTTTGGTTCATGGGTGTCGACGGGTTATGAAGACCAGGCGGAAAAGATCCGGTTTCTCACGCCCCTTTTAGTGGGATTGCATGGATTCCTTTTCACCCCGGGGCGCAGCCTGTTTCTGTACTCACCCCCATTACTGTTCGCGGTTCCGGGAATCCAGGCGCTGTGGAAGCAGGACCGGTGGCTGGCGGGCGGGCTGCTTTTGCTGATAGCCGGTTACCTGGGAATGATGTCGAAATGGCAGAACTGGGCGGGGGGGTATGATTGGGGTCCCCGGCATATTTACCAGATCACTCCCTTCCTGATGATCTTCGCGGCCGTCTGGTTCAAAGACCGGGGATTGTGGGACAGCCCGGCCAAACGCGTCGGCGGGGCGTTGTTCGTGATTCTCGCGCTGTTCGTCCAGTTTCTGGGATTGTCCGCCGACCCGGTGCTGGTCGTCAAGCGCATGCTCTACGCGTGGCCGGCCGTCGAAATAGGATCAGGCCTCTCGCTGCACAGCATGATCATGCAGTTCATGGTCTACCTGCCGCAGTTTTCCAACCCGGTCCTGCACTGGCAATGGATTTTGGATCATGGTCCGGACTTGTTGATCCTGCAAATCGCCGAATCCACGCCGTTGTGGCTGGTTTTTTATCTGATTCCTATTTCCATGGCGGGCGGGGGAGGGTGCATGTTATATAGGTATGTCAAACGGCATGGGGAGTAACGTGATTCCTTCAATTTCTTGCTCAGCCGGGTAAATCCTCGATTCGGATCCCCTTTCCCGCGCGGATGCTTTCCCGGGCCGAGGCGATGCGCTTCAGGAAACGAGAATCCGTTTCGATCTGATACTCCGCCCAATCCTCTTCGTTTTAGAAACCACCCAGCACACCCGCCGGTTTTCCACCCCGCTGGATCACGATGTCCTCGGTTTCCGCTTGGCGTATATATTCGGCCAGGTTTTCTTCCAGTTTGGCCAGAGAGATCTGCTTCATTCTGCCTCTCCAGATCATAAAGGCAATGGTCTGATGAGTTGCACTACACGTTGAGACTTTCCTACAACGGAATTATTTCTTCATATCCGGCGCTTCCACCGCGAAGAGTTGCTTCATATCCAGCTGGATGAAGGTGCGTTCGTAGGCGTTGAGCGGGCCGGTTTCGTCATCGGCCTTGGCGTTGGCGATCCAGGCCATTTGCCGGGTCAGATCGTAGATGGCCACCTGCAGGTTGCCTGTCCCCACCGTGGGCAGGATCTCGCGGATGGTGATCTCCGGCGTCAGGTTCCCGTAATGCTTGACCAGCATGTCGTGCAGAGGCTTGTCGAACGCGGGGACGTTCCAGCTCATGCCCCAATATACGATATCCTTGATGCGCGGGTGTGTGGGGACCAGCGGCTCCAGGGTGTCCGGGTCGTACACGTTGCACAGCGTGCGCGAGGTTTGCAGCGCCCGTGCTTCGCCTTTCTTTCCATCGCCGATGGCATACATCAGCGACGTAGTGCGTGGGCCTTTTTGGACCCGCGCGACGGCCTCCTCCAGCGAATTGTCGAATTGCAGGATATCCCGCAGCAGGAAGGTGAAGGGGATCCCCGCGAACGAATCGTTGGCCTGGCCGTAGTCATCGCCGATCTCGCTGATCGCCAACGGGACGGACGACATGCCGGTGACGCTGCCCGCCATCCCCGCCCAGGTGAAATTGGCGAAGGCATGCCCCTCGTCGGGGTGATAAACCAGGATCACCGGATGGCGCTGGATGCCGGCGCGCACGGCGTAATCGAGCGCCCGCAGCTGCAACAGGTTGCCGCTGGACGCGGTGGCCGCCCCCCACGCCCCGAAGAGCGAGCAGTGCCACTCGCTGGCCTCGCCGACCAGGTTGAGCCGGATGACGGTTTGAGGATCGAGCTCCGCCCCTTCCGCCAGGCCCGTCAGCTCTTCCAGAAAATGGGGCGGGATG
>JBHGBC010000211.1:0-8985 GCA_041946805.1 bacterium
TTATCCAATTGATTCCGATGAAGTTATGGAAAAATAGGTGGGGTAAATTGCGTTTTATATCTCCTCGGATGTGTATGGAGAGTAGCCTTGGGAGAGGGCCGGGGTGAGGGAAAACCTGCCACCGTGCTTTCCCGTCCCGGATTGCGCTCTCACCTCACTATTCCATATGCGCCCCTTTCAAGGGGCCGCCTATAGCAGCCCAGGGTTTCAATCCTGGGCAACCATCTGCCCCCATTATCCTTTTTCCGCGCCCTCCACGCCGGTGGTGACTTTGGATGCCCTCACCACTGGGAGATTAATCCTTCCTCCTCGTCTGGTAATACCGCTGATAATCGGTGAACAACTTTACTGTCGCTTCTCCGCCGGGCTGGATGCTCGCGCCGGGCGCGTTCAACAGGCCGGGATATTGATAGCAGAGGATTTTCTCGAAGGTGGGGAAGCGCAGCAGATCCGAGAGCAGTCCCTCGATCGGCCGCGGGTACAATTCGCCTTCCGGGCCGAAGAGAAACACCTCCATGTCCATCCACAAATGCGCGCCGGAATCGTCGCACAGTTGCTGAAACCATGCCGCCACCTCTTCACCTGAAACGTCCCCCTCCGGCATGCGGTGAAATCCGAACGGGATGATGATGTCGCAATATTTCGCCAGTTGCCGCCACGCCGCCTCCGCCGGCTTCATGAAGTGGCAATTGGGGGCCAGCATGACCGGCTTGTGCGGCGCGAACCGGTGCACATGCTCACGGAATCCCTGGAAGAAGTCGACGATCTCCTTCTGGTATTGTTCGATCTGTTCCGGTGTGTCCTCGCCGTACACGTGCAGCATGCCGGGCGTCTCCTCCGCGATGTACCAGCCGTAAAACGAGGGATGATGCCCGTAGCGTTCCCACAACTCGGAGGCCACTTCCTTGTGCCATTGCAGCGATTCGGGAGTGAAATCGAACCAGGCGTAGAGGCCCACGCCCACGAACGCCTGCATGTTCAACGCGTTCGCCTGCGCCAGCGCCGCCTCCACCGGATCGCGCGCGGCGATAGGCATCCGCCCGGGATACAATCGGGATGGATAATACGCCTTCCCCTGATACCCGCTATGGGGGATGTCGTGCTTGCGGTAATAGAACTGGTTGCGGAACGTTTCCTCGATCACGATAATGTTCATCCCCAGCTCGTGCATGCCGCGGACCTGTTCCTTCCATTGGTCATCCGTCAGTTTGCGGATTTCATGGTTCCACAATTTCCCTTCCGCCTCGCTCCAATGGTAGAACTCCAGCCAGGCCCCGTCGATTTGCCGCGTGGAGCGGTCCGGAGAGGGGATGATCTCCACAGCGCAGGCCGCCGTTGCGGCTTGGATGGTATCCGTGACCGAGAAGACGATGGTATTCGCCCCCTGAAATCCCTTCGCCGGCCACCGGACCCGCACGCCTTGCCACGCCTGCGGCGGAATGATCATTTCCCCGGATTGAATCTCTTGTGTTCGTTCCGGGGAAACGAGGGAAATCGACCACCGCGCGGATTGGGTCACATCGTGGATATTCTGAACCGCGCCGCGCAAATCCAGCGTGATTTGATCCGTTACCGGCGAAGGGGGAATCACGGTGAGCGCGGGTGATTCCGGCCGCGGTTTTCCGGATTGGTTGATTGGGGAAGATGGCTCCTCCCGGGGAAAGAACGCCGGGAGCAGTTTGGCAAAATGCCGCTCGATCGCGCTCGCTTCATTCAGCTCCCACAACGAGGTGTTCTTGTGCCGCATGCCTAGCACGGCCGTGATCCAGCCTTGCGTCCAGCCCGATTCAATGCACCACGCGCCCCAGCCCGCGTCGCCGTTGCTGCCCCAGTATTCCCACTTCTGAAAATCGAACGCCCGGAACCAGCCGCCGTCGAGTACGGGATGGACCTCGGAGCGGATCTGGATGCGGCAAAGGAACTCCGCCAGCCGGTCCGACGCTTTTTTGTAGAACTCCTCTCCCGTGGCGGCGGCCGCTTCATGCAATCCCAGGAACGCGAAATTGGTGGTGTACAACAAATCGCTGGCCGGATCGCCGTTGTTCTGGATCACCGGCGTCTCGCTCGTCCCGTATTCCTCGTTGGATTGGGGCGGGCGGATTGTACCCATCGCGAGCGCCCCCATTTCCTCACGGATCGCGCCGCTTGGGTCCTGCAACGCCAGCAGATCGTCCGCCATTTTCCGCAGCCACGCGCGATGCTCCGGCGTGTCCTCCACGCGGACCAGCCACGACAGCGGCAGCAGCATCCGCGCCCGTTCCTGCTGGATGCCGTTCGTCCAGCGCCACTGATCCGGATAGGCCTCCAGCGTCAGGCGGATCGCGGATTTCGCCTTGTCCAGAAACGGCGGGAATCCGGTTTGTTGATAGGCCCACAAGTAACACGCCCACAGATAGGCCTGGTAATGCGGCGCGTAGCTGGTGTGCGGTTCCTCGAAGTAATACCGCCAGCCGTTTTTCTCCAACTCGGGAATGTCGATCCGGTCGCGCCGGAAGCCCAGCTTCCCCGTGGTGCGCAGACTCCCCAGCAGGCACTTCAAAAGGCCTTCATCCCAGCGGTCCGAGCGTGTCAGACCGGCGGCGGCCAGCGTAGCCAGCATCACCCGCGCCATGTCGTCGCCGTAGGTGGCCCGCTCCCATTCCCAGTTCGTCACCCCACACGCGATCAAGCCATACGCGGGATGCTTCGGATCGGCCCGCACGCCCTGCTGCGCGGTGGAGTGGAAATAGACATAATCCAGCAGGTTTTTCGCATAGACGGCGTAGGGGATGGTGGAATCGGGAAAGAGTCCCGCGCCGAACGCCAGGCCCATCGCCGCTTCGGCCATGCAATCGGTCCGGCGAATGATACGCTGCAGCTGCGAGCCGTCGTGCAGGATCCGCGAACTGTAGCCCTCCAGAAAGCCATGCGTCCCGTCTCCCAGCGGCGCGTCGGGCGGGGGCAGCCGCCGCGCCTCCGAGCTCATCCACCCGGCGGCGTAGGGCTGCGAGGGAGCGTACCCTTGCCGCAGGTGCGCCTCGATGTTCTCCTCGTCGGACGGATGCGCCAACAGCCGCGAATGGACGAACCACTCGATCCCCCGCCGCATGGCGTTGAACTCTCCATCCGGGGGGAATTCCTGCTCCCGCGCGTACATGGGGCGCACGGGAGGCTCCCAGGTCAATAGGGGGATCTCCCGGCCGGCGAGATCGCTCAGGATGGCTTGCCAGACTGCCTGCCACGCCGCGTAAGGCGAATAGCGGGCGGTCACGAAGCGGCTCAGTTGCGTGGTGGCGATCCAAGCCTGGTTGAAATCGGGATGGCGGAACAGGATCGGCGAGCGTTTTTCGGGCAACCCGAAGACCGCGCGGTCATAGCCCGCCACGCGCGCGGCGGCCAGCACGGGGCCGGGCGGGTCCGCCTCCACCTCGAAATAACGTCCGTCTTGAATCGAGAGTAGGCTCAGCGGCGGCAAGGCGGGACCGAAGGCGTCACCGCATACCACGGTGCGTTCCCATTGCAGGGTACGGTCCGCGCCGGTCGCCAGGCCGGGAATCGTGTCGGGATACTCCACGTACAGCCGCAAATTCTTGGCCCGCGCCTGGTTCCACCATTCCGTTTTCATCGGCGTCTTGGCGGCGGGATACCGGTCCGCCAGGATCAACACCGCCCCGCCCGGCTGGGCGTGTTCGATCGCCATCTCGGCCGTGTCGAACCGTTGGATCGTGAATCCCTGGCCGCTCATCACCCGGAACAAATCGTTCTCCGGCGGGCAGGCGAAGAGCCAGGTTTCCCCGGCGGAAACCGCGCCGCATCCACAGACCGCGCATACCGCCGCCATGCCCAACCACCATAGGCTCCGTATCAATTCACGCATGAATCTCCCCTTTCCCGGATTTCATCCTGATCGTGACCTACATAGCGGGAAATGATGGATCCGTGAGCTTTGCAGGTGGGGATTACGATAAAACAGGTATTCCCCAGGGTATAGAGAGGAAATATTTCCCGCGCGGGATGGGTACGCGAAGCCGGGGAAGTTCAGCGAGGCAGGATGGATTAACGCAGCGTAATCCATCAACACCGGCAGTTTTCTCTTCCTAGAGGGAGAGGGCCCGGGTGAGGGGATTATCTTTTGGCCATGGCGGTTATCAATACCGCGCCCACTCCGCGGCCCGGATTCCGCTCAAGCCATGGGGATTACCGATGATCGTGAGATCGACTTCGGGGTAATCCCGCGAGGGTCCGGATAGCAGAGGGGTGGCTTGGCCTTTCAGCATCTTATTGAAGAAGGCCAATGTGTATTCCGAGATGATGCGATCGATTCTGATCGGATCCTCTGCAATACTCGTCGAAAATTTTCCGGGCAAGGCGAATACTTTCCACCATAATGGGTAATTGGAAAAATCGATATGGGTTGTATCGCGTATTTGGCAGCTATATCCTCCCCCGAGCAGATTCTTTTCCAATAAACCGGGGCTGCCCGGATAGGCGGTGTTCCATAGGAACATGACAGGCCGGCCGCACTTGGAGGCTGTGCCGCCATCCAGACCGGCGCCGGCCTTAAAGCGCGTGTCCGTTTGCATGACCTTCGCCATTACATCCCCACCGAACGACATCCCTAGCACGCCGGCGCGTTCCAGATCCAACCTTCCCGCGAAAAGGCCGAGATCACTACCCGGGGGAATGACGCCCAGCCGGTCCAGAACAAACCGTACATCCTGGGCGTGCAGATTGACATCCATCCCTCCATTGGCAACGATCACGCGCCCGTCCGGAAACAGGACGGCTGCCGCATTGTAGGTATGGTCAATACTTGCCACGATATACCCATGACTCGCGAGTTCCTCGAGAAGCGATAGATTGCAATGCCGCCAGGCGGTATGGCCATGCGAATAAATTACCAAGGGATATTGCCACCCGGTATCCAGCAACGGGGCGTTCCAGACCGCGTTTCCCACGAGCCCGCGAATCTCATCCCAATATACGTGAGGCGTCGGGTAGCTGGGATAACCAACCTCCATGATCGGCTGGATGATTTCAAAGCCGGGATAGACTACCCCCGGCTGCATGCCCGCGCGATTATCGGCGGGGTACCACAACTGAACCATAAGTTCGCGTTTGTCATCCGGATTTTTCGGAGTGCTTTGTTCTTCGCGTGATTCATCAACCAGGTGAACCAAAAGGGTGCCCACCGCATACGGTCCGGTGGTTCGTGGCATACGGAGATCGGCAGGGACTTGGTATGAAACCAGCGTTGACATCCCGCCAATTTCCTCGTTGCCGATGTTCCCGGAAAAAATACCCTCTCCCATGGCGGTATTCGGTGGCGTCACGGAATACTTAAGGGTTAGGATTCCGGTGAACGAGGGCAATTCCCAAATAATCGTTCCTTCCCGGATCTGTCCATTGTTCGAGATACGGCTTGTGGTCCATCCGGCTGGTGGTGATTCCACGACAGTGACCGCCCCAGGGATTCCAGTTATCTTGATCGTCACTTGAATGGTTTCGCCCGGAATGTAGGCTTCGCCGGGCAGAACACGTTCGGCCGATACCTGGGCTGAAACATTCGAAGACAGGAGTAAGACTGGAAATACCCACATACATACTCGAAGCGGGCGTAATGAAGGATGAATCATAATGGTCCCTCCCTTAGTCTATATGACTGTACTTGCCACCCAATAACGGAGATGCGGTTGAGAAAAAAGGAATATAATTGTCTGGATAGGTAATCCGTATTCAGAAAGGAATCCGACGGGAAGGCAGAGGCAGGTGGATCTGGATGACTCCTCTGAAAAAGCGATCCCCAGGTTATTTATACAATACCGTACTTAAAACAAGTCTGTCAATTGAATTTTATTCAAGTAAGCAATCCAACCAACAATGATAAATATTTACTATTTAGGAAATAATATATGAATATCGCCCTTTCAGGGCTTCCCTCACCCTGACCCTCTCCCGGGGGGAGAGGGAAATATTTACTTCTGCCGATATCTTCCCCAGGGCTGAAGATCTCGGCTGGTTTAAAAGGCCCAGTTATGAACTCATGCCCGCTTAGAAACCGCGTGGTTTATGCTCCCATATCAACGCATCATTTCTGTCCATCGCCGCGCCGGGGATCATTTCTCCTTCTGGGGCCAATTCAGAAACTTGTGCAAGAATTCGAACGTCCCCTGGCCGTTGATCGCGTGGCCGCCGTTGAAGAATTCGATTTGCGCGCGCTCCGGCAGTCCCAGTTGCGCATAGAGCCGGTTGACCTTGGCGAATTCGTAGGCGACCCAATGATCCCGGCCGACGGCGTCGTGATGCCCGCGCTCGGCCATGAAGGGGCGGGGGAAGATCAGGTAGGCCATCTCGGCGTAATCGAAGGTGCTGCCCAGGTTGAAATAGGGCATCTCCCATTCGATGGTGTACATGAAACTGAACTCGAACTGCGTGGAGGCCACCTTGCGCGTCCACTGGTTGAAATCGCCGGAACAGATTGACAGGCAGTAGTTTTCGAGGATGGCCGGAACGCGCATCGCGGTTTCTCCGCCGTAGCTCTTGCCGTAGAAGGCGATCCGTTTCCCGTCCACGAACGGCTGCTCCGCCAGCCAACGCAGGATCTGGCCGTGCTGGCTGACAATGAATGAAAAGAGCGTGGCCTTGATCCCGTTGGCCTTGCGGGACAGCCAACGGTAGCGGTCCTCGCCCCGGTAGAGGTTATGCGGCGAGAAGACGACGAATCCGCGGTTGGCTAGTTCGGCCCCCATGCCGTAGTAGCCCGAATCGCTTGCCTCGATGGTGGTCATGGGCACTCCCTGGCGGCCGTGCTGGCACACCACCACGGGACGTTGTTCACCCGGCTGGATGTTCTTGGGGACCAGCAGGATGCCCCAGGCGAAGAGTTCCGGAAACACATCCAGCACCACTTCGTACCCGGTCCATTTTTCGGAGTCCAGGATTTTCCGCGTCCGGGGGTTGGGCGGCAGGAGAGGCTCGTCGAAGCGGCCGATCAGTTCTTCCGCGAAATACCGGCGGTACCAGCGGGCGCCTTCGATGAACGGCCCGGCGGGATACGTGTCATGATGGCGGACCGTGGACCAGCGCCAATCCGCGAATTGGGGCATGACCTTAGTCAGGAAAAACCGCTCCCGCACGCCATCGGAAAGCAAAACCAGTTTCTGCGTGAAATCTTCCAGCTCTTGCGTCTGGCGTTTTTGCCGCGGCTCGGGAGCGAAGGCTTTCCGGTTGTCCCGGGGCATTTCATCCGATAACGTCATGGGGGAAGATACACCCAGCATCCGCGCGAAGGCTTGCAGGGATTCCGGCGAGCCGATGGGCAGCGGCGCGCCGTCCGCTCCGGACAAGAGTTGCTTGGGTTGGAAATCCGGCCGCGTGAGCGCGTCGATCCGGGCGAATTCGGACGCGACGCTCGAGAAGGGCGGGGTTTTCAGTTCGCCTTTCTGGTCTTTCACTTCCGGAACGCGGCTGTATTCCACCACCAGGCCGCGGGGAGCGATCAGCGTCGCGATTTCCGCGCCGCCGAATGCACGGAGAAAACTCCACACGTTCCGGTAAATCGGCTCGGACCAGACATTCTCGCGGGAATCGAAATACCCGCTCACCCAGGCGGCGGCAATGCGCGGATCGGCGGCCGCCGCGTAAAAGGCGATCAGTCCGCCTTCGCCGTATCCCGCCACGCCGATCTTCGCATTCTCACCCGCCTGCGAAACAATCCAATCCACCGCTGCCTGGACCTTTTGGATCTCGTAGCCGATCACGTGCCGCCCCATGTGGAACGCCTGGCGGTAGATCCACTCGCGGCGCGATTCCTGGAAGGTGGGGAATCCCGGGCGCGTTTCCTGGGCCTCCCGGCTGATGAGCACCGGCACAATGACTTCGAAGCCGTTCTCCACCAGCCGCCGGGCGGATTGTTCTTCGGGAGCGATGCCCGGCGCCAGGCCCGCGATCTGCTCGGGCGTTTGGTCCGCGTCGGGAAGAGCCACGACGCAGCCCAGCGGCGTTGATTTGGGCTGCAGCAACAGGCCTTCGCCGAAGACGCCCTCCAGCGCCGGCCACCGGACCTGCATGACGCGGTACCTGCTGGTTTCCGCGGCCAGGGAAGGATTGTCGTCATCCCCGTAATATTCCATCGTGGCCGGTACGCGGGAATCCACGACGCCGAGGACGCGTTTCAGCTCGTCCCGGTTGGCAGTGATGGATTTTTCGTACGCCCCGGGAGACGAAAGGTCCCGATGCCAATACGTTGGGCGGGTGGAGAGGGACTCGGCGATTTTTCGCTCGACGAAAGCGTGCGCGCCATTCATCATTTTGACGGAGAGGTCCCCCTCCCAGGTCAACGGCTGCGTGCCGGGCAAGGTTTCATCCGTTCCGCTCCAAAGAGGCTTATCCAAACCGGCCACGATCAAAACCAGCGTGAGAGAGAAGAACGTTTGGAGGATATTCATGAGGTTGGATTCTCCTGTTGTTCTCGATGAAGATTGATATACCTCTAATCACGATACTGTATAGGATTTTGTCTGAATCAGGATGGGCAGGATACACAAGATGACCAGGATGGGCTCATCAGGCAAACGCGCGCATGACAGGGGCGGAAACGAAGTCCGGCCCCTGCACAATTTCCTCAACCTTGCCCTCACCCAGAAGGCTGATCTTTACCCAGAAGTCCTGATCGTGCCTTCAAATTTGATCCCCGCAGGGGATCCATGTGAATAGCCGTAGGCGACAGCCTACGGTTGGGGGGAAAAGTACCAACCCCGCAGGGATTGAATTGATTCTTGTTTGACCCTTGCAGAGTCGTTTTCCATGGGAACGGGACCGGGGGTTGTTACCTCCGGCTATTCACATTCAATCCATAGGGATTGGATACGGGCGACAGGCCTGGTTGACTTTTCACTACCAGGGTGTTGCCCTGGGAATAAAGCAAAATGCAACCACTCCCCTCTCCCTCTGGGCTACTCTCCGCACACATTCTTTCTACGGGCCTAAAGAAGTGGCGATCTGCCA
>JBHGBC010000212.1:0-8911 GCA_041946805.1 bacterium
GGGGATGGAATGAAAAAGGTTCATCCGGCAAGCGCGTACCCGCCACGCTCTCAGGACCAAGGTTGAAACTGGTTTCGAGATGCCCTTATTATCCCAGGGATAAAACCCTGGGCTACACCCATGCCGCGCCGTTGGCGCGTGAAAGCTTTACTGCAAATCGGAAAATAATTACAGATTATCAAATTTCATGTCCGACCGATTCATGGCACTGAATGCACGACAAGGCCTTGCCGGCGTGGGGGAACCGGTCGATGGCCTGGACGATGTCCTGGTGGCAATAGCGGCAGGCCGATTCGGTGACGGCGCGGTTGACCGGGGTGATCTGGATCGGTTCGTGGAAGTGGCCGGTGGTGAAGGCCTGGGAGTGATGCCAGCCATTGCGGGCTTTGGTCCAGTATTTGCCGGTCAAGTTGTGGGGAGTGTGGCAATCGTTGCAGACGGCCACGTGGTGATGGCCCGATTTGGCCCAGGCGTCGAAATGGTCCTTCATGACATGGCAGTTGGCGCAGGCGGCGGGATCGTTGGTGAGGTAGGACGCGCCCTCCGCGTAAATGAAAGTATAACCGCCGATGCCGGCCGCGGCCCCGATGACGGAGCCGAGCAACACTCCCAACCATTCCATTTTGTGCATGATTCCTTCCTTGGCGCGGGCCGCTGGTTCGTTGTTCCAGACCGGCGGGAAGCCGGCGGCCGGCTGCCCATTTCGGATTTTGAATTGTTGAATTAGAATATACACATGCGAAAATACTTTAGTCTCCATATCATTCAAGGTGCATTGTGCCACGATTTTTCCATAAAATCGAAGTGGCCAAACCGGGAATGCTCATCCTAAAACGATGCATGAGGAAACAATGCTGTCCTATTTGATTCAACGGTTCCGCTTTTCTCCCCCGATCCAGCCCAAGCCCGCGTTGCGTCCCAAGGGCCGTCCGGTGGATCCCTGGGTGGTGGAGAAGAACCTGTTCATCCTGAACCAGTTCATCCAGGTGTATTGCCGGGGCCATCATGGCGAGCGGGGGAGGGATTTGTGCGCGGAGTGCCGGGATCTGCTGGAATACGCCCGGACGCGGGTGGAGAAATGCCCCTACGAGCCCAAGCCGAAATGCAAGGAATGCCCCACGCATTGCTATAAGCCGGATTACAGGCAACGGATGAAAGAGGTGATGAAATACTCGGGGATGTATTATGTCAAGCGCGGGAGGTTGGATTGGTTGGTGCGGTATTTTCTGGCCCGTTCGGTGTAGGGGTATATTGCCCTCATTCCCGGCCTGTCTCCCACAGGGGGAGAGCATCCATCCCAGGGCTGAAGCCCTGGGCTAGTTTAAATGCGCCGTTGGCGATCAAAATACATTCCGATAAATCGGCAAATAATCCGTTACGAAATCTGAACTGATCCTATGACACTTCCTTCTAACCTTCTCCGTACATTTGGGAAAGGAATTGAGGTTCATCCGGCAATTGAGTACACGATGGGCGAAATCGTGTTACAATTCCATGATTCCAACCCGAAGGGAAAACAGCTTTCTTCCTAGGCGGGATTGGCGCCAACGGAGGGGATAGATGCCGTAGAAAGGCTTTCCCTCACCCTCACCCTGACCCTCTCCCAGAGGGAAAGGGGATTGGGGGTGGATCTATCAAGCCAGCCCGGCTGAATACCGAACACGCCTTCGTGTAAAAAAGTACGCAGTTATCAGATGAACCACATTTTGAAAAATATGTGTCAAAAGAATAACCCAAGGGAAACGGGTATGTTTTTGTCTGAATCAGGATGGGCAGGATACACAGGATGACCAAGATGTTGGCGGATTACTTGTAGTTCAACCTTCCCTGCATGGATCCCCAATCCGCCGGGCTTACCGGCTGGACAGGCTGACCGCGCGGGTGGGCTGTTCCGCGACGGCTTCGAAGCCGCAGAGCACCGGTTCGTCGGGATGATGGGGATCGCTGGGATCGAGGGTAATCTTCAACTCCTGGATCACGGGGACGTTGTTGAATTCCTTGACGAGCCCGCGGCGGGGGCCTCCGGTTTCCTGCACGATATCGAAATTTTCCAGCACCGTTTTGCCCTGCAGGGAGACGTTGAAAACGCGTTCGCCGGGCTGCTTCTTTTCCGGTTCCAAAAAAACCAAGCGAACCGTATAGGACAGACCCGGCCGGGGGATTTTCACCAGGGTGAGGGTGATCCCGCGCGCGCCGGTCACGCCCGAGGCCGCCACCCAGCGTGGTTCATCCCCGCTGACCCGCGACGAATGAAAATGAAATGTTTTGTAGATTTCCGGAGAAATCCGGATGGGGATGTCCGGCGAGGGGCCGCCCACGATGGGATACTCGAGCCACAGGGTGCCCGTGTCCGTCCGGCGGTCGCCCGGCGCGCCCAGGTTAACGCCGATCCGCTGGATGGGTTCGTCGCCGAGCGGCAATGAGTTGAAGGTCCAGGTTTCCACGTTGGGATTGTGGATCAACGCCAGCGAGGTTTGGTTTTGATAGCTGCAGGAGCAGGTGCGGGTGTAATCGGGGGCGTTCAATACCCCACCGGCGGCCACCAGGTTGGAAGTGCAGCCGCTTTTGAAGCCTCCGAAATTGCCGGTGCCGCCGTCGTTGCTCAAGTCAAAAAATCCCGCGGCGGCCGAACGGAACGAGAGCAGGTATTCGCTGGCGACGGAATAATTGCAGCCGTAATTGCGGCTGTAGGTCCAGGGAGTCTCCTCGCCGGTCAGGGGATTGCGGCGCATGATCTGTGCGCCCGTCAACAGGCTGTAGGCGTTGGGATCGGCGATGATCATTTCGCCATGGAGGATGCAGGGGCCGCTGTATTTCGCGTGGTTTTTCCAAAGCGGTTCCCCCGTGGTTCCCCGGAAGGCGGCCATGCCTTCGGAAATTTCCCCGGCGGTCATATCCCGGGACGGACGTCCGGCCTGCAGCAGGATGTCGTATTCCCCGGCATAGCCGAGCCAGGTACCGAATACGTCCTGTGACATGCTCCATAACAGGCGGCCGGTGGGGATGTCGAAGGCGAGCAGCCGGGGTGTGCCGTAAAACCTTTGGCCGCGGCGCTTGAGCAGGCCGGCCACTTCCTCGGGCATGCGGTCCAGGCAGAAGAGTTTACCGTTGCCCGCGGCGATGCCGTTATGCCAGAAACCGAGGTCCGAGTTGAAGGTCCAGAGCACCTCGCCCGTGCGCCGGTTCATCACCACCAAGCGGCGGCTGGACGAGGTATCGAAGTTATAGAACGGCTTTCTTTTCTCCGCGACCGTGGTGGCCGATTTGACGAAGTCGCTGTAGCGGACAAAATCGGCTCCGGCGATCAAGTAATCCTGATACACGCCGATGTAGCCCCATTCCGGCGGTTCGGAGGAACCCACGGGGGAAGGCAAGGTGATTTCCGCCCGGGTTTCGCCCGTGGCGGGATCGAGCGCCAGGCAGTTTTTCCCGTGGATGATGTAAATCCGGTCTTCCACCGCCACGAAGTTGGTCCCGCGGGCGTTGGCGCCGGGGATGTGGACCTGGTTGGTCGAGGGATCCAGTGGCGCGTCGCGGTGGGTGTCATCAAAGTAAATTCCGTAATTATCCAGGCCGGGCAACGGCTTGGTCCACAGCACCCGGCCGGTGTAGACATCGCGCGCGCTGAGGCAGTCCATGCCTTGGATGAAGAGCCGGCCGCCCACGACCTGCTCGGGCGGGCCGTGGCCGTGGCGGGGGAGGACATCGAGGTTCGAATTGCCGCCGAACCACAACAGGCCGAGGGGCAGTTTGACCAGGCGGTCGTCCGATTTCACCGTGTTGGCGATGTCGCCGTATTGATGGGTCCAATCCGCCGCGCCGGGCAGCGGCCCTTCCCGGCGGAGGAGCAAATATCCCTGGGATTCGACCAATCCGGCGCCGGGGAGTTCCAATTCGTGCAAGGCCTGGATTACGGAGTGGTTTTCCCCGCTCCCGTTATCCACGCACAGGGTCCCGCCGTAAGGGCGCAGACTGTTGAAGAGCGCGGGGAAGAATTCCTTCCCCGGGCTTCCCTGCCCTGCCAGGTCCTCGAACACGATTAAACTGGCCAGATAAGGGGGAAGATGCAGCGTCTGGAGATCCCCGGTGATAACGCTCAGCCGCTTGCCATACAGACCGGCTTCCACATAGCGGCGGCGCAGGCGGTCCACCCGGGCGGGATCGGGATCGATGGCGATGATGTGGAGATCCGAGTGACGGACCAGCGCTTCCACCAGGTCTCCTTCGGTTAAATGCAAGGCCAGGGCATAGCCGTCGCGGACGCCCGTGGATTCCAGAATCGCACGCGCTTTCCGGACGGCCGCCTCGGGCAGGGGATCTTCTGGAATCTCATGGCGATACACCACCGGTTCGGCCGGTTGGGCGCCGAAGGCGTAAATCCGGCCCTCGCGGGTTACCACGAAGAGTTTGCCGTCCGCCGCGGCCAGGCGGGAGGCGGTTCCCTCGATGGGAAGCTGCCAAGCGATCCCGGGCTGGCGGGGCGCAGTGAGGTCAATGGCGGAGACAAGGTTCTTGCCTCCCGCGTAAAGGCGGTTGCCGGCCTTGATCAAATCGCCCGTGGCGTCCACCGGCAGTTCCCACAGGGTGTCCAATTCCCACTTGACGGCGGTGGATACCTTGACCTTGCCGGTATCGGAGTCTTTTTCGATCTTCTCATACTCCACCTTGCGGAGATGGGCGATGTCGAAGGCTTGGACCGTTTCGCCCCGGCCGTAGAAGACCTCGCCGGTGAGCACCGGCATGCCGCCGAAGCGGTCGATGAGGCGGTTGCCGGTCTCCAGGTCGAACAGGTTGACCATCTGGTCCCGGTGATAGTTGACGAAATGGGGGCCGGAGGCGGCCACGAAGGCCCCGCCGGTTTTCTGGTTTTCCGCCAGCCGGAAATAGAGGAACTCCCCGGTGTTCCGATCGAAGCACGCCGGAGCCGAGCGGCCGCCGGGGACCAGCAGTTTGTCTCCCGCGATCACCAGGCTGCCCTGGGAGGCGATGCCCGCGAAGGCCGGGGAATTGTGCGGTTGTTTGATGAAGACGGAGCCAGTACTGTCGTTGACCCAGATTTCCTCCCCGGTGCGGGCGTCGAGGGCGCAGATGAACACGCCCATGAAAGGCCAGATGCCGGATGCGAAGTAAACAACGCCGTCCTTCACCACCGGGCCGCCGCGCGCCGGCCAGGTGGAGATGAGCCGCTCGTTGCCCAGAATCTTGTCGCGCGAGGGCACGCTGCTGTATTTCCAGACCAGAGCGCCCGTCTCCGCGTCCACGCAGTACAGAAAGCCGTCGTCACCGGCGAAGTAGACATTCCCTCCATCCACCACCGGGGGCAGCCGCACCGGGCCGTCCACGTAAAACGACCATTTTTCCGCCCCGGTCCCGGTGTCGAGGGCCGTCATCCGGTCATCGGCGTTCGAGCCGATGAACATTGTCTGGCCGGACACGACCGGCTCGTACACCGTATCGAACTGCATCAGGTCTTGATTGAGCGGATCATCCCAGACCGGTTCCAGCGGGGGATATTCGCGGGTCCACAGCGGACGCAAGGCCCCGGGAAGTTCGTCGGGTGACGCGGCGGTGCGCTCCGCGTCGTAGCGCCACATCGGCCAATCACCGGCTATTCCAGGCATCGCCGGGAGCAGCCCCAATAGCAGGCATCCCCGGATCAACGTTCCATATTTCATCGTGAATCCTTAGTTCTCCAGTATCGGATTGACGCCAGAATCGCGGGCGGTCAATCAATCGGGACGGGAATGGTAACGGATCATCCCGCCTTCAAATCCGGCAGTTTTTCATTCCGATAATCTACGATGAAAAGCAAGGATTCTCAAGTTGAAAAAGTGTTGGAGAGAAGGAGGGAATAGGGTGGTTGTCTGAATCAGGATGGTCCAGAGGTCCAGGAAGACCAGGAAGTCCGGGATGATGGGATTCGCATTGGGATTCACCCATCTTGTGCGAGGACAAAGCAATAATAAATCAGGGCACAATAAAGTTGGATCACGCTGCAACGCGCCCCGGCCATGCGGCTGGAATATCTCAATTTTTCCCTCACCCTGCCCTTGTCCCAGAGGGAGTGGGTTTTGGGGGTGGTTTACATCGATCCATTCCCTGGCCCAACGCCCGGGCATCCGGGGGAGAATCCCAAGCCAGGGAGCCTCCCGTTTCAATTTTCGGAACAAACTTGACATCTCCCCCATATTTGAAACAATCGATCGGGTCCAAGATTCGGAAGTTCCGGAACTATTGTTTAGGAACGCGGAAAATGGGATGGAACCAGGAGGATGAAACCATGAGGCGAATCATTGGATGGTGGGCGGTTATCGGTTTATGGGCAATGGGGGCGGAGGCGCAGCCGGTGGGGATTTTCGACAACCAGGCGGATATCGGCGAGCCGGCGGAAATCGGGATGGCCAATTTTCAGGACGGGAAATACCAGGTCGACGCGGTGGGGACCACGATCGGGAATCAGTCGTCCACGGACCAGTTTCACTTCGTCTATAAGGCCATGACCGGCAGTTTCGCGATTGAGGCGATCCCCATGCACATCGACGACGTGGGCCGCGGGGGATTGATGATCCGGCAGGACCTCGATCCCGATTCGGTCCACGGTTCGTGGATGATTACTTCGTCGGCGGCGGTCTCGGGAACCAATTCGGTGGATATGTCCGTGCATCCCACGTTCCGGTCCGTCAAGGGCGGGGCGACCAAGCGGGACGGCGATCCCGAACCGCCTGACCCGGCCCTGGGAGGATTGACCGACGATCATACTGGAAAGATCCGGCTGGAACGGATCGGCAACAGCATCCGTTTCTATACCTACAACAAGGCGGGGCAGAAAGTCTTTATTCAGACGGAAGTGATTCCCATGCGCGATCCGGTGTACGTGGGGCTGGCGGCCACCGCCGAAGGTTCGGGATTCGGCGTCTGGGAATTCACGGAAGTGAAGATCGAGGAATATCCCTTTACGGCCGAACGTGTCCTCCCCACGGACACGTACCAGGCGGGAGCTTCTCTCAGCCCGGTGACGATCACCGCGCGGGCGCGGGCCGGCCAGACGGTGAACGCCGCCGTGCATGAAGCGGCTCCCGCGGGCGCCACGGTCTCCAACGCCAAGGCAGGCGCGGGCACGGTGACCGTGAATCCGGACGGTACGATCGACTGGGTGTTGAGCGGATTCACGGGGGAAGCCACCCTGACGTATGACGCAAAGCTGGGGGCGGGAGCCTCGGGATCGTGGTCCGGGACATTCAACGACGGCGTCAATCCGGTGAGTTTCGTGGCCGGGGACGCGGTATTGCCCAAAAATCCCGTGTTCGCCTGGAACACGACGCCCGTTCCCGCCGATCCGGTGTTTCCCACGGTGATTCAGGTCGAGCAGGCCATCGCCCCGGAGGATGGCTCGTGGGGATTGGGAGCGGACCCCCAACTGGAGAGCGGGATCTTCGCGGTGTCGGTGCGGACCTCGGCCGGCCAAGTGTTGGAAATCCCCATCCAGATTCCCAAGGACGGAACGTACTATTTCTTCGGCAACGTGCGGGGCGAAGACGGCAACAGCGATTCATTCCATTTCGAAATCGATGAAATGCCGGCGGGAGACGACTCCAGCCGGTGGAACATCAATTCGGACAAGGCGTTCGCGAAAGAATGGGTCAGCAGCCAGACGCCCGCCCAGGATCCGCGCGCGTTCGAATTGACCGCCGGGGAGCACACGATCTATATCGGCAACCGTGAAAACGACGCCAGCATCGACTGGCTGGCGGTGACCACCAACCGCGCCATCGATCCCGCCGATGTCGATTTGAACGCCCGCGCCCTGATCACGCGGACCATCACCAAACCCCTGCTGGATTCGGGAGAGACGCAGACGGAGGTGAAAATCACTCTCAACCTGAAAGCGGGGGTGACCGATCCCGCCGTGGTGAAGGAAATCCCCCCGGCGGAATTCACGGTCAGCAGCCCGGCCGCCAGCCATGGCACGGTGACGCTGGAGAGCGACGGGAGCTTGACCTGGAACGCCACGGGCGCGAGTGGAGAAGCCACCCTGACCTATAGCTGCGTCGCGCCGGTCCGGACGGGAGCCGGAGGAGTGTATGGGATCCTGCGCGGCACCCTGGCCTTGGGCGGCGAACCGGCGTCAGCCATCAGCGGCGACGATCATATCGGGGCGGCCGGCGCGCCGGCGCCCTCCTCGGGGAAAAAGGTCTTCTTTTTCCAGAATGTGGATCTCAACGGATTGACCGATCAATTCATCATGTCGGATCTGCGCACGATGTTCGGGGTGGAGATCACGCGCTTCTCGGACACCAACGCGGCAGGCTACGAAATGCCGGCGGACCTCACCGGGGCGGATTTGGCGTACGTGAGCGAATCGGTGGGCTCGGGCAACGTGGCGGCGATGAATTATCACGCCAACAGCGCGGTCCCCCTGATCTCGAATGAGCAAGCGCTGGGGGACGACCTCGCGTTCCAGAGCGGGGTGGGCAACGGCAACACGAGCGGCATGACGCTCACGATCGTGGACAACACGCATCCCATCACCCAGGGATTCGACCTCGGGCCGATGTATGTGTATCAAGACGAATTGCCGATCGGATATCTGGAGAATCCCCCGGCGGGGATCAAGGTCTTGGCGACGGATACGGATAATCCCAACCGGGCGTTCTTGTGGGTGATCGAAAAGGGGTCCACCGTGAACGGGACGGTATCGCCGGGATTGCGGATCGCCACCTGGGTGCAGTTGGACGGCTACGCCAACCTGACGCCGGCGGGCCGCAGACTGTTCGCCCAGATTATTGCCTACGCGCTGGGCATGGAGCCGCCGGTGAGCCGGGTGGAAGAATTCATGTTGTATTGATCCCGGCCGTCTGAAGTTTCGATGAGGGAGACAGGACGGCCGGGGCGCGCCGCGGCGCGCCCCGGC
>JBHGBC010000213.1:0-8863 GCA_041946805.1 bacterium
TTGCGGGAAGGCAAGCAGCATGGTCAAAAGGGGACTCCGGAATTTCTGCGGGAAACGATTGTCTTGGCACGGCGGGTGACCTCCGCTCCCCTGCTGGTGCGGTTGGACGCGGGGAATCACAGCCAGGACAACCTCGCGGTCTGCATCGAGGAGAACGTGGACTGGCTGATCAAACGCAACCTGCGCCGGGAGTCGAAGGCGACGTGGCTATTTCCGCTTCGCCGCGGCTCCCAGATAAAGCCGGCCGCCGGGGGAGGCGGGCCGAGGTAAAATGGAACATCGGGTTCATCCCCATCCCGGAGAGGAGGAGAGGTTTGCGCGGAAAGGTAGTTGGGAGCCATTCAAAAGGAAATACAGCCGGGAAATTGGCAGGAAATAGCGGCCCGGGCTCATGTAATGACGCCGGAATGAATAAGAAACGATTGGCTAAGATCATTTTTCGAGATGTAAGTTCCGCCGCGATTTTTGGGGAATCTTAGTTCACGGATTCCGGTATAAAGATAAATTCTTTTCATGATTCACGGGATTGTGTTACAATGAGTTCGTTTTTTGTAAAAGGTTTCTTTTGCCTCTCACTTTGATTCGCTTGGGATTCGGCTTTTTCTGAGGATGGTTGGATTGCCCCGGCGTCCCGTCACTCCAACTCAGGAGGGCCATCATGATGCGCCTTCTTTCTCCCGGCCTCGCGTTACTGATCACCGCGGTTTTGTACGCCCCGGCCGCGGAACCTCCCGACGTTACCCCGCCCGGGATCGGGATCTTCGACGGCGTGTATGAGCCGGTCATTGGCTCGCCCAACGATATTCTCCTCCAGCCCGGCGACTACGATGTGACGTACGATCCCGTACAAGGGTCCTATACCGCCCGCATCGATCAGGCCAGATTCAAACGAGATTGCGTTTATCTGCGAAAGAAGATGAGCGGATCCTTCACCGTTTCCGCCTCGATCATTTTTTCGACGACGCGGGCCAATTATTTCTCTATGCTTTTGGTTCAAGATACTCAAAGAGAGATCGGTTGTCGTACTCTCTTTGATGGTGTAGAGCAGAAGATAAAGAACAGTATTCTTTTTCGTGATGGAATAAAAGGAAATAATTACGTTTTTGGACATCGCGCTTTTTCCGAGACCAATGAAGAAAAAATCAATTACCGCGTCACGTATTACGCGGATCTCCACCAGGCGGCCGCTGAATTTTCGAAAGACGGAAAAGAGTGGTGTGGCATAATTTATCCGCTTATTTTCGAGAGCGAATATTATGTGGCGGTTCAGGTGGAATCCACTCAACCGGCCTGTTTTCGTAGTGAAAATGTCACCATCGCGGCGGTGGATTTTGTTTATGGGCGGCGGACGGTGGAGAAAATCGACGAACATTCCGCCCGGGCAGCCATTGAAATTACCAATCCCACCGATCATCCGCTGCCTGTTCAAATCAAAGAATGTGTAGCCGGGGAAGTGTCCGCCACCTCGGTCAGTCACGGAGGTTCGGTGGAGGAAGCCACCGGCTGCCTCGAACTTCATCGGCTGCGTTGGTCCTTACCAGCCGCCCCCGGGACAACCCAATTGGAATACACTCTCCATGCCCGAGACGCCGCGGTTCTCCCCACGACGATCTTTGGGGGTAACATTAACGAGAAAGTGATATTGGGCCAGAATCTCTATTGTTTTGCCACTATCCAGGAAAAGACTGAAGATATCCAACATTGGCGAACCTGGTCCGCGGCGGATGGCTTGCCGGACTCCATTGCCCGTTATGTGAATCTTGGTCCTTCGGGTTCCGTCTATGTCATGAACTACAATCCCGACACAAAAATTTCTCTCCTGAACCGTTTTGACGGTTTTGCGTTTCAACCCATTCCCTTGGGCGATCTTCCCGATGGCTTGGTGAAGGAAGGGCTGGATGGTTCTCTCTGGTTTTTTGAATACTGGCATCTGTACCGGCAAATGAAGGATCAAGCGGATACCATTTCCTGGGAGATGTGCCGGGATGCCGCGGATCACCCCTTATGGATTTCCGATCAATCGACCCTCTCTTTTTTGCATTGCGGCAATCCCGCGATGGGAGGCAACACCGCCAAATACCTGTTTGTTCCTCTCGATCACGAGCAAGTTTATTGTCTTTATAATGATGATTTGAAACTCTACAACGCGGCCACGCGGGAAGCCACGGCGGTGCTAAAGGCCGCTTCCACATCGTTGGGAACATTCGGTCATATGATCCTGGCCCAGGACCAGCGCTTGGTGATCACTGGGAATAGGGGAGTGATCAAAGTCAATATTCAAGATCCCCTTAAACCCGTCATTATGGTGGAATACTTGGTCCCCGAGGATAGCCCGCTGCAGAACTTCAGCTTGCCGGTGGAAGGGATGACGGGAAATTTATTACTCCGAGCAAACCAAGTATTAGGAACGGCCCGGGAACCCCTGGTCATCCTGGACTCAAACCTACATTTCCGGGATTTGGGACAAGTAGCTCCCTTGGCTTTGTCAGAGGACGACGGGATCTGGACAGTGGGGTCGAAGGGGTACAACCAAGAGTTTATCGCATACTGCCAAGCCAACGAGAAAGCGATCATCCCCCAGCAGAACCACCGGATCACATCCCTGACCGGTGACAGTGCCTACGAAAAGAATGGTTCGTTCTGGCTGGCTACGAACCACGGCATCCTGCGCTACGCTCCCCCCTTATGGCGCAAGCCGATGGGAAGCCGGGAATTCCAATCGGAAATCAGCGTGATCACGGAAGATAAAGCCGGGAACTTGTGGTCATTGGATTTGAACCATTTATTGAAATACGATGGCCGCGAGTGGAAGAAATATCCCAAGCCGATCACGTTTACAATTTGGCAATATAAACCACAATCGTTGGTATTCCTGCCCGATGGGCGTTTGGCCATCCAAGTCGGAGATTCGCTTCTCAAGCCGAAGCCTTTCTGCGTGTTTGATCCAGTCACCGAAACTTTCGATTTGGTGTATCATCCGGAAAAACTGCATTGCGATTATATCTCCCCGGGCCAATCCCATCCTTTGCTCATGGTCATGTATGATGAGAAAGAAAACGCCCAATTGGAAGCCTACGAAAACCAGGAATTCATCAACTTGATTCCTCCGGGATCGATCCGCATGGGCATCTTCTGCATTTACGAACGGGACAACGGAGAGATCCTCATCGGCAGCAATTCCGACGTGCATCTCCAATGGTTCCGGAACGGCCAGAAGGTGCAATGGCCGGAGGAACAGCAGTACCCCGGAACCACCGCCTTGAGCATCCTGGAAGTGGAAAAAGACAAAATCTGGGTGGGAGACACCAACGCCCTCTACGAGTTTGATGGCCAGCGCTGGACAAAACTCCGTACCGGCCTGGATCACATCATCTCCATGATCCAGGCCCGGGATGGCAGCATCTGGATTGCCTCCTGGTCCGGCCTGCATCACTATATCGATGGCAGCTGGATCACTTACAACTCGGAAGACGGTTTTCGCTATGATATGGTCAACAAAATCTTCGAAGACAGCCAGGGCCGCCTGTGGGCCGGTTCGGCGGACGGAATTTACCTCTTCCATCCCGAGGCTGATCCCGATCCCCCGCAAACGTACATCAACCTGGAAGAGAACTTGAACGATTTTTCCTACAACGGCGAGGTGCGGATTTCGTTCACCGGGCTCGATAAGTGGAAATACACGCCCAAGGAGCAATTGCTGTACTCCTGCCGGTTGAACCAGGGGCCCTGGACTCCCTTCACCCCCGCCACCCTGGCGACCTATAACCGGCTCCGGCCGGGGAACTATACACTGGAAGCGCGGGCCATGGACCGGAAAGGAAACGCCGATCCCTCTCCCGCCACCTTCACCTTCCGGGTCAATCATGCCCCCATTCAGGAACGGCGCTGGTTTGTTCCCGCGGTGGCGGCCACTCTCTCCCTGATCTTGATGCTGGCCCTGATCGCCCTGCGTTCCCGTTCCTTGCTGGCCCGTTTTGCTCTGAACCTGGAGGGGATGGTGACGGAGCGCACCCGGCAACTGCGCGAGACGGAGAGCCACCTGCTGCAAGTCGCCGAGCACGAGCAGCAGCGCATCGGTCAGGACCTGCACGACGACGTGGTGCAGAACCTGGTGGGAGTGGCCCTGCGCTCGGAACTGCTCATGAAGGAACTGGAGGCGTCCGCGCCCCAGAAAGTGGAGGAAGTGCGGGAAATTCTGCAGCAAGTGGACCAGGCCACCCACCGCACCCGCCAACTGGCCCAGGGGCTTTCGCCGGTCAATCTCAATCAACTGGGGCTGCTGGGAAGCCTGCAGAGCCTGGCGGCCGGATTGGAAGAGTTACACAACCTGCCCTGTACGGTGCCGAACGACGCGGAGGTGACCGGCCTCAGCCCCCGGCAGCAGTTGAACCTGTACCGCATCGCCCAGGAGGTCGCCACCAACGCGGTGAAGCATGCCCAAGCCCACCATATCGAGATCGGATTGCGGCGGGAGAACGGCAATCTCATACTTACCGTCCGGGACGACGGGCAAGGTTTCGATCCGCGGGCGTCCTACCCGGGCATGGGGCTGCCGATCTTGCGCTACCGGGCCCAGGACATGGGGGCCGTCCTCGACATCACCAGCGCGCCGGGCCAAGGAACCATCGTCACCTGCGTGTTGTCTCTGCCGGATGGGGATGAAACCACGGCGCAATCCCAAGCCAATGAAGCCGCCACTTACAATTAGGGAATCTCCCGACAATGAAAGAGGGAAATTCTCTACAGACAGGTCTGTAGGGTTCGATAGGATAGATTCATGCCCTTTGAGGGACCAAGCGTATGTCTGGATCCAATCCGCAAACTGTCCTGGTGGTAGATGACCATCCCTTCATCCGTGCCAGCATCGTTCAGGAACTGGAGAGCGATGGGGCGTACCGCGTCTGCGGCGAAGCGGGAAGCGCCGCCGAGGCGCTGGCGCTGCTGCGGCGGATCCGGCCGGATTTCGCGATCCTGGATCTCTCGCTGGAAGAGGGATCGGGGTTGGAGATTCTGGCGTACCTGCAAGAGCATTGCCCGGATTGCCTGCCGGTGGTGGTGACCATGCACGAGGAACCGGCGTACATCGAGCAGGCCCTGCAAGGGGGTGCGCGGGGGTATGTCTTCAAGCGGGAGTCGGTGCAATCGGTGCGCCAGGCCCTGCGGGAAGTGCGCGAGGGGCGGATCTTCATGAGCCAGCGGGTGGCCCAGGTGCTTTTGCAGCATCAGGCCAAGGACAAGCGGACCCAGGGCCTGGAACAGACGTTGTCCGGGCGGGAACTGGAGATTTTCGAGAAGATTGGACTGGGCTACACCCGCGCGCAACTGGCGGAGGAATTGTTCATCTCGGCGCGCACGGTGGACTCGCACCTGGACCGCATCAAGACCAAACTGGAATGTCAACGCATGGCTCACCTGACCCGCCTCGCCATGCAATATCAATTGGCCAAGGCCAACCGGTAGATCCAGCATTTGTGGAAAATAATTGTAACTTTGTACCTGAATGCGGTACAGCATTTGAGCGCTGTAAGCGCGATAGGAGCATACCCCGGGGCGTCAGTCCTGGGGATTTCTCCAAATCCTCCCGATTTGGGTAATTTCCCTACAAAGAATGAGAATTTCCTCTACAGACAAGCCGAAACCATGAGTTTAGATTCTCCATCAGCCCCGGGTGTGTTGGCCCTGAAAATCCAGATGCAGGTTCGTAAAAGGAGATGAATCATGAACACAAGGAAGCAAGCGGGTGAGCAGAGAAAGGCATGGTCCAGGATGGTCTCGATACGGCTTATTTGCATCTTGGCGATGCTGCTATGGGTTTCCCTGCCCGGTTTCGCGCAGGGGAAAGATAGGCAAGTCATACACGGAACGTTTATCATTCAAGTGCGGGACGATATCGATCCCGATCTGGCGTCCGTGACTCTTTCGCAACTTTTTCATGGGCAAGTCAAGCATGTTTACAAAACCGCCTTGCGGGGCTTTTCGATCGAGCTGCCTCCGGGATTGGCAAAAAAGATCTCCAGGAATTGAAATGGGTAACAATTGTCGAACCGGACCAGGTGATTGAAGCGTGCCAAGCTAGCCCGCAAGTCATACCGGCCGGGATTCAGCGCATAGGTGCGCAGACCACGGCATATCCTTCGGCCAGTCCAATTGATATCGATGTCGCCATCATCGATACAGGGATTGACCTCGATCATCCAGATTTGTATGTGATTTTAAATCAGGGGATTTGCACAATAGGCAAGGGCCCCGCGCCGAAATATGCGTCGAAATATGATGACGACAACGGCCATGGCACGCACGTGGCGGGTATTGTCGGCGCCTTGGATAATGATTATGGCGTGGTGGGCGTGGCCCCCGGCGCCCGGTTGTGGCCGGTCAAGGTGCTGGACGCGAACGGATCGGGTAGTCTGTCATCGGTCATAGCCGGAGTGGACTGGGTGACGAGACATGCCAGTGACATCGAAGTCGCCAACATGAGTTTGTCCAGTGTGGGCTATAGCCAGATTCTCCATACGGCGATCCAGGCCTGTGTGGGAGCTGGAGTGGTGGTAGTAGTGGCGGCCGGCAATCATGGGAGAGATGTATACGGCTGGGATGGCTTATATATGACCGAGGACGACATCATTCCCGCCGCCTTTCCCGAGGTGATGACTGTATCCGCGATGGCGGATACAAATGGGGATCCTGGCGATAATGGCCCGAATATTAAGATGTGTGATAGTTTGTATAAGGATAATTCCATGGCCTGTTTCAGTAATTTCAGCGAGTCTGTCTATAACTATGATTCCAATCCGGTTAGTTCTCCTGGCCATGCCATCGATTTGATCATGCCGGGAGTTGATATTTATTCGACATACCGCGATAATAACTATGCAACCCTATCCGGCACCAGCATGGCCGCTCCTCATGCCGCCGGCCTGGTGGCGCGATATTTGGATGGGAAATCAAAACCAAATAATTTAAATGGAGTATATAATGTCAGGCAAGACATAATAAATCAATATGCTCTTACTGATTACTATGCGGGCGACAAAGATGGAGATTTAGAAAAGGTAGGCTGGCTGGGTGGATCTCGATTGCCAGTGAACCATCCAGGCGAACCGCCCAGCGGGATTAGCGTGGAATTGGCTGGAACTGCGGAACTCCTTTATGATGGCAACGCCAAAAGTCCATGGGCGTGGAGACCTCAATTGACGGTAAAAGTCATCGATCCGTATGGAAACCCCATACCTGGTGCCGTTGTAAAATTATGGTGTGACCTGAATCCGTCTAAGGTTATTTCTCGCTTAACGGCAGACGTGAATGGCGAGGCCAAGGATGCATGGTTACTGGCTCTGCGATTCAAAAGCATCACCTATTTGGTGAAAGGCATTATACTCACCGATAGTAATTTGATGCAAAAGTTGTATGAAATCACAGAAACTTTAACCATCTACAAGCCTTAAATCCAAGGTAAGCACGCCGGGGCGGGTGATCCATATTGCGCGTTGCTTCTTCCCGGCTTATTACGCTACTATATGTAAAACTGACTCTGGATCAGTTGTATGTAATGACCTATTCAAGGAGTCAAAAATGTCTAAGAACTTGTCTTTGTCATTTACAGGATGTATAATATACGTTACATATCTGAATTTCTTTAATTTATCAGGATTGAGGGAACAGAGAAATGAGGTTCATCCGACAAGTGCGTGCCTACGGCGCTCTGGGCCCAGGGTTAAAACCCTGGGCTGCCGCAAAGTCGTCCCCTGAAGGGGACTGCGTAAGGGCAAGACATCAACCAATTCCAGAGAGGCACAGCGGGACGAAAGGGCTTTCGTCATAATCCAATCCACTCACCCAGAGAGAGACGTGAGGGTTATTCTCTCCAGACGGTTTGCTGGGATGGCATAGCAAACTGCAGAGAGAAAGTACGCACTTACCGGATGGGCCAGAAATGAGTTATCCGAGCAATATAAACGATGCGCAATGGGAGGCCATCCGTACCCATCACGAATATAACAACGGGTATGGCAACCGGCAACAACATCCCCTGCGCTCCATGATCAATGCCATCTTGTAAAAGGCACATTGGCGTGGACATGAAAAGCCCTTGTCTACATGTGGATGAGGCGGCGGCGAACGTGGCGAACATGAATACGTGCAGGAGGAATTCAAGCCGCTGAAGGACGTGGACACGACCGCGGACGTCGCGAGATACAGAGGTTCCGAACAGAATGAACTGTATGACGAGGCGGTGCAATGAGTGCTGGAAAACGATTCCGCCTCGACTTCCATGCTGCGGTACCGCCTGAAGATCGTCTACGGGCGCGCCGCCCGCCTGCTGGACCTGATGGAAGAGAACGAAATCGTCGGTCCGCCCCGGGGCAGCAAACCGCGGGAGATCTTGCTGAACAAGATCCACTGAGACCGGTCAGGAGAAATTTTGCGCATCCGGGAGAGTAGGCAAAGAATTCCTGGAAGACGCGAGGGAGGCTCTGCGTGCCGCCGGTGATTTTGTTCAAAGCATAGAATCTTTTCTAAATTCCCAGGGATATAAACGGTAGTAACGCAATTTTCCCTTCACGGGTACACCTCCCACCCCGCCGCGCGCGACGGCAGATGGCTGTCGAAGACGTAAATTTTCCGGTCGATCCCCGCGATGTACAATTGCCGGTCATCCGGTGAAAAGCAGGCGGCGGTCATGATGTTCTTCTCGCCGATATCGTACCGCTGGAGATCGGCCCCCGTTTCCGCGTCCACCAGGGTGGGCGTCCCGTCCCGCTCGGTCACCAGCCAGCGCTCATCCGAGGTGAAGGCCACGTCCCGCTCGGCTTGATATTTCTGAGGCGGATTCATTCTCATTTTGTACATCAGAACTGCTGGT
>JBHGBC010000214.1:0-8862 GCA_041946805.1 bacterium
TGGATTATGATGAAAGCCCTTTCGTCCCGCTGTGCCTCTCTGGAATTGGTTGATGTCTTACCCTTACGGAGTTCCCTTCAGGGGACGGCTTTACAGCAACCCAGGATTTCAACCCGGGGCAAATGGTCTCGGATGTACGCATTTCTCGGATGAACCAGTTTTATTTCACTTCGGATTGGGAGTATTGGAATTGAAAGGCGATTGCACCCGTCAGGCATTCAACTGCCGGATGAGCCGGAAAAACCGAATGATTCAAAGATCCTCCCCCGCGCCAGGGGAGAAACTCCGGGCGCTTATTTTCAACGGATCCGGCGCAGCCATTCCACGGCGTCCTCGTAATGGTCGAAGCGTTTTTCCAGCGCTTTGAATTCCCGGGTGTGCACGATCCGTTTCCCATTCCGGAATTCCGCCGGGACCACGATGTGCAACAATTCGTGATACATGATGAAATCGACGAAAAACACGGGAACCGTTTTGCGGTCCAGCCACCGGCTGATGACGATCACGTTCAAATGCGAATCATGATACCCCAGTTGACGCCGGCTCGCCGTCGGGCTCCATGATAGGATGGGCTTCTCCAAACTTCCCCCGAAATACCGCCGGTTGATCCGCTGGAACGATTCATTCAGGTCGTGGTGTTTCCCTTTCGGATCGGTTAACAGCTTGCGCCGCCGCTTTTTCCGGGCCTTGGCATGGCAGGCTTCCACCTGGGGACGGTGGATGTATTCGTTGTATAGCCGCAGCGCCTCTTTTCGCGGTTTACGGCGCAACGCCCGGGCGATCAACACCAAAATCAAAGCCTGCAACACTTCCTCGGGCGCGCCGCGCAGGATGTCGCTGACCCGGATGTGCACCGTTTCCTTCTTCATCCGCAGCGTGCTTTTGAGCTCGGTGTAGGGATAAAACACGGCTGAACAGGCCGCTGGCACTTTGGGGTGGTATTCCCGGCAGGCATTGATCGCCGCCGAAAGCAGTTTCTCTTCAGGAACAAAGCCTCGGGGAGGTGACCAAACGAATTTCTCCATGGGGGATGGATTCCATTTTCCCTTGCAGACCATGGCGGTTTTCAGTTTTCGTAATCCGGATTTCATTCCGGCAGCGAGAAAAGTGCCGCGGTTCCAGCCACTGATTACCACAGGGTGACACCATTGAAATCAAGCCCATTTTATCGTGATTGCCGCTGAAATCAATTCAGGCTCATCCAGGAATCGGTGTTAAATGGGGGGGTGAGTAAGGAAAAAAAGGGGACATATCATTAACATCTTGTCACAACTGGACTTATGAATTTATTAGCCAATTTCGAAGGAAAGGTTCAGGCGGGCCCGCAATGCGTTCTTCGCCGCGATCCGCACCGACCGGTCCGGATCTTTGAGGTAGGGCATCAGCGCGCGGATGTCTTCATCGGTGCCCTTCAATCCTATGCCACGTACGGCCATCTGGCGTACATGCGCACGGGGATCGTTGGCCGCTTCGCGCAAATAAACGGTCAGGTGGGGCAAATCCGTCACGCCTAGAATCCACAGGGCGTTGGTTTTGGTGATCTCATCCGGACTACGCAGCATCTCCAGCAAATCGGTCTCGTATTCCGTATACCCCCAATTGATCAGCTTGGCCACGGCGTTCGCCCGTTCCCGCCGGCTCCCCTTCTGCGCCGACTCATGAGCGATGGCGGTGATCGTCTCATCGGCGGGCTTCTCGTCCGGCAGCATGTCCATGGCGTTCGCCCGCACCCGGTCGTCCGGATCATTGAAGAACGGTTGAATCAATTTGAAACGCATCTCCGGATCCTTGATCCGCTCGAATCCCATGAGGGCGGTGGCCCGCACCCGGGGATTGGGATCCCGGGACAAGCGGTGATAATCCGCCAGGGCTTCCTGGACCGGCCGGGCCTCCAACATCTTGATATATTTGATGCGTTCTTTCTCCTGCGGTGATTCCGAAAGGTATTTCAAATCATCAAAAAAGTTGGGCTTCATTTTCAACAGGGATTTGAGGATTTTCAGCCGGCGGCCGGGACTGAACTGGTCGAAACGTTTCAGCAGGTTGTCTTTCATGATCTTGAACATGGTGCTGATTACGCCCTGCCGCACTTTTTTCTTTTTGCTGCGCGCCAGGTGAGAAATCCGCTCGAGGATGGACAGATCCCCCTTTTTTTGCAGATACCGCAGGGAAGCCAGCAACATCTGTTCATCCGTATCCGTCAGAAATTCAAAGACTTCGGGACGCAGGCCCAGGTTCTGGTTCTCTCCCAGGATCTTGAGCACGCGGATGCGGATGCGCGAATCATCCAGTTGCAGGCACCGCAACAGAAACGAGAGATTCTGCTCGGCCCCCACCGCCTCCAGCAGATCGAACAGCACGATCCGCTCCGGCGGGGTCATGAATTTGATCAATCCTTGAAACTCCGCCAAAATCCGGTAATGCTGAAGGACAAAAGCCACCTTGACGAATTCCACCCGGATCAGCCCGCGAAGGGCTGCCAGGTGATGATTCACATTCTCCCCGCTGTTGCGGACCGCCGTCGCCAGAAACGCGGTCAACCGGTCCAGCACCAGATCGTTTTTCTGCAACAATCCCCGGTACAAAACCCGCAAGGACCCTTCTTTTTGGTAATGCAAAAATTCCTCGTGCAGGACCGTATATTGCGGCAAATCCAAAAGCAAATACATCTGCCAGAAAGTATCTTCGTCCAGGGATGATATTTGAAACAGATATTGGATGGTCTGAAAGCGGGGGGAACGTTTGGAGGTGTACAGGGATTGAAACAGTATCTCGAGCGCCTCTTTCGCCTCCTCGGGCGGTAATCCGCCCTTCAGCTTCCTGACCTTGGCGTTCTCGATGAGCACGGAGAGGCTGCGGCGGGTGGCTTCCGACACGCCGGGGTGATAATCCTCCAACTCCGTAATCAAATAGGGAATAGTGTCCAACCGCCCGCTCTTGGCGAGCAGGCGGACCGCGCCTTCCCGCACTTCCCACATGGGACAGGAGAGCTCCTGAATCAGCAAGCCGTAATCCACGGCCATGGCATTCAGAATCTCCCACGCCCGCTCCCGCATCTCGGGATTTGGAAGGGCCAGGGTCCACAGAAGCAGGCGCTGGTTCCAGACGGAGGCGGGGGACAGGGCGATGACATCCAACGCCTCCCACCGCTTCGCCTCCCCGTATGCCCCGAACAGCATTTGTGATACCCGGTCGGTTTTCGCGGCCGGCGGCGTGGGAGTTTCGATTGGCGGGCTCAGATTGGGAAGCTTCAAAGTCGCCCCCTCATGCCTTTACTCGGAACCTGGGACCGGATATCGGCTGGATCTTGCGATGAATGAAGCCTTTTGTCGAAAATATAGCCCCTCCCGAGTAACGATTCCCCCGGATGGGTCATCCCCGGCTCGCGATCCGCTCCTCCGGTTTCCTGCCCCTTGCGTTTACACTTTACAAATAATCGATTCTTGACGCGGATTCTGGGCTTTCTATTATCCTTGGTAGAATTATCGGGAGAATTGTACCGAACTTTTACTCCTATTTCCAATACCAAGTCAGCGAAAACCAAGATTCGCTGCAATCTATTCATTTTATTTGATTTACAAATTAGAATGTCTCGGCGGATGGCAAAAAAGGCATTCGGATGAATGACTATCCCGGAATCATCGGGATAGAGATGATGGTGCGGATGGCATCATGGGTGATGTGTAAAATCCTGGAAATCCATTAACAAAATCCATCTGGGAGCGCCCATTCGCTCTGGCATGCCGCCTCAGTGTCTCCATCCCTCGCTTCCTCCCCCTACGTGCGGGGGAAGTGCGGAGCAGGATGTAAAGTAACGTCCAGTCCTTGATGGACCGCATAAAAACAATTCCGGATTGAAATCCGGGGTATCTGTTTCTCGGCCTCCGCCCCCTAGGGGCGCCCGCCGCGCTTCCGGGACCTGTAAACGATTGATGGCTTCCAGCAAAATCCAAGGGCCGGTGCCCACTTCATTTGATTTCCCGCTCGAAAAAATACATGTCGTTCTTCGAGATGCTATGCAGCCGCCAACCTTGATTGCCAAAAAAATTGAACAAACCCACCAGCGAAGGTTCTCCCCCGATTCCCAACTGCTTGAAGACTTCTTCCAAATTGCCCGTATAGCTGATGGTGGGAGTTTTGATATTGACTTCCGGACGGCCAATTTTGACGTTCTCATCCCGGCTCAAATACCGTAATGTAATGTATTCGAATTTCATAATGCCTTACCTTCCTTGGATTTCCAATTCCATCCGCATGGCCTGCCCTCCCGGCACAGATGCGCTGGAGGGTATATTGAATGTCAAAAAATTGGTTTTCTCTATTATCGACAATTCAATCATATCAATCAAGTATTCTTTTTGGTGCATCCGGGAAGTGGTTTTTCCCTCCATTCCAGGACGTGGGCGGTAACCAACCGCCGCATTTTTCACCCCCCCTGATCCACTCCCCCAATGCGGATTTCTACCCAAAAGTCCCGATCCCGCATCTGAATCTCATCCCTACGGGAGATCCCAGTGAACAGCCATTGATGACTGCCTACAGCTATTTTTTTTATAACAAAATTTTACTTATATGTGAGTACATTATATCCAGATCCCTGACTGGCGTCTTTTCGAGTTGATCCATGAAATCCATCCCTTTGATCTTCTCTCCCTCCGGGTTGATCTTTACGCATTCCGACAAGGCGACTTCCTCGCGCAAACGGGGTTCCAGGCCATTGTGGTGCAGGCATCCTGCCTGCATCTGATCCCTTCGGGACTGGATGCAGAGGGGACGGCTGGTTGACCCGGGGTGGCGCGGCCGGTATTCGGTTACACCCTGGTTTTCAATGCGTTATAATGAAGCGGAGTGGTTGCGCGTTCTGAACCGCGTCCCGATATCCACAAAAAAATCCGCCAGATTGGATTCTCCCATGGATTTTCAATTCGCTTCTCCCACCCGTTTGATCCTTGGCAGGGGGCGGATCGCTCAATTGCCCGAGACGGCCGCCCGCCTGGGAAAGAACGCGTTCGTGGTGCTGGATCCCTCCATCCGGATCCACCCGCCTATCCAGGAGGCCATGCGCGCGCTGGCCTCGCGGCAGAACCGGGTGTCCGAATACGTGAAACCGGCCGGAGAACCCGAGGTGGAGAGCGTCAACCAGGCGGCCGAGGCGGCGCGGCAAGGTAAATGTGACCTGGTGATTTCCATCGGCGGGGGATCCGCCATCGACCTGGGCAAGGCCGTGGCCGGGCTGGTGACCAACGGGGGAAACATCCAAGATTACTTGGAAGGCGTCGGAACCGGGCGGGAAGCGGACCGGCCCGCGTTACCCCATCTCGCCGTGCCGACCACCGCCGGGACCGGCGCGGAAGTCACCCGCAATGCCGTCATTCGTTCAGCCCGGGACCGCTTCAAAAAAAGTTTCCGCAGCCCCTATCTTTATCCCAGCATAGCGATTTTGGACGCGGAGCTGACCGTCCCCCTGCCGCCGGAGCAAACCGCCTACAGCGGCATGGACGCCATTACCCAACTGATCGAGGCATTCATCTGCAAGAAAGCCAATCCCGTCACAGATGCCTTGGCCTTGGCGGGCCTGGGGATGGCCCTGCGCTCGATCCGCGAGGTCTATCAGGACGGTTCCAACTTCGACCGGCGGGAAGAGATGCTGCTGGCTTCCACCCTCAGCGGGATCTGCCTGGCCAACGCCGGACTGGGGCTGGCCCATGGCTTCGCGTCCGGCCTGGGGGCGTTGTACAACGCGCCTCACGGCAAGGCGTGCGCCATCCTGTTGCCGCACGCGTTGAAATTCAACCGTTGCGCGCGTCTCGATAAGCTGGCCCAGATCGGCCGGCTGCTGACCTCCGACCCCGGCCTCACAACCGGCGAATACGCTGATTTGCTGATCCAGCACATGATTCGATTGAACCGCGATTTCAACATCCCGTTGGATTTGAAGTCCTTCCATATCCCCCAGGAAGACCATACGTTATTAGTGGAGATGTCCATGGGCAACAGCATGACGGGCAATCCGGTGGAGGTAGTCCCGGCCATCGCCCGCACGATCCTGGAAGCGTTGGCATGAAGCCCAGACGCGCGCCATCCTTTTTGCGGCGCAAGCGTCCTGTCTGCGTCATTCCTGGAGGCGGCGCCATGAAGCGGCGATGCGTGACGGGGCTTGAATACAGCATGTTGGCGCTGATTGCGGCGCGGCCCTCGCTGGATTGGTTCACCGATTGGGCCGCGGGGCCAATGCGTTTCAATCCCGCCGCGGCCGCCAGTCTGCTGTTGATCGCGGGAGCGGGGCTGGGGCTTACCCTCCAACCGCGGGAAAACAGGAATTGGCTTATCTCACATCCCATGATTCGGGTGTTGGGGATCTGGTTGTTGCTGTTATTGCCTTGGGCGCTTATCGCGCCTTGGTTGAACGGTCCACCCCGGTCCGCGGCCTTGCGCGAGTGGATCCGGTTGGTGTCGATTCTGCCGGTGTTCGGATTGGCGCTGGGTTTGGGGCGTCAAAACCGGGCATCCCTTGTGCTTCACGCGTTGCTTATCTCGCTCATCGTTCCCGCGCTGACGGGCATTTATCAACTGATTTTTCAGGAGGGATCCATCGTCCAGGGAGTCCACCGGATACGCGGGACGTTCGTGCATCCCAACCCGTTTTCGTTTTACCTGGTGCTCATGGCTGGGCTGGCGTATGGGAAACTGCGTGAAGCGGACCGGCGCGCGGGGTGGATGATTCTGCTTCTCCTCATCATCAGCCTGTTGATCGCCACGTTCAGCTTTACCGGGGCGGGGATGTTCGGTGTGGCGGTGCTGGTGTGCGCCCTGGGAGAAAGCCCCCGGCTGCGGCGGATCGCGATTCCGGCCTTGCTGGTGTTCGCCCTTCTGTTCGTACTGACTCCCGCCGGACAAAAGCGCCTCGCCACCGTTACCCAGTGGGACAGCCTCGACGAAATCGAGCGCACCGGCAAGGAAACCTCCTCCATGGTGTGGCGGCTGCTCAACTGGAGGTTCATCCTCCGGACCTGGAGTAAAAGCCCGTGGTTCGGATACGGTCTGCAGAGCGCGCCCACGGTCAATCCCAACCGCGTCGATCACGGGCAAGGACCGGGGCAAGACCCGCACAACGACTATCTCCGCTTTTTGTTGGATACCGGACTGATCGGATTCGCCCTGTTTCTGGCGTGGCTGGACTTCACGGGACGGACGCTGTGGCGCGCCGCGCGGAGCACCGTTTCCCCCCCCGCGCGCCGGCTGGCTTGGACCGCCTTGGCCCTTTACGCTGCCTGGCTGGCGGGAAGCCTTAACGATAACCTGATCACCGCCACGGCCTATCAATACTGCCTATGGGCCGTGTTCGGCGCGGCCCTGGGCGGAGCGGCGGCCGTCCAGAACGGCGGCGGGACCGAAAACGTCTCATGACAATCCCCGTATGCACCGTGCATCCGTTCGATCCGTGGGGGAGCAAGATCGGCGGCATCGAGACGCTGATCCGCACGATGCTTCGTCATGCCCCGGAAGACCTCCGCGCGGAAATGGTTGGCGTGACCGAAAATCCGGCGGAGCGTCCGGTCCGGCGCTGGCAGATATACCGGCTGGGTGAGCAGGAAGTCCGTTATTACCCGGTCTTTTCGGTAAGGAAACCCAATTTACGCACCCTGTTCCCCCTGTTTCTCCAGTTCCCCCTGCGGCTGTGCTTCACCCGTCCGGATTTGCGCGAGGCTGTGGCGATATATCACCGCATCGAACCACTGGCCTTAACCACGTTACCCGCCCAAGCGAACGTACTCTTCATTCATGGCCATCCCCAAGAAATCACCGGGCCCACTTCCGAAGTGCGTTGGCGGCATGCTCCCAGGTTGTACCAGGCGGTGGAATCCCGCGCCATCCACCGGGCGGACCGGATCTTCGTCATCAGCCGGGCGGGGACCGTGTGGTTGCGGGAGCGGTATCCCGGAAAAAAGGCATACGTTTCGTTTCTAGACACATGGTATAATGACGATGTCTTCCGGTTGGCGTCCGAGGGGGAACCGGAACGGGCGCGGCTGGCGTTCGCGCGGCGGTTCAATTTCGATCCCGCGGGCCGGTACGTGCTTTTCGCCGGGCGTTGGGAAGCGCAGAAGAATCCCCAGTTGGCCATCGAGGCTTTCGCCCGCGTGGCTGCCGGCCGGGAATCGCTCCACCTTCTTCTGGCGGGGAGCGGCAGCCTGGAAGGCCACATGCGCGAGGCCGCGCGCCGGACTGAGATGAGGGGGCGGATTCACTTCCTCGGCCCGCTGGCGGCCCCCGAACTCGCCGCAGTCATGGGATTTTGTGATACCTTATTGGTTAGCTCGTGCTTCGAGGGCATGCCTATTCTGGTTCTCGAAGCCCTGGCGTGCGGATTGCCCGTGGTTTCCACCGATTCGGGCGAGATTCGGCAGGTCATCCAGGAAGGCGTAACCGGGGCCATCAGCGCGGATCACACCCCGGAATCACTGGCTCAGGCGCTGGAGAAGGTGTTGGATCATCTTTCCCCCGGCACACACGAAGCCTGCGCCCAGGCCGCGGCGCCGTATAGCCCAAGGGTCATGTTGCCGCGATTGTTTGAAGTTTTCCGGGAGTTGGGGGAAAGAATTCGGCAGTCATGAATCAAGCCCAGGTTTGGAATCCTGGACTGCTCGTAACAGCCCCTTGCAAGGGGCGCTGACAGCAAAGCGGCCATAGGATTGGTTAGGAATGCAAGAGTAATATGGAGTCCCCGGCAGGGGACGGCTTTAAAATAGCCCAGGGCTTCAGTCCTGGGTGGGATGGCCTCCCCCCGAGAGCCTGACGGAGCGGCAAAAAGTCACTTTATTGTGGTGCAGACATCTTGTCTGCACAAAATATGGTTGCAGG
>JBHGBC010000215.1:0-8755 GCA_041946805.1 bacterium
TGGCAGATCGCCACTTCTTTAGGCCCGTAGAAAGAATGTGTGCGGAGAGTAGCCCAGAGAGAGAGGGGATGGATTCTGGTTTGGATCTGGAGAAACAGAGATAGTGGGTTTCGCATTGCTCAACCCATCCTGTTTCTATATTTTTCAATCAACTGGCCGCCTGGCATCCTCCTCTCCAGTCCAGGTTTTCTTCTCGAACAACCGGCTGTTGCCGGTCAGATCCAGCACCATGGTGGACAGGAAGATTTTATGGCCAAGATAATCCTGGAACTTGGTAACTTCCCGCCGGTCCAGGGGGTGGAAATCATACCGGTTGAACGCCCGTTCGGTGCGCCGGTCTTCGAAAGTTTGAATCTGTCCGTACACCTGTTTCACTCCCCGGTCCCGCAACGCGTTCACCATGGTTTTCACCAGTTGCATACCCACGCCGCTGTTCCGGTACTCTGGCAGAATATTGAAATGGAAATGAGCGGATCGCGGGGGCGCGGCGGGGGTTTCTTTCCGGCCTTTGGCCAGGCACCATTTCAGATAGTTCCGGGTAGCCGGATCGTACCGGCCGCTGATCCACCGCCAGACCACTTTGGGGATCAGGGAAACCACGATCCAGAATGCCGCCCAGGCGTGATAGCGGTAGCGGACACACGCGAGGAGATATCCCACCACGAGGCCTTCCACCTCCGCCACCCAAGCGCATTCCGGTTCCCAATCGGTGTAATAGCGGGTGAGGAAATCGGCAAAAACCTCGCGGTCGTTGAAGACGGGATCAATGGGAGTGCCGGAAAAACCGGTTTCACAGCAGATCCGGCGGATGGCGTCCCGGTCAGCCGGTGAGTATGGCCGGATACTTACACTCATCTTCAATCCATTCCTCTCCGGGATAGGAAAACTGTTCCACCGGCCGGCCCTCCAGGAGATGTTGGTAGAGGCTCGTCAAGCGTTCAAAGGTGGTGGTGATGGAAAAATGGCGGACGATGCGTTCGCGCCGTTCTTCCGCCGTCTGGGATTCGCGCAACTGTTCGCACCGCCGGACGCCTTCCGCCAGTGCCTCCGGAGAAGCCGATGCGGCCATGATCAACGGATGCTCGCCGGCCACCGTGTCATCCAGCCCGCCCGCCCGCACCGCCAGCACGCGGACACCGCAGGCCTGGGCCTCCAGGGAGGTGATGCCGAAGGTTTCGTAGGTGCCGGCGTGAACGAACAAATCCGCGGCCGAATAGTACGCCGTGAGGCGCTCGGTGGAATTGGAATACTGGTGCCAGGTGATGTCGCGGCGTTGCCGGACGGCTTTTTCCACGAAATCCCGTAGTTCGCCGTCGCCCACCAGAAGCAAGTGATAGCGCCGGGCGGTTCCGGCTTGGGCGGCGAGGATCTCCATCATGTTGACCAGGTTGCGGATTTGCTTTTCCCGGGCCAGGCGGCCGACGAAGAGCATCAAGTAGTCGTTTTCGCTCAATCCGAGTTCACGCCGGATTTCCCAACCCGCGGGATTCGGCTTGAAAACCTGGACATCCGTGCCCAGGGGGATGCAGACCACCCGCTCGATCCCGCATCGGGTCAGGACCTGTTGAAGCCGGCGGCTGGCCACCACCGTGGCGCTCATTTGATTGTAAAGATTGACGATATAACGGTTCACCGCCCGGGAGAGAATTTTTTCCACCGGCCGGCCGCAAAACCGTCGGATGGTGCGTCCCAGGGCGCGGGGAAAGTCGGAATGGTAAAACGCCACGATGGGGATCTGGCGCCGGCGGCCCGCCTCCAGGGCGATCCAGGCGGACCGGTAGGGATCGCCCACCTCGATCAAATCAGGTTTTTCTTCGTCCACGATGGACAAAATCCGGCGGCGGTTCAGGAGCATCCGGTAACTGAGCGATCCCACGAGCCGGATCGATTCGACTTCATACAGGCGGGAGCGGTGCGCGTATTCCATGTGGTGGCGGTGGGAAGGGACGATCACCAAATGCTCATAATCCTCCCGGCCGGCCAGGAAGCGCATTTTGTCCTCGAGATAGCGCCGCACGCCGCCGCCCAGGGGACTATAAAACTGCACGACATCGCATAATTTCATAAATAACCTTCGTTACGCCGTCTCACTGGATACGGCCGGATGGCTCCGAAAGGCGGTCTTGTTTCCCATCCCGGAGAATTACGCGGGCTGGCAACCGCAGCCCGAATCCAAATAATCCGTCACTTATAGAAATAATTCCACGGAACTATTCTCATTCGTTTTCTGGAATGGTATACTAAACCATCATACTTCTCAAAGGTTTGAGGGGAGTTTTTTTAATGATCCATCGCGGTTCATTTCTCTCCCACATTCTCGGTGGGATTTTTTTGTGCGCTTTGCTCATACAGTCCATTCCCGCCCAGCCGGGGGATGCGCAGCCGGTTTGCACCCTCTCGTTGGAAGACGCGTATCAGAAAGGGATCGATCTGTTTGTCAAGGAAAAATATGGGGAAGCGGAGAACATTTTCCGCTACCTGGTGAAGGAAGACCCCCAAAACGCGGAATACACCTGCTGGCTGGCGCAATCGCTGGCCTTCACGTTGGGGGAGCGGGCCATGCGCGGCGCGTCCAAAATGACCCTGCTGCCCGATGGCAAGACCGTGCGCGATTTATATGTGCGCGCCATGTCCCTGGATCCCACCAGCGAGCGCGCGCGCATCGGGTACGCCGTGATCCTGCGGGATATTCCCGGCCTGTTCGGGGGGGATGTGAGGAAAGCCGAGTCGATCCTGCTCGTCGTGTTGAAGGACAATCCCAAAAGCCTTGCCGCCCTGCATCATCTGGGCACGCTCTATATCCGGAAATACGGCGAATACGAGCGGGGACTCGAATATTTGAAAAAAGCAGTGGACATCGGCGAGCATGAAACGCTGAGCGCCGAGGATCATCTGCAACTGGCGAAAACCTACCACGCCATTGCGAAGACCTATGACGAAAATCTGAAGCAGCCGGCCGCGGCCATCCCCTACTACGAAAAATCCATGCAAATCCAATCCGATTCGGTGGTCACCCTGCTGGACCTGGCGAATGCCTATCGGCAAGACAAACAAATCGCACAGGCCAAGGAAATCGTCCACAAAGCCGCCGAGTTGATCGAAACCCGCCAATACAAGAAATTCCGGAGCGACCTGACCCAAATCGCCCGCCAGCTCGATATGAAGAAAGAGCTGAATTTGTAGCGCTGGGGTTTCCCATAACAGACAGTTAGGCTTTCATCAGCCCGGGGAGATTCTCCGGGCTTTTTTCATCCACCCATGATTCCTTTTTTCTTGGAAAGAAATCAATGAAAAACGAAATGCTTACGCTATCCCGGGCTTTCCCTCACCCTGGCCCTCCCCCGGGGGGAGAGGGAATGGACTATTATCCATGAAAGCACATCACAGAGCGTTGCCGCGAGCGCGCTCCTTGCGCGCCGCCATTGGCCTCACTCCAAGGGATTGCGGACCGCTTCATACGAAATACGGTGTTTTTCGGACACGGAAATGAGGCGGATGAAGGCCACCACCCGGTTGTTGGAGGTGTACAGGATGCGGTCGGCCAGCAGGGCGGTCTGGCCGGTTTTCATTTGGAGGAGGTCCGCCTCTTTGTCTTCCAGGGTCGTGATTTCGATCGAATCGGCGTTGCGGGTGATGGGAATGCCGTATTTGTCATGGATGATCTCGATCAGGGAAGTGCCCCGCAGGTCCTCCAGCGGCAGCCCGGGGCAGAGGTCGTGCGAGACATACGACGTTTCCAGAACCACGGGCACCTGATCGATCGACCGCACGCGGGACACCTTGAATACCTGGCGCCCGGTTTCCAAGGCGAAGAGTTCCATTAAATCCGAGGGGGCGACGGAAAGCATCTTCTGGATCACCTCGGTTTCCCAGGGGAGGCCGAAATCCAGGACGTTTTCAGTTAATTTGGTGAGCAGCCAGACTCCTTGGCTGTTGATGGGTTGTTGCACGAAGGTCCCCTTGCCGGGAATCCGCTTGACATAGCCTTTGCGGGTCAGCTCGTTGAGGGCGGCGCGCACCACCGCCTTGCTGACTCCCTGTTGCGCACAGAGGGCGTCCTCGGTGGGGAGTTGTTGCCCCGGGACCCATTCACCCTTGGAGATGGCATCGACGAGGATGTCAAACAGTTGAATATACAATTTGCGGGGGCTGTGCCGGTCAACGATTCGCATGAGATTATAATATTATCATGTTTTCAAGATTTTGAGTGAGTATACAAAAATAAAAAGAAGAGTCAACGGAATCATAACGGGCAGGGAATAATTAGAAGGTGTCGCATTCGCGAGTAGGCAAGATCTTGGCGGGGGGGAATGAATCCACCTATGTCATCCCATGCGAATGCGGGAATCCAGAACAGGCAGCCAGAGGGTGCACGTTGCAACGTGCCCCTACTATATGTATACGCTTGAATGCCCGTGAGAAGGGAAAAAAGAGAAACGATAACATGCTCTTCCCATCCCATCCTGTACATCCACGGCGGTTTTACCGTATAATACGCCCATTCCATGATGGGAGGATGAAACCATGCCGAAAAGCGAAATGACACGCCGCGCAGCCCTCGCGTCCCTCGCCGGGGCCGCCGCGGGCGCGGTTTTGGTTCAAGGATCGCCGGCCGGAGCGCAGGACAAACCGAAACTCAAGGGCCGGATCAAGCAATCCGTCTCGCGCTGGTGCTACGACAGCGTGATGGACTGGGAACCGTTCGCCAAGGCCTGCGCGGAAATGGGGCTGGTGGGCATCGACCTGGTCGATCCCAAGTTCTGGCCCATCGTGAAGGACCACGGCCTGGTGGCCACCATGGTCCCGGGGGCGGGTTCCATCGGTGACGGATTGAACGACAAGCGCTTTCACGCGAAAGCCATGGAAGATTTCAAGAAGAACATCAAGGCCGCGGCCGACTTCGGCTGGCCCAACGTGATCACCTTCTCCGGCAACCGCCGCGGGACCAGCGACTACCAGGCATGGGACAACTGCTGCGAAATCCTGAAGGAAGCCGTCAAGATCGCCGAAGACCACAACGTGACCATCAACATGGAACTGCTCAACAGCAAGGTGGACCACCGCGATTACCAATGCGACCACACCCTGTGGGGCGTCGAGCTCTGCCAGCGCGTCGGCTCTCCCCGCCTCAAACTGCTCTACGACATCTACCACATGCAGATCATGGAAGGCGACCTCATCCGCACCATCCGGGAGAACATCGACTACATCGGCCACTTCCACACCGGCGGCAACCCGGGCCGGCTCGACCTGGACGAGACCCAGGAAATCAATTACGCGGCCGTGATGAACGCCATCGCCGAACTGCAGGACCAGGGGAAATACAAGGGTTACGTGGCCCACGAATTCATTCCCAAGAAGGGGATGGAATCGTTGCGGCATGCGGTGATGCTGTGCGATGTGTGAGTAATATTGCCGGACAAGCCGGTCCGTAGATCCCAAACAAGGGCGCTAAAATGGCGCCCTTACGTTTTGGAGAGAGGGTGAGAAATGATAAGAGTCCCTCCCATGTCGTGGTCTCATCCATTGCGCGATACTATATCTAGTGTTACTACATAGATTGTACATGAACCTCAAACCGGGGTGTGGGAACGATGCCCGATGAACTGCCGATTATCCAAGAACAGGAAATGATGGACTTGGGCGCGTCGCTGAGCGATTACCGCCCGTCGTGGGATGAGTATTTTCTGCTGCTGGCCAAGCTGGCCGCCACGCGGTCCACCTGTTTTTCGCGGCCGGTGGGGGCGGTGATCGTGCTCGACAAGCGGGTGGTGGCCACCGGCTACAACGGAGCCGCTCCGGGCGCGTGGCATTGCACCGACAAGAAGCAATGCTACTGGCGGCAGCCCGAGAACCAGGTTCCCGGCATCGAGCCGCGCGAGCTGTCGAGGGCGGTGCACGCGGAAATGAACGCCGTCGCCCACGCGGCGCGCAAGGGCATCCGCATCGAGGGAGCGTCCATCTATTGCACGCTGTCCCCTTGCATGAACTGTTTCAAGGTGCTGCTCAGCGCGGGGATCAAGAAGGTCTTTTTCGAACACATTTATGATTTCAACAACCAAGGCGGGGATCAATTTCTGTGGGATTTCTATAGGCAATACGAGGATCTGGCCACGGTGAAGCAGCTGTCCATCTCCCCCAAGACGCTGGAAACCGCGTTGCAGTTCATCGCCAACACCACCTCGCAACGCCGGCATGAGGATTATTGAAGAAATGACTCGGGCGGACACCGAGGTCCGCCCCTACAAAATTCCCTCACCCCAACCCTCTCCCAGAGGGAGAGGGAATTCTTATTTTTGCCGTCCTTTCCCCAGGGCGTTGCCTTGGGCTGGTTTCTGGCGCGCCGTGGGCGCTGAAAAGACAGTGCCGCCTAGCGGTCAATCATTCGCCACAAAATCACAACAGAATCTTTGCCTATCCGGATGGCGGTCGTGCTCGGTTTACTTTTCCACGTTGACCAACACTTCCGTCCATTGCCGCAAATCCACTTCGCCGAAGGCCACATCGGCCGTCAATACGGTCAGCCCTTCCGCGTTGGCGGGCGGGGTGACTGTCATCGTGACGACGCTTTCTTCGCGGGGGTTCACTTTGACAATCTTTGTTTGATCTCCGCTGGTCCATCCATCGGGGAGATTCAGCGTGACGCGGAACTCGCGCGCCACGGGCGAGTGGTTGAAGATCACGGCCTGGACATCGAACGGCTGTCCCGCCCGCGCCTCGATGCCGTACGGCGAGAGACGCGCCCATTGCTCGTCGATGCCGTAATTGGGGTCATCCCACGGGAAGAGATCCTTCATCAACACCGCCCGTCTGTTCAATGCACCGAGCATGAATTGGATCTGCTCCGATGAGAACCGGAACGTTTCCACCACGTGCTGGTTGATGAGCAGGTAATCCGGCTTCATGTTTTTGAGGACATTCAGGCAGTAGAAAAAGCCCATGCCGGGATGCAGGAAATTGCGGTTGAGCAGGCAATAGTCGTCGATTCCCGAGGGCGTGAACGAATCGCCGATGAAGAAGATGGTCTCGCCGTTATCTTTCTTGACCAGCAGGCCGCCGTGATAGAGCGTCTGGCCGGGATGATAGGAGAAGGTCAGTTCGAATTCATGCCAGCGGATGGTGCTGCCTTCCGGTTTAACCGTGTATGAGCGGATGGCATTGGGCGTCAGGCAGGGCATGCGCCAGGCTTCGGGATAGGTGAGGATCTCCTTCTGTTCGGGGCAGAAGAACACCGGGCAGCCGAACTCTTCCGCCGCCTGCTGGGCGTAGTCGGTGTGGTCGTCGTGGTAGTGGGTGATGTAAATGCCCTCCACCGTGTGGAAGCGGCCCTCGGCTTGCAATTTCTTGACTTCCGCAGCGATGTTCCGGTTGCCGCAATCGACCAGAAAGGCCGCGTCCTCTCCGGAAATGATCACGCGGGTATTTTGGATGGGGACGATCCACGCGGGCGGTTCTTTGTGCAGCGTCTCGGCCATTGGCATCCAATCGACCTTCGTGGTATCCAGCACGCGGCCGGCGAGCCCCTGGATGTAATCGTCTCCCCAATACCAGCGCAGGGCGCAGATGGAGAGATAGTTCTCATACACCGCTTGCAGGCGTTCGATCAATTGGCCGATGGCCGAACGGGGATTTTCGATCACCGGCCCGCGGGCGGGGATGAGGATATCCGGATTCCAATCCCGCACCGCGCGCAGGCTGGCGATGACCTGCGCCGCGCGGGCGGCATAGCCATGATAGCCGCCGGTTTTGGGTTCATTAATGGCGTCCTGCAGGCTGTAGAGATCGAGGATTCGGCCCTGTCCGTAAATCAAATCCCCCACGCAGGCAATCCGTTTGCCGTCCAGTTCCAAGAGATACGACACCGCTTCCCGCGTGTAGCCGGGAGTATCGAGCACCTGGATTTTCACTCCTTGCCAGTCGATAACATCGCCGCCCTTTACACTTCGATCGACGGGAAGAGGCCGCGTGAGGATCCGGCTGGTTTGCTGGGCGTAGTCATGAAAATAGGCGGTTTGATAGTTCTCCCAGAATTCCCGCGCGCCGGTGAAGGATTCCACCTCGCCGGCGGGGACCACCGCCTTCGCGCCATGATCTACCAGGCGTTGACCGGCCCAGGCCGCGTCACGGCGGAAGTGGGTGAAGAGCACCATTTCGGCCTTCACCGGTTCGGGGCGGGGATCACCGTAGATGGCGAGAACGTGACCGTCCTCTTCGAGCATCACGCCATTCACCGGCCCGGGAATCACGGTGAGGCGCGTCGTGACTGAGATGGGATTTTCTGCGCTCAAGACGAGTATATTACACGTTATGCCCAAGATCAAAGCCAAGAAGGCATATCGGGATAGCATGGCGTGACCTCCAGGGAAAGGATCGGTGACGAACCACTCCTAATGATTGAATTGAGATTATATACCAATGGAAAACAACCGGGTTATGCTGGGGCAATGAAGCCGATATTTTCTGATGAAATAGATAGTTTTATATAACGTCTTTCTTGGCAACAGTGATTATTTTTATCATTATTATATAAATTTTAAATTTTTGTTGACAATCCCTTGGATTGTGCTATTGTAAGCATGCGAAAGGAGTAAATTCCTCCCATCATGAAGATCAACAAGAGGTATAGAGTGATGAGAAAGTTTGGCGGATTGGCTTGGGTGTTGATGGCATTATTCATGGTGACGGGTTTTCAGGTTTCGGACGCGGCGGAACAGTTGATCAAGGAGTTCGTGGACTTGATCCAGGAACGCGGCAC
>JBHGBC010000216.1:0-8701 GCA_041946805.1 bacterium
TTCCGCCGCAGCGCGTCGCATAGAAAATGGAATCCGGCTTTTTTTCTGGAATCATAAATGTGGCCGGAGAGTAAAACTACGTTTCTCATATCCTTATCTTGAATGCCCCATGGGGAGAACGCCCCGGATGACGAAAATGTCCTGAATGGATATTTTCGTATATCCGCCATTCAGGGGTCTTAAAACCGCATAAAACCAAGCGGTTTTTGTGGCCTCGAAATCCAGCAAGTCCACCGACACTTTATAAACAAAGGAATCAGCGTCCTTGTATATAGTCTGGGCATTCTTGCCGTACAAGACATCCGCTTTCGCTTTGGCCCGGTCACCGCACCCCAAACAGCAGAAAATATCATTTTCCAAGGTTTTCATAACGAGGGATAACGTTACCTTTTTGCCATGCAAAAACGGAAGTGAATCGGGTTTTACAAAATAAGCGATTTGGCTGCTCCCTTTGGTGGTATCGAACACCACATTCAGCAAATGATCCCCGGTTTTTTCCAATGTTACCGTGTTGGGCGTATGAACGTGCGGTGAATATAGATCCTGGACCAAATTATCCCCCGGCTCCAGTTTCGGCTCCAGCAGGATCCACCGGCCTTGCCGGAATTCGCATTTGGCGCCGGTGAGTTCGTCTGTATCGCCCTTGTAGAGTCCGCAGTCGGTGAAGAGGACCACCTGGCCTTCTTTCTCGTATTCCGCCCGCTTGTCCCACAGGGTTTCGGGAACCGGGCCGGTGACCTGGGACACGGTTTCCGCTTGTTGCGTGGCAGCCGCGGATTCCGGGCTTTTCCCGCTGGACGAGGACGCCGGGCCGCATCCCGTCAGGAGAAAGGATGCGCATAAGCAAAGGCTGGACACAAGATACAATCGGTTCCGGACATGTGAGTGAATCATTCCGACAACTCCTTTAAAGTATTAAATCCTAAAGTGTTAAATCCCCCCGTGCGGGACTGTCATGCTTGCAGCATCGTGTCGATACAAATTTGGGAGGCATGACCCTCTCCATATAGTTTTTCATGAAACGCGCCGGGGGACAAGGCCCACGCGTTGAGCGCGTCCAGGTCCCGGGACAGGTCGCCGCCGAGGCGGTTGACGTCCCGGGCGGTCAGTTCCACCCACTCGGTTTGCTCGCGGGCGGTGATGCATTTTTTCCCGGCGAAGTAGGCCTCCTTTTGCAGACCGCCTGAATCGGTGATCACGAAGGCGCACGCCAGCAGATGCCCCAGCAGTTCGTAATACGAGAACGGTTCCCGGAGTTCGACCCGGTGGTTGAGCCGGAAGCCCTGCCGTTCCAGGATGTTCCGCGTGCGGGGGTGGAGGGGGAGCACCACCGGGACGGGCGCGCGTTCCAAGGCGTGGAGAATGTTCGCGAGGCGCGCGGGGTCGTCAGTGTTCTCGGCGCGGTGGATGGTGGCCAGGGCGAACGGTCCGGGCCGGCCGGGGTCAATGGCTTTCGCCTGGTAATGCAGAAACGCGTCGTACATGACATCGCCGATGACATGCACGCCGCGCGTGACGCCTTCTTTCTCCAACTGCCGCCGGGCGTTTTCGCAGGGGCAGAGGAGGAGATCCGCGACGTGGTCGGCGACAATCCGGTTGATTTCCTCGGGCATGGCGCGGTTGAAGCTGCGCAGCCCGGCTTCGACGTGCGCGACCGGGATATGGAGTTTGACCGCGGCCAACGCGCCGGCGAGGGTGGAATTGGTGTCGCCGTACACCAGCACCTGGTCCGGTTGGCGCTGGAGCATTTCGCGTTCCAGACCCGCGAGCATGTCGCCGGTCATGGCGCCGTGCGTCCCCGAGCCGATGTTGAGGTTCACGGCGGGCGCGGGGATTTCCATTTCGTCGAAGAACACCTGGCTCATGCCGTGGTCGTAATGCTGTCCGGTGTGGATGATTTCCTCGTGGATGGCGCGTTCCGGATGGTCCCGGTTATGGGCGGCGATGGCGCGGCTGACGGCGGCCGCCTTGATGAACTGGGGACGCGCGCCGAGAACGGTCAGGAGGCGCATGAATCCCCCTCATCGCGGAGTCGCGCCAGTTGGGGAAGAACGCGCCGGTACATCTCCCCCCATTCCCGCCAATCGCCGGCCAGGGAGGTGTTATGCCAGAGCAGGGTGAAGGCGCCGTTCACGTTCTTGCACCGTTGGGCGAGCGTGAGGATTCTCTGTTCCCCTTCCTCCGGGGTTAATTTCCGGTATTGGCGCAAGGCGCCGTCCATGATAATCAAGGGGATCTCCAGGATGTCCAGCGGGCGGTTGTGCACGAGATCGTAAGGCTGAAAGGGGTGGCACGTGCCGCAACGGTATCCTTCCTGTTCGGCGTAAGATAAGGTGGAATCGTAAGCCATCCCGTTTTTTTCCCAAATCCGCCAAGTATCGGGGGCGCGGAACCGGAGATAATGTTGGCGGCCGCCCAGCCGGCCGTTTCCCAGGGATTGCGTGAGACGCGCTTTTTCCTCGGCAAAGCGTTCGGGATCCTCGAACGTGTAGTATCCGGCATGAAATCCGATCTCGTGGCCCCGCCGCCGCAGATCCGCCAGACAGGATTGGGCGATGGGGGAAGCGGGATCGTACCCAATATCCATGGCGGACCGGCGGGCGCCCATAAAGTAAAAGGCGCTTTGAAAACCATGGATTTCGGATAGATGAGCCAAAAGTTCAATTCCTTGGAGATGGGGATCCGTTTGAGGATTGATGAGGGCGTGGATCGATTCCACCACCGTCTTCCACGCCAGCCGCCAATTCCGTCTTTTCAATAAGTCGCCGGCCAAGACGCGGAACACGCGGTTGACGTTGGGATAACACTGCAAGCTATCGATATCATGGCTGAGTTTGATGGAGAATTGCCGCGCCGGGGGCTTCCACTCCGGAAGCAGCGTCTTGAGCCATGCGTGCAGGATCAAGGCGTATTCATCCACGATGGGGCGGTCCAAAAATCCTTGCCGACAGGCCACGCTGGCTTCCGCCGGGAACCGGCCGTGCGCGTCGCGGGTGGGAACCGCGGTCTCCTCCCAGCGGGAGAGCATGAACAAGGCGGCCGCGAGGATGTCCGCGTGAAAAACCACCGTGCCGTCCTCCCGCCACTCGGCGAACGGCTTGGTTCCGTCCTCATATCCGTCTCCCCAGAAGAGAACAGGGACGGGATCGGAAAAGGGAAGTGCCGCGCGCGGAGGAAACACCCGGGAAGCCGGAAGCCAATGCAAACTCCTTACGGGCCGCTGCAGGAGCGTCTGAAAGGCATCGGGGCGGGCGGGGCGGATGACGAGCCGGCTGAGTGTTCCCGGGGGAAGCCCGGCGGGACCGTCCAGGGCGGCCGGATTCCCGTAGTGGATGAAACCGGGAGGGAGGCTGGGCTTGGGGCCGCGATCTTCCCAGAGCAATTGTTTCAGAATCCACGGAACGAAATTGAATTCATGGAGTGAAGGGATCATCACGGCGGTCTGCGTTCACCCGGGACTCGAATTTCTGCAGCTGTTCCATTTGCACAGGCAGGATATGAACAAACGGGCGGATTTTCTTCACGTGTTGAACCGCCTGCTCCAAGGTCATGCCTTGATCGATCAAATAGGCAACGGCCATGGCCGGCGCCCGGCTCACTCCCTCCGAACAATGCAGATAGACCTTCCCATTGCGCTGGGACGCGCTCTTGATGAATCCGATGCCTTGCCGCAGTTGATCCAATTTCGGCGCGGCAAATTCGGGAACCGGGCAGTGACAATAATTTTCCAAGGCCAAGCCATGGTCTTGATCGTCGAATTCCTTGCGCAAATTCAACAGGCTGTCAATTCCCTGTTTTTGCAGGATATATTTTCCGAGCGAACCGTGTTGGTTCCCGATATACAGAAAGTCGCTGAGTTTGCCGTACTTTTGCAGTGGAACGCCCGTCAGTTCCATGATGCCCCGCGCGAACGCCAAGCGGAATCCGTTGGTTTTAATCCGGAACAGGAGGGTGGCGAGGCCCGCCCGGTTCAGCAGCCGTGACAGGAGTTGCCGACAAACAGAGCCGACCGAAATGAAAGCCGGAAGCGGATCGTCCCATCGGATATTCGATCGAACGCCGGGATTGATGCAATCCAGCAACACGGGGAGGAAAGCCCGGGGTTTTTCGACGACATGTTGAATATCACCGACCAAGGGCCAGTGATATTTCAATCCCATGGCATAGTGATCGGAGTAGGAAATTTCCTCCCCCATGGCCATCCGGACGTGCAAGGCGGGAAAGGGGACGCCGCAGGCCAAGGCCAGATCCAGGGAGCCCCAGTATTTGGGATTGATTTCCATCAAAAACAGCTGGCCGGTGGCGGAATCCCGTTTGAACTCCACCATGGCCACGCCGTGCCACGCCAGCGAGTCCAGCAGTTTTTTTCCGGCCTCGAACAAGTCGTGTTCATAAATGCTCTCGGCGCAGCAGCTGGCGCCGCCGGAGGGGGGGTATTCCCGTATCCGCCGGTGCATGAACACGCGTTTGCATACGCCGTTTTGATACAGAGCAAAAAATCCTTCGCCGGCTCCGGTGACATATTCCTGCAGGATAGGAAAGGGCAACGATGCCGAGGTGAGGCCTTTTCTCCATACGGCCACTTTGTCCATCAGTTGACCGGCGTTCGGGCAATAAAGCGGCGGATGTTTGTCAATTTCACTTATCCCTTTGATGATGACCGGAAAGGAGGTGGCGCTGCTGTTGGCCTCCAGCTCGTCCAAATTGTGATACACCCAAGTGCGGGGGACGTGCAGGCCCAGGCCGGCGGCGAAACAGTTCGTGGCGTCTTTATCCAGGCATAATTGAATGGCCTCGTCGCCGGGAATCGCGATTCGAACCTGTTGCGGCAGGGCCTCCCGCCGCCGGGAAACCAGCCGGACGGACCGGGCCCCGACCGGCAGGAGGACATCAACGCGGTTTTCCCGCAAGCATTGGACGAAGGCGTCGAATCGTTCATCAGTGAAATCCGCCTGCGGATAGGTTGCCTTGGACAAATACCGGGACCAGCTCGAAAGGCAATGGGGAGAAGTGACCGCTTCCACGTGAAAGCCCGATTGAGCCAGGGACCGAATGGCCCCGAGTGTGTGTTTGTAACTGCCGTCCGTAACGAGAACGTGAGGAGGAGCTGGTTTCATTGCGGCTGAGGCATCAGGAGTTTGAGCGGGCCAGGATGCGGATGATGGGCAGATCCAGCCGGGTATATTTTTTCCCGGCGATCCGCCGCCGGACGATAAGCAATCCGGCCGCAAAGCACATCCAACCAACCCGCAGGGATTTCACCATCCCACTTTTGAGATCAAATCCTTTTTGCTGCCATTCCCCATAGATTTCGGAGATCGTCCGCCAGATGTGGAGCATCCGCCGGCGTTCATTCCAATAGCCGGGATCCCCGTCCCGGGAACAGGCCAGAATCGTGTATCCGGCGCGCTCCAAGAGAATCTCCAGGCTTTTCCCGTTGAAGGAATAAAAATGCTGTCCCATGGAACTGGACGGAAAGGTGTCGGATTCGATAACCGGGCCTTCATAGGCCGCGTCGGGAACTTCCAGGAACAAGTACGTGGATTGGTTTTTCTCTTTGGCGGCCCGCAAAACCGACAGGGGATCATGCAAATGTTCGAGAACATGAACCAGCGCGAACAACGGAGACGAGCCGGCCAGATCCGGGGAGTAGATGGCTTCGTCGAAGAGGCCCTCGCGCAGATCGACGTGTAAAACCTCCCGGCCCCAGTTCACCGACTGGCGGTCCGGTTCATAGCCCGTAGCCTTGATGCGATGCTGATTTTGCATGAAGGCCACAAGCCAGCCGCGGCCGGCGCCGTATTCGATGTAATGAAGGGAATCGGTGGAGACGCCGTGGCGGCGGAGAGCGTCGATCATCCACCGGCCCTGGATCCGGGCCATCGCCTCCTCAACAGCGTCGGGATGGCGGAAAAAATGATTTTGATAGTAGCGGGAAACCGCTTCATACGCCGGCAGGGGATGGCGGAAATAAAGGCCGCAGGCGGAGCAACGATAAGTCGCGCATTCGGCCAGCTCCAATAAAAACAGGGTATTGACCGGCAGAGCGCCGCCCGCACAGATGGGACACCGTGTGGGTGGCGCGGGGTTTTGACGTTGCGGCATCATGTCAGGAAACCGCGGCGGGCGCTGGAATCAGGGCAGTTTGATGACAATGGCGTGCCCGTTCAAGTTATGGATAATCAGCCGGTCCGGATAATTTCTTTGTTCATTGATCAACTGGGTGATCCCTTCGCAACCTTCGAAGCCATAGTCATCCAAGACGATTATGCCGCCGGTCACCATTTTATCCCAGATCCAGTCCAGGATGTCCTTAGCCGAATAGTACACATCGACGTCAATGTGGCAAAACCGGAAGGTTTTTTCCCCCAGATCCAACGCGGTTTCATCGGGAAACACGCCCTCGAGAATCACCACGTTGGTAAGAGCCAGCGCGGCGGTGAGTTCCTCCACTTCCCGGCGGGACGTGTCCGCGTGCTCCCCGCCCTTGTAGTGGAAATCCCGTGGGGAAGCTTTCACCACGCCGGAAAAGGTATCGCACAGATAAACGGAATCCGCAATGCCCGCCAGCCGGGCCTTTTTCGCGATCAGTGAACCGGTGCCGCCTTTCCACACGCCGATCTCGATAAGGCATCCCTGGAGTTTCGCGCTTTGTTCGACAAGGGACCATAATTCATAGCATCGATAGATGTCGACGAGGGTTTTCGAGCGCACGGTGTCATATAGGGTCTGGAACTCCCCATCCTGGCGCCAGGGGGAGTAGGTGGCGTTGGGAATCACCGTGGAGTAGGGCAAACCGCGGGAATCAATCCGATAGAGGCCATAACCACAAATGGAAAACAAACGAATCACAGTTTTTTTTAATGCTGGAGCAATGGGCATGGAACTTGGATTATCCCATCCGTTCTTAGATTGGGGATGCGGCGCTCATGCGAAATACCTCCTGAAGCTCATGCGGATGATGAACCGTTCCTTCACGATGGATCGGAACTGTTTACTCGGCTTCCGAACTATTTTACTGCTTGATTCGCGGTATAAGTATGGAGGGGAGTGCTAAACGCATCCCTCTCCCTCTGGGAGAGGGCCAGGGTGAGGGTAATCCCTGAAAGAGAGAAAATCATCCTGACCCTCCAATCGAGTAAAGTGTCACGGTGGATCAAAGGCGGAACAGGTTCCTGATGGCCGGTTTATACTGGTGGCATAGAAAACAGAAATGAACGCCTAGGAAAACAACGGCGGTCGAGATGAGGATGGATGTAGAAACGCCCGCGTATTTCAATGCAAGGATAATCAACAAACCCGGGGCGGAATACGAAGAATAGCCGGCCAGGAAATAAAGAACTTTCCGTATGGGGACGCCGGATATCCAAAAATTCAGGAAAGCTAACAAACCGAAAACGAAGACGCCGGTGGAGGAAAATAACCACAAACTGACATATACATTATTTAAGAGTCCGCCGATGAGAATGGAAAGAAACCGGGTGAGGAAAAGCACAAATTGGAAAAATATGGCCAGTTTGTGGCATTCGAGAATCATGAAGACGGTGCTCAGCGGCGCGGAAATGAACCACGAAAAGGCCCAGACGCTCAGGATTTGAGTGTACCTTCCGGCTTCCCCCCAATCGGGGCCGAAGCAAAGGGAAAACACCTCGCGGCCGATAAGGGCCAATAATAAGGTGGGGAACAATCCCAACGTGATCAGGATGCGGAACGTGTGCTCGACCAGGGAGGGCAGATTGCCCTGCGCGTAGGCGGCCGCGGCGCGTTGATAAAACACTTGGCTGATGGAGCCGCTGATCAAACCCAGCGGCATGAAGAGCACGCGAAACCCAAAGGCGTAATTGCCGACGATGGCCGGGGAAAAGAAATAAGTGAATAGCAGAATGGGGGATTGGTAGGAAGCGACATTCAGCAGTCCCGCCCAGGTGTTGATCAAGGGGAATTTTTCATACCGGATGCCGGAACGCCACAGGGCCCGCCAGCGGATGGATTTTCGGAAAATCCGCCGGTCGTCCCGCCAGATTTGCCCGCCCAAAGCGGCGGTGGAGAGGGTCTTCCCCGCCACGCTCGCGCCGATCAGGCTCCCGCCGGTGGCGTGCCCGGCGTATCCCGCCCCCAATTGCGCGGCCACCGCCGCGGCGGAGCTGGTCACCCGGGCGATGGACAAACGGCCGAATTGTTGGGTCCGCGAATTCCAATAGGTCAGGGCTTGAAAGGCTCCATCCAGCAGGACGGTGACGGGAATCAGCAGCAGATACGGTTGCAGGCCCGGCGCGTGGAGCCAGTCCAGCCCGGTTTTCCCCCACCCCACGCACACCCAGCATGTCAAGCAGGCGGTCACGAGGGAGAAGCCCAGGCTGAGGGCGAGCAGATTGGCGGCTTCCTCGTCCGACTCGGGAAGCATGATGGCCAGTTCGTAGCGCAGGCCGGCGATGACAACCACGATGCTCGTGATGGACACGTACAACGCCAGCACGCCGAAATCCCCGGGCGAGTACAGCCGGGAGAGCAACGGCGAGGCCACCACCAACAGCCCCTGCGCGAGGGCCGTGCCGGAAGCCAGTTTGAACACATCGCCCGCGAAGGAGGAGGATTTAGGGGCGGCGGTGGTTGATTCCACGGGAGGTGTTTTCAAAAGTGGAACCTGAATCCGTGAACTAAGATCTCCAAAAACTGGATACGATACTTACACCACGAAAAA
>JBHGBC010000217.1:0-8623 GCA_041946805.1 bacterium
AACACCAATCGATAGCGGTCTCCAACATTTTGGATAGGAGAGTTCCCTTCCCAGTCATCAAGATTTTTCAACAAATACAGTAAGTTATAGTATGATGGGATCAATGACTTCTATATCTAAACACCCGTTCGGTGATATCCTCCCACTATCCACCACCCTGGACCATGTCATGAAAATCATCACGCCACGCCGGCTGAATCATCCCCCTGATTTCCCCGCGGAACGGCATTATGGAACAATCCCACAAAGCCGTTTCCCTATTATCCGATGGGATTGACATGCCTCCCATGATGCCGCTGCATTCGGGGCGTGTATTCTTTCGAACAGGTGGAATAAAGGCCCAACGGAGGGGATGGGCGTAGTGGATAATAAACAGAAAAAAAAGGGATTTCTCTCTGATGCATGCTCATGGCTAGCTCATCTATAATTTGGCAGGAAATGGTTCTTCATGATTTACTGATTTATATTGACCGGAGTGGCGAAGGGACGCGTAACGAAAAGCCCGGGAGGCTCCTCCCGGTTCTCCGGCGATCTCTCCCTAGGCGGTCCAGGCCGTTGTGACTACTCCGCCGGGGGGCCGGACGCGCCCTGGTCGATCCAGGCGCGCAAGAGGCCGATCTGCTCGGGAGTCAGGGCGGGGATGCCCGCGCGCACGGCGGCCGGGGGCATTTCCATGTCCTCCTCCAACCCGGCGGCATAACGCACCAGGAAGCTGTTTGCGCTATCGCCGGGGATCACGTTTTTATGCCCCTGCCTCCCCGGCTTGAACAGGTTTTCATACGTGTCCACCTGGAATTTGCTGCGCGGGGTGTTGGGGCCATGGCAGCCGATACACGAACCGCTGAGGATCGGTTGGACATCGGCCACGAAATCGACCCGGCGTTGCGCCGGAGGAGGCAAGCGTCTTGTATCACCCGGGGCCTGGGCGATAGGCGCCTGGCTCTCCTGGTTCGCGGCGTCCCGGGGATCGACGGCCGCCGTCAGGGCCAGGACCGCCCAACTGGTCGCGGCGGCGGAAATCCAGCCGTCCCGGCCGTGGGGGAAGCCGCTGTGCATGGTGGGTTGGAATGGAAACGCGCGCCGGCGCACGAACCAGGTGCCATCTGCCAGTTGCTGCTTCAATAAAAAGCGGATACCCCGCTGGCAGGCGGGATCGTCCGGCGGGATCCTGGCCGCTTCATGCAGGGCATACAGCGCCGACCCGGTAGCGTAGGCATCGCTGTGCAATCCGGGAAGCTGCGCCCAGCCGCCGTCCTCGCGTTGTTCGGCGAGCAAGGCGGCGGCGAGCGGCTGGAGGGATTCCGGCTGTTCTCCGGCCCAGGACAAGCCGAGCAGCTGCATCACCCGCTCGTCGGTGAAACGGGGCTGGACCGCCTTCAACCAGCGCGCGGCTTTTTCGATCCGTTCCTGGAATTCCTGCCGGCGGCCAGGCAACGGATAGAGTTTCAGCGCTTGCAATCCCCAGGCCGTTGAACCGACGTCAGAGGATTGGATCGGCGGGCGGGGCAGGTAGTTGTACCAATGGCCGTCCTCCGCCTGATTGGCCGCGACGAAGTTCACGCACGCATCGGTATGGCGGCTGGGGGGCATCCCTTCCTTGGCCAGGCCCATTAGGGCGTAACCGAAACTGGTGGCCGGCGCGGGATGAAACACCGGTTCACACATTTCCCTTCCTAACTGAATGAAGGGGCGGTTGAAGATATCTTCCCTCAAGCGGCGCGCGACTGTTTCATCCCGGGGGAAGCCCTGCTTTTTCACGGCGTTCAGGGAGATCAACGGCAGGTACTGGTTGTGGCAGGACGCGCAGCGCTGCCCGTTCGCCATGAAATTTTCGGCCGAAACGACCGCCGATTTCTCCAGGGGAGGGATCGCCGCCCGCACCGCCCGCGCGATGGTGGATGAGGGGATCCGGCCTTCCGGCAACTCGCGGGCAGGGGGGATGGGATGGCGCAGCGCCCAGGGATCCTCTTTATCCTCCGCGCCTCGTAACCGCAGCAAATCAATGACGTCCTCCCGCCCGTGGCGTTTCATCCACAGAAGCGGAGTTTGGGGGAATTCCATGAAGGTATCCATTGAATCTCCACCGGATTTGTTGACCTCCGCGCCCCGGTCGAGGAGCAATTGATAGTAGGATAAACCGGTATCGTCCGACACGCAGGCCCATAACAGCGGCGTAAAGCGGCTGTAGAGCGGATCCGGCATATTCACTTGCGCGCCGCGGTCAAGCAACAAGCGGGCCACGTCTGTGTTGCCCCGCCAGGCGGACATGGTCAGCGCGGTTCCGAGCATATGAGTGGCATTGACCTCCGCGCCCCGGTCCAGCAGCAACTGGACCGCTTCTTCCCGCCCCAGCAGGGCCGACCACATGAGGGCCGTTTGGCCGCCGCTGAAAAAGGGATCGAGGGGCTTTCCCTTCTTGTCCACCGGATTCAGGAGTAGATCCACATCGGTTTTCGCGCCGTGATCCAACAGCAGGCGTAGAGTATCCAGGTTGCCCGAAATGGCGGCCGCGATCAGGGGGCTGTCTCCATGACAATTGCAAAGATTCACATCGGCTTGATGCTCGAGGAGCAATTGCACCAACGGCGTCCCATCCCAATAAACCACGGCGCGGATCAGCGGGGTGTTGCCGATGTCGGACTGTGCGTTGACTTCCGCGCCGGCTTCCAGCAACGCCCGGGCCTTGGCCACCGAATTCGTGACCTGCATCAGGGCCGTGACCCCGTCGTCGTTTTTCGCGTTAGGGTCGGCGCCTTTCTCCAACAACAATCTGACAAGGGCTTCATCGGCGTACATCGCCGCGTGGATCAGGGGTGTGGAACCTTGGTCATCCCGGGCATTCACCTGGGCAGGATCCACCTCCAGCAACCGGGCCACGCGATCCACGGATCCATCACGTACGGCCTCGAACAATTCCCGGGACAAGACGGGCCGGGGCAGGGCTGGATCCTCCGCCAGGGCCAACGCGCCGAACGGCAACATCAATACAAAGCAAAAAGGCAGGGGGACAGAAAACAACCGGAATGAGATCATTAGGATACACTCACTGTAAAACAGGGCAGGTATGGGATTGGTGGAAGAATCAAGTTGGATCAAGAAATCTTGACTAAATGAATCAAGTTATCAGAATCGCTCAAGTGATACAAGTGGCGAAGGAATTTACACGGACATTTGCCCAATATCGATCCTGGTTCTTTTGGATTTTTTCAATATATACAAAACATAAGCAAAACCGGGAATTGGATCGCTTGAATCACTCTTCCCCCGGCCGGCATCGAAACTATTTTTTAGAACTCGGCTGGTATGGATTGGCGTTTTTTGGGGGATCACTACAATGTGATAAACCTGAAGCACACAGGCATTTTATGAAGATCAAAGAGGCGGCGGCGTCTCCGTGCAACTAACCGTTCAAGATTTATCCAAACTCATCAACGTTCCCGAAAAGACCATACATCATTGGATCCAGGAAGGGGAAATACCTGTACACCGGGTGCGGAGCCAATACCGGTTCAACCGGGCGGAAGTCCTGGAATGGGCGATCTCCAAGGGCGTGCAAATCGCCGGCAGTCCTTTCCAGGAAAGCGGCACGCTCCTGGATCCGATAAGCCTTGCGGCGGCGTTGGAAACGGGGGGCGTCTTCCACGGCGTCGAGGGAACCGACAAGGAGTCGGTGTTGCGGTCCGTGGTGGACCTCATGCGGCTGCCGGACGGGATGGATCGCGGCTTTTTGGTGCAAATGATTCTCGCCCGGGAAGAACTGGCCTCCACCGCCGTGGGCGAGGGCATCGCCATCCCGCATGTCCGGGGCCCCATCGTGCTGCAGGTGCCGGATCCCCAGATCACGCTGTGCTTTTTGAAAACTCCCATCACGTTCGGCGCGCTGGACGGCCTGCCCGTTCATATTCTATTCACCCTGGTCAGCCCCACCACCCGGGCGCATTTGCAGTTGCTGTCGCGATTGGCCTTCTCGCTCCGGGATGAAGGATTCAAGCGGATATTGAAAAAGCCGGGCTCGGCGGAGGAAATCCTGCGCGAAGCCCGCCGATCGGAATCACGGTTGATCAGCGCGAAAAAACCCACAGGGAGCGAGGCCCCCGGACGATGAGCCTTTTGCTTCTCTCTCTGATCCTGCTCACGGGCAGCGGCCTGGCCGCGTTGGCATTCGGCCGCCGTCCGGCCGTGGCCGCCTGGTCCGCCGCGGCGGGAACATGCGCCGCGTGCGTGGTGGGGCTGTATCCGGTTTTGCGGGTGTTGTCGGGCGGGCCGCCGGAAGCGCTGCGTTGGGCGTGGCAGGTTCCGTTTGGATCGTTTTATCTGGAGTTGGACGCGTTGTCCGCGTTTTTCCTTTTGCCGATACTGACACTTTCCGCGCTGGCGTCCGTGTACGGCATTGAATACATGGCTGGAGATACAGAGAAGAAAAACACCGGTCCATGCTGGTTTTTCTATAACCTCACGGTGGCGGGCATGGTGCTGGTGGTCCTCGCCCGTAACGGAGTGTTGTTTCTCGTGGCATGGGAAGTGATGGCCTTGGCGTCGTTTTTCCTGGTCACCTTCGAGGATGAACGGGAGGGCGTGCTGGAAGCCGGATGGACGTACCTGATCGCCACGCATACGGGTACGGCGTTTTTATTCGCGCTTTTTCTTTTGTTGGGGCGGCCGTCCGGCAGTTTGGATTTCGACCGCTTCGGCGGGTATGATCCATCGCTCGCCGGCGTGATGTTTATCCTGGCAGTGATCGGGTTCGGGACTAAAGCAGGCTTTGTGCCGTTTCACGTGTGGCTGCCGGAAGCGCACCCCGCCGCGCCCAGCCATGTCTCGGCCGTGATGTCGGGGGTGATGATCAAAACCGGGATCTACGGTCTGCTGCGGATTCTGCTGGCGCTGGGGACTCCCGCTCCCGGATGGGCGTGGGGATTGATCGCCATCGGCCTGGCGGGCGGCGCCGTGGGGATCTTGTCCGCCCTGGCCCAGAACGACCTCAAACGCCTGCTGGCGTATTCGAGCGTGGAGAACATCGGGCTCATCACACTGGGCCTGGGGATGGGCCTCCTGGGAACCTGCCACCATCTTCCGCTGCTGCAAGTGTTGGGATACGGCGGAGCGTTGCTGCACCTTCTGAATCACGCGATGTTCAAGGGGCTTCTTTTTCTGGCCGCCGGATCGGTGCTGCACGCGACGGGGACCAAGAATCTGAACCAGTTGGGCGGGCTGATCAAGCGGATGCCCTGGACCGCCGGGCTGTTTCTTACCGGCGCGGCCGCCATTTCCGGACTGCCGCCTCTGAACGGCTTCGCCAGCGAATTCATGCTCGTCCTGGGCGCGTTGGAGGGCATCGTTCATTCCAACCACTCCATCGTGCTGGCGGGGATCTTGATCCTGGGCGGATTGGCTTTCATCGGCGGGACGGCCGCGGCCTGCTACACCAAGGCCTTTGGCATGATGTTCCTGGGAGAGCCAAGGACCGAGCCGGCGGTTCACGCGCATGAATCGGGCCGCCTCATGCGGATTCCCATGCTGCTGCTCGCCGCCGGGTGCGTAGCCGTGGGTTTGTGGGCGCCCTGGATCGCGGGCCGGCTGCGTATCGTGCTCCCGGATCTCAATCCCGTGGACGCCCCCGCCCTGCCGCGGGATTTGGACCGGACCGCCGGGACCTTGTTCCTGCTGACCTTCGCCGCGGTGGGATTCATCGTCCTCCTGGCGGCTTTCCTGGTTTTCCGTAAATGGCTGCTGGCCGGCCGGCCGGTGGAAGAGCAAGGGACCTGGGATTGCGGCTACATTCAATCCAACTCGCGCATGCAATACACCGCTTCATCGTTCGAACAGCCTTTTACCGCTCTGTTCCGCGGATTGCTCGGGAGGCGGTATATCCTGGACGAACCCCAAGGCTTGTTCCCTCGAGCCGCCTCCTTGCGCAGCTCGACGCCCGACCGCTTCCGGGAGCAACTCTTCCAGCCGGTATTCACGGGCGGATTGTGGATCCTGGCGCGCCTGCGGTGGCTGCAACACGGCCGGATTCAATTGTACATCCTCTACATCGCCCTGACGCTGCTTGGGCTACTGATTTATATGGCGGGAACGATATGAACGCGGCATCATTGCTCCATTATGTACTGGCCTTGGCCTTGTCCCCGCTGTTGTTCGGAATCATCAACCGGACAAAGGCGCTCATCGCGGGACGGCAAGGCCCTCCCTGGCGGCAGCCGTATTACGATCTCTACAAACTGCTGAACAAGGGTGTGGTTTACAGCCGTGCCACGAGTTGGATCTTCCAGGCGATGCCTTCCGTGGGCCTGGCGGCGGTGTTGCTGGCCCTGGCGCTGGTTCCCTGCGGGGGAAGTCCGGCCTTGCTGACGGGCCGGGGAGATTGGTTCCTGATGATTGGCCTCTTGGGCCTGGCGCGCTTTTTCCTGGTGTTGGCCGCGTTGGACACGGGCTCGAGTTTCGAGGGCATGGGCGCGAGCCGGGAAGTCCTGTTTTCCGCCCTGGCCGAACCGGCCTTGCTGGTGGGCCTCGCGGCGCTGGCGCGGGCCACAGGCGCGCTGTCGCTGTCGGATATTTATCCCGCCCTGGCGCACAATTCGTGGGGGGGAACCGGGCCGGTGGTTTTGCTGGCGGCGTCCGCGTTGCTGGTGGTCTTGTTGGCCGAAAACGCGCGGATTCCGGTCGATGATCCCAACACGCACCTCGAACTGACCATGATTCATGAAGTCATGGTTCTGGACGTCAGCGGGCCGGATCTGGCGCTGGTGCATTACACATCCGGCCTGAAATTGTGGCTCTTTTCCACCCTGTTGACGGGGATGTTGTTGCCCCTGGTGGAAGGCCATCCCCTTTTGAACGCGGGAATCGCGTATGGCGGCCTGGCGGCCACGGCCGTGGCGGTGGGTCTGATCGAATCGGCCATGGCCCGGCTGCGGCTGATCCGGGTGCCGCAGTTGTTGGCCGGGGCCAGCGCGTTGTCCATCCTGGCGTTTGTGCTGGTCATGAGGTGAACCAATGAACACGCCCCTCGACACGTTGATGGTGTTGTTGATCCTGACCCATCTCGCCCTGCTGGGATCCAGCCGCCTGGCGAAGTGCATCCAGATCGCCGCCCTCCAGGGCATTCTCTTGGGTATCCTGCCCCTGATTTCCGTGGATGACGTGATCGGCTTCCAGACGTTCCTGCTGGCCGGCGGCGGGATGTTCGTCAAGGGCATCCTGTTTCCCCGGCTGCTGAAACGGACGCTGGAGGACGCGGACGTCCACCGGGAGGTGGAGCCGTTCGTCGGCTATTCCGTGTCGCTCCTGGCGGGCTTGCTGCTTCTGGCCTTGTCGTTGTGGCTGGGATCCCGACTGCCGCTGCCGGAAGCCACCGCATCGACCCTGGTGGTGCCGGTGGCGGTCTTCATGATGCTGACGGGTTTGTTTCTCATCGTCAGCCGGAAGAAGGCGCTGACCCAGGTGATCGGATACCTGGTGGTGGAAAACGGCATCTACGCGTTCGGCGTGGCCATCATGCAGGAAGCCCCGTTTTTGGTGGAAATCGGCGTGCTGCTCGACGCCTTCGTGGCGGTGTTCATCATGGGCATCATCCTGTTTCACATCAACCGCGAATTCGATCACATCGACACGGACCGGTTAATTACCTTGAAGGATTGGACGCCATGATTCTTTGGCTGATCGCCCTGCCCGGACTGGCGGGCGCGGTTTCATTCTGGCTGCCCTGGGAGCGCGGCCGGCGGATGTTGTTGATTCTCGCCGCCGGGCTCCATTTGCTCCTGACCGGCGCATGCTGGGTGATCCCCCCCGCGCCGCGATTGGCCGGATGGCTGGTGCTGGACGGCATTGGGCTGCTCTTTCTGACCATCATCAGCGTGCTGTTCCTGGCTTCCGCCGTTTACTCCGCCGGTTATCTGCGGCGGGAACAAGCAAACCCCTCCCGGGAAGAAAGCGACGGCGGCAACGCGCCGGAAGCCCGCTTCATCGCCTGCCTGCTGGCGTTCCAGGCGACCATGACCCTGGTGGCGGCCAGCCATCATTTCGGGCTGTTCTGGGTGGCCATGGAAGCCACGACGCTGGCCAGCGCCCCGCTGATTTATTTCCACCGCCACACGCTCTCGCTTGAAGCGGTGTGGAAATACCTGATGATCTGCTCGGTGGGCATCGCCCTGGCGCTGCTGGGGAACTTCTGCCTGGCTGTGGCGGCTACGGCCTCCCGCGGCGAACCGGTTTCGTTGCTGCTGAGCGACCTCGTCCAGCCCGGGCGCCCGTATCAGATCGTGTGGCTCAAGGCGGCGTTCATCTTCATCCTGGTGGGCTACGGGACCAAGATGGGCCTCGCGCCCTTGCACACCTGGCTGCCCGACGCGCACAGCGAATCGCCCTCCCTGGTTTCCTCCCTGCTCTCCGGAGCGCTGCTCAACTGCGCGTTTTTAGGGATTCTGCGCGCCCAGCAGGTCTGCGCGGCGGGGGGCATCACCGAATTCGGGCAGAACTTGCTGGTGGGGTTCGGATTGCTCTCCATCGCTGTCGCGGCGGTGTTCATCATCGGCCAAAATGACTACAAGCGCCTGCTGGCGTATTCCAGCATCGAGCACATGGGCATCCTGGCGCTGGGCGTGGGCCTGGGCGGCGTGGG
>JBHGBC010000218.1:0-8441 GCA_041946805.1 bacterium
CCTCCCCCCCCTCTCAAGAGGATACCCAACATGGTTCAAACCGGAACGGGCAAAGATCCGGTGGTGGAACGGGTGGTCCGGCGTATTGTGGAAGAGATACGCCCCCGGCAGGTATTCCTCTTCGGTTCCCGCGCCAAAGGGGACGCCCGGCCCGACAGCGATATCGATCTGCTGCTGATCTACGACGGCCCATTATCCAAGAGGGACGTTCAACGGCAGGCCCATCGGTTGTTTGAGGATGATTATGTCCCGATGGATGTTTTTGTTCTAACCTCCACCGAAATGGACAATTTGCGGCCGGTCGCCAACACCCTGGCCCGGGAAGTCGCGGAGACCGGAGTCCTCTATTATGGATGAGAACAAACAGACGTCGGTTCGCCGCTGGCTCGGCAAGGCCCGGAATGATCTCCAAACCGCGCGCGCCATGTTGGACGTGAATCCGTCCGTCACCGACGTGATCTGCTTCCACGCCCAGCAATGCGCGGAAAAATGTTTGAAAGCCTACCTGACCCACATCGATCGGCATGTGGAGAGAACCCATAATCTGAAAAAATTGCTGAAGGATTGTGCGGCCCACGATCCGGAATTCAACCAACTGATGGAACTGGCCGAGTCGTTGCTGGATTACGCGGTCATCACACGATATCCGGATAGTTGGGTGGAAATCCCGTTGGCCGAGGCCCAAACCGCCGCGCAAAATGCCGCACGCGTCATGTATTTCATCCTGGCCAAAATCGGAATCAATCCGGAAAAAGAATGCCGATGACGGCCTTCGCAAAATCTAAACTGCCTTCGGCCGGGCGAGATTGCAATAAGGGCGCATAAGCCAGGCGTTGCCGGGAATCGATTCCCCCTCCGCCAATAGGGTGCGATCGGATCGGCAGGGGAAGCCTCCAATGGCTGTCGGTTTCATCTCGGGATCTGTTGTGTTTGTGTTCTGTTATATTATTAAATCTTTTATTCTCTTCTTTTTCTGATTAGTATCCAAAGGAATATAGACTGGTCAGGATACGTTCTCGCGTTTAATTGTATCGATTGAGTTCGGGTGAACAGGTAATTTTCCTTCCTTTTTCAAGCCCTGTTCTTATCTGTAAAACCATAATGTGATAAAATCCGGTAAAAGGTTTTCTCTTGGAGGTACGAGAGGGAAGGGGGGGGTATTTTTTATATTGTTAAATGAAATCGCGGCAAGCAAGTTGAGTTCAACCGGATTCCGGACTGGATCACTCACGCCCTCCCTTCTGCTTGCGAGGCGGTTTCCGGTCCGGTTGGCCCCCATATCGGTGTGGAGACGTCCGCATGCCTAAAAAGACCAGCAAAACCGGCAGTGAATTGTTCATTGTCGACAACAGCGACGCCGAATGGAAAGTCCAGAAGTACCTCCACGAGTGGTGCCAAATTTCGAAACAAATCGATGTCGCCACGGGGAATTTCGAGATCGGCTCCTTTTTGTCTCTCGAGGAGGCTTGGCAGAAGGTCGACACCTTCCGGATCTTGATGGGTAACGACGTTTCGCTGCGGACCAAGAAGGCCTTTGAGGACGGTATGGCCGGATTTCTGGGGAATCTCGACCGTAGCCTCGAGGCGGAAAAGGAAACCAACGACTTTCTGACCGGTGTTCCAGCAATCGTGGAAGGGATTCGCAACGGCCGGATCGTCTGCCGCGTCTATCGCAGAGAGAAATTCCACGCCAAGGCCTACATCACCCACGCGCGGCTCGAGGTCGTGGGTTCGGCGGCATTGGTGGGTTCCTCCAATTTCACCTTTCCCGGGCTGACCGAAAACATCGAGTTGAATGTCCAGATCACGGGCGGGCCGGTGAATGTCCTCCAGGAGTGGTATGAAGACCATTGGAAGGCCGCCGAGGATGTGACGCCGGATATTCTCAAAACCATCGATCGCCATACCCGCGAGTATACCCCCTTCGAGGTCTATGCCCGGAGCCTGCAGGAATTTTTCCGCGGGCATGAAATGACCGCCGATGAATGGGAGCAAACCCAATCCAAAATGTATCCCATCCTGGCTTCTTACCAGCGGCATGGGTATCACGGGATGCTCAAGCGGGCCAAGAAGTACGGCGGCGCGTTTCTTTGCGACGGCGTCGGGTTGGGGAAAACCTATATCGGCCTGATGCTCATCGAGCGGCTGGTTCTGCACGAGAAAAAGCGGGTGGTGCTGTTTGTGCCCAAGGCCGCGCGGGAAGCCGTCTGGGAAGCCAAGATCCGGAAATACATGCCCGGCATCATGGGCGGATTCCTCAGCTTCCGGATCTACAACCACACCGACTTGCTCCGGGACAACCGGCAGATCCGCCACGAATTGCAGCAAATGCGGGAGCAGGCGGATGTGGTCATCATCGATGAAGCCCATCATTTCCGCAACACCGGCATCCGGGGAGAGGACGAAACCGACCGCCGCAGCCGGTATTGGGAGATGTTCGACATCTGCGAGGGCAAGCAGGTTTTCATGCTGACCGCCACGCCGATCAACAACCGGCTGACCGATTTCCAGCACATGACCGAGTTGTTTTCCCGGGGGCAAACCGACTATTTCCGCATGGCGCCCTTGGGCATCCACAGCCTGGCGGGGCATATCCGCAAGTTGGAGAACCAGATCGAAGAGGCGGCCCGCCGGCGCGAACAAGATCTCGGGGAGATGGGATACACGGGTGAAGAATCCTTCGTGGAGACCAACTTGGCCGAGGCCGAGTCGGTCTTGCGGGATGATTCTCTCTTTGAAGAGCTCGTCGTGCAGCGCAGCCGGGCGTATGTCAAAAAATCCCTGGCCCAGGAAGAAGGCGATGTGCTTTTCCCCCAGGCGGAACCGCCCAAGGTAGTCCCGTATTCCGTCAAGCAGACCTACGGCAAGCTCCTGAAAATGGTGGAGGAAGCGTTCAGCAAGAGCAAGCCGCTCTTCTCGCTGGCGATGTATTGCCCGTGGGAATTCTACACGGGGCATGAAGACCTCGAGGAACAGAAAAAAGCGTTGACCATCGGCCGGCAGAAGCAGGTGGTCCGGCTGATCCGCACCGCCTTCCTCAAGCGGTTCGAGAGTTCGGTCTTCGCGTTTCAACGGTCCTGCCAAACCTTGATGAAGAAACTGATCGCCTTTCACCGGGTGCACGCGGAAGATAAACATGACAAGGACCTGCTGGAGCGGTGGTTCATCCGCTATAAGGACGTTACCGGCTACGATCCCCTGCGGGGCGAGTTGTTCTCTGAATTGGAGGAAGGGGAGCTCGACGAGGATGTCATCGAGCCGGAGTTTTTCGAAGAAGCCGAGAAGAAACGGCTCGATCCGCATGAGTTTGACATCCCCAAACTGCTGGACGAGACCCGGAACGACCTGGTGACCATCGGTGATTTCCTGCGGGAACTGGCGCAGTTCAAACCATCCCAAGACAAAAAAATCCGCGCCCTGATTCAATTGCTCAAAGGGAAAATCAGCGGCTTGGGGGATGTGGCCCTGCAAAGACACAAGGTGCTCATCTTCACCGAGTTCATGGATACCGCCCGGTATCTTGAAGAGCAGCTCAAAGAGGCGGGTTTCGAGAATGTAGTGGAGATTGATTCGCAATCCTCCTCCAATGGGCGTCTGGAGGTCATCCGCTCGTTCGCCCCGTATTACAACGACTCCTCCAGCGCGGAACTGGCAGCCCAAGGAATCCGGGAAACGCAATACCTGATCTCCACCGATGTCCTGTCGGAAGGATTGAACCTGCAGGACGCCACCCGGCTGATCAACTACGATCTGCATTGGAATCCGGTCCGGCTCATGCAACGCATCGGCCGCGTGGACCGCCGCCTGGATCCCGCCACCGAGGCGCGGATGATCGCCGACCACCCCGAACTGGAGAAGTACCGCGGCAAGGTGCAGTATTACAACTTTTTGCCGCCTGACGAGCTCAACGAACTGCTCACCCTGTACAAAACCGTCACTCACAAGACGCTGCGGATTTCCAAGACCTTCGGCATCGAGAACGGCAAGCTGCTGCGGCCCGATGACGATTACGAAATCCTGCGCGATTTTGTCCGGCAATGCGATGGGACCGAAAGCCAATCGGAAAGCCTCAGCCTGGAGCTGCAGCGGCTCATCAAGGAATACCCGGACCTGGAAGAGCGCCTGAACCGCATGCCCAACCGGATTTTCAGCGGGAAGGACGCGCTGAGTCCGGAGGCGCGAGGGGTCTTTTTCTGTTACGCCCGGCCCGCGAAGGCCGCCGAGGCCGAGCAGTGGACCATCGAGGCCGGGGATGTGAAGTGGTATTTGTACGATCTGGAGTCGATGAAAATTCTGGAGGATCCCTACGAAATCGTGAAGCATATCCGGTGCCAGCCGGACACGCCCCGGATCTGCCGCGCGAAACCGGAGGACCTGAAGGCCATCCGCAAGACGCTCGACACGCACATCAAGAACACGTACCTCAAGCAGGTGCAGGCGCCCATCGGCGTCAAGCCAGTCCTCCGCGCCTGGATGGAACTGAGCTAGGGAGAGAGAGACATCCATGAGACCCGTCAGCGAGCAAGTATCGCAAGCGCTTTCCATTCCCGAATTGATGGAGTTGCTTCGGGATGAACTCAATTGGCCGATCGATGGCGCCGATTTGCGGGATGATCAGGATTACACGTTTGAATACGATCCCGATGAATTGGGCATCAAATCCAAAGCCCAAGTTAAGATCAAACAATTGCAACCCCTGGATCAAAATCTCCCCTGGGGGATTTTCTTTCTGGAATTCCAATCGAAGCCCTTACCGGTCATGGCCTTGCGGGACATCTTGCGTTCCCTAGTGCAACGCAAAAGGGCGACCGCCCAATCGTCCACCCGGCCTGCCTGGCGCATGGAGGATTTGCTGTTTATCTGTTTCCATACCCGAGAGGACGGCCCGGCAGTGACCTGCGTGCATTTCAAGCAGCCTCCCATTGAAGGCCGCGCGGCGCAATTGACCTCGTTTGGGTGGTCCCGGGAGTCGCACAATCGCACGGTGCGGAAATTCAACCTTCCACCGCTGAGATGGCCGGTCAATCCCGGCGACGCGGAAGCCTGGCGGAGTCAATGGAGCCAGGCCTTCGATAAGAACCAACTGACCGAAACCTTCTTTATCGAATACAAGGAATTGTTCGAGAAACTGCAGGATGATCTACAGAAACAAACGCATGACCTGAAATGGGCGCATGACTTTTCCCTGCAGTTTCTGAACCGGCTGATGTTCATCTACTTCATCCAGCGGAAACGGTGGCTGGGTAACGATCCGGATTTCATCAAGTCTTTTTGGATGGCTTATCAGAAAACCAAGACCAAGACCGAATTTGTCTCGGATTGGTTGAATGTGCTGTTCTTCGAGGCCTTTAATAACGAAAAAGAGGCGTTGCAAACCTCCCAACGTTCCTACATTCCCGAACCATTCCGCCGCATCTTGTTGCAGGCCCCCTTCCTTAACGGCGGGCTCTTTGCGAAAAATGACATCGATCGCAAGCATGAAGACAAGGCGCGCATTTCAAATGACCGGTTCGAGCGCATTTTCGACTTCTTCGAAAAGTACAACTTCACCATCACCGAGGACACGCCCCTAGATCAGGAGGTCGCCGTCAACCCGGAAATGATCGGAAAGGTGTACGAGCGGCTGGTGAACGTCCGGGAGACCTCCAACGAGCGCGGAGACGCGGGCATTTTTTACACGCCCCGGGTAGAAATCGATCTCATGTGCCGCCTGGCCCTGGTGGATCATTTGGCCAACCGGCTCGACGCGCAAACCAAGCCCGATGTGAAAAACGCGCTGTACGAGTGGATCTTCGCCATCGCGCCCGGGGAGAAAGAGAGCGCCAATAAGCAGCTGCGCCAGCTGGGGATTTTGAAATCGTCGTTGGAGCATCTGCGGGACATCGCGGTTCTGGATCCAGCCTGCGGGTCCGGTTCGTTCCTGGTGGGCATGCTGCAGATTCTGGATGATCTGAACGCTCGGTTGGGTAAACCGGAAACCTCGTATGAAAGAAAGAAGCGTATCATCGGGCAAAATCTGTATGGCGTGGATGTCATGGATTGGGCCTGCCACGTGGCCGAGTTGCGCTTGTGGCTGGCCTTGATCATCGATCCCCAGGTCACTCGGGATTCTCTGCCTCAAAATGTCCCGCTGCTGCCGAATTTCTCTTTCCGTATCCGGCCGGGCAACAGCCTCGTGCAGGAGCTGGGGGGCATCGATTTTCATGAAATTCGTCATATGGAGAGAGTAACCCAAAAGACCAAGGATAAAATCGACCAACTCACGAAACAAAAACTCAAATATTACAACAACGATCCAACCTGCGCTTACAAGTGCCCCAAGGAGATCAACCAGGCCGAAGTCGATCTGTTCCGGGAAATCCTGTACGAAATGCAGAAGTCGGCGCAACTGAGCCTGCAAAAAATCAAGACGAGCCTGAAGCAATCCTCCATGGATCTTTTCGGCCATCGCTCCTCGATTATCGATCCCCTCAACCAAAAACGGTTGGAAGCGGAAGCGCGGGCCATCGAATCCCAATTGGAGAACATCAACCGCGCGATCAACACCCATATCGAGATCGACAAAATGCCCCTGATTTGGGAGATCGCCTTCGCCGAGATCTTCGAAACCGAAAAAAAGGGCTTCGATATCGTCATCGGCAATCCGCCGTATGTCCGGCAGGAGAAGATCGCCGATCCGCTAATCTCCTTTGAAAAAACCATTCCCGAATCCCGCAAGGCGTACAAGGAAAAACTGATCCAGTCGGTCTATGCGCTGTATCCGCAATTTTTCAACATCGACCTGAAAACCCGCAAGCCCAAGCACAAGCTGGACGCCAAGAGCGACCTGTACATCTACTTTTATTTCCACGGCCTGTACCTGCTCAATACTCTGGGATCGTTCTGCTTTATCACCTCCAATTCCTGGCTTGATGTCGGCTACGGCAAGGATCTGCAGGAATTTCTGCTTAAACATGTCCGGATGCAGATGATCATTGACAACCAGGCCAAGCGGTCGTTCAAGGAAGCGGATGTCAACACCGTCATCTGCCTCTTTTCGTCTCCGGATCAATACGGTGAGCAAGGCGCGAAGCACACCGCCCGCTTTGTCATGTTCAAGGTGCCCTTCGAGCGGATTTTGAATCCCCGCGTCTTTCAGGAAATTGAGGCAGCCACGGAACGGTTCTTTCGGGAGGAATACCGCGTTTGTCCCGTTGCCCAAAAAGCGCTGTTGGAAGAAGGCTATGGCATCGGGGAGGATGAAACAGACGAAACCGAGAAGGTCTTGTCCACCTACAGCGGCAACAAATGGGGCGGCAAATACCTGCGCGCTCCGGATATCTATTGGACGATCCTGGAAAAAGGCAAGGGCAAGCTGGTGCGCCTGGGGGATATCGCCGAAGTCCGTTTTGGGATTAAAACCGGCGCCAACGAGTTCTTTTACCTGGACGAAGCCCGCATCGAGGAATGGGGCATCGAGCCGGAGTTTCTGAAGCCGGTGATCAAAAGCCCGCGGGAATGCAAGCGCATATTGATCGATCCCGATGATCTGAAATACCAGATCTTCATGTGCCATCAAGAAAAGCGGGAACTTAGGGGGACCGCCGCCCTGGAATACATCAAATGGGGAGAGAGCCAAGGCTTTCATGAACGGCCCAGCTGCCGGGGGAGGAGGCGGTGGTGGGAAATCAAGCCTGATACTGCAAATAGTATTTTTGTAAAAGAAGCAAATGAGACTTCTGCAGTATTCTTTAATCCAACGCTTTTACCTGTTGATTGTAGATTGTACTTTGCTAATTTGAATCCAATTCAATATTTATACATGAATTCACCTGTAAGTGCTTTGTTATTAGAGATATATAACCGCGCAGGATTGGGCGAGGGCGCGAGAAGTTTGATGGTATCTGATTATAATAAAATACCTGTCTTAAATACAAAAAATAGTAAAAATGAAATATATTTGATAAAAAATATAACTATTTTAACACCACGTAATTGCTTAAAAATATACAATGAATCATGGTTTTCTGTCGATAATTTCATCTTCGACATCCTCAACCTGACTGCCGGGGAGCGGGAGGGTGTGTACGAGGCGGTGATTCACCTGGTGGAGACGCGGTTGAAGAAGGCGGAGAGCGTGTAAGCACAACCGAGGAGGACATCATGGCCAAAGTTGTCAGTTTCATCAATTACAAGGGGGGCGTGGGCAAGACCACGGTGGCGGTGGAGGAGGAGGAGGCGGCGCGCTTCGGCGTCGAGTGGGTGTACCAGCGCTTACTGGTTTTGCGTTGGCCCGCTACACGAACATCGTTACGCGCCGCCTGGCCGCGCGGCTGGAAAAGTACCGTGACGAACACTTCACGTTTCGGAGTCATCCGGAGGTCCCCGCCGCCAACAACCACGGGGAGCGCGAGGTCCGCTTCGCGGTGCTGATCCGCAAGATCATGTACGGCAACCGCAGC
>JBHGBC010000219.1:0-8350 GCA_041946805.1 bacterium
AAATTGGAAGATTCGCTGGAATCCGCGGTTTTTTATGCTTCCGGATAGCCAAACTCCAGAGGCCCTCTCCCTCTGGGAGAGGGCCAGGGTGAGGGATTTTTTGCAGGGGCGGATCTTGGTGTCCGCCCGCATCCAGACGCGAATGGAATCAATTTCACTCCATCCGGTACGCTCTTCCCGGATGAACCGTATGGATCTCCTCCCGGCGAGGAGAGGCCATGACTAGACCCGAATCCTCGGCGGGTTGTATCATTCCCACGCGGGAGGAATGCCAGGGAGTGGCCAATGGCAAGAAATGAATCAGCCCATTCGATACACCTGCGAAAGGAAACCGGCAATGAACGCGAAACTGGCAATCGATGGAGGCCCCAAAACCGTCACCAACCCGCTGCCAGGATGGCCGCAATTCGATGAAAAGGCCATCCGGGCGGCCGAGGAGGTCCTCCGTTCGGGCAAGGTCAATTACTGGACCGGCCGGAAAGGCATGGAATTCGAAAAGAAATTCGCGGAATGGCAGGGCAGCCGGTATGCGATCAGCGTCGCCACGGGCACCGCGGCCCTGCACGTGGCCCTTTCCGCGCTGGGCATCGGCCCGGGCGATGAGGTCATCGTGCCCAGCTACACCTTCATCGCCAGCAGTTTCGCGATTGTCCAGGCGGGCGCCATTCCCCGCTTCGCCGATGTCAATCTCGAGGATCACTGCATCAGCGTCGCGTCCGCGGAACAATTGGTCAACGAGCGCACGAAGGCCATCATGCCCGTGCATCTGTATGGCAATGTGTGCGACATGGACCCGATCCTGGACTTCGCCCGAAAATACAACTTGTTTGTTATCGAAGACAACGCCGAGGCCTACGGGGGCGTTTACAAAGGCAGGAAAACCGGCACGCTCGGCCATATCGCGGGATGCAGTTTTTGCCAGAACAAAACCTTCACCACCGGCGGCGAGGGCGGCATGGTCACCACCGACGACGAAGAACTGGCCTGGAAGGCCCGCAGCTTCCGCGATCACGGCTACGACGTGCGCGAACGGCTCAATCTGCTCGAACTGGAGCAAAAACTGCCTTACATTCATAACATGGTGGGTTGGAATTACCGCATGACCGAAATGCAGTCCGCCATCGGCCTGGCCGAGCTGGACCGCCTCGACACCTGGAATTTCCCGGCCCGCCGCCGCAACGCGTACCTTGTGATCGACGCGTTGAAAACATGCCCCTTGATTAAATATTTCCCCATTGATACGCCCGAACGGCGAAACGGCTGGTATGTGCTGGCCTTTTCACTCGACATCGAAAACATGAAATGCGATATCCAGCAATTTGTGCGGGCCGTGGGGGCCGAAGGCGCGCCCTGTTGGAAGGTTTTCTGGCCCCAATGCCACACCGAAGCCGCGTTTCAAAAGCACAACGCCTTCGGCCGTTCCGGATTTCCCTTTACCTCCACGGAATACGCCCATCCGGCCAGCGCCGATTATAGCAGGGTGGAAGTCCCCAATGCCTTGTGGCACGAGACCCATACCTTTACGTGCTTTGCCTATCCCACTTTCACGGAAGAGGATATGGACCAGATCGCCCGGGCGATTCTTAAGGTGATCGGCGCGTACGCGAAGTAAATTAAATAATCACGATGCAATTGGTCTTGCCCTTCCACGCTACAGGAGACCGAGATGACTACCAGGGTGAAATGGGGAGTGGCCGGTTCGGGCGGCATCGCGCGGCGGAGGACGATACCTGAAGGGATCACGAAAGCCGGCAACGCCGAGTTGATGGCTGTGTATGACGTGAACGCCGGGGTCAATCAGGAAGTCGCGGCGCAATACGGCGCAAGGGCTTGTTCCAGCCTGGAAGAATTGTTGAGCCTCGATATCGGCGCGGTGTATGTGGCGACGCCGGTTTTTGCGCATGCCGGCCAAGTGAAATCATGCGCGGCGGCCGGCAAACATGTTTTGTGCGAGAAACCGCTCGGACTGGATACCGCGCAGGCGGAAGACATGGTTCATGCCTGCCGGCAGGCCGGCGTGCGGCTGGGTGTGGGCCTCATGATGCGGTATCACCCTCTGCACCAGGCCGCGCTGAAAATCATCCAATCCGGAAAAATAGGAAAACCGGTTTATGCCCGCGCGCAACTGTCCTGCTGGTATCCCCCCATTCCCGGGGCCTGGCGGCAAGATCCCGCCCTGGGCGGCGGCGGTTCGCTGATTGACATGGGCAGCCATTGCATCGACCTGTTGGAAATGTTTTTCGGCCCCATTGCGAAAGTCAGCTGCTTTGTCAATCGCCTCGTGCACCCCTACGCGTCGGAAGACAGTTCCCTCACCATGCTGTCCTTTGCCAACGGCGCGCTGGCCAGCGTGGACGCGTTCTTCTGCGTCCAGGACGACAGCAGCAAAAATGTCTTGGAACTCTACGGCTCCAATGGCAGCATACTTGCCCAAGGCACCATCGGACAGAGCAGCGGCGGCGGGATGACCGCGTACCTGCCAGACGAGACAGCCGGCTACGACGCGCGGCAATCCCGCCCCATGTCGCAAGGGACGCCTATCACCGCCGGACCGGAAAACATCTATCAATCGGAGATCGAAGAATTCAGCCAGGCGGTCCTGGAAAACCGCGAACCCAGGATAAACGCGGCCATCGGATGGCAAAATCAAAAAGTGATCTCCGCCTGCTATGAATCGGCCCGCACGGGCCACGTTGTGAAAATCCCTTGATCCGTTCGGGAGGCGTCCATGTTCAAGAACATTATGATCGATTGGCTGATCTATTCCATTTTGATCCTCTTCGCGGCCTATGGGAGCATTCCCGGCGCTGGATTCGCCCTTACGGACGATGAAATCCCCGCCACCGCCCCCGATGACGCGGTGATGGCGGGTGCGGGCGAACTATCCCAAACCCGGCGCTGGGGCGTCACGGCGTTTACGGGAGAACAGTCCGGCGGTCAAGATGCTCCCGTGTCCATCCACGTTCGCCGGCAGGACTTCAATGTCCTGCGGTTCGGGCAATCCTGCATGGAAACACCGATTACCATTGGCCAGCAAACCTTTCAGCATGGACTCGGAACTCACGCGAACAGCGAGATCGCCGTTTCGGCGCCCGGCGGCTCCACGGCCTTCAAGGCCTGCATCGGCGTCGATAACAATTTTGACACGCAAGGCCAGCGGGGCTCCGCCGTGTTTAGTATTGAAATTCACCATATCGAAGTGTATCGCTCGTCCGTTCTGCGGGGCGGGAATGATCCCGTTCCGGTCGAAGTGAAGCTTCCCGCCGGCGCCAAGGAAATCATCCTGAAGGTTGATACAACGGAAGACGGCCCCGGCTTCGATCAAACCGACTGGGCGGACGCGCGCTTCGAACTGGACGATGGGCGCGCCTTGTTTTTGGATGAAAATCAGGATGATCTGATTCTCCAGAATACTGAAATCCCGTTTTCCTTTATTTATGATGGAATCCCATCCCGCGAGTTCCTGGACCGCTGGACGCGCACGGTGGACAAGGAAGATCAACCGGACCGTTGGCGGTACGACGTGCAATGGACCGATCCAAAAACCGCCTTGCGCGTATCCGCGGATGTCTCGATTTTCAAGGACTACCCGGCGGTGGATTGGGTTTTGTATTTCGAAAACCAGGGAAGTCATGATACTCCGATTCTTGAGAATATCCAGGCGGTCGATGTAAATTTACGCACGGGAAACTCCAAGCGCCCCGCCGTGCTGCATCAAATCCACGGAGACGCCTGCGCCGAGAATTCCTTCCTGCCTTTCGATTCACCGTTGGAGGCCGGCAAAAAACTAAGCTTGGCGCCGGCGGGCGGGCGTTCCTCGTCCATCTCCGCCTTTCCTTTTTTCAATCTGCAATACCGGGACCAAGGGATGATCGCCGCCATCGGCTGGTCCGGCCAATGGGCGGCTTCCCTCGACCGCGCCGCGCAAGGCCCCGCGCGTTTCCAGGCGGGGATGGAGAAAACCCGCTTGGTTCTGCATCCGGGTGAACGCATCCGCAGTCCCCGAATCTTAATCATGCCCTGGGAAGGCGGCCGGATCACCGCGCACAACCGCTTCCGCCGCCTGCTCCTCTTTCACTATGTTCCCCGCTTGCACGGCAAGCCGCTGCGCATGCCGGTTGTACTTCAAACCTTCGACCGCTACGTTTCCACCCGGCCGGAATGGGCCACGGAAGCCGGCCAGCTGGAGGCGGCGCGGTTCGCCCAGAATGTAGGATGCGATACCTACTGGCTGGACGCGGCTTGGTTTGTCGGCGGCTTTCCCAACGGCGTGGGCAACTGGTTCACCAAGCCCAATGAGTTCCCCCGCGGCTTGAAGCCCATCAGCGATCTCTGCCATTCCTTGGGACTCAAGTTCGTCGTCTGGTTCGAGCCGGAACGCGTGGCCGCCGGCGCCCAAATCGCGCGCGAGCATCCGGAATTTGTCTTCGGGGGAGAGCAAGGCGGCTTATTTAAATTGAATGACCCGGATGCGCGGCGCTGGCTGACGGATTTGTTATTGCATCGCATCCAAGAATTCGGCCTGGATGTCTATCGCAATGATTTCAACATCGATCCCCTGGATTTCTGGCGCCGCAATGATGCCCCGGACCGCCAGGGAATAACGGAAATCCGCTACATCGAAGGCCTCTACGCGATGTGGGACGAAATCCGCGCCAAAAATCCTCACTTGTTTATTGACAACTGCTCCAGCGGCGGACGGCGCATTGACATCGAGACCTTGTCCCGTTCCGTTCCCCTGTGGCGCAGCGACACCAGCTGCTCGCCCGGCCATCCCGATTGGAATCAAGTGCAAACCGTGGGACTGGGTTCGTATGTTCCCTTGTTCACCGCCGCCGGCTGGGTTCCGGATCCGTATGACTTCCGCAGTTCGGCCACCGCGGGCGCGATCTGCCAATGGGCGTACCTCGATCCGGAGTTCCCCATGACCCGTGCAAAGGAAACCTTGGCCGAAGCCAAGGAAAATCAAAAATACTGGTATGGCGATTTCTATCCATTGACGCCGTGCTCGAACGATCCCGGGCATTGGATGGCGTATCAATTCCACCGGTCCGACCGGGACGCGGGAATCGTGCTGATCTTCAAACATGCCGAGTCCCCCTACACCGGCTTGTCGGCCTCCTTGCGCGCCTTGAATCCCGATCGAAACTACACAGTAGATTTTATTGATGAAGAGCGAAAACCTGCATCCAAAACCATGACCGGCCGCGAATGCCTGGAGGGATTGGAAATCCGCCTCCCGCAATCCGGCCGCAGCCTTCTGATCCGCTACCGGGCGGAGGGAATGATTCATAATTAGGGATCTGAGGATGGAGGATGGGTTCGCGTAGATTAACCCGCCAAAATGTAAAAAATATTCCATGGCCATTCTTCCACGGTAATGGATGTTGAATAACCGGGAAATCATCCCCTCTCCCTCTGGGAGTGGGTCAGGGTGAGGGAAATCTTTCGCTCGTGCTTCGCCATCCCCTTGAAAATATAAATGTATCGGAATTCAGAAACAACACGCCTATGAATAATCCAGAAACCATCCTCGTAACCGGCGGCGGCGGTTACATCGGCAGCGTCAACGTGGCGGCCTTGCTCGATCAGGGCAAGCGCGTCATCGTGGTGGACAATTTCGAGCGCGGCCACCGCCGGGCCGTCCCTCCGGGAGCGGTCATCGAAACGTGCGACCTCCGCGATGCACTGGCCATCGATCGCGTGCTCGGCGCCTATCCCGTGGACGCGGTCATGCACTTCGGCGCCTACGCCTACGTGGGCGAATCGATGACCCATGCCGCGGAATATTTTCATAACAATTTCATCGGCGGCTATCATTTGCTCAACGCCATGCGCCGCCACGGAGTCCATCGGATTGTGTTTTCCTCGACCTGCGCCACGTATGGCGAAGTGTCGAAAGTTCCCATCGATGAAACCCAGCCCACCAATCCGATCAATCCCTACGGACGCTCGAAACTGGCTTTTGAATTGCTGTTACGCAGCTATGAAGAGGCCTATGGCATCCGGCACGCCATCCTGCGGTACTTCAACGCGGCGGGCGCGGCTCCGGACCGGGGCGAAGACCACGATCCGGAAACCCATCTGATTCCTCTGGTGCTGTTTACCGCCCTGGGTAAGCGGCCGGCGATTTCCATCTTCGGAACCGATTATGACACTCCGGATGGAACCTGCATCCGGGATTATATTCATGTCAGCGATCTGGCCGACGCCCATGTCCGCGCGCTGGAGTATATCAACCGGGAAAGCCTAACGTGTAACCTCGGCACGGAACAGGGATATTCGGTTCTCGAGGTCATTCGAGCGGCCCGCGCCGTTACGGGACATCCCATTCCGGTCCAGGAAGCTCCGCGCCGGCCGGGTGATCCTCCCCGCTTGATCGCTTCGGCGCAAAAAGCCCATCGACTTTTGAACTGGAAGCCTCGCTATATCGATATCCAGGAAATCATCCAAACCGCGTGGCAATGGTTGGTTGATCATCCCCATGGATATGCTACATCCGGGAATAAATTATGATGAAAATCGAAGGCATCTTTACGCCCCATATGGTCCCGTTGGACAACCGCGGTCAAATCCATGAAGCCGAACTGCGCCGCTATGTTGATTGGCTGATCGCGCGCGGCGTGCATGGTTTGTATCCCAACGGCTCGACCGGCGAATTCGTCCGCTTTACGCCCGAGGAACGGCGGCGCATCATCCGCGTGGTCTGCGATCAAGCCCGGGGACGCGTCCCCGTGCTGGCCGGCGCCGCGGAAGCCAATGTAAGTGAAACCCTCTCCGCCTGTGAAGCGTACGCCGCCCTCGGCGCGCGGGCCGTGGCCATCGTTTCGCCGTTCTATTATAAACTCGGCCCGGAATCGGTATACACGTACTTTCGTGAAATCGCGCTGCGCTCGCCCATCGATATCACGCTCTACAATATTCCCATGTTCGCCAGCCCCATCGATGTGCCGACGCTGCGGCGGCTGGCCGAGCTGGAGCGCATCGTGGGAATCAAGGACTCCTCCGGCGACGTGGCTTTCATGATGCGCATGATCGCCGCCGTGCGTCCCCTCCGTCCCGATTTTGTTTTCCTGACTGGCTGGGAAGCGGTCCTCGTGCCCATGCTGCTCATCGGCTGCGGCGGCGGAACCAACGCCACCAGCGGCGTGGTTCCCGAACTGACTCGCGTTGTCTATGAATTGACCCGGTCCGGCCGCCTCGAGGAAGCGGTTCAACTGCAATACCGCCTGCTGGAGCTCTTCGATGCCATGCTGTACTCCGCCGATTTTCCCGAAGGGTTCCGCGCGGCGGTCGAATTGCGCGGATTCAACATGGGATCCAGCCGGCAGCCGCTCAGTCCCAATCAGAAGGTCGACCGCGCCGCCTTGCAGCGCGTGCTGCGCTGCATTTTGTCGGATTTCGGCTACGTGGATCCCCCGCCGGAAGGTTGCCCGGCCCGCTCCGGAAACATTGCAGAAGACCGTGTCGCGCAAATTACGCAGCATGTCATCAAGGCGCTGCGTGAACGGGGGATGATTTGAGCGAAGCCTTGGGATTCCTGGAGACCACGGGATTGACGCCCGCCATGGCGGGCCTGGACGCCATGGAAAAAACCGCCGGCGTCCGGGTGTATCAACTCGAACTCAATGATCTCTATGGAGTCTGCATGAAGATCATGGGATCCACGTCCGCCGTGGATAGCGCGATCCGTTCCGGCTATGAAACCGCATTGCGGATGCAGGGCAAGCCGGTGATGCAGGTCATTCATCATCCGGATCCCGAAGCGCTGCGCGCCCTGCGGTCGCCGGTGGAATACAATCCGCTCATTCAGCAAAATATAGTGCAATTTCCGCTTGCGCAAGACAACTTGTACGTCGCGGATGTAAAGGAACAATCGGCCATGGACGAGCCTCGCTTCGCGTTGGGATTCATCGAAACCCAGGGTTTCACCGCCGTGTTCGAAGCCATCGATTCCGCCTGCAAGGCCGCCAATGTCGAGGTGGTGGGCAAGGAAAAACTCGGCGGCGGATTCATCACGGTGGTGATCCGGGGCGACGTGGCGGCGGTGAAGGAAGCCGTGGAGGCCGGGCGCGTGAAGGTGGAAGGCCTGGGCCAGCTGATCGCCGCGCACGTCATCCCCCGTCCCAGCCCCGGCGTCCTGGCCTTGCTCCCCAAATTGTAGTTTCTCGTGTGATGAAGACCCCTGCTTGCTGTAATATATTTACATGATGCGTTTGAACGACCGTTTGCCTGTCAAAACAGAGAATAACAAATGGTTCATCCGGGAAGTGCGTACCTAATGAGGTAATATCAATTCCATTCACGCCGGGATGAGGGCGGACACCAAGGTCCGTCCCTACAAAAATAC
>JBHGBC010000022.1:0-52936 GCA_041946805.1 bacterium
CATGGTCCCGCCGCGGCCGGAGCGTCCGCCTCGCCGGTCTTTGGCGTAACCATGACCGGCAATCATGTCGAGGGCGTTTGGAAAAGCACGGACATCCAGCCTTTAACTCCGGCGTTGGTTCAAGCCTTAAAGGACGGTTTGCTCTATTTCAACATTCACACCCAGCTCAACGGCTCGGGTGAAATCCGGGGCCAACTCGTGTTGACCGATGGGGAAGAGGAGGAATCTTACGCCGCCCCATGGGAACTCGCAAAATAGTGTAAAACTCGAACCGGATATGAAAAACAAAACCGGGTTGGCCCCTTAACCAAGCGGCTACCCGGTTTTCTGTTTATGCCTTTTGATGGACCCTCCGAAACAAGCCTCACTCTGGATCAGAAGGCTGCAGGTTCGTGCCCTGCCTGCCCAGAATTTGAATAGATGAAGTTACGATCATAATTCCTTCCTTGTAAAACTCCTTGCGTTACCCATACGATACCTTTCGAGCACAAAATCTACCCGTTTTCACTCTTTTCCCAGGTATCGTTTCCCAATCCAGAAACTAAACCTTCCTCAGGATTTTTTTCTCTTCAATCGGCTCAAGGGTGACAAAGTAACCCCTAAAGTGAAAAAATGGCCGATGGATTGTGCGGCCCACGATCCGGAATTCAACCAACGGATGGAACTGGCCGAGTCGTTTTTGGATTTTGCGGTCAGTACACGATATCCGGATAGTTGGGTGGAAATCCCGTTGGCAGAGGCCCAATGCTCCGCGCGAAATGCCGAACGCGTCATGAATTTCATCGGGGCCGAAATCGGAATCAATCCGGAAAAGGAATGCCGATGACGGTTTTCGCAAAATCTAATCCATCTTCGGCCGGGCGAGGTTGCAACAGCGGTGCGTAAGCCGGGCGTTTTCAGAATTCATATTCATCTGTGTAAATTAGATATGTAGTAATCATTCTTCCCGTCTTACTTCTCCCTCTCCCACCACCATTTGGGGGGATGGATGTGCGGCGGCCAGGCGGCGGGGCGCGGGTGGCCGGGGGGCCAGGCGGGCAGGCCGGCTTCCGGCGGGCCGGGCGGGGGATCGAGGCGGGTCGCGTAGGGCCGGCCGGTGCGGATGGCTTCCGCCATCGCGTCGTAGATTTCCAGAATCACCCGCATCGTGCGGTACTCGCCGTATTTCTGTTCGTCCTTGCGCTTGACGATGGGGAAGGTCTCCAGAATGTACTCCACTGCTTCCCGCGGCGTGGCGAAATAGTCCCGCAGCTCGGGGCTGCCTTGTTCTTGCCATTCATCGAGATTGCCAAGATACAGGTGAAAATAAGCGGCGTCCAGCTCGCATCGGATCAGAAAGCGGCGCTCTTCATCCCAGATGAACGGCGGGCCGTCGTAGCCGCAGTCCTGGGCAAATGGCTCAAGGTCCCATGCGGTGAAGGTCAATTCGAGGATACGGTATGTTAGCCAATTAAATATATCAAAATTTAGTAACCATGGGCACATTCGATCATATGAATCCGGAGTGAATATGGGTAGCTGGTTTAAATAACCATATGTCAGATGAGTTCCACCTATTTTTTGACGCGCAGCGAAATCAAATGCCATTGATGAAAGATTAGATTGAAGAGCCGGAATTGAAGAAATACAGTTGTTATCACTGAAAAACAATGGACAGGTGTGCCCCACCCCCACCCTCGGTATCACATTGGCAATCACGGTGCGCTCGTTGGTGGTGTTGGTTATATCCCGCCAGCCGAGCAGCCAGGAGGGATGGCCCTTGTCCTTCAGGATGGCGTCCACTTCCCCGGCGGGAACCCAATACCGGGGCAGAACCGAGAAATTGGGGTTCCGTTTTTCTTCCAGGATCACATCGCGGGTGTCCAGCCCATTGTATGTCGCCCAGCGGTGATCGAAGTGATGGATCATCTTCGCTTCATACAACGGCAGAAAAACCTCATCCCCCTTCTCGAACACATTCCCCCGCAGCGCGTACCCCTCGGCCTCCAGCTGCTCCCGGGTGCGGAACAGATGGGAATCATTGGCCATATCGATCATACGTAGAAATGTAATTCCCCACGGATTGACTTCCGGCGGGCCTTCTTGAATCAATACCGGGACGCGGCGGTAGATGTATTTCGTCAACTCCGTGTCCCGTTTAGAGCGGAAAACCGGGCAGGTTCTGGTGTTGGGATTGAGGAGTTGGATCTCTTCCGCCGTCAGTTGGAAGCGGCGGTCTTCTTCCCGCAGATCCCCGGTCTGGTGCGCGAAAAAGACAAACTCCACCCCTGATGAGGCTGGGTGCTGAGAGCCGGTCAGGGTCAATAAGGTGAACTTATAACTCCTATGCACACCAGGAAAAGTCCCATCCCGATTTTCAAAATCAAAGAGCGAGACCAACGAATTGGATTCCATCAGATCCTGGAAAAAAGCCTTGGTGGTATCATCCGTGGCGATGCCGGAAGGCACGATACATCCCACCCGCCCGGATGACGACAAAATCAGACGCTTGGTCTCCGCGAAGATGGAATAGGTATTGATGTCCCCCCGGCCGCACCGGGGAAACCGGCCGGAATCGCGGACCAGGTGGCTCTCGCCTTCCGCGGTCCGCCGGGCCTGGATAAAGGCTTCATAAATAAGGGGATTTTCCATCCGCAGGTTTTGGATCATCCGCCCGCGCGCGGCGGCGTTGGGCGCGTTGGCGATGGTGGGCACGCGATTGGCGAACCATTCTTTTTCCTGCAACTTGATGCGCTCCCACGGCGGATTCCCCAGCACCACATCGAATCCCCCGTTCCAGCCGGTTTGCGGATTTTCGGGCGGCTCTCCCTTGGGCGGCCAGCGGAACACATCGGGAAACTCCAAATGCCAATGGAAGAAACGGTATTGCTCCGCCAGGTGGATGATTTCCTGCTGATAGCCCTTGTTAATTGAATGTTTGATATTGAGGAAAATATCCTGCGTGATGGGGTAGAATCCCTGATCCACGCGCGGCTTGGTCTTTTCCCAGACGAACGCGGCGCACCAGGCGTCCGCCAACAGGTGGCCGAATTTATAGTCCGAGGATTTCACCAGGTCCTCGTAGGTTTGCTGCTTTTCCCGGATACCCTCCAGGGTGTCATCCGCGATGCGGTCCAGGTGGATATACCCCGCCGCCAGGTTCCCCAGGTTTTCCCACGGCGAGTCATCCTCATCGAACAAAAATCCCTGTTGGTTCCGCTGCTCCCGGTTGCGTTTCTTGTACGTTGCGCAGACGGCCTTGTCGTCTCCCTCGATGGGGTTGAAGGCCGAGTCGGGGATTCCCTCCCGCAGCAGGGTGGGCGTCACGCCCAGCAGGCTGTTACCGCGGCGGATCCGGTGGTCCAGAAACGAGAGGGGCTTGCCCGGCTCGAGGGCCTCCATCCACAGGGCGGTCTTGCACAATTCCACCGACATGGGATTGAGATCCACCCCGTAAACGCAATGGCCGATGACATCGCGCTTGGCCTTCTGGATGGCCTGGGGAGAGGGCTCTTCGTCGCCCGTGCGGATCGCGGCCAGGCGCTTGGCCACGCGGTTGGCGGCCGCCACCAGAAAATGGCCGCTGCCGCAGGCAGGATCGCAGATCTTGAGACCGAGCAGGGCTTGTTCGGGATCGTCTTTCTTGCAGGCCGCGTCCACCACCGGATCGAGGGCGGAATCGAGCAGGCAATTGATCAGGCTGGTGGGGGTGTAATAGCTGCCGGTGGTTTTGCGCTCGTGGCCCGCCGCCGTTTTCAGTTCGAAGGCTTTGGCGTTCACGTCGAGTTCGGGATGGAGCTCGAGCAGGGACTCGTACACGCTGCCCAGTTCTTCCGAGCCCAGGTTCTTGTAATCCACGGAACGCCGGGCGCCCTCGGCCTGGGTGAAGGCCAGCGCCCGGATGGCGTCGAGGAAGGAGCGGTTCTGGATGCCGCAATCCACCAAGCCGGGGATGGCGTCATCTGACCAGAGGAAGCTCCCCAGCGCCGGCAATCCCAGCGGGGGATAGCCGTCCTGTCCCAGTTTTTGCATTACCACTTTCAGACCCTGGAATAAATCGGGATGCCGCCCGCCGCGGTTCCGTTCGGCCAGGCGGCGCAGGCGGGCGGTGGAGTAAAACCGGCTGTACCGTTGGTGTTCGAGCGAATCCGGGGGAGCGGTCAGCAGCAGGCCGCGGTCTTCGGCCACGAACAGGAATATCAGCCGGTACACCAGGCGTAAGAGTTGGCGGAAATATTCCTGGGTGTCCAGGCGGCCTTGTTGCAGTTTTTCCCGCAGGGATTGGTTGGCCGGATATTCCAGAAATCCTTTCCCCAGGAAGGAGATCGCATCTTCCACCCCCTTGCGCAGCTGCTCGAGGGCGCGGGTGCCTTCCTCCTGGGCGGTTTTGGACCATTGTTCCAGCCAGCATTCCTCGGGCTTTTCCGACTCCACCCGGGACTGATGGCACAGCATCCAGAGGAGGGAAAAGTCGGCGTAGACTTCGCCCTCCATCATGGCTTCCAGGTCGAATTCCACGAAGGCTTGGCGGGTCAAACGGATGTTGTCGCGAAGCACGCGCAACTTGAGGCCGTTGGAAACCAGTCCCCAAAGAGAGTTATTGGAGCGGTTCAAGAATTCCTGCACCAGGCTGTGGGGGCTGCTGCGCGCCGCGCCCGCCACGCCGGGGGTTTTGGTGTCCAAATCGATATTGGAACCTACCAGATGGATGGGGGTATTCAGCCAAAAATGAGAGATGGGATAGGATTTCCCTTCGATCTCCAGCGATTTCGCGGGTAGCAGCCGCCCGTAGTGGAGTTCCTTGAAGAGAGGAAAGAGCCACCGTTCCCGAGTGATTTGCGCGCCCCGGTCTTCGGCCTGAAGTTGCTGGCGGTGCTTTTGGAACGTCTTCCAATCACCCAGGAGGTTGTTCCAGGAGCGGTTGATTTCTTCGTTGATGCGGACCCCCGCGCTGAGGTGGTAATCCTCCGCCCGCAATCCCCCCAGCGAGGCATCCCAGTTGGAGACGCGTTGCAGCAGGTCGGTGGGCAGGATCGACCCTTCGGTGTGGATGGTGGTGAAAAGGTCGCGTTGTTTGAGTTGCATTAGGAGTCTCTTATAACACGGGCAGAAATACGTAAATCCCCAATACATCGGGCGGGAGATGCGGCTCCACCCGGTATTGCACGCCCCGGAGGTTGGATTCGGCACGGATCCGCCGGTGTTTTTCCAACAGGGCTTCGCCCCGCGCGTGGGCCGCTTGGATCAAGCGCGGTTCAATCTCACCATAGCCCTCGATGACCTTTTGGATAAAATCCCGGGCGATGTCGGAGGAAACATTGGCGTCAGGTTGCAGGAGTAACAACTCTTCCGCCTGGGATTCATCCAGCCACTCGGCCCCGGCGGGAGAACCCGCGAACGCCAACAAGAGGCAATCCTCGGCCAGCAGGGGTTTTTCAGTATCCCGCCTTTTGGTGATGATATGGAAGCGCAGGCGCACCACCAGAAGGGTGGTCCGCTTTTTGACCTGTCGGGTGCGGATCACCCCGCAGCGGTGGAATTTTTGGCCGTCTTCGGGATCCAGGGCGCGGTCCATCACGTAGGCCGCCAGCCCTTCCACGAAGGGATGGGTGCGGCACAGATAGATTTCATTTTTCTGAACCGGCACATCGAACCGGGCGTTGAAGTGGATGAAATCCTCCCCCACGGTATCCCGCAAGGAATGGGGTGATTCCTGGAGATTGAACTGATATGTCCCATTTTTCGAGACATATCCGTTGAACAACTTGACCGCCTCGGTGGTGAACGTGGCGAGTTCCACCCCGGACCCGATCGCCCGCCGGATCTCCGTCAATTCGCGGACCACCTCATCCACTTTGATGGTTTCCTGGGCGAACATGGTGCGGGAGCGTTTTTCGCGCTCGGCGTCCTGTTCCCACTGATGATGCAAGGTATCCCGGCTGACAGTGAAATCCTCAAAGTACATCTGGAATCTGTCTTCTTTTTTCTCCCGCAATAGAAATCCTTCGAGGATGGCTTGAATCAGCTGGTCGGTCTTGACCGGGACCGGCACGGAAATGCCCAGGGAATTGCGGATGCTCCGGTGTTTGCGGATCAAGACATCCAAGACAATGCCGTCGATCTGGTTGTCGATCCCATAAAGCGTAACCATCCGCACTTTGCGGCTTTGTTGAAGGAAACGGTCAACCCGCCCTTCGCGTTGTTCATGCCGGGTGGGATTCCAGGAGAGATCATAGTGGATCACGGCGTTGAAAAGCTCTTGCAGGTTGATGCCCTCACTCAAACAATCCGTGCAAACCAGCACGCGTTGATCAAAATGCTGGAGTTGGGCAATGCGCTCTTCCCGTTCGGCGGGGGGAAGCAGGCCGGTGACGGATACGATTTCGGCTTTCTGCTTCAACCGCTTGCGTAATTCTTCCGCCACGTAATCGGATGTGGGAATGAACCGGCAGAACAGGATGGGATTGAATCCTTCCTTGAGGAGTTCATCCACCCAATTCACGATATTGAGCAATTTGTTGTCCTTGTCCCCCTGGAGTTTGTCCGCCTCGCGCGCCATCTCCGCCAGGCGGCGGGTGTTGGCGGATTGCTCGTCCGTTTCCGCGACCGCGCCCGGCGCGATATCCAGGTCTTCCGCCAATTCCTGGCCGGCCTGGTCCAGCACCGACCGCCGGCCGAGTTCATCGGCTTCTTCGATGGATTCGGTATCCAACACGGCGGACCGGTTGCGCAGGGTCAAGGCGGCCGCCGCGGGACTGGAGGCCAACGAACGGAGCAGCGAGAGCGCCGCCCACCAGCGCACCCGCTGCTGGAAGGAACCCGTTTCCACGTTCTGGATGGTTTCCCGCGTATAGCGCAGGACTTTGTCGAATAATTTTTTGTAATCGGGGGACAGCGCGTATTGCACTTCCGCTTCTTCCCGTTCCGGGAATATGGTTTCAGTGTCCAAATACTTCTTGATATCCCCTCTCCGCCGCTGAACGAAATATTGCGCCAAGCGGCGGCGGTGGGGTTCATTGTCTTTTCCGGAGAGATCGGGGGGCAGATGGGCAAAATCCGGTTGTAAAAATGACAGCAGGGAACGGAAATTCTCTTCATTGCCGCTGTGCGGCGTGGCCGTGACAAACAGCATATGCCGGCCGGTTTCCGACAGCCTTTTCACCAGTTGATACCGCTGATGCCGCGCCGTCTGGGCATTGGGATCGGCCGCGCAGGAATGGGCCTCATCCACAATGACCAGATCGGGGCAAGCGCGGATGAAATCGTTCTTCCTCCGTTCCGATTTGATGAAGTCCATCGACACCACCACAAAGGGATAATAGTCAAAGAGGGATTCGGCAACTCCACAATTCCGTTCCAGGCGCAGGGCCGTGCTGGACAAGACCAATTTGGTGTCGATGTGGAATTTCTCCTTCAATTCATTCTGCCATTGCTCCGCCAAGGCCGGAGGGCACAGGACCGCCAGGCTGTTGATTTCGCCCCGGTCCAAGAGTTCCCGGGCGATCAGACAGGCCTCGATCGTCTTCCCGATGCCTACGTCATCGGCGATCAACAGCCGGACGGGATCCAGTTTCAACGCCATCAAGAGGGGAACCAGCTGGTACGGGCGGGGTTCAACGGCGATCCGCCCGAACGAGCGGAACGGCCCCGCGCTGGAACGGAATCCCACACGGACGGCGTCCCGCAGCAGCCGGCAGGAACGGTAATCTCCCACGAATCGAGGATCCGGCAGGCCAAAATGAGCCGGCTCAACGGGCTCGAGGGGAATGTAAACCCCCGCCGTCTCCTCCTCCGTCCCCCCCAGGGGCCGCAGGATGAGAAAATCCTCTTGGGATTCGGGAAGCACCACCCACTCCCGCCCCCGGACTTTTACCAAAGAACCGACCGCGTATGTCATTGTAATTTACCGAATATACTGGGATGTTGGGCGATAATGGCGGCCCAATCCGCCTCATGATGAAAGCGGATGACTTTGATTCCACAATCATCCAAGGCTCGTTCTTGTTCCCGGTCCCGTTTTTGCCGGTCGGGAAAATCGTGCGGAGGGCCATCCACATAAATCACCGCGTCGTTTCCGTAATTGAAGTCCGGCCGGGTGCCGCATGATTCATACAATTTTTGGCAATCGTCCGGCAGATTGAGGGAATGATCCTCCAAGAATCTCAACCATTTTCGCTCCAATTCCGATCCGGCGTTTTTCATCAAATAATCGAGATGCGCGGCCCGGGTTTTGGGGCCTGGTGAATGGAATACCTTGGCTTTAACGCATTTCAGCAAATAATCCCGAAGCAGTTTCCGGTTCAGACAGGAGTGATCGGGCTGGTTGCCGTAATGCATCAGGCAATCGTAACAAGCCGCTTCACAATCTTCCTGGCTTCGCTCATGCCGCCGCTTGTCTTCCCCGGAATCGGGATCGTAATGGCATAATTCCAACGCGGCGCGGGCGATGGCGGAAAACGCGTGGGGATCTTCCACGAGACGCCGCAACACTCCGGCTCCCCCCTCGGCCGCCTCGTAACAGAGAAACATCCTCGGAGTATGCGGGTCGGGAAGCGATTCGACCGCCAACTCGTTGTCTTCCAATTGATAGTAAAATTGGATGGCATTCTTCAGCGCGGATTTCAGGGAAGCGATGAAAGGCAATTCGATATCCCCCGCCGGCTCGAACAGCAGCGAGTTGCGCCGGTCTTCCACATACGGGATGACCCGGGTGATCCGGCGGGAATACGGATCCTCCACATCGTCGAGATCCAATTTATTTGTCCCCCAATAGCCCCGTTCCACGTCGAGATTGAATCCGTGCTGCTCGCGATTTTCCCGGCGAGACCACCCCAGATTGATGCGCCAGATGGTTGTCGCCTGATCGTACGTGATTCGCCCCAGGTTTTCGCCATCGTACATGAGTTGGGCCACCCGGTATGTGGGAAATCCACCCCGTTGCGAGAACCGGAATCCGGTTTTGATTTCATAGCCGAACCGCATCCGTTCTTCCTCGTCGGCGTTGATCCGGTCCCGCCGGCGGGTGGACACATTTTGCAGGCGGAACAGGTTCCGCAAGATGCAATCCAACGGCATCCCGCAGCGCTCGCAGATATCGTAACTCTGGCCGCTCTCGATTTTGTGCAAATATCCACAAGCCGGGCATTGTTTGAGGGAGGAAAGGGTAATCGATTCCTCGGATTCGATGGGCAGGATGACCCGGTTGATTTGGTATTTAGAGCCCTCATGATAAATCAACGCCCGCGGACCGAATTCCGTGATGGCCAAGAACCGGGGCCGGGAAAGGTATTCATCTTTATTTCTTTGACCGGGAATATACGCCGATAGCGGGAGACGCGGAAAACTATAGCCCGGGAGAAATCCCTCGCTGGCGAAATACCGGTAGCTGTAAAAATCGGATTGGAACAATGGCTTTTCTTCGCTCAAGATCTTCAATTGCGATTCCGCTTCCCGCCGGATGGCTTCCGCTTTCCGCCGGTCGTCCTCGGTGCGGGTCGGATCGCGAATGACCTTATCTTGCGCCCGGGCTTGAGCCAGCGCGCTCTTGTAAAGCCCCCGCCACCGGTCACTAGCCCGGTCGAATGTCTCTTCCACATTCCCAATGATTTCCTCGAGCCAATCGTCGCGATACCAATCGGAAGCCCTCAATTCCGATTGGATGGTGCTCAGCACCTCGGCAGCCCGCTTCAAGGCCCGGTGCTTCGCTTCCGGATTTTGGATCGCATGGCGGACCGAATCCAGCAAATGCAAGGATGGATTCTCCCCTTCCAAATCCAGGATATCCTTCAAGGAATGCCCCAGGGAAAGGCCGGTTTCGGACAGCCATATGGCTTGAATATGCGAACGCAGCAGATCTTCATTGGCCAAATCCAGCCGGGGCGGCTTGACCGCGCCGGAGACCATCAACGAAGGCCGCTTGTAATAATACTGATCATGGGAACTCCCCGTGGTGCAGTACGTGAATACCAGGGCCGGCTGGCCTCCCCGCCCGGCCCGCCCGCTCCGCTGCGCGTAATTGGCCGGAGTCGGGGGAACGTTGCGCATATTCACGACATTCAGTTCCGCGATATCGACGCCCAGTTCCATCGTGGGGGAACAATACAGGATAGGCAACGTGCCGGAGCGGAAATCTTTCTCCCGCTCTTCGCGCAAATCGCTCCGGACTTGCGCCGTGTGTTCCCGGGCATGAATCCCGCGGCATTGCTTGGCGCCATTGCGATAATATTCGACAAAGTAGGGATTGGTTCTCAATCCTTCCTCGGGTGGATTGGGAATACGGATGGGATCATGAAAGGATTGGGTTCCATCACCTTCTTTCCAAACCAGCGCGGAGGCGTCTAATTGGTATCCCGGCACTTCCTCGTCATTGCGCGGTTCCATGACGCGCGCGACAATCCCGGCAACCTGCAACTTATCGAGTAATTGCCGAATGATGATGGCTGTTTCATCGACAGAGATTTTTCTCATCGAATCGCCAAACGTGGTGGCCCGTCTCAGAAATTGACCAAATCCACTGCGGGGAGAGACAAAAACGAAATATTTAGTATCCGGTTTGGATCGCTTCCTTGGAAGCAGAATTGTGGCAGCCTCCATGGATTCGTTTTCTTCCAACGCCCAGGGAGCCTTTAATTTCTGGTAACTTTTCTGCTTGATCGTCTCCTGGTACTTGGATTCCAGGTAATTCACCTTGATCGCGAGCTCTCTCCGGATGAAATCCAAAAAGACTTTGCATATATCTTCCCGTATCGTGGGGGACGCGCCTTGTAACGCGTCATGCGTATCCCGCCACTCTTCTTCCGCTTGGCAGAGTTCGTCCAAGGAAAGATACTGGATCTGCAACAATCCGCATTGTTCTAGATTCGGCAGCGTAATCCGCCAGCCTCGCTTCAAGTCGCGATAGAGGCGGTAGCCCAGGAATTCACGCAAGGCATGGTCGGTGTCCTTTTGGGCTTGAAACCGCGCATGGGGATCACTGGCGTAATCCGCGAAGGGAAGCGCCAAGGATTCGAAAACCCGGAGAGTTAATTCATCATGCCGGATCCCGCCGGGCCCGGCTTTTTGAACGGCCCGGTACAGCGCCGAACGCAGCAAGCCGATTTCAATGAAATCGTTGAAATGGCCCGCTTGCAAGGAGGCATCCTGCCGATTGTCTGTAAAACTTAGCAATTTTTCAGGAGCCAGATTAGTGAGGTTTTGTTCTTTCTGCTTTTTGAGATGCCGGATGACAGACAAACTCAAGATGGTGGTGGAGGTGCTGCGTCCTCCCGAATTCAGGGATGTCAGTTTTGAGAAATCGCCCATCCGCGCGGTATAGGAAATCAAACAGTTCAAGCAAAAAAGAAAGGGCGCGGGAATGTACCAGCACGATACCCCGGACGCGCTCACCGTTCCATCCGCCGACACGGTAAAGGCTTGCGGAATCTTCTTTTTTCGATCCCGCCGTATAGCCACGCTGTTGCCATGTTCTTCCAACCAGTCATCGGGCAGGCATTTCGCCAAATCATCAGGAGTGTAGGTCCATGCATTTTCATCAGTGCGGATATAGAGATATCCGCTTTCTCCTTCTTCTTGCACCAATTGATTCATGATGGGGCGAGGCTCAAAGCGCGTGGGACCGGTTTTTGAGTCCTGCGTCTTCCATACGCTGTAATACTCCTGGCCGCACTCCCGGCAAAACAAGAGGGGGAAGAGAACCTTGTTCCGGTCTTCCGGACATAGGTATTGGGGAAAAACCGACATGTACCGGGAGGATTCCATTTCCAAGGAGGCGTAAACCGTATCGCCCCGGCTGATGAATTGATGCAACCGAAACGCGAACGGAGAAGATCCCGTATCGTCCTCGGGCTGACATTCGCAGCCCGCCAATAAACCTCTTTCGATGACGGCGGCGCAGCGATCCTGGGGAAATCCTGTCTGGCGGCTCAATAACTCGGCGGCCCCATGTGCTCCACGTATGCTTTTGGGCCTTGCTCGTTGCAGCCGGCGGGAATTGGTATCTTCTTCCACCCCAAAGGTTTTCTCCAACCAGGCTGACAGGGGATCTTGAATGAATGCCTCAAAACGCGTGGGTGGATTGTCAAAGTAATCACCGACGCGCTTTTTGAGTGCCGTGTAAAATTCTTCCTCGGGCATCACGGGATTCGCTCGGCAAACTTGTTTTAACGATTCCCCAATCACATTCTCCTTTTTGATTTCCGTGCCGAAAATGATGGAAGCCACCCGGGCGACTTCAGCACATTGCTCATCGTAGGATCCCGTTCCCGCAATGGTCGCGGAGGTTCCCACGCATTGAACATTGGGGGCCTCCAAGGCATTGCGCGCCCGCCGGATCAACAATGCGACATCGGCTCCCTGGCGCCCGCGATACGTGTGCAGTTCATCAAAGACCAGAAACTGCAGCCCCTGCGCGGCTTGAATCATGTTCTTCTCTTCGGGCCGGGTGAGAATCAACTCCAGCATCACGTAATTGGTCAGCAGAATATCCGGCGGATTGGCAATAATCTCTCTCTTTTCCTGGTCGGATTCCTGCCCGGTGTAGCGCTGGAACGTGACCGGGCTTTGACCCTCCGGATACCCCTTGACCAGGAATTTCTCCAATTCCCCCTTCTGGCTGTTCGCCAGGGCGTTCATGGGGTAAACGATAATGGCCTTGATTTTGGAATTGACGCCCGATTGCAGGACCTGATTCACGATGGGGATGATGTAACACAGACTTTTTCCCGAACCGGTCCCGGTCGTCAAAACATAATTTTCATTTTTCAAGGCGATCCGGACAGCTTCCTCCTGGTGTTTGAATAACCGGATCGATTGTCCGATATGGTGGTCATCCTTCCCCTTCCTGAATATCTTCCCGCATTCCGCATGCAGGATTCCTTCCTGGACCAACTCATCAACGGTTTTTCCTGATTCAAACGACGGATTCAACTGAATGAGCGGTTCCGGCCAAAGCAGTCCGTCATCCAATGCCCTCTCCACTTTTCCCTTGATCCGTTCGTCGGTGATTTTGAAAAAACTGCGAACATACGAGGAATAGTCCTCAATGAGATGTTGGCGAAGTCCAAATACATCCATTTTGATTTCGGCTCTCCTAAAATCGAAGATAATCACAAACAAAATGAGGATACTGGTTCCTTCTGTAAATCCGATCTGCGATGCCGGGTCGACTCTCCACGGTGTTCTCTGGATTCTGGAAAAAAAATCTCCCAGCGGACGCGGATTGTTAGATCCCGCAACAGCTCATCTTTTTCACCCGGATAAGGATTCAAAAGATTCCCGTCGTTTCCATAAGTCTGATTTTTATAACAGAGTGGATGGGTTTTGTCAAATCTTTGCCGAAACTGGATTTCGATATCTATCCGCCTTTGCCGTATGGTCCGCTCCCGCGCGTCAAATCCAGGACTGCCGTTATTCCGCCAAGGATTTCCGTTGTTCGATTTGCTGGAACCCGACCCGGATTTCTTATCCCGATGAACCCTCCCATGGGAGAGTACGGAAATATAAAGTGCCACACTTTTGAGAGAGATCCGAGTTGGCTCATGCTTCAAAAAGTGACTGTTTTTCAATGTTTTTCAAATGCAGTTTCCCTATTCCACAGGACTGCATTTTGCAATTCCATTAAATTCAGGTAGTCATACCGGGACAGTAGTGATGGAATCCAATATTTAACCAGCTCGCCGCCATTGCTGGAGATTACTTTGAGCCCGGATTTAGAAGAAAGCAAATGGTGCTTCTTGACGTATCTAAACAAAGCCAAACCATTATACTCTATAAAGTATTGGATTTATTCTGGGCCATGCATGATTACAGAATTGATTCTGAGGATTCATCGAGTACGATTTATGTGTGTGATCCCGAGAATAAGTCTGTTGCCCCGACAAATTAAAAGGGTATATGCTTCTCGCCGGATGGCCGATATATCCGGGACGGCGGTAAACTCCTTTTCCCTGCAGGGCCGGCGCGCGTCCCATCCTTCTCCCACCGCCGCCCCGCCGGCGGTTCATCCACGAAATCCCTCCGCTCCTCCCCAGAAAAAAGGAATTGGTCACATCCCGGTCTCACCCTGGACCGGTTGGGAATACCCTACTCTACTTGCCGGGGATAGCCATTCTTGGGCATGGGAAAATCCCTCCTGGACAGCGAGGGCATGGAGGGTGGAAGATAAATCGCGAAAACCCCTGGGCGGCGGGGAAATACGCGCGGAAACCAAAACCGATGAAACACCGATTCGCGCCCTGGTCTCTCGTGTTGGGTATTTATCTTTTCCTGGCCTTGTTGTCAGCCGGCCAGACCTATGTCTTTTTCAACCTGATCCTGGAACCTCATGCGCCCGGTAAGCCGCATCCTCCCGGCGAACCGCCCGCGCCCGGCGGCCTTCACCCGGAGGCGGGGCCGCCCGCGGAAGGGGAAACACCGCGTGAGGGGGGACCTTTCACCATGTCCGCCTCCCGGGCCTTGGTGTTGTCCCTGGGCGAATGGGTGGTGTGGCTGGGATTGACGCCCGCGGTGGTGGCGCTGGCCCGGCGTTTCCCGGTCCGGGGGGGACTCTATTGGCCCTGGGATCTGGCCCGGCATTTGGGGATCGCCTCCCTCTGCTTGATCATCAAGGCGTTCAGCGACGCCGTGATCACCTGGTGGCTGGGAGGGCCAATTCCCCCGCAGCCGTTTTTCAGCCGGTTCCTGTTTTGCCTGACCACGCGTTTCCATATCAACCTGTTGGTGTATGGCGGGATCCTGGGCGGGTATTACGCCTCCATTTTTTATCAGAAATTCCGCGAGCGCGAATGGAAAACGGCTCAGTTGGAAGCCCAACTGGCGCAGGCCCAGCTGCAGGTGTTGAAGATGCAGCTGCACCCCCATTTCTTGTTCAACACCCTCAACGCGATCTCCTCATTGATCTACAAGGACGCCGAGGCCGCCGAGCGGATGATCACCAATCTCAGCGAGCTGCTCCGCTACACGCTCGACAACATCGGCGTCCAGGAAATCCCGCTGCGCGAGGAGATCCATTTTCTCCAACGATATCTGGAAATCGAACAAACCCGCTTCCACGACCGGCTGACCATCGAATACGACATCGATCCCGAATCACTCGAGGCCATGGTCCCCACCATGATCTTTCAGCCCCTGGTCGAGAACTCGATCCGGCATGGGATCGCCAAACGGGCGAGCGCGGGGAAAATCCTGATCCAGATCCGCCGCCGCGATCCGGTTCTGCAATTGACCGTGGAAGACAACGGGGCGGGCGGCGTGGAAAAACCGGCGGGGGAAGCCCAAAATGGTATCGGGCTGTTGAACACGAAGCAGCGGCTCCAACAATTGTACGGGCCCGCTCACCAGTTCGCGATGCGATTTCTGCCCCGCGGGGGCGTCCAAGTGGTTCTGGAAATACCGTACCGGGCCGCCGGCGCTCCGGCGGAGGAACAGGAGGAGGAGCCGGTCCTTGAAGATACGCGTGTTGATCGCCGATGACGAGCCGTTGGCCCGGGAGCGAATCCGGCGGTTTCTGGAAAGCGATCCGGAGATCGAAATCCGTGGCGAATGCGGCAACGGCTTGGAGACCGTGGCCGCCCTCGAGGAGCTGCGGCCCGATCTCGTGTTTCTCGATATCCAAATGCCCGAGTTGGACGGTTTCGGCGTCATCCAATGCACCGGTGTGGAGCGGATGCCCGCCATCGTCTTCGTCACGGCGTACGATCAATACGCGGTCAAGGCGTTCGAGGCCCACGCGCTCGACTATCTGCTGAAACCGTTCAGCCGGGAGCGGTTCCGGCAATCGCTGGCGTGGGCGAAAGAGGTCATCGCCAAGGGGCAATCGCAAATCCTGAACCAGCGGGTGCTGGAATTCCTGCGCGATTACCAGCCGGCCCCCCGCTATTTGGAACGGATCATCGTCAAATCGGCGGGACGCATCCAACTGCTCAAAACCGACGAATCCGATTGGTTTCAGGCGGCGGGCAATTACGTGGAAATCCATGTGCGGACCCAAATCCACCTGATCCGCGAGACCATGAATCATCTGGAAACCCGTCTCGATCCGGCGCGTTTTCAACGCATTCATCGCTGCACGATCGTCAATTTGGACCGGATTCAGGAAATCCACACCTATTTCAACAATGAATATGTCGTCATTCTCAAGGACGGCGCCAAGTTGACCATGAGCCGGAAGTACAAGGAAAAATTGAGCTCCCTCTTTTAGATCCCCAATGGTGCCGAAGTCCGGGGGACTCGGCTTCGCGGCGGCGGCCCCGGGGGAAACGGCAGCCTGTGACTTGTCACTTTAAAAAGAACAAAAAAACAGAATAATATTTTCTCAGCGGAGGATTCATCCAATCTAATCGGTCTTTCCCAGATTCCGCGAAAAGCTGTATTCCAATCCATCCTGAAGGAAGCCGGAATGAAACCACGAAACGCGTTCACGCTGATTGAATTGTTGATTGTCGTCGCAATCATCGGGATCCTCGCCGCCATCGCCGTGCCCAATTTTCTCAACGCACAGATCCGAGCCAAGATCGCCAAGGTTGAAGCGGACGTCAAGGCGCTGGTCACCGCCCTGGAATCATACCGGATTGACCAGAACAGTTTTCCCGGGGATCACGATTTGGACAACTACATGAACGGTGAACGCGGCTTGTTCCGGATCACCTCGCCGGTCGCGTATATCGCCTCCCTGCCCTCTGATCCGTTTGTGGAACGGAAAGCGAAAAACACCATCCCCGGGCTGGGCGACGCCAATGCCTATGCCACGCTCGGCCGGCCGGATTATGAAATGGGCAGCGGCGCGGACAATCCCCCTCCCTACAAGCGGCAAGCCATCAGCCTGATGAGTTACGGCCCCGACTTCATCGACGACAACTCCAGTCACGATCCGTTTCCTTTCGGAACGGACATGGACCGGTACGACATCACCAACGGCCTGCGGTCGCACGGCAACATCTTCCGATTCAGCGGTGACTACATGTCCGGTTGTCTGATCATGGATTGGGGGGCTTTCCGGATGGGCGGCGGCTGCCAGTAAAGGGAGAAGGAGACTGATTCTTCCAGGAAAATAGGTTCATCCGGGTAATGCGAACATCGGAGGCCCTTGGCCCAAGATTAAAATCCTGGGCTGCGGCAAAGCCATCCCCGGAAGGGGATTCGTATGGCTTCGTGGTGTGTAAAAATAATTCCGGAAGTCATAGAGTGGTGAAGAGGATTTCCCTTACCCTGGCCTTCTCCCAGAGGGAGAAGGAAGCCGGGGGTTTCTCAGGCTGGATCCATTGAAAACCACTCACTCCCTTTGGAAAATGCACGCACTTGCCGGATGAGCCACATGGATTGACGATCAAACCACCTGCACCTCGAGGCCGGCCAGCCGGCCGTAGGCGCGTAATTCCTTTTTGAAATCCCCATAAAAAAATAACTGGTGGAAGCCGGGATAATCCAAATAATCCTCCACGCCCTCCAGTTGCGCCAGCACCGACACCACGCAGCCGCCGGCGGGGGGGACGGACACATTATCAGCCACTTTCCCCGAGGAGACGATCAGGCGCGGCGGTTTTTCCGGATCGTCCAGCAGCACGTCCAGCACGGTCATGGGATGGCCCGGTTCCCAGTGGGGAATGGGGACCGCGTCCCGGTTGCCGTGGTGATGGGAAAGCCGGAACGGCTCCGGCAGCTGGCCGAATCCCCGCAGGCGGGTGGGACAGGTGCAGTGCGCGCCGATCAGCCCGTTGCGCGCCGTTTCGGCCACCGGATCCTGCTGGAAGCCGGGGCGGCCGAATAACAGTTGCACCAGGGCGTGCGCGACGCAAGCCCCCAGGTCGGCCTCGCAAGCGGCGGGAATGCCCTGGTCCAACATCCGCGACCAGGAGATGCAGGGCAGGCTGACCTTCGTCTGGCCCAGCGCGCCGAGGCAGTCCATGGTGATGCCGTCGCCTTCCTCGCGCTGCAGGATGGCGCGAGCGGCGAAATAACTCTTCACGCCGTTCACGACATCTTCTTCCGTGGGACCGTGGATTTCTTGGGCCAGCCGCATGTATTCCTTCGCGGCGCGGCGCGCCTCGCCTTCCCCCGGGATCTGGTGGTATTCATCGAGAAATGATTGCGCGGGGATATACCGCAGGCGGGTCCCGAAAAATGGCAGGCTCGCGTCCTTGCGTTCCGTGCCCGCGATCACGACAAAGCGCATCTCGCGCAGCTTGGCGCGGGTGAATAGCATCCTCATGCCGTAGGCGGCCTGAGTGAAGTCATCGGTGGAAGCGATGAACAGGCCTTCCCGCCTGGCCAGCGGGGCGGTGTTGGTGGTGAACGACGAACCCACGGGCGAGAAGGCCACCACGGGGATTTTCGTGTCGAGAGCCAGATTCACCGACGGCCAGGCGTGTTGCTGGCGGTCCAGCAGCACCAACAGCAGGCCATCGGATGGGGACTTTTGCGCCGTCTCCAGCCAGTGGGCGGCCTCCTCCAGCGAATGGAGCGGTTCAGCCTGGATCTCGGCTTTTACGCCGATCGCCTCGGCCGCCGCCTCGATCTCCTGGAGATATTTCACCCGGGCGGCCTCGCCGTCGTAGATCTCGCCGGGCCACCACATGCCGTAGTTTTCCTGGCGCCGGACGAAAGCGGCGTGGAGTTTGGGCGTGTAGCGCGATCCCGGACCGTTCAAGGTGATTTCGCGGCCTTCCAACGGGCCGCCCATACTGGAGCGCGATGATAAATAGGGGGCGAGCAGGGAGCCGAGAGAACCGAAAACGAACGTCCGGCGCGAACAGGAATATACACGGGATGTGGGCGATGGGCGGGTCATGGCGCGATGCTCCTTCACGGGATGGATTCGGCCTTATTATGCGGAAAAACCGGGAGCAGGGTAAGAGATACCTCCCCCCTCTCCCCTCGTGGAAGAGGGGCCGGGGTGAGGGAATCCTGCTAGGGAGGAATCATCCCCCCCCCTAAAAAAAATTCCCTCTTGACATCGGAAAATATGTAGCATATTCTTCACTGTAGTTATTACTACAATGTAGGCGATGGTAAAGGCTCTGCCGCCGGATTCCTCGAATCGGAGATGCCTCGATGAAGCCCCTTACGCCCGGTGAACTCGAAATCATGAAAGTCTTGTGGGAGCACGGCCCGCTCAAACCCACTGAAATCCAAGCCCGCTTTCCCCGGCCCATCCAGAACGCCGCCTTGCGGGTAGCCCTGCTGGTGCTGTTGAAAAAAGGCCATGTCGCCCGCAAGAAAAACGGCACGGCTTATTATTACCGGGCCAAGACGCCCAAGGAGGGAACCTTCCAAAAGATGGTTCACAACCTCGCCGCGGTCTTTTGCGAAGGGTCGCCCAAGGCCCTTATCGGCCAACTCATCCAGATGGAAAAACTCACTCCGGAAGACATCCAGGAACTGCAAAAATTCGCCCGCGAAGCCGGAATCCAGGAGGTGGAACATCATGAACGGCAATGATCCGTTTCTGGTTTGGGAGTTCACCCGGTTGGGGATTGTTTTGCTCCGCCTCACCGTTCTCTTGGGCTTGGCCTGGATCGCGCACGGCTGGTTTTTGTACCGGAATCCCCGCTGGCGGATGGTCTTGTGGCGCTGCGCGGTTTGTGGCTTGATTGGGATTCCGGTCTTGTCCTTTCTTCTTCCAGCCTACCGCGTGAATGTCTCCTCTCCCGCGGTCTGGCCGGCCAGGATGCCCTTCCAGGAGGTGTTATGGATTACTCCGCCCTCGGATTTCGTAAACCGGCCCGATCCTTCCTCCATTTCCACGCCGCTGATCCGGAATACCGCGTCCGCGGAGGATGAATTCGGTACAAAATCAACTCCACCGGATGATGCGCAAACGATTATCCAGAACCTCCGTTTCCTTGCCGCGCCCTGGTTTTGGGTCTTCACGGTATGGGGATCGGTGGCGCTGGTTTTGGGGTATCGCTGCGTCCGGACGATGGCCCGCGTCCGGCGGCTGGTGCGGGATTCGGTTCCGGCGCCGGAGGAGATTCAAATCCTAGGGAGACACGTGGCCAAGGATCTGGGATGCGCGCGCCCGGTCCGCCTCGTTGGCTCCCGGGCATTTGCCACGCCGGTTCTTTATGGCGCCCGGCATCCGGTGATCGTCCTTCCGGAACGGATGGTGGAAGGCGGCTATCGGCGCGAATTGCCCGGGATCCTGGCGCATGAATTCGTGCACGTGAAGTCCATGGATTTGCTTTGGATGGGTGTTCTGCAGATATCCCAGATCGGGTTGTGGTTTCATCCCTTGGTGTGGGGGATCCGCGCGGCGCACGATTCGGCCTGCGAGGAGATTTGCGACGCCTCGGCGGCCGGATACGTGGGCAGTCCGCAGTCGTATTCGCAAACGTTGGCCCGGGTGGCGCTGGAACTGTATTCCGCGCCGCTGGCCCCAGGAGGTATCACCATGGTCCGCAAACCGGAAATCCGCAAACGTTTGGAAGTGGTCATGAACCGGCTGCATGCGTTGCCGGTGTCGAAACAACGGCTGGGGATCTTCGCGCTGTCGGCGGTGCTGGTCATCGCCGCCGCCGGGGTCTTGTACCCCGTGGTGGAAGGCGGCGCGGGGGCGGCATCAGCCGAAAGCGATCATTCACAACCGGCCTCCAAGAATCTTACGTCCATCCGGCAAGTTCTAAAATCACCGGCGCGATTTTCCGCCATTTCAACGGATGGAAAGTACATTTTGTTCCGAGGTGATGAGTGGAATTTCTATGAATTAGCAACCGGTAATTCCCAGACTTGGCCTTTTAACAAGATTGAACAGCCGTATCACAATATCTGCATAGCGCCGGGCAATGATTTTCTGGTTTATTCCCAGCACGTAAGAAACGTCACGGGGTATCCATACGGTTCTTTAAATTTGTTCGATATCAACAAAAAGGAGATGACTCCGATTATAAATCGAGAGAAAATAAATTACCTTCCCTATGCCTTTTCAAGGGATGGAAAAAGGATTCTCGCGGTTTGGGAGGATTTTTATGAGGAAAATTTAGATAAGAAGCTATATCATGCGGATAAATTGGGTTGGATAAACGTGCAGGACGGCCAACAAACCGTGATTAAAGTTTTCAACAATTATGAAGGCATTCAACTTTTGTTCATCTCTCCCAACGAAAAATACTTCACGTACCAGACTGGAAACTTTGAGGATATTGTTTTGTTCAATGCCGAAAATAACTCGGAAAGAAACGTGGTTCCCTTTGATAAAAAAGTGCAAACCCGCCTGGTGGGTTGGTCACCGGACCAAGATTGGATTCTTTACACCAGCAACCGCAATGGATCCTGGGATCTATGGGGAATCCATGTGGTAAAAGGCATGCCTTCCGATTGGCAAGAAGTACTGGTGCCGAATATAGGAAATATTGATTCGTGCGGTGTATCGTATGAAGGTAATCTCTATTATACTTGCTGGGACGTTCAACGCAACTTATATGTGGCGGAATTTGATGTCATTAAAGGGATTCAACAGCCCAAACCGATTGGCAAATACGATGTAGGTGAGTTTATTTGGTCTTCGGATAACCAGCATATAGCCTTTGCTTCATCCACATCCTCCATTTACCGTTCATGGTCGGGTGAGGAACTTTCACCTCAATATTTTGATGTTTACTCGTTGGGAGACACGATAAATATGATGCAAATCAATAACCATGATTACCCCAACGAAAATCATTTAGTGACGTGGTATCCCGGTCAGCCAGCCCTTCTTGTTTACCAAGTATCCCAAGAAGGAATTGTAAAACATAACTTACTAGATGATAAAATCGAACCCTGGCTTTTACCTTCTCCCAATCAGCCGAGAAAAGAAGGGCATATCCGGCATTATTATTGTCTTTTAACCCAAGATGGAAATACAATGTATCATGATAAACTGGTTCGCAGAGTCTTTCAGAAAGAGGGCAGTACAGATCAAGCATCAAGCGAACAAAGCTATCTGATTCGGCGTTATGTCCGATCGGGTTTTGAGAAAGAAATATGTGATGTGTCATATGGAAGATTCGTCTTATCTCCCGATGAAAAATGGCTGGCGTTTTATAGGAGAGATGGCGAACAAAATCCTTTTTTAAGAAAAGATATATTTTCCTTACTCGTTTTCAATACGGCAACAGAAGAATTTCGTGAATTATACACAACCCACGATAGAGAACGAACCATCACGGGCTGGACGCCGGACAGTCAATCCGTAATCGTGCAGGAAGGCAGCAAATTGCTCCGCGTCCCCCTCGCCGGCGGTGAGCCGGAGGAAATATGGAATTTCGGTGACAAGAACGTCGGCGACGTGAAGCTCAGCCCCGACGGGACGAAGATCGCCTTCATCCTCTCCCGGCTCAAGTACGAGGGCCTGTGGGTGATCGAGAATTTTCTACCCAAGGAAATCGCCCAAGGTGAATAGAAGAGTCCCACGTGATCCGGGGTGGAAGTCCGGTTCCGCTCCGGCCTGCTTCTCACCCTCTCCGCCTTTTTCCCCTCCCGGCTCCGGGCAACCACTCGCGGAAGAAAATCCCGCCCTTCCCCCCCCTCTCTCAACCAACCGGGAAAAATGTGATAGGTTTTCCTCGTATTTTCAGGATTGTCGTCTTGTTTCCCACGCCATCGGAGAAACCGGGAGCGAAAGGATTCATCCCGGGCGGAAGGAGAATGCCTTATGAAGCCGCAGGCGTTTACGCTGATCGAACTGTTGATCGTGGTTGCCATTATCGGCGTGTTGGCGGCCATTGCCGTGCCCAACTTCCTGAACGCGCAGGTCCGGGCCGAGATCGCGAAATGCAAGGGCGATATGAAATCGTTCACCACCGCGCTGGAGGCCTACCGCATCGATCACAACAAGTACCCGGAACCCATCCGGCCGGTCCGCTGGAACACCTCCGACCATACCGCCACGCTCACCGAACTGACCACGCCGGTTTCGTACATGACCACCATCGACATGGAAGATCCGTTTGTCATGCGCAAGTTTTGGACCTCGTGGGAAGTGAACCAAACCCACCCGGCCTATGTGTATGTCTATTACCGGGGATTCTGGGGCAAGACGTCTTCCGGGGGCATCGCGGGCCGCTACGGGACCACTCCGGCGCTGCTGCCGGACGGCGTGGTCATGCACTCGCGCGGCCCCAGCGGCAAGAGCGGCTTGGCGGTGCTGTGGCCGCTGGAGAAGTATTACAACAACGTGGAACTCAACGACGCGATTTACGCGCCGTCCAACGGCCTCCGGAGCCAGGGCTGCATTTCCGCCTTCCTGGGTCTCATGCCGCGGCCGAGCGAGTTGGGGGGGTAAGAATTTTCATTGTCTAGGACCGATATGGCAGTCATAAATTCGCAGGGGCACGTGGTTACGTGCCCCTACGTCGTTTCCTTACGGCATCGAACAGTACCGTGGAATCGTAAGATGGATGAGCGAAGCATAATCCATCATGATCCTGGTCATCTTGTTTATCCTGACCATCCTGGTTCAGACAAATCCACCCTGCCTCCCCCCTCACTCCTCTTTTTCTTTACCTGGTTGGCAACGAATGTCGGCGTAGGCGAATCCCGTTTGGGCGCGTTCTTCCTGCTCGGGAATCCAACGCTCGATTCCGATTTCCTGGATGCGTTTTCCATCCGCCAGGAGGGTCGGGTACACATTCGCCAGATCCCGGATTATTTGGCAGGGGTAATCCGCGCACAATGGGCACAACTCGATTCCGCGCCGCCGGGCGCATTTGCGGATCTCGCAGAAATCCGGTCCGCCTCCCTGCCGGCACCCGGGACAACCTTTGTCGGGATCGCTCAGATCCGTCAAAAAGATCCAGAATTCCCTGAAGCCGGGAATCGAACCGCCCCAGTATTCAAATCCCTCCTTGGCCATCGACTCGCGAAGCGCCTTGGCTTGCCGGGGGATGCGTCCGCGCTGGGCGCACAGTCCACAATGAAGACCGCAATAAGTTACGTATCGTAGATCGGCCATTTCTCTTCTCCCGCTCCAATCTACCTTGGATGGAACGCGGGGGGAACTGTGATTATTGATTCCGGGACAATTCTTGGATTAAGAGAGAAGATAAGGAAGGATGGAGCGTAAAAAGGAAGGAAAAAAGCTATGCAGTAAGATATTCCCTCACCCCGGCCCTCTCCCAAAGGGAGAGGGAAGAATAAGGAAGGTTATAGGTGGTGAGCTACGTTGCGTTTTGAGCCTACCCTGATTGTTTCCTTGGTGGATTCCGCCGCGCTTAACCCACCCTGCCCATTTCGAGCAGTTTCAATGCCACATCCAATCAGGAACACCGGTGGTTGGGTTGTAACGATAAACCAGCGACCGGTGTTCCTCATCCTCCCGGCGGAGCCATACCAGGTGGACCTGGTCCGTGGCGGGATGCAACGCCAGGGCGGGGGTGCGGGCGTCTTCGAACTTATCGCTGACCATCTCACTGGATTCGAAACGTCCCGATGCAGGATTCCAAACTGCCAGGTGGACTTGATTCTGCCCGCCTAAATCTTCCTGCCAGGCGATCCAAACCCGGCCCGTGGAATCGAACGCCAGGTTCGGCTGGGTGGAATCCAAGGCGCCATCATTCACCGTCAAGGGGCTGCTCCATGCGCCGCCCGCGGGACGGTATTGGAATTGGATTTGGTATAAATTCCCCGGGCGGGTGACGTATACCAGGCCCAGATTGCCGAAACGGTCCGCGGCCAAACGGGGTGGGTCGGAATGCCTTCCCCCTTTCTCGGCGATGATCTCCACCGGTTCCAATAGTCCATTGGGTAAGATACGCCTGCCTTGGAGCTGAAAAATCCCCGTGAAGCCCCGCAAGAATCCCCAGACCACATAGAGGGAATCATCCGGCAGTACGGCGAGGTCCGGCAACCAACGCGATTCCAAGGTATCTCCGGTTAGGGAGGAGGTGATCTTGAATTCTTCGATCCCGGCATGATCCGGGAATAAACCTTCCTCATCGCTGGCGCGCCAATAGACATCGGCCTGTGAGCCGTTGGCGGTGAAATCGTACCAGACGATGTGGACGCGGCCGTTGTGATCCAGGGCGATACGGGGGACATAGCCGTTGTCCCCCGCGTGATCCGCACCGGTGTGGCTGACGCGGATATCCGCATCCAAGAACGCGCCATCCACGGGCTTGCGGTCGTAATAGATTTCGATGTTGTCGATCCATTTGCCCAGCGCGGTAGTGTGCCGGTAATCCTGCCAGACCACGTGGACACCGTCTTGCGAATCGAGGGCGAGGACGGGATGGCGGCCGCCTCCATAGGGGCCGCTGTCGATCCGCACCGGACCGGACACCTGCCCGTTGACGAGGGCGCGGTACCAGCATTGGTTGTCCGGGGGGCTCGACACGTCGTCCGTGATTTCGTAAACCAGATGAACGCGGCCCCGCGAATCCACGCCGATCGCGCCGCGGGGATTGTAGGCCAGCTGCAGCCCCGGGCCGTCCTGGTGGATGACCAGCGGCTCGCTCCAGTCCCGCGCGAAGGACGGCGTGTTTAACAGGCAGAGTATTATCAAGTATGATTGGATTATCAGGCAATTTCTCATGGACATGAACCTACTTATTGTGGGTATTTCCGGGAAGTTCGTACGGGATGTGGAAAAAGGGATTTCACCCCTTGAGGATCCGGGCGGACACCTAGGTCCGCCCCTACATGAATTCCCTCACCCTGGCCCTCTGCCAGAGGGAGAGGGAATTCGGATCGATCCCTCAACTCCAACGAGATTTGTTGGGTGGGCTCAAAGCGAAGCCTAGCCCACCCAAGATCGTGTCTGAATACCTTTCAATCCCGCCCGTACGCGTCCCAACCCGGCACATGCGAGGCCGCTTCAAAGAGTTCTTCCCGCGTGATGGGGGGCTGTTCGGTTCCATAAGTGGCAAAAATGAATCCGAGCACACTGTGATCGAAAACCACGCAATCGCTCACGCCCAGCTCGGACGCGCGCCAGGTATTGTCCTCCCCGAGGATGTTCAAGCCCCAGTAGCGCCCGTCCGGATCGCCGAAGCAGTCCGCGGCGGGCTGACCTTCGCCCCCGATCGAACAGATGGAAATGCCGAATGCAGTCTCATGGGTGATGATCTCGAGACCGGAACGTTGCAGCAGTTGCAGTCCCGTGAGCGTTTCGCCCGGAAATTCGACCCCGCGCGTCACCCGGGCGCCGCCGCCGTGATCGATCACCAGCGCGGCGCGGCGGGTGATGCCGCAGACATCCGCGAAGGTCCGGTTGGGTGGCCACGTCCCGTCCGGCCCATACGCGAAAGCGATCAGCGCTCCGGGAACGAGGGAGACGGCGGAGAGATTCGCGGAGAGCGGTGTCCACTCATCGCCCTCCCGTAGGAAAAGAATCCATTTCCATCCCTGGGCGTGCGGTGAGCAATCGGCCGAACCGTCATCATGGAGGAAACAGAGCGTTGTTTCGCCCGCGGATGATTGGGTGACGTGTTTGAATCCGGAACGTTTCAGCAACTCCACCGCCGAAAGATTGGTTTCCTCGAATTCCACACAACGGGTGATGACCTGTCCGGTGGAGCTTTGAATCACCACGCCCGCCTGATTCGCGGCTTCCACCACCGAGGAAGGCGCCCAGATCATTCCCACAAGCACCAAGAAGAACCGTTTACGCATTGTCTTGATCCTTTCATCGAGGATGGATGGGCTCTTCGGAGAGAGAAAGAACATGGCGTGGCCGGCAAGCGGCCGGGGAAGGATCACAAAAAACCAGCCCCGGTCACCTGCGCGATCGGGGCATGGGTTGAATGATCTTAGGGCCTTGCCACCCTCTCAGTCCCCGAAGAGGTGACAATGGCTCACGCGGCAGGTTTCCTGGCTTCCGGGCTCTTGCGGACCTACTCCCTCGCCTTCTCATCCCGGAGGGACAATGGCGGTTGAGGTTTGGTTCCCGGTTACAGTGGCGGGACCGCGCCGGAATTTCACCGGCTTCCCTTTTCCTTCGTCGAGGACGAACACCACGCGAGTTTTGTCGCAAGTCATTATACGGATGGGAAGCGGACATGCAAGTGGATTGCAAAAAAACACGCGGATACTTCTGTATGGGATATGGTCTTTGCCGCAGCTCAGGGCAGGGCGAAGTTGACCTTCGGGCGGCCGGGGATGTAGCGGCGGAGAATGCCGATGCTGTACAACCCGTTGGAAGGATCGAACGGCTGCCATTCCACCGTGCTCGCGCCTTTGTATTTCAAGGCCGGTCCCATGCCGAAGATCACGCCGCTCGCCTGCTTGCGCGGGCCGAAATCCCGGTTGACGGACGCGTCGAAATACACGCGGGTCAGGCTGGGATGATAGCGGATGTCGTAGGGATCCCAATGATACTGGGCCTTGGGAAACTGCAGTTCGGTGGCGAAGAGTTCCCTGGCGTTGGGGACTTGTTGAAAGGGATCCGTCAAAAAGCCGCTCAAATAGGCCACGGGTGTCGTGAGCCAGAAGTTTTGGTTCAGCTCGTGGGAATGGGGCGGGACATCGTTCACATCCACCGTGTATTGGAGGATGGCGAGTTCCAGGGTGCGCAGATCGGCGTTGGCGCGGGAGATCTTGGCGCGGACCTGCGCGTTGAGAAAATTGGGAACCGCGATGGCCGCCAGGATCCCGATGATCGCCACCACGATCAGCAGCTCGATCAGGGTGAACGACGCCCGGGATTCCCGCGCCGGATTTGCGGATGGCATGCACTGGAACATGTTTTCCCTTTACATGTATTCCCGTCATGAACCATCAGGGGCCCACGACCAGAATGTCGCCATCGCTGACGGTGCCGTTGGAGGGGTCGTAGTGTGGATATTGCGATCGCGCCTGGGCCTCCGATGAGGGGGTGACGGCCGGGTGGTACATATCCGGCCCGTAGCTCCACGCCAGTTGGGCGTCTTTCGCGCCGAGGGCCACGGCCTTGGCGCGCAGGGGAGGATTGTTGAACAGGCGTCCGAACAGGGAGCCTTGATTCGCGTCGCCGAAGACCGCGTCCGCGTGGTATTCGCCGAAGGTGTACATCCGCACGGGACCACTGATGCGGTCATTGCCCTTATAGGATTGGAAGGGATCCTTGGGCGACACATTCATGTAGGCGACGGGGGTGGTAAGATAGCGGTTTTGCCAGGGGAAATGGCCGTTGAGATGATTGGGGAAATTGGGCCAGTCGATCCGGTAGGCGGCGATACCGGTCATATAGGCTTTCAGGCCTGCTTGCACGTTGGCGATTTTGGCGCGGACCTGCGCGTTGAGAAAATTGGGAACGGCGATCGCGGCCAGGATGCCGATGATCGCCACCACGATCAGCAGTTCGATCAGCGTAAAAGCCCGAGACATGTCACGCGCTCCCCTCTGGGCAAAAATGAATCCCGCCGCTCCTTCGATCCAGCCATATCCACGTACGCCGCCCTTCCTACATCCATTCTCCCCGATGCCATGCCGCGGTGTCAACCTGGTTTCGTTGATTTATAGGGGAAAACGGGAATAAACCATCTTTCACCCCGGATTGGATGCCGCGGTTGCGGTGCGGTCCTGGCGGAAAATGGTTACCGGATTACCGGCGCGGCGGAAGGTCCGCCCACTCCTGGAATTCTCCCTTTTCCCCGTCTCCACAAAAAGAAAAGCCAGACAGGAACGAACCCTGCCTGGCTTTTACGGACGAATCATACCACGGCGGTTTATTGGATTACGGAGAATTCCGCCCGGCGGTTCATGGCCATGTTTTCCTCGGTGGTGTTGGGCCGGATGGGCCGCGTCTCACCATACCCGCGGGTGACCATGCGGTCGGCGGCGATACCTTGATCAATCAGGAAGTTCTTGACCGCGTCGGCCCGGCGCTCGGAGAGTTTCTGGTTGTACTGCAGCGAGCCGCGGAAGTCGCAATGCCCGTCGACGTAGATCTTCATGTCAGGATTCTGCTTGAGGACGGAGGCGACTTCGGTCAGATCGCCGACGTATTCCTGCTTCACGACGGCCTTGTCATAATCGAAGTAGACGTTGGCCACGATCCAGCAACCCCGTTCATCGACCTTGGCGCCCTTGGGCGTGTCGGGGCATTCATCCTTGGAGTCCGGCACGCCGTCGCCGTCGCTGTCTTTCTCGGCTTCCACGGGAATTTCCACCGGCGGCTGCGGAGGTGTAACCGCTTCACCCTTGGTGAAGAAGACGGTCCGGACGAAATCATCCATGGCGTTGGGGGTATAAATCGATTCGCCGGTGCGGGCGCTACCGCAATTGGAGGCGCCGGCGATCTGGCGAAGCAGGTCGCCGCCCGCCACGCTCTGGCTGATCTGCACGGTATGGATGCACACATCACCCGAGGCGGCCAGGTTCTTGGCCGCTTCCAGGGCGTAAGCCGGATCGGTCGCCACGCCGTCGGAGAAGAGGATCACGGCCGTGCGTCCGGTCGATTGCGCAATCATGCCTTTCACCTGGTCCAGGCATTCGCCGATGGGCGTGGAGCGGCCGATGAAGGGAATGGTCTGAGCCTTCAGCGCCAATCCGCTCTCCTGGACGGGCTGCAGGTTATGGATTTCGAAATCATCCCCGCCGAAAATGACCATGCCTGTCTGATAATTCCCTTCCGGCATGGTTTGGGCGAAGGCTTCCACCAGGGCGCGGGTCACGCGGATTTTATCCAGTTGCATCGACGTGGAGCCGTCCACGACGATCACGGCCTGGTTGACCGCCAGTTCCTCCCCTTCCGCCGGGACGACCGGTCCGTGAAACGTGGCGCGATACGGAACCGTTCCACACCCCGCCATCCATATAGCCACAACCGCCAAAGAAATCCATTTTTTCATTTCGCTTCTCCTTACCATGAGTTGATTATGACCTTTTTCCGACTCGTCTAACGTGATTCCCTCGCCGGACCTCCGCGTTCGCTGGCCGGGATGGATTCCCACTCCCGTCCCAACGACATCCGGTTACACCCTCTCCCGAAAAATCGGAAAGGGGAATTGTACTGCGTTTTCAGAATCGCTCCAACATGTTTTCGAAGGCATCCCACATTCCCGGACGGCTTCAACTCAAATAAATTACATCATTTTTGTGAAATTTACCAGCCTGATTCTCTTCTCTCCCGCGGCTTTTCTTCAGGATACAGGACTACCCCTCCCCTCGAAAGGCGGAAGCCGGATCTGGCGTGAATATCCCCATCCCGAGACAATTCGAAGCCAAGCGGCTGCAACATTACAGTAAGGAAGATTTTTTCAAAAAAGTGGGCTTTCGGGAAGGGAAGCAGGCCATTTGGATGGAGAAAATCGATAAATTTCCAGGCCCCGTTCATTTTTGATCCGCAAGTCCATGCAAATGAAGTGGATAAGATGTCATCTGAAGCGGGCTGGAGTGGATTGTCCCTTCATCATTTTGCGCCATTCCATCTATACAGCGGGGAGTGAGTCCTGTTTGATAGTGGGGAAGAACGGCATACAGGCCAGGAATACCGAAGGGAAGCAAAGGGGAAAAATCATGCGCGGGAAAAAATGGATCGACGGGTGGGTAATTTTTCTGTTTTTCACTTTGACCGCGGGATCGCAGGACCGGGCGGAATCCATCCGGACGAACTACACGAAATATGAATACCGGATCCCCATGCGGGACGGCGTGAAATTGTTCACGGCGGCGTACATCCCCAACGACCGCTCGAAGACTCATCCCTTCCTTTTAACCCGGACGCCATACAGCGTCGCACCCTACGGGGCCGACCGCTACCGGGAGTATCTGGGGCCGCGCGGGATGGAGGAAGAAGGCTATATCTTCGTGTTCCAGGATGTGCGGGGACGGTACATGTCGGAAGGAGAATTCGTCCACATGCGCCCCCACAACGACAACAAGAATTCGAACCAGGACATCGACGAAAGCACCGATACCTATGACACCATCGATTGGCTGCTGAACCACGTCGCAAACCACAATGGCAAGGTGGGGCAATGGGGGATTTCCTATCCGGGCTTCTACAGCTCGGCGGGAGCCATCGACTCGCATCCCGCGCTCAAGGCGGTCTCGCCCCAGGCGCCGGTCGCGGATTGGTTCTGGGACGATTTTCACTTTCACGGGGCGTTCGCGTTGTCGCCGGCCTACGGATTTTTTTCGGTCAATGGAATCGAACACAAGGAGCGGATCCAGAAGACGCCGGAACCCATCGCGAAAATCGAGTCGGCGGACATGTTCCAATTTTTCCTGGATCTCGGGCCGTTGAAAAACGTGAACGGGAAATATTTCAAGGGCGAAATCGATTTCTGGAACCAGTTCGTGAACCATCCCAATTACGATGCGTTCTGGAAAGCCCGGAACATCCTGCCCCATTTGAAGAACATCCGCGCGGCGGTGCTGGTGGTGGGCGGGTGGTTTGACACGGAAGACTTCTACGGGCCGCTCAAGACCTACGAGGCCATCGAGCGGCAGAATCCCGGAACGAGCAACCGGTTGGTGGTCGGGCCCTGGTTTCATGGCGGCTGGACGGGGGAGGGCCGGGCGCTGGGCGACTTGGATTTCGGCTTCCAAACCGGCGAGTATTATATCGAAAACGTCTTTGTGAAGTTCATGAATCACTATCTGAAGGACGGCGATGACGATCTCGATTTGCCCGAGGCGTTCCTGTTCGAGACGGGCGCGAACCGGTGGCGGACATTCGGAGCGTGGCCCCCGGCGGAACGCGAAACGCGAAACCTGTTTCTCCACGGCCGCGGCGCGCTCTCGTTCGAAAAACCCGCCGATCCAGACACCGAGTTTGACGCCTATGTCAGCGATCCGGCGAAACCGGTACCCCATTCGGGCAAGATCCTGACCAGTTGGGCGAAGCGCTACCGGGCGCAGGAATTCTTCGGGGAAGACCAACGCTTCGCCGCCTCGCGTCCCGATGTTCTGGTGTTTAAAACCGATCCGCTGACCGAAGACATCACCTTCGCCGGGCCGTTGCGGGCGAATCTGTTCGTGTCGACCACCGGCACGGATTCGGACTGGGTGGTGAAATTGATCGATGTGATCCCTTATGACGATCCGGAGAAGGGAGGGCAGCAGTCGCTGGTGCGGGCGCAAGTGTTCCGGGGACGCTACCGGAACAGTTATGAATTCCCCGAACCGTTCCAACCGGGAGAAATCACCGAAGTCTCCTTCGAGATGCCCGATATTCTGCACACGTTCCAGAGCGGCCACCGGATCATGGTTCAGGTGCAAAGCACGTGGTTTCCGTTCATCGACCGCAATCCGCAAAAGTATGTGCCCAATATATTCGAAGCGAGTGAAGACGATTTCATACCCGTGACCAACCGGATTTATCACACGGCGGACCAAGCCAGCCATATCCAGGTGGGAATCTTGAATTGACGGAATGGTGTTTGCATCCGGCGGGACGGAGAGAAGGCGGATTCACGCTTCCGGCCAGAAGCGCTCGGTGATGATGCGGTCTTCCGTGAAGAAGTTGATGACCGCCTTGCCCTGGGCCTTGATGTGCGAAAATTGCGAGGCCTTCATGCCGCCGAAAGGCAGATAGGCCACCGGGGCGGGGATGCCGACGTTGATACCAATCATGCCGCATTCCGTTTTTAACTTGAACTCCCGGGCGGAATGACCGTTTTGTGTATAGATGGAAGCCCCGTTGCCATACTGATGCGCGTTGATGATCCCGATCGCCTCCTCCAGCGTATCCGCCTGGAGGATCACCACCACCGGGCCGAAGATCTCGGTCTTGTGGATTTCCATCCCAGGCTTGACGTCGACAAACACCGTCGGGCCGACGAAGTAGCCCTTCTCGCATCCGGGCACGGCCGCGCCCCGTCCGTCCAGGGCCAGCACCGCGCCTTCCCGCACGCCGGTGTCGATCATCCGGTGGATGTATTCCTTGGCTTTCGCGGAGATCACCGGTCCCATGAGCATGGGTTCGTCAATATAACGGGGATCCAGCGGATTCCCCAGGATCACCTTCTTGGAATCCTCGATGAATCGATCACAAATGGTTTTATAGGCGTTGTCCCCGACGGCGATGATCGCCGAGGAGGCCATGCAGCGCTGGCCGGCGCAACCGAAGCAGGAGGTCACCATGTTCCGGACGGCTTCATCCATGCGGGCGTCGGGCATGACCACCAGGTGGTTCTTGGCGCTGCCCATCGCCTGGAAGCGTTTGTTGGACCGGGCGCAGCGTTCGGCGATGATCCGGCAGGTGGCCGTGGAGCCGACCATCGAGACGCCCTTGACCTGGGGATTGTCCATGAAGGCGTTGGCCACGCTGCGGTCTCCGTTCACCAAGTTGAACACGCCTGGAGGAAAGCCGGATCGGCCGATGAGTTCCGTCAGGAGTTGCATGGTCATGGGCACGCGGGGCGAGGGCTTGGCGACGAAGGTATTGCCCGTGGCCAGCGCATACGGGATGAACCAGAAGGGGACCATGGCCGGGAAGTTGAAGGGCGCGATGAGGGTGAAGACGCCCAGGGGCACGCGGATCACTTCGCCGTCGATCCCATACGCGCAGCCGATCACCTTGTCGCCTTGCTGCATGACCGGCATGCCGCAGGCGGCCTCGCAATTCTCCAGCGTGCGTTTCATCTCCGCGCGCGCGTCGGTCACCGACTTGCCCATCTCGGCGGTCAGGACGCGGGCGATCTCCTCTTCCCGGGCGCGGAGGAGTTCCACCAACTTATACAAGGGCTGCACCCGGCGGGAGACGGGCGTTTGGCTCCAGGCAGGATACGCTTCAGCGGCGGCGGCGATGGCGCGGTCCGCTTCGGCGGCAGTGGACAGGGGATTGCGGGCTAAAACTTCGCCGGTGCTGGGATTCTCGACATCGAGCCAGCCTTCATTCTCCGCCTCAACCCAACTTCCGCCGATATAGTTTTTCAAATCTTTCATAAGAACCTCCATCCATCTCTGGGCGGGCTGGAATTGTCATGGTGGTTTTTGCTGCGCTCAACTCATCCTACCTCATTATTCCCTCTCCCTCTGCTGATCTTTACCCAGAAATAAATGTAGAATGGGTTAGCGCGCAGCGCGTAATCCATCAACAACTCCCTCACCCCTTTCCAGTCCCTCTCCCTCTGGGAGAGGATTAGGGTGAGGGAAGCCCTTGTTGAACTGACAAACCTTCGATTGGCGGATAAACCTGTGCTACGAATGGGAGGGCGAGGCTCCCGCAAAGCCGGTTGATAATCCAAATCCTATGAATTATGTGACGGCTTACCGTGAGGTTCGCCCTCTCGTTTTCTCTCCCCGCCGCTTACCGGATTTCCGCCACGTTCACCGGGCGGTTTTCGGCCAGGGAACGTTTCGCCGCCAGGCCGATGATCACGGGGGCCAGGCCGTCCTGCCCCGTCACCGGCGGGGGCGTGTCGTTGACGATGGCTTCTATGAACAATTTCATTTCTAAGACGTACGAATCGATGTAGCGGTCCATGAAGAAGTGCAGCGGCAACGGCGAATGGATCCCTTCTTCGTCGCAGAGCTGCGTGCGCGTGGGCGTGTTGTTCTCGGCGCGGACCATGCCCTTGGATCCGAAGACCTCCACCCGCTGATCGTACCCGTACACCGCCCGGCGGCAATTGTCGATGCAGGCCAGCGCGCCGTTCGCGAAATGCAGGGTGATCAAGGCCGTGTCGATGTCCCCCGCCTGGCCGATGGCGGGATCCACCAGGACGCCGCCGGCCGCGTACACCGTTTCCACCTCGCTGTCCACGAGGTAGCGCGCCATGTCGAAATCGTGGATGGTCATGTCCAGAAACATCCCGCCGGATACGCGGATGTAGTCGACTGGAGGCGGGGCGGGATCGCGGCTGGTGATCCGCACGATCTGGACATCCCCGACGCGGCCTTCGGTGATTTTCCTGCGCACTTCCCAAAAATTGGGATCGAAGCGCCGGTTGAATCCGACTTGAAACTTGACGCCGGCTTTGTCCACCGCCCGCAGGCAACGGTCGATGCGGTCCAGGTCGAAGTCAATGGGCTTTTCGCAAAAGATGTGCTTGCCCGCCGCCGCCGCGGCTTCGATCAACGGCGCGTGGGTGTTGGTGGAGGAACAGATGGCGACCGCCCCGATCTCGGGATTGCTTAGAATCGGTTCGGCATCCGGGTACACCGGCGTCACGTGGAAGCGGTCCGCGCACGCCCGCGCCGCGGCCAGGTCGGGATCCGAAATCGCTGCCAGGCGGGCGTTGGGGATGCGGTAAGCCAGGTGTTCCGCGTGGACCTTGCCGATCCGCCCGGCCCCGATCACGCCGACGTGGATGAGTGTGGATGGATTCATATTCATCTCTCCTGGAAAGAAAATCCAGCTGGTTTTGATGGATCCTGCCGCGCTGTGAACCTACCCCGCAGGTCTTGCCCTCACCCTGGTCCTCTCCCAGGGGGAGAGGGAATTGGTTACTTTTCATTCAATCATTGCAGGAACATGCCCCTGGATATCGCGTTAGGCATCATAAGCGCCCCAAAAATCAAATCGGATTCCAAATCACAATCCCAGCGATTGCAGATAGGCGCGGTTGCGTTGGGCGCTGTCGAGGGGCGTGCCCATGCCGGGCAGCACGTCCTGCTCCACCACGATCCACCCTTCGTATTGCCGCGCATTCAATTCCTGGACGATGGCGGGGAAATCGACGGATCCTTTCCCCAATTCGCAAAACACACCGTGTTGGACGGCGGCGAAATAGTCCCATTGCCGGGCACGGGCTTCGGCGGCCACCTGGGGATGGCAATCCTTGAAATGTACGTGCCAGATCCGGTCCCAATGGGTTTTCAAGCCTTCCAGCGCGTTGCCGCCGCCGTAAGCGTAATGGCCGGTGTCGAAGCAAAGGCCGATCACGTCCGGATCGGTCAGTTCCAGCAGGCGCTCGACTTCCGCGGGCGTTTCCACGTACCCGGCGCAATGATGGTGAAACACAGTCCGCAGGCCGGTTTCATTGTGAACCGCGCGGGCGATGTGATTCGCCCCTTGCGCGAAGGTTTTCCATTGGATGGAATTCAAACCGTGGCCGGGGCGGATGCGTCCGGCGTTGCGGGTGCGATCTGCCACCTGGCCGTTGTCATCGGCCAGGACGAGGAAGGGCGATTCGCCCGCCGCCGCCAGCAGCCTGGCGACGCGCAGGCTCGTGTCCACGCCCTCGGCAAGGGCCTCGGGATTCGCCAGCGCCACCGGGACAAACGCGCCCAAAAGGGCCAGCCCCCGCCGTTCCAGTTCCCGGCGCAGGATGGAGGGATCGGTGGGCATGAATCCCCAATCCCCCAGTTCGGTGCCCTGGTAGCCCGACGCGGCCATTTCGTCCAGCACCTGGGCATAACCGGCGGCTTTTCCCTCGAGGTCAAATTCCAATACCCCCCACGAACAGGGCGCGTTGGCGATGCGGATGGAAGGCATATAGGAACTCCTTCTGGTCAATGAAATCACGGAACGCTGTCCACGTTGTCCTTGGTGATCAACTCGATTTTGACCGGGATATTTTCCGGAATAGTTTCTCCGCGCAGGACCTTGACCGCGCTTTCCACGGCCACCCGTCCCATCTCATCGGGGAACTGGGCGACCGAACCGGCCATGATCCCATCCCGGATGGCCTGCCGCGCCTCGTCGATGGCGTCGAAGCCCACTACGGCGATCTGCCCCTTGCGGCCCGCGGCGGCGATCGCTTCCACCGCCCCCAGGGCCATCATGTCGTTGGTGGCGAACACGCCTTGGATATCCGGGTGGGATTGTAGGATATTTTGGCAGACATTATACCCTTGGTCCCGCTCGGTGTTGGCCGGCTGCGAAGCCGCGACTTTCAGCTGCGAAACGCCCTGGATGCCGTCCATGAATCCCTGCAAGCGCGAATCGTGAGTTTCATGCCCCGGAATCCCCTCCAGGATGGCGACGGAGGCCGGTTGGGTGAATTTCTTGGCGAAATACTGGCCCGCAAGCAGTCCGCCCTGGTGGTTGTCCGATCCGATAAAGGTGACAAATTTCACGTTCATTTCCCGGGCGGTTTTTTCGTCCACCTTGGTATCCACGATCAACACCGGGATGCCCGCCTGGTTGGCCTTGGCGATGGCGGCCACGACCTCCCGTGAACCGCTGGGAGTGATGCACAACGCGTTGACCTTGGCTTCGATCAGGTTCTCGATGATTTGCATTTGCCGCTCGACGTCGATTTCCCGGTCGGCGGCCTGCACGATCAAATCCACGTTCAAATCCCGGGCGGCCTGCCGCGCGCCCTCTTCCATGCGGATGAAAAACGGATTGTTCAATACTTTCATCACGAATCCGATACGCAATTTTTCCGTTCCCGCCGGCGGGACTCCGCGATTGCATCCGGTGAGGCCTATCCCCACCAGGCACGCCAGAATGATCGGCCATCGTTTCATGTGAACCTCCATTTACTTTTTGCGCCGTGATTTGAGATATGTATCCAACAACGCGGCGGCCACGATCACCGCACCGATGACGATGTTCTGAAAATTGGAGGTGATGTTCAAGAGGTTCAGCCCGTTACGCAACACCTGGATGATGAACGCCCCGATCAGCGTCCCCACGATGTTGCCTTCGCCCCCCATCAGGCTGGTTCCGCCGATGACGGTGGCGGCGATGGCGTCCAGTTCGTAATTGATGCCCGCCAACGGGCTGGCGGAATTCAAACGCGCGGTCAGCAGCACGGCCGCGGCCGCCGTGGTAAGGCCGGACAATCCGTAGATCAAGGTCTTGTACACGTGGATATTGACGCCGGAAAGGCGCACGGCGGTTTCATTGCCGCCGATGGCGTAGGTATAGCGCCCCAGGCTGGTGCGGCTGAGGACCGCGTGGGCCGCCAGGTACATCCCGGTCATGATCCACACCGGGATGGGCAGGCCGAGCCAGGTCCCTTGGGCCAGAAGCCGGAACGGCTCTGCGAAGCCGGAGATGGGGCGTCCGCCGGTATAAACCAAGGCCCCCCCCCGCGCCACGCTCATCATCCCGAGGGTCACGATGAAGGGCGGCAGGCGTCCCCAGCAAACGAGCGCGCCGTTCACGGTACCGCATCCAAAGCCCCCGGCCAGCGCGGTCCCCACCGCCAGGGGAAGAGACCAGCCCGCATGCAAGAGCGAGGCCAAGACCACACCCACCAAGGCGAGCACCGATCCCACGGAGAGGTCGATGCCCGCGGTGAGGATGACGAAGGTCATGCCGATCGAAACAATGGCGTTGACCGAGGCCTGCTGCGCCACGTTCGTCAGGTTCGAAGAAGTGAAGAAATGCGGCGTGGCGATCGAAAGCAACAGGCAGAGGACAATCAACCCGGCCAGCGGTCCCCCATTCCGTTTGAAAAGGCGGGATACGAAGCGAATGACCCGAAACACATCACCCATTCGAAATATCAATCCATATTAAATCCAAGATCGAATCCACTCTTGATCATCTTACCATCTTTTGCTAAGACTCTGGTAGTCAACAAGCGGGAAACGGCAGGTACATCCATCATATGCCGTGATTGGATGATGCGGAGAACGCATTTCGAACCACGGATCAGCCGGATGAAAAAGGATTCCATGGAGAACAGCATTAAAAAATCCGTGTCATCCGTGGAGTTTTTCAAGGCATCCGTGGTTCAAACGCGCACGGCAGGGGCAGGATGAAGATGTAGGTGGGTTCAAAGCGCAACGTTACTCATCAACATGATCAGAGTCCCCTTCAGGAGACGGCTTTACAGCAGCCCAGGGGTTCAACCCTGGGCCGGGAGCCTGGATCCCCGCTTTCGCGGGGATGACGTCCTTAAAAGACTATTAGGAAAAGATCAGCCCTCTGGATGAGGGCTCGATACCCGGGGAGGCGAGTATGAGCGGCACACGGCGTTTGACGATGGCCCAGGCGATGCTCCAGTTCTTGTGCAACCAATACGTGGAGCGGGACGGGATTGAACACCAGTTTTTTCAAGGCGTTTTCGGCATCTTCGGCCATGGGATGGTCGCGGGGCTGGGACTGGCGCTGGAGGAATACAAAGACCAAATCCGGTATTATCAATGCCGGAATGAACAAGGCATGGTGCACACCGCCACCGCCTTCGCGAAGGAAAAGAACCGGCTGCAGGCGATGATCTGCACCAGTTCCATCGGCCCCGGAGCGACCAACATGATCACCGGCGCGGCCACCGCCACCATCAACCGGATCCCCGTGCTGCTCTTGCCCGGCGACATCTTCGCGCGGCGCAACGTGGCTCCCGTGCTGCAACAATTGGAATCACCGAATACCCAAGACATTTCCGTCAACGATTGTTTCAAGCCGGTCAGCCGCTACTGGGACCGTATCAACCGCCCCGATCAAATCCTCACCGCGCTGCCCGAAGCCCTGCGCGTGCTGACCAGCCCCGCCGACACCGGCGCGGTCACCATCGCCATTCCCCAGGACGTGCAAACCGAAGCCTGCGACTACCCCGAGGAATTCTTCCGCAAGCGCGTGCATCATATACCGCGGCCCCGGCCCGAGGAGGTGATGCTGGACCGCGCCGTGCAGTGGATCAAGGAAAGCAAGCGGCCCATGATCATCTCCGGCGGCGGCGTCCTGTATTCCGAGGCCAGTCCGGAACTAGCGGCGTTTTGCGAAGCCACGGGAATTCCCTTTTCAGAGACCCAAGCGGGCAAGGGATCGCTGCCGTGGGACCATCCGTGCAACCTGGGGGCCATCGGCGTCACGGGGACCTTGTCCGCGAACCGGATCGCACGGGACGCCGACTTGGTCATCAACATCGGCACGCGCCTGAGCGATTTCACCACGGCGTCCAAGACCCAGTTTGAAAATCCCAACGTGCGCTTCATCGGCTTGAACATCGGGACATTCGACGCGGTGAAGCACAGCGCCCTGCCCTTGATCTGTGACGCCAAAGTGGGGCTGCGGGATCTAACGCAGCGCTTGCAGGCCGCCGGCTACAAAACAACCGATACCTACCAGGCGGAAATCCGCCAATTGATCGCGGAATGGAACCAGGAAGCGGAGCGGTTGTTCAACCTCGGGGCCGATCCCATCAGCCAGGGCGAAGTGATCGGCATCGTCACGAATTTCGCCGGGCCGAAAGACATCATGGTCTGCGCGGCGGGCGGCCTGCCGGGCGATTTGCACAAACTGTGGCGTGCAAAAGCCCCCAAGGGCTATCACCTGGAATACGGCTATTCGTGCATGGGATACGAAATCGCCGGCGGGCTGGGCGTGAAGATGGCCGATCCCTCGCACGAAGTCTATGTCATGGTGGGCGACGGCTCGTACCTGATGCTTTCCAACGAGCTGGTCACCTCGATCCAGGAAGGCTATAAACTGACCGTCGTGTTCCTGGACAACCATGGATTCAACTGCATCCGCGGCCTGGCGGCATCGTGCGGCAGCCACGGCTTCGGGAACCAGTTCAAGTTCCGCGATCCGCAGACCGGTTTGCTGACGGGGAACAACCTGCCGATCGATTTCGCCGCCAACGCGGCCAGCCTGGGCGCCTGCGTGCTGAAGGCCAACACCCGCGCTGAACTGGAAGAAGCCCTGGTGAAGGCTAAAAACTGCAGCCGGACCACGCTGATCGCCATTGAAGTGAATCCCGAGGTCTACGTTCCCGGCTATGATTCGTGGTGGGATGTGGCCGTGCCCGAAGTGTCCGGAATGGAAAGCATCCGCCAGGCCCGCGCCGCTTACGAGGAAAAGCGGAAGAAGGAACGGTATTTCTTGTAAAAAGTTAAAGGATGGATGAAGCCTGCCGAAGGATTGCCATTTCAGGATTGTTGATCCTCACCCCGGCCCTCTCCCAGTGGGAGAGGGAGGAGGGGCGGGAGGGATGGATTGCGGCGGACGCGCTAATCCAGCCTCTTATTGTTTAGGGTTCATCCCGGAAGCGCCTACTTAATGAGGCATAATCGATTCCATTCACTCCGGGATGAGGGCGGACACCCAGGTCCGCCCCGACAAAACGACCCTCACCCCGGCCCTCTCCCAGTGGGAGAGGGAGGAGGTAAGAAAAGATCTGTTTCGGGGGTGAGGGGGGATATCGTAGTGGCGGACCTCAGTGTCTACCCGGGTTGAAAATCCCACATAATATAAAGGAAACGGAATGAATCAAACCCCATATCTCGGGCCCTTGCATGAAATGACCTGTACGACGCCCACGGATCTCTGGAACGATTCGTGCTCGGTGGCGGAACTGACCTACGCTTTGAAGCACGGGGCGGTAGGAGCGACCACCAATCCCGTTATCGTGGGCGAAGTCCTCCAGAAGGAACTGCATTTGTGGGAAGAACCGATCGGCCGGCTGCTGAGCGCAAATCCCACGGCCACCGAAGACGATCTGGCCTGGAAACTGATCGAAAGCATGGCAGTAAAAGGGGCGGAGTTGTTGTTGCCGGTGTACGAGCGGGAAAACCACCGCAAGGGCAAACTCTCGATCCAGACCCATCCCCAGTATTACCGTGACGCGGAGCGGATCACCCGGCAGGCGCAGCATTTCAGCCGCCTGGCGCCCAATATGCAAATCAAGATACCGGTCACCCAGGCGGGGCTGCAAGCCATGGAGGAGGCCACATACCAGGGGCTGTCGATCAATGCCACGGTCAGTTTCACCGTTCCCCAGGCCATCGCCGTGGCCGAAGCGGTGGAGCGGGGACTTAAAAAACGCGAGGCGGAAGGCCTCGGCCTGGAGGGGATTTCCCCGGTGTGCACCATCATGGTGGGACGGATGGATGACTGGTTGCGCGCCGTGGCCGAACGGGACGATATCATCACCGATCCCGGCCATCTCAATTGGGCGGGCGTCGCGGTGATGAAAAAAGCCTACCAGATCTATCACGCGCGCGGCTACCGGGCGCGTTTGCTGTCCGCCGCCTACCGGTGCCACATGCACTGGTCCGAGTTCATCGGCGGGGATGTGATCGTCAGCATCCCCTATGTTTGGCAGGTGCGTTTCAACCAGTCGGATGTCAAGGCCGTTCCCCGCATGGACAATCCCGTGCCCGGACTGGTCGTTGACGAATTGCTGCGGAAATTCGTGGATTTCCGCCGGGCCTACGAGGAGGACGGCATGACGCCCGCCGAGTTCGATGCCTTCGGGGCGACGGTTCGCACTCTGCGCCAGTTCATCGGCGGCTACGAATCGCTGGTCCACTTCATCCGGGAACGCCTGCTGCCCAATCCCGATCTGCGAAAGGCGAAAAAATGAACCAAGACTTGATCCGGCTTCCCTACGATCCCCCGTTGCGGGCGGGCTGGAATCCTCTGGTCGAAGACGATCCGGAAGTCCAAATGGTGTTGGGAATTCAATGCCTCGGCGGAGGCGAATCGGTTCCCTTTTACTCCATCAGCGATGAAACCGCCCTGCTCTTGCTGGAAGGCCGGGGATCGGTCGAAGTGGAAGAAAAGACAACTCCATACCAGCGGGATTCATGGATCGAGGAGAATCCCCTGGTGGTCCACGCGCCGCGGGGCGTGCAAATCTTGGTGCGTGCGGAAACCGCGGCCGAATTCGCCGTGGTCCGGACTCCTAATCCGGAGAAGTTTGATCCCCGGGTCTATCTTCCCAAAGACATCGCCATCGATCACCGGGGCAAAGGCATCCTCGACGATGCCTGCTACCGCATCGTGCGCACGGTATTCGACCGGACCACCGCGCCCGAAGCGGCGCGGCTGGTGCTGGGCGAAGTGGTGAACTTCCCGGGGCGCTGGAGCAGCTTTCCGCCGCATCATCACCCCCAGCCGGAATTGTACTATTACCGGTTCGCGCCCGAATGGGGATACGGTCACGGCGAGGTGGGCGAGACCGTTTATAAGTTGCGGAATCACGATGTCACGCGGATCACGAACAACCGGGACCATTCCCAGACCGCCGCTCCGGGAATCTACATGTACTATCTCTGGACCATCCGCCATCTGCCGGGCCATCCCTATACCGGTTGGGAATACACGCAGCCGTTCGAGACGCTGCTGGAGTGAATGGATAATTCCTGTTTGCCGAAAAAAGAATCCGGTCCATCCGGGAAGCGCGTACATCATGAGGTAAAATCGATCCTCTTCCCGCCGGGATAAGGGCGGATGCAAGGTCCGCCCCAACCAAAATACCCTCACCCTGGCCTTCTCCCAGAGGGAGAGGGAAATTAGGGGGTGGTTGTCATCGATCCTTTCGAAGAGATGCGATCCGGCAATCAAAAAAGTCCGCCTTTGCCGGATCCGCCAAAAATTCTCACCCACCGCTCTCCCAGGAAGAGGAGCGGGAAAGAGGATATTGGCTTGCCGGCTTGAATCAGGAGGAAGGTCAGCGGGCCGAGATTGAATCCCAAGGCGGAAATAGCAGGAGTCCGTGGCATCGTGCCCCTGCTTTGTTCAGTGAATCGAAATAGAAGGAATACGATTCAAACCGGTTTGTTCTATCGCAGCCAAAGCGATCCTTCCCTTGTCCTATCGCTCACATCACCGGCTGGGCCTCGAGTTGGACGCGGAATTCGCCGGAGTTGGTCACCTCTCCCTTTTCGGAGGTGCATTGGATCTTGATGTAATACCAAACCCCCGGTTGCAGGTTTTCCAGCGGGATCTGATGCCGGGTGGCCGCGAATTCGCTGACCGGCTGCATGCGGTCGTAAACCGGCAATTGCGTGGTCACGAAAATGCGGGAGGTGGAAGGCCAGGCGCTGGTCCATTGCACTTCCGCCCCGGAAGGTCCGGTCTGGCGGATGACGACGTTCTGGATCTTGTTCCAATTCCGTTCCCGCGCGCCGAACAAGACCCGCGGGAAACTATGGCGGATCACTGAAACCCATTCGCGGATCCGGCCGGGATCGCCGGGCCGGACTTCTCCCCCGTAATTCCGCTCGATCTCATCGGCCAGCCGTTCCAGGCGTTGCAAGTTCGCCTCCAGGCATAAGGCTTCGTCCTCGTCCTTGGTGGATTCCCAGAGTTGGAGGCCCCAGTAGGTTTGTTTGGCGTAATACATCACTTCGGCCATGCGGCGTTCATGCACCAGACGCCGGTTGAGGTCCTCGTATTCCATGGGATGCAGGTTGTTGCGGATGTTCTCCAGATCCTGCAGCGCCTGCTCCAGGCCGTTCATGGCCTCGTAGGCCTCCTGGGTGATGTCCAGCAGCGTCTGTTTGCGGGGCGCCCGCAATTCCCGGCAGGCGTACTGGTAACCCTGTCCCAGGCGCTGTTCCCATTTTTCCGCCAGCCGCCGGTTCACCTGACCGGGCAGCGGCAAATCGCCCTGATCGGCGAACAAAAAGCACTGTTTCACGAACGCCAACTTGCAGGCCCACAAGTAGGAGGACTCGTAAATCTTCCGCAATGTCTGCCCTTCCCGGGTCATGGGGGCCGCGCCGTAGGTGCGCTGGATCCAATCGGTCCAGGGCACGGCGGGAATGGTCTCCGGATTCCGGGCGAGTTCCGCCAGCGCCAGGAGGTTGACCGCGTTGAGTGAGTTGTAAACCGCTCCGGCGGCCAGGTGCACGGGCGTGACCATGCCCCGCCAATTCTCCCGGCCCAGGCCGGAATTGTACCGTCCCAATTCGCCGCCCAGGCTAACGAGAAACCGCGGGCCGCCGAAGACCCCCCCGGCAAGATCGCACAGGATCATCCGGGGACGCGCCGCCAGTTCGTCCAGATAGGGATTGACCGGCCCCACCATCGCGCCCTGCGGCAGGTTCAGGGGCAGAACCAGGGTGAAACTGTCGGCGGGGTAGGCGCTCAGGGCTTCGGTGATCCAATCGATGGCCTGCAGGGAAGAGGCGTTCACATACAGGAAAAGCCGCTTGCCCATTTCGTCCACGATCACCGGCTTGACCATGTCGATAATGAACCGGATCCGGTCCGGCATGGCGGTGTTCGTGAACCCGCTGGGGATCTCCGCGTTCCACGGCTCCAGCAACGCGCCGTCAAACGAAAGCACCACGCCGTCGATCTCGGGGATGGCGGTCAGCGCGGTCCGGTAGGCAGCCTGCCGGGCCGCCACCAGGGGATCCGTGATCAGAAAGCGGAAGTTCTTCGATTCCAGGTGCAGTTCGCGGCTCCAGACCAGCGTGTCGATGCCCTGGGCGTCCAATTGCCGGGCCAGTTGGCGCACGAAATCGCCCTGGCTGGAATCCAAGATCAAATCATCGACCGCCTGCAGCACATCGCCGCCCACCTGCACCTGGGTGACCTGGCCTTCGGCCGCGGCTCCCAGCAGGTCCTCGGCCGAAAAACGGTCCCGCGATCCCACCAGCCAGCCCACTTCGAACGCCGCGTGGCTCAAGGGATGCGCGATCGGGGAAACCGGCTGGGCCGGCTCGATCAATTCTTGCGGCTCGATATTCTCCACCCCGGGAACGGGCGTGGAGGTCTGCGGCCGGGAAGCCGCTCCGGCGGGCGGTTGCCCGGGAACGATCACGGGCGGTTCCCACGGCGCGGGGGCGCTAGCGCAGCCGGTCAGCAGACAGAAACCCATCCAGGGGATTATCAGCCCCGCGAGACGGCGCAACCAGCCGCCGGCCGGGATCGAAGATGTCCGTATCATCATGGAACGCGGCCTTTCCATCCCAGCGCGAAGGGATTGATCCTCAGGCTCCTGATGCCTGCGTGGCAGGTCCTTCATTCTAAGTCCCTCCGGCCCATTTGTGTATATTCCCCGAAGGGCCGCTCCGCTCATCCGGCTTCGGATTCCAGCGCGGAGAGACTGTCCGGATTCAGGCCCAGGAAAAGAATCCGCTTCGACCGGGAGGCCTCTCCGGAAAGAATCGCGAGCCGGCTTTTGGGAACGCCGAAGGTCTTGGAAAGCAGGCGGAGCAGCTCGGCGTTGGCCCGGCCCCCGGCGGGCGGGGCGTGGAGAGCGATTTTCAGTTCGCCGTCCCCCTCACCCACGATCCGGGAACGGGCGGACTTGGGAGTCACACGGACGCAGAGCACCATTCCGTCTTTATGTGACTGCCAGCATGTTGGATTCATACAGATTATTCACCAGACTGTCTTTATCGTGAAGCAAGCGGGGCAAGGCTTCGGTGATCCGTTGGCGGATCTCATCCACGGAGGCCATCTCCAGCACCTCGGCGCCGAACTCGCGCAACTGGACCATGCTCACCGAACGGACCACCTGTTTGATGGCCGGAATGGCGTGGGGAGCCATGGACAAGCTCTCAATCCCCAAGGCCAGTAACACCAGCGCGCAGACCGGATCGCTGGCCATTTCGCCGCAGACATCCACCGGCAGGCCGAACTCCCGCCCCGCGTTGACGATCCCGGCGATCATCCGCAGCACGGCGGGATGCAGGGGCTGGTAGAGATAGGCGATGTTCTCGTTGCCCCGGTCCACGGCCAGCGTGTATTGGATCAAATCGTTGGTCCCGATGCTGAAAAAATCCACCAGGGGAGCCAGGTCGCGGGCGGTGATGGCCGCCGAGGGGACCTCGATCATGGCGCCCACACGGATGTTTTCGTCGAACGGAACCTCCAGCCGCCGGAGATCCTCCTTGATCGAATTCAGGATCTTGCCGGCCTGCACCAGTTCCGACCGGCTGGTGATCAGGGGATACATGATCATCAGGTTTTTCCACACGCTGGCGCGCAGGATCGCTTGCAGCTGCGTGCGGAAGATGGGCTGGTTCGCCAGGGAGAAGCGGATGGCCCGGCAGCCCAGGAAGGGATTCATCTCGTGCGGCGTGTCCAACGAATGGGCGAATTTGTCCCCCCCGATGTCCAGGGTGCGGATCACCACCGGCTTGGGCGCGAGTTTGGCGGCCACCTCGCTGTAATGGCGGAATTGTTCTTCCTCGGTGGGAACCGTGTAGGTGTTCAGGAACAAGTATTCGGTGCGGTACAGCCCCACGCCGTTGGCGCGGTACTTGACGATGGATTCCACCTCGGAAGCGAATTCGATGTTGGCGGCCAGGTCGATCCGGTAACCGTCCAGCGTGACCGGCTCCAACTCGCCCAGCTGGATGAGACGGGATTGCCGGATTTGGAACCGGTTCTGCCGGTCCCGGTATTCCTTGAGGTCTTCGGGCGGGGGATTGAGGATGACGAAGCCGGTGTTGCCGTCGAGGATAATGGGATCGTTGTCCTGCGCAAAGCGGGAGATGCCAGGGACCCCGATCACCGCCGGGATTTCCAGGGCGCGGGCAAGAATGGCGGTGTGCGAGGTCTTGCCGCCCGCCTCGGTGACGAAGCCCAGCACCATGTCCCGGTGCATGGAGGCGGTGTCGGAGGGCGAGAGGTCGCGGGCCACGATCACCGCTTCCTCGTCCAGGTCTTCCAGGGTTTGGGTATGAATCCCGCGCAGCATGTCCATGATGCGCCGGCAGATGTCCTCGACGTCGGAAATGCGCTCGCGGAACAAATCGGGCAGGCCGGCGTAACGCTTGCGGGCTTCGCGGACCACGCTGGCCAGGGCGTATTCCGCGCCGTACCGCTGCTCGCGGATCAGCTGGATGGCGCGGTCGTAAATCATCTTGTCCTCGAGCAGCATCAGGTGCATGGTGAGGACTTCGGTAAGCGCCTTATCATCCCCCCGCTGCCCTACCCGCCGGCCCAGTTCTTCCAACTTGATCCGGGTCTGCGCCACCGCGTCCTGAAAGCGCTGCACTTCGGACTGGACATTCTGGGGGATCACCACCGATTCCCCCACATCCAGGGTGGAGACATGGAACAAGCGCACATGGCCGATGGCCACGCCCGGCGAAACCCCCAGGCCGCGGAGTTTAATCTTCTCCGAATTTCTCTTCCACAAGTTTTCCAATGGCATGAATGGCCTTCTCCGCATCCGGACCCTCGGCCCGCACCGTGATCCGGCTGCCTTGTTCCGCCGCCAGGGTCAACACGCCCATGATGCTCTTGGCGTCCGCTTCGAGACCATCCTTTTCGATGTAGACTTCGCAGGAGAGACGGGAAACCGATTGCACCAGGAGCATCGCCGGCCGGGCATGCAATCCCAATTCGTTGAGAATGGTGAATGTGGCCTGATGTTGGCTGAATTGGCTCATAACGTCGGACGCCCCTCATGCTTGCGCATGGCTTCGATCAATTTCTCGTCAAATTCCCGCGCCATCTGGATGCCGGCCACTTTCAATTTCTGGTCCAGGGCCGCGATCTCCACGATTGTGCTGATGTTGCGGCCCGGTTTCACGGGGATGGTGTAACAGGGCAAATCGATCCCCAGGATCTTCGTGGTTTTACTCTCGAATCCCAGACGCTCGTACTCCTTCAACACGTCCCACTCCTCCAGATGCACCACCATGTCCAACTGCTTCGAGATCCGCACCACCCGCGGCCCGTACATCCGGCTGATGTCGATGATCCCCACTCCCCGGATTTCCATGTGATACGGCACCGGCGAGCGGCCCGTCCCGAACAACTTGGAGAGCTGGCCGCCCCGGATCAGGATCAGATCGTCGGCCACGAAGGCGTGCCCGCGGTTGATCAGCTCGAGGGCGCTCTCGCTTTTGCCGATCGAACTCGGCCCGGTGATCAGCACGCCCAGGTTGAAGACATCCATCAGCACGCCCCGCTTGACCACGTAGGGGCTCAATTCCATTTCCAGGTGGTCCCACAGGCGCTTGGTGAAGCGGGTGGTATGGTGCGCCGACCGGAAGACCGTGACCTGGCAGCGCTCCGCCAATTCCACGACTTCCTCGAAGACCGGCAGGTTGTTGGTGACCACCACGCAGGGCGGCGGCGAGGAAAAGATCCGCTCCAGGTTTTGACGCACGGCGGGATCGTGGCGGTGGACTTCCAGATAGGCGATTTCGCCCGATCCCAGGATCTGGATCCGGTCCCGCTGCCATTTCTCGAAAAATCCCGCCATTTCCAGCGCGGGACGGTTGAGTTCCGACCGGACGATGGTCCGGTTCAATCCCTCCCGGCCCGCGATCACGTTCAAATCCAGGTCATCCCACTCGATCAGCCGCTTGACGGGCAATGGATCCGGCATCAAGACGCGTTCATCGGTCATGGTGCACCTGTCGGAGTCTGAGTCTCATTCAGCTCGCACAACACGGCGTAAAACTCATCCGCGTCCCGGGCTTTCAACAAGGCTTCGCGCGCGGCGGCGCGGCTCAGCAACCGGGTCAGAATGGCCATCACCTTCAGATGCTGGCCGGGGGCCGTCCGGGGAGCCAGGATCAGGAAAAAGATATAGACCGGATCCATATCCAGCGCGTCGAAGTCGATGCCTTGGGGCGCGGTCCCGCAAGCGACGTAGATCTCCTTCACTTCCGCGCATTTGGCGTGCGGCAACGCCACGCCATGGCCGATCCCGGTGCTGCCCACCTCCTCCCGCTCCAGCAAGGCGTCCAAAATGGCGTCGCGGTGCGGCAGTTTCTTCACGCTGACCAACAAATCCACTAACTCCGCGATCACTTCCTTCTTTGTATGAGCCTGTAAGGATACCTTGATGCATCGAGGCGAAATCAAGTCCAGTAAATTCATGTCACACGTTTCCATTCTCCCTGAGTCTCGTTTCCTCCCACGGCCTCACGAGCCGCGCCGCGCTGGAATCCGCCCGTTCGGATTCTCAGGTCTCCAGCTCCGGCTCGATCAGGCCGTAATGGCCGTCATTGCGGCGGTAGATCACGTTCACGTTCCGCGAGTCCGCGTTCCGGAACACCAAAAAATTCTGGCCGATCAGATCCATCTGCATGACCGCCTCGTCCACGGACATGGGCTTGAACGCCATCCGCTTGGTAAAGATCACCTGGGGCGAGGGCTTCATCTCCTCGATGTCCTCCCGTTCGAACACCGAGATATTCAGGTTCAAGTCCTTGTCGGGACGGGGCTTCCGCTGGTGGCTGTCCACCAGGCGCTCCTTGTACCGCTTCAGCTGGGCGTTCAACTTGTCGACTACCAGGTCGATGGACGCGTACAGGTCGGGCGACCGCTCCTCCCCGTGGATGGTGAACCGGTTGGCGTTGATCGTCACCTCCGCCACTTGTAGAAACTTTTGCGTATACAGCACCACGTGCACGTCGATCACGTAGGGAAAATACTTCTTCAACTTCTTTAACTTGGTTTCCACATATTCCCGGATGGCGCCGGAGATCTCGATATGTCGTCCATCAATGGTCAGCTGCACGGTTCAGTCCTCCTGTGTTTTTTTCTACTCTCGCCCTGAAACGAAACTCCGGCCGTAGACGCCACGGCCGGACCGAGGATGGAGTCGCGGCAGCCAGGCATACAGGCCACTCTACTCAACCAGAATCCGCGCCCACATTATAGCCATCCACCCGATGGATTCGGAGACCCGGACGGCAGGAAATCCATTCATGTTTTTATAATCGAAAAACATTCTCTTCTTTCCTAACGGCTCCGCGGAAGACGCCTTTCTTCCCAGGACAGGATCCCCGCCTTGGCGGGGATCCAACATGGTTTCCCGTAAAAACACTTGACCACGCGCTCTGGCAAGGATGCGCAGACCGGCTCTGGGCGGGGAGGGGAAAAAAGGATGAAATAGGATGTTTCAAGGTCCTTCCCCCACCCTGCCCCTCTCCCGGCGGAAAGGATCATTGGGATTGATAATGAGATCCGCGATAAACGGCTCCCGCTCCATCCAAAAGCAACGAGCAGCCTCCGGATAATCCCTTTTAAAATGACCTGGATCCGGCCTCATCCCTGATTCCGTTTTCCATTGTATTATAAATAAGATCAAATCGAACGTTGATTGCGTCATCCGGTTCCAAAAAGTTGAATCATTCGATTTCCACGGTCTCCCACGGGGAAAACCATGCTCCGGCGTCTGCGCTCCCATCTCCCGTATTTGGCTTTTCTTTTCCTCCCCATCGTGCTTTACCATGGGAAGATACTTTTCCAGGGCGAAATCCTCCGCGGCGGCGACCTGATCAACCAGTTCGTGCCCTGGCGGGAATTCGCCCTGCGCGTAATTCGGGAAGGCCGATTCCCGGCCTGGAATCCCTACGTGTTCTGCGGGACGCCCTTCGCGGCCAACATCCAAACGGCCCTGTTTTACCCCTGGAACTTGCTCCATCTCTTTTTTTCGGTCGAACGAACCTTCTCGTTATCACTGGTATTCCATCATCTCCTCGCGTTGTTCACGATGTATCTTTTTTTGAATGATCTTTGGAAAAGCCGGCCGGGCGCGGTGGTGGGCGCCTTGGCGTATGGCTGGTCCGGCTTTTTCATCACTCATGGCCATGACGGGCACCTCATACACGTCCAGGCCTGCGCCTGGCTCCCCCTGGCCTTGTATGTGCAAACCACCTGGCGGAATGGCTTCCGGTTCCACTCCCTTTTCCTTTTCTCTCTCAGCCTGGCGGCCCAATTTTACGCCGGGCACACCCAAATTCCCCTTTACGTGTTTTATCTTCTCCTGCTCCGCGCGGCCTGGTGGGGATGGAACGAAGCCCGGGACAAGCGCAACCTCCGCGCCTTCTTTCCCTATCCCCTCTGGACGGCGGCCGGTCTGGCGCTGGCTGCCGGGCTGGCGGCCCTGGTGCTGCTCCCCTTGCTGGAACTGTCCGGGCGGACCGCCGGCCGAGCGGGGGGCGCGGATTACGAATTTTCCACGAACGATTCCCTGCCTCCGGCGCATCTCATCACCCTGGCCGCGCCCTTCTTTTACGGCGATCCCACCCGGCCGGACCGGGAAAGCCAATTTTGGGAAACACGCACGGGCTTTCATGAAATCTGCGGCTATGCGGGTATCTTTACCCTGCTGCTTTGTCTCATGGGATTTATGCCGGTCCCGGAACAGAACGGAGCCACGGGAGAGCGGTTCGCGCGCCGGGAGTTTTACTTTTTCACCGCGGTGGCCATGGGCGCCGTGTTCTTTGCCTTGGGCCGATACAATCCGCTGTACGGGCTGTTGTATTCCGGCCTGCCGGGCTGGAAATATTTCCGCGTTCCGGGACGCCTGCTGCTGCTTTTCATCCTGGGCGTCTCCACCGGCGCGGCGCGGGGCCTGGCGGTGAGTCTGACGGCGGATTGGAAACAAGCCATTACGGCCTGGCCGGTGAAAGCCGGCGCGGTGCTTTCGGCTCTTCTCGTCATTGTCACATTGATCGTCGCGGGTTCCCGCCCCGCCATCCTCGCCTGGCTGCGGGAATTCGAAATCGACCGCACGGTGATGGAATACAACCTCTGGACCGCGCGCCGCGTGGACATCAGTATGCGCTTGCCGGAAATACTCTTCGAAATCCGGTACGCCTGGATGCTTCAATCGCTGCTTATGGCCTGCGGATGGCTGGCCGCCGGATGGCTCAGCCTGTACCTGGCCCGCGAAACCAAGCATCCATCCGGTTGGATCGTGTCCGCGGCCGTGGTCTTGGCCGACCTGCTATTCTTCTCCTGGCGGTTCATCGACACGATGCCGGCCGGAGAATGGCGGCAAACCTACTTTCCCCAAACCGCCCTGGTCACCTTTCTCCAGGATAACGCCAAAGGAGCACGCGTGTTGGAGCTGGACGACGCCATCGGCTCCCCCGGCCTCGAATCCCATCCCGAACTGCGCCCCAACCGCCTCATGGGCTACGGCATCGAATCCGCCCGGGGGTACGATCCGATCATCCTCAATTCCTTCACCCGCCTGGTCAACCGCATGTACGGACTCGATCCGGACACGCCCCAAGGCGGCCTGCTCTTCTTCCCCACCCCCCCGCCGGCCGAATTCCTGGACGGATTGAACATCCGCTACCTCATCACCACCCAAGAGTTGAAAGAACCTTTCCAGTTGGCCTGGCGGGAGGAGAAATCCACGGTGAAAATCTACGAATACCCCGCCGCGCGCCCCCGCGTTTTTCTCGAAAATCCGGCCGGCCGCGGATCGTTGCAGGTATTGGAATCCCGGCCGGGGAAGATCACGTTCGAAGCGGACCTCCACACCGCGAACCGGATCATCGTTTCTCAAAACCTGTACCCGGGCTGGACCGTTTCCAGTTCATCCGGATCAACCGCGCTGGAAACCTATTGGGACACGTTTCCCGCCATTCCCCTTTCTCCGGGGAAGCATACCGTCACGCTGACCTTCAACGCCTTCCTCGGGCGCCCGCCCAGCCGTTTCACCCTGGGGGGAATGGCCACTCTGCTGGCCCTGCTGGCGGGAATGGGGGGAATTATGTTCGATAAAAATCAAAAATATTTTCAGCCGCGGACGCCTACGACGCATTC
>JBHGBC010000220.1:0-8247 GCA_041946805.1 bacterium
AACCCATCGGTTAACAGCCGATTGCTCTGCCGATTGAGCTACAGGGGATCAATTGGCCTTTTGGATCGAATCACAGGCGGACAAGAAACAACCACTGTCCGACGGGATAAAATACTCACTTCCGGAAAACAGTCAAGTCTCCAAGCTCGAGCGGGAGTTTTTTTTTGCGATTTATCATTCCCGGAACCGCAGCCGCCGGCTGGTGTTGAGCCTGGCCGTTTCTACCACGGCCAGTTGGGGATAGGCGCGCGGCGTTGATACGGATTCTTTTTTTTCAGGATGTGAATCGTGTCTTCGCCGATCCAGCGGATCAATCCTCCACCCGCGCTGGTGAAACCCCGCGCGTCCATGTGAACGTAGGGTGATTGCACGTATTCACCCCGTTCCCAGAAATCGTGATGGTAATACCATCCCGCTCCCCCGACCAGTTCGCTGCCTTGGTCCAGGAGAGTCTGGTCCAGTTGGTTGACGTATTGCAATAGTTGGATAGCATCGTGGAAATCGATGATTCTGTCTGCGTTGAGATCATCCATCACCAGATCATCGTCCTCGTCGATCAGGAAATCCACCGCGCGGCCGTACATATGCATGGAGAGATCGGATTTCAGGGTTTTGGCGCCGTCCTCCGCCCGCGCCCCGAGATTGTACGCGGGCGAGCGGAAACCGTAGAAAACCTTGAATTTCGTCAAGGGAACGCCGTCCGCGCGGACAATCGCTTCCAGCCGTCCCAGCTTTTCCAGCAGGTCGGGATGGATCGCGACATAGCGGGGATAGGTCAGTTTCAAAAACCGGGGATCGAGATCGAAATCCCCCAGCGTGTATTCCTTGAAGAACCGCAGCCGGAAGGTTTCCGGCGTCACCGGATAGAACCACCGGGGCGGGCGGTACGCTTCCGGATGGGATTTGATTCGTTCCCGCGTGGTGTCGTCCCGGATATGCTTGAGGAACGCGGGATTGTCGGGATCGGGGTATAAGCCGATCGTGAATCCGTTGACGGTTTTCTCCTTGAGCAGATTCGCCGGGTAGGGAATCATGCAGGCCAATTCCTGATGAAAGGGGATGTCGATTTCCGGTTGGGAACGGCTGAAGAAACTCCGGGGCGGCGGGGGCAGGTACTTGAACTGTCCCGATACGCGCAACGTCTGTAATCCGGGATCGGGATGGAGCCATTCGGCCTGCCGGTCCTGGGCCAGGAGTTCACCGCTGCTGGCCGACCACTGGTATTCGGCGGGGGCGGGGATGTACCCTTCCGGAAGTTGTCCCTTGACTTCCACCTCGCAGGTGAAGCGCGGGGATTGATCCATGTTCGTAATCAGCAGAATGTCCCGCTGGAAGGGATTTTTATCACACGTGAGTTTGACCGTGGCGGTCCATGCCACGGAGGCAGGGGGGGAATTTTGGGCGGGCATCCGCTCTGGCCCGGTTGATGATGGAGGCGCCGCCGATGATTCACCCGCGGCGGTGATGGAGACGTTCGCCGGGGCCGGATTGTCCGCATAGAGGGAACAGCCGGCCATGCCCAGAAGAAGTCCAATGAATAGAAGTGAAAACCGCCCGTTCATTCCCATGTCCAACACGCGCGATTGCTTGACATCCATCCAGATCCACCCATCATGATCGTGTCAGGAAAGAATAGCCAGGAAGCCTAGGGAGTTACAAGGCTTTCCGGGTGAGAAGGAAAAAAATGGACCTTTGCTTTTCCCAATAGAAGGCGAAGATGGAATGGAGTCCGTATGGGTGTACTGATGGACCGGATTGCCTTCGTATTTGGGAAGCGCGATAGCCATAGAGTTGCCTGCCGGTTGCAGAAAGATGAAGAATCTATTTCCAGTGCACCTGGATATTTGATCCGGGCGGCCAGCCGGCCGTCCCTGCCATCAATACATCGTGGAGTCATGAAATGCCGGAGCGGCCAGCCGGCCGTCATGGAAATGATGCCATATACCCCCGGAAAGGCGTTTCCTCATGCCCTGGGAGCAGGTCGAATGTCATCCGTCCGTCCGTGAAACCGTGGTCCGCGCCATGGCCAAAGGACTTATGGGCCATACGGTTTTGATCCATGGCGAACCGGGGGCGGGGCAAACCGCGGTGGCCCGGGCCATCGCGCAAACCTACAATTGCCAGGAACTCGAACATGATTTCTGCGGGGCATGCCGTCCCTGCCGTTTGATCGCGGAAAAGTCCTTCAGCGATGTGTTGGAATTGGTTCCTTGGAAGGATTGGAGTGATTCGGAACGCAAAGGCAAGACTTATTCAGTAGGCCACATGCGCGAAATGCAACAGTTCGCGATGGCATTGCCTATGGAGAGCAAATATAAAATTTTTATAATCCATCAAGCGGACCTCACAAATCCTTCTAGCGGATACCCTTATGCAGCCAATAGTCTCCTCAAAATATTGGAAGAACCTTATCCACATAATATCTTTTTATTGATTACGGATCGTTTGGAGAGAATCCTGCCCACCATCCGCTCCCGCTGTTGGTCCATCCGCTTGCCCCCCCTGGATGCGGCCGGTCTGGCCCGGCAACTGCAAACCTCGCTGCCGGCCGAAGCCGCATGGACCGTCGCGCGGGCGGCGGGCGGCCTGCCGGAACTGGCGCGGCAGCTGATCGCGGATGAATATCTGGAGCGCCGGGACCAATGTCTCCAAACCTTGGAACGGTTACGGAAGGAGGAATCGGCGGTTTTGGAAGAGGCGGAACGGATGGGGAAGGTGAAGGACCGCGTGCGGGACGACCTCGCCATCCTCTTGCGCCTGATCCGGGACGGCGTCCTCGCAGCCAACCAGGCCGGCGGGGCGGTGTTCTTCAATCCCGACCGGAATGAACAGATCCTCCGCCTATGGGAGGGGGCCGATACACTGGCGTTGATCCAGGGCGGAGAAGCCATCGTGAAGGCGCTCGAGGAACTGGACCGCAGTGTCAATCCCAACATCCTGTTGCCCGATTTGTTGCTGGGTCTGCGCCGTACTTTCCGGGTGTAATCTTGTTCGGGGAGTCTGCGCTTGGAGTGTAAAAGAGGGAAACTGGAATCCGCGGGTAGCGGTATGAGCTGATTTTTGTATACTATGGCCCAGATTGGAGTTTCAGGAAGTAAATGATACGGTAAAGGATAATGCATGATGGCGGAATCCCTCAGCCCCCAAACGTCCGAAAACCATCCCCCGCGCGAGTTCCGGCGGAAGAATGAAACCCTGGAACTGATTCAGGAATTCATGCGCTTTTTGGGCGAACGGAAAAAATACTGGTTGTTGCCGATCGTCCTGATTATGATCCTGTTGGGGGGATTGATTCTCCTGACGTCGAATCCCATCATCGCGCCGTTCATCTATACGATTTTTTAGGCGGGGGCGTCCCTGCCGGATTCCGGGATTGGAATCAATCGGCGGACAAATACTATCGTATTCGAGCGCCAACGGCGCGTATGAAACAAGCCCAGGGCAACACCCTGGGAGAAGGGCGGGAAAAAGTATGGATTCTTTCTCCCTCCGGGAAAGGGCTGGGGTGAAGGAAGTCCATTTCCAAATCTAGAAAAACCATACGGATAGTCTGTTTCCCATACCCATTTGAGCAAAGGAGAAATCCATGAATTTCGATCTGCGTTGGCGATTCAGCGTGATGATGTTTTTGGAATTTTTGGTGTGGGGCGGTTGGTTCATCAATATCGGGCCGTACCTGCAGCACCTGGAGATCACCAGTCCCATTTTGAGCGCCTTCTTCCTCGCGACGTTGATTTCGCCCTTCATCGGGGGCCAAATCGCCGACCGCTACATGCCTACCCAAATTTTCATGGCGATCGCGCATTTGCTGGGGGGGGTATTGCTCCTGTTCCTGGCAACCCTGTCGACTTCGGCCGCCATGTGGTGGACCCTGTTCATCTACTCGATGATCTACGCCCCGACCCTGGCGCTGTCCAATTCCATTTGTTTCTATCACATGAGCGATAAAACGCAAGAATTCGGCGCGATCCGCGTGTGGGGCAGCATCGGCTGGATCGTAGCCGGATTGATCATGACCTTCATCTGGACCTCCGTATACCCGTATCCGGCGGAATGGGCGGCGCTGAAGGACGTCGCGGATGAAGCCGTGCGCCAGGCACAGCAGGCCGAATACCTGCGCGCGGAGAGCTGGCTGTTCATCATGCCGGGCATCGCTTCGCTGATCTTCGGCGTTTTCTGCTTCTTCCTGCCGCATACGCCTCCCTCCACGGAGAAGACCAATCCCTGGGCCTTCGTGGACGCTTTCAAGATGATGAAGGACGTGAATTTCGCGATCTTCATGGTCATCTCGTTCGTGGTTTCGACGCAATTGATGTTTGTCTTTGTTTCGGTGCCGAATTTGTTGGAAAACCTGGGCATGAACCGGCAATACATCCCCACCGCGCAAGTGACCCAGCAAATCATGGAAGTGTTGTCGCTCTTCTTCTTTATGAAATGGCTGCTTCCCAAGATCGGGATCCGTAACTGCCTGGCCTTGGCGGCCTTCTGCTGGGCGGTGTTGTATGGCGCCGCCGGATTCGGCAAGGCCTGGGAAGTGGTGCTGCCCGCCCTGCCGCTGCATGGCATCGGGTATGTGTTCTTCTTCGTGGTCGGCCAGATGTACGTGGACACCGTCGCGCCGCCCCAGATCCGCGCTTCGGCGCAGGGCTTGATCACGGTGGTGACCATCGGGCTGGGCATGTTTTTCAGCGATCATTTCCGCCTTTGGATCACCGGTCTGTTCACCACGGATGGCGTTATCAACTATACCGGCGTCTTTGTCGTTCCTTGTATCTTGATGCTGGTTTGCACGGCCGCCTTCCTCTTCATCTTCAAAGAACCGGAAAAAGTGGAAAAGCCATAATCGAGCATGGCGTCCCCGCTTCCTCCCCGCCGGGGGAAAAGCGGCAACTCCATAAAATGGTGAGTCAACCCACCGCCCCCGCGGTGGGTTGTGCTTTTCGCTCCCCCGTTTGAGGTGAGGCATGATCCTCGATCCGCTGCCGTGGCTGGCTTTTTCCATGAAGGGGAGATTGTTCTCTCAGACGGCCGGGAGATGCGCGCCCAGCCGTGGATTTAACTCGAGTCTCTTTGTATTATCCATCTTTTTATGATATTTTTTTATTATGGGCGGGACCGGTTGGCATCCCGGGCAAACGGCAACAAACTGGACCATTGGACGCAGGCGGTTGGAGCGATGAAACACAGGTGGGGACCCATCCCGGAATGGATTGGCGGTATGATTCTATTTGCCTTTCCATTCTTTCTTGTTCTTCTGCTGACCGCATGCGACAAGGACCTCCTCAAACCCGCTGAATTCTTGAAACCCACCGACTTCCTGAATCCCCCCAGCATCATCGATCCCGGGCAGGAGTTCGGCCATTTGGGGAGCGTAAGCGTAGTGGTGTCCGCCACCGCCAATATCTATCTGGCCGGGGCCGAACCGGATGTGGTGATCGAATCTCCCAATGGGACCATGAAGGACCAAGTTCCCGCCAATTCGCCCGTCCAAACTCTCGATGGACGGATCGTGGGGGGAGAAACCCTGGAGATTTACGCCAACGGCAAGGCCCACCACGAACCGCCGCCCTCGGTGGAATTCGGTCCCAAGGGGCGGGACAAGACGCTGATCGCGGTGGGCCCGGTGTTGGGCTACCGGGAGTACGAGGGCCCGATCGGCGCGCTGGTGGGGCTTTTCAACAATCAACGCGTCCCGTTCGTGATCGGGCAACGTAAGCAGGTCATCGTCCCCCGGGGGGCCCGCGCCCTGTATCTGGGGATTTTGGATTTTCCCGGGTCGTATTCCGACAACACGGGTGAATTCCACGTGTTGATCGACATCATCCGCCGGTGATGCCTTTGATTTGCCCTGGCCTTCTGGTCCAGGAAAGACCGATTCAGGGGCGGGAAGCCCGCGCCACTTCATCCCTCCTTATCCCCGCCTCGTTGACGGATTTTTCCCGATGTGGTACTTCTTCCACTGATCGCCGCGCCGCACCCGCGCGGCCGGCGCTGCACGCAATCCGCAAGGGAGGCCGGAAATTGAAGATCCATATACGTCAACTATTTCCCGCGGTTCTGGTTTTGTTCTTGGGGATGAGTAGTCTGGTGGAAGCGTGGACCGGCCCGTTGCCGGTTCCGCGCCCGTTGGCGGGGGATTGGGAGCGGATTCAAGCCGCGTTGGAGAAAATCCTCCACGAAAACATCCTTCCCTTTTGGCTGACGCACACCCTCGACAGGGAGAATGGCGGATATTATCTGAATCACGACATCCAGGGGCGGCCGCAAGGGCCCGCGAAAAAACAATTGGTCGTGCAAGCGCGATGCGTCTGGTTTTATTCCCGCCTGATTAATGAAGGGCTGGACAAGGAAGAATACCGGAAGGCGGCCCGCCTCGGTTACGAGTTCCTTCGGGACAAGATGTGGGACAAGCAGCACGGCGGGTTCTACTGGGAGGTCGACGCCACGGGAGACAACGCCACCATGCCGGACAAGCACCTCTACGGCCAGGCGTTCGTCCTCTACGCGTTGTCCGAATATGCCCTGGCGTTTCAGGACGCGGAGGCCCTCGCCCTGGCCCGCCGCTTCTTTGCGTTGCTGGATTTTACCGCGCACGATTCCACCCACGGCGGGTATTTTGAATCGTTCCAGCGGGATTGGTCGTATCATGCCGATCCCACCGGGCGGAGTTACATGGGCGTGCCGCACAACCTGAAATTGATGAACACCCACCTGCACCTGATGGAGGCGTTGACCGCGTATGTGCTGGCCAGCGCCGATCCGGTGGCGCGGGAGCGGTTGTTGGAGTTGATCACCATTCAAAGCAACACGGTGGTGCGCAAAAAACTGGGCGCGTGCACGGACCAATATACGCGGGATTGGACACCGCTTCAGGGAAAAACGCAGGACCGGGTTTCCTACGGGCATGACCTGGAAAACATCTGGCTGCTCATGGATGCCTGCGAGGCCGCGGGAATCACCGGCAGCCCCTTGCGGGATTTGTACAAGACTCTATTTGCCTATTCTCTGCAATATGGCTATGACGAGAAAAACGGCGGCTTTTATGACAGCGGCCCCTTCAACCAGCCCGCCGACCGCCGGGGCAAGGTCTTCTGGGTTCAGGCGGAGGCCCTGGTTTCCGCTTTGAGGATGTATCAGATGACAGGGGAGGAGATGTACTACCGTGTGTTTGAGCAAACCTTGAATTGGATCAACACGCGCCAGGCCGATTGGCAATTCGGGGATTGGTACAGCCATGTCCCCGAAACCGGCGATCCCACGGGGGACAAGGCCAACGCCTGGAAAGGCCCTTACCACAACGGGCGGGCGATGCTGGAATGCCTGCGTATCGTGAAGCAAATCCCCAAGCCTTGATTTTCGGGCGATTGCGTAGAGGATAGGGGGAGAGGGATTATTTAGAAAAACTACGTAGGATGGTTTAGCGCGCCGCGTGCAACCCATCAAATCATTTATTTCAAGCCCGGAAAGGAATGGTGAAGATCAGCCCCAACCTTATTCCGGATGGTCAAATCAAAAAGGCAATCTCGTCCGATGGCGGTTATTCATATCATCTATCACAGCGTCAAGGGCCATACGGAGCGGTTGGCGGAAGCGATCGCGGAAGGGGTGCAGGCCACGGGAGGATGTTCTTGCCGCCTGATCCCCGTAGCCGAAGCCCGGGAAGAGCACATCCGCAACTGCCAGGGATTGCTGATGGGGTGTCCCACCTACATGGGCAACGTCAGCGCCCCCATGAAAAAGTTCATCGACGAAGTCATCAGCTCCGTCTGGATGAAGGGGGGAATCCCGGGAACCGTGGGCTCCGCCTTCACCAGCAGCGGGACGATCCACGGGGACAAGGAATTCGCCATTCTGGCCTTGCTGATCACGATGTTTCAACTGGGCATGACCCTGGTGAGCCTGCCTCCCATGTCAATCCCCGAAAACAAGGACCTCGGGTATTCGCACGGCGTGGGCACCAGCGTGCTGGGATGTAATCCCAACATGATCCCCGAGGAAGATCTGATCGTGGCCCGGCAGTTGGGCAAGCGGGTGGCGGAAACCGCCCGCCGGTTGCACGGGTGAAAAAGGGGGCTTCCGATTCACCACCGGGACGCCGCGATCATGGAGATTGCCCTTATCCAGATCCTCTTGCGCATCCTGCCCATCCTAAGTCGGACAACTAGCGTCACCACTCTTTTCCTCTCCCCCCTCTGGGCTACTCTCCGTACACAACCGAGGAGGTATATAATGTTACCCCAAAAACGA
>JBHGBC010000221.1:0-8244 GCA_041946805.1 bacterium
CCTCTCCCTCTGGGAGAGGGCCAGGGTGAGGGAAAGCCTTCCCCCGGCGCCGGTCCCTAGGCGGATTCCTAAACGCTGGCCGGGAAGGTGATGTGTATCCTTCGATTCGGAGAAAGGGAATTGCCATACGATTTACCCCATCCGGTACGCGCTGGTTGGATGAACCATAAAAAATCTTTCGGAGCCGCCCCTGCATGAATCCCATGAAACGCCTGGCTTGGTTATCGCTGGTTTGCGTCTTGCTGCTTGTGGGAAGCCTGTATTGGATTTCCACTCCCCGGCATGCGGCCGTTTCGAACGAACCGCTGGTGCTCTATTGCGCGGCGGGATTAAAAACCCCGGTGGAAGAGACCGCCCGGCAATACGAGCAGGAATACGGCGTCCCCGTCCGCCTGGAATATGGCGGATCCGGAACGCTGTTGAGCAAGATGCGCGTGACGGATACGGCGGATTTGTACTTGGCCGCGGATGACACGTACATCCAACTGGCCCGCCGGCAGAATCTGCTGGCCGAAACCGTGCCCCTGGTTCGTATCCGGCCTGTCATCGTTGTGCGGAAAGGCAATCCGAAACGCGTTCAAAACCTCCAGGATCTGTTGCGGGAAGATATAGAATTCTGTTTGGCGAATCCCGACGCGGCCTCGATCGGCCGCACCTGCCGGGAGTTGTTAAAGACCGCCGGATTGTGGGATACGATCGAAAAGAAAACCAAGGTCTTCAAACCTACCGTGAACGATATCGCCAACGATGTGAAAATCGGGGCGGTGGACGCGGGGATCGTATGGGACCTGGTCGCCGGACTGTATCCGGAACTCGAGATTGTGCGTTGCCCCGAATTCGCGGACGGGGCGCAACTGGTCAGCATCGGAGTGGTGAAAAAAACGCGGAAAGTCACCGCGGCGCTGCGTTTCGCGCGGTATCTGGGCGCGCGCGACCGGGGACTGGTCCATTTCGCGCGGCTGGCGTGCGAGCCGGTGGCGGGCGACGTGTGGGAGGAAACTCCGCGGGTGGTGTTGTACAGCGGCGGAGTGAACCGGCCGGCCATCCAGGAAACCCTCGTGCGCTTCGCGAAACGGGAAGGCGTGGTGATCGACACGGTCTATAACGGCTGCGGCATCCTCGTGGGGCAGATGAAGACCGGCAGCCGGCCGGACGCGTATTTCGCCTGCGATGTTTCCTTCGTCCACCAGGTCGCCGATCTCTTTTGGGATCCGGTGAATATTTCCGAGACCGCCATGGGTATTCTGACGGCCAAGGGCAATCCCAAGGCGATTCAGGGTTTGCCGGACCTGGCCGCGCCGGGGATGCGGATCGGCGTGGCCAACGCCGGGCAAAGCGCGCTGGGATCGTTGACCCGGGATCTGCTGACCGTGATGGGACTTTACGACCAGATCATGCCCAATGTCCGTTCCCAAACCCCCACCGCCGATCTGCTGGTCAACCAGATACGGACGGGATCGTTGGACGCGGTGATCGTGTACGAAGCCAACACGGCGAATGTCCGCGATGCATTGGATTGGATTCCCATCGATCATCCCCGGGCCCGCGCCGTGCAGCCGTTCGCGGTCGGTAAAGATACCCGGCATCCCCAGCTGATGATCCGGCTGCTCGAGGCTGTCCGGTCCGCCGAATCGCGGGCGGCGTTCGAGAAAACCGGCTTCCGGTGGCTGGCCGGCCCGGATGGGGCATGAGGGAGCGGCCATGAAGAACCATGAACCGAAAAGCGGCCGAACCCCCTCCGATGTCCCCTTTCTGTTTTGTCTGTGGGTGATCGGCGGCGTCTACGTCGTGCTGATCCTCGCCATGCTGGCGGCGGATGTTATGTTTACTTCCCCCGGGCATTTGTTGGACGCGCTGAAAAGCAAGGAAATCCAATACGCGATCCAGCTGAGCCTCTTGTCCTGCACCCTCACCACCCTTCTATCGCTCTGGGTGTCGGTCCCGATCGGGTATCTCATGTCCCATTACCAGTTTCCCGGCAAACAGTGGATCGACGCCATCTTGGATATTCCTATCGTGCTGCCGCCGCTGGTGATCGGCCTGAGCCTGCTGATTTTGTTCCAAACGCGGGCGGGGAAGTGGATCGAGTCGTATGTGCCGGTGACGTATGAAATTCCCAGCGTGGTCCTGGCGCAATTCATGGTGGCCTGCGCCTTCGCGGTCCGCACCATGGGAGCGGCGTTTGACCAGCTCAATCCCCGGCGGGAGCAGGTGGCGCTCACCCTGGGATGCAGCCGCGGCCAGGCCTTCTGGTGGGTGGTGTTGCCCGAAACCCGGCGAGGTCTGTTAACGGCGGGAACGCTGGCCTGGGCGCGTTCGCTCGGGGAATTCGGGCCCATCCTGGTCTTTTCCGGGGCCACCCGCATGAAGACCGAGGTGCTGCCCACGACCGTGTTTCTGGAACTGAGCGTGGGGAACATCGAGGCGGCGGTGGCGGTGTCGCTGCTCATGGTGGCGGCGGCGGTGATCGTGCTGGTGGTGGTGCGGATTTACGGGATCGAACAATCGTTGGGGAGGTTCCTTCAGCCATGATCGTCATCCAGGATCTCTCCCATCGGATCGGAACCTTCCGGCTTGACAACGTCTCGTTGGAAATCCCCACCGGTCAGTACGTGGTGCTCATGGGCAAAACCGGCAGCGGTAAGACCACCCTGCTGGAAATCCTGTGCGGCCTGAAGCCGGTCCAATCCGGCCGTGTCGTGCTCATGGATCAGGACATGACCCATGCCAAACCCGCGCGCCGGGGGATCGGCTATGTTCCCCAGGATGGCGCCTTGTTTCCCTCCATGACCATCCATGATCATCTGGCCTTCGCCCTGCGCGTCCGGAAATGGGACAAGTCCGCGATCGAGGAGCGGGTGAATGAACTGGCCAAAGTGCTGGGGATTACCCATCTGCTTGGGCGCCGTCCGGCCGGCCTGAGCGGGGGAGAGGCGCAACGGGCCGCCTTGGGCCGCGCGTTGGCGTTTCATCCGCGCGTCCTGCTTCTCGATGAACCGCTGAGCGCGCTGGACGAAGAAACCCGCCGGGAGATGTACGGATTGATCCAGTCGGTCCGGCGGCAGTACTCCATCACCGCGCTGCACGTAACCCACAACTGGCAGGAAGCCGTCACCCTGGGTGACCGGATCTTCGTCCTCCGGAATGGCCGGATCAGCCTCTGTGGACCGGAAGAGCTACGAGCGGGCGGAGTGAACGGGATTTTGGATTTTGTGGGCGGCAACGGGACGGAGCCGGTCCCTTCCGCCTCCGATTCGATGGAGAAAAATGGATGAAAATCACGGTGGAGTATTCGGCCTTTCTCAAGCATCACCTCGGCCGCTCTTCGGAGACGGTCGAAACCGGCGATGCCTGGACGGTCCAGGACCTGCTCCGCGACCTGGCCGCCCGGCACGGAGAGCCGTTCCGTTCCACACTGTTGGATGCGAATCAGCAACTGCGGCCGATGATGCTGCTGGCGGTCGATGGCGCGCAGGTGGATTGGAACATCCCCGTCGCGTTGCGGGATGGCAATGTGGTTACGGTCCTTTCGCCGATCGCGGGCGGAGCGCCGGCCGAATACCGGGAATGAGAGGGGAGGGAAGCTTGACCGCCGGAAAGGATCTTACCCAGGCAGAACGTCAAATCTATGAATGGCAAATGGCGGTGCCGGACTTCGGCGAGGAAGGCCAGCGGATTCTCAAGGGCGCGTCCGTGCTGATTTCCCGTTGCGGCGGCTTGGGCGGAGTGGCCGCGTACGAACTGGCGGCGGCGGGAATCGGCCGGTTGATCCTGGCCCATGCCGGAACCGTAAAACCCAGCGACTTGAACCGCCAGATCCTGATGACGCACGAATGGATCGGCCGGCCGCGGGTGGAATGCGCCGCCCGCCGCCTGCGCGAACTCAATCCCCGGCTGGAGATCGTGGCCGTGGAAGAGAACGTGAACGAAGCCAACGCCGCCTCACTGGTGGAGCCGGCCGACCTGGTGATCGACTGCGCCCCGCTGTTTGAGGAACGCTTCGCGATGAACCGCGAGGCCGTGCGGCAGAACAAGCCCATGGTCGAGTGCGCCATGTACGATCTCGAGGCGCGCGTCACCACCATTGTCCCGGGACGCACTCCCTGCTTGCATTGCCTCCATCCCGAACCTCCCACGTTGTGGAAACGCAGGTTTCCCGTCTTCGGCGCGGTTTCTGGCGTGGCGGGTTGCCTGGGAGCCCTGGAGGCGGTCAAACTCCTTACGGGATTGGGGGAACCGCTGCTGGGGACGTTGTTGGTTTGTGATCTGCGGGAGATGATATTCAAAACCATCCGTCTGCGGAGAAATCCCGCTTGCGCGACCTGCGGAGGTCGCTGACCGAGACTCGCTGGAAAGACTCATTTTTCTGAAGGAGTCAGGCACAGTGTTCGATATTTCCGGAAATCCCATGGTGGTGTATTTGCTTCTCGGGCTGGTCTCGGGCATTTTCAGCGCGATGTTCGGAGTCGGCGGCGGGATCATCATGGTTCCCGTGCTGACCATCCTCGCCTCGCTGCCCCAGAAGGAAGCCCAGGGCATCAGCCTGTGCGTCATGGTGCCCGTGGCCTTGATGGGCGCCATCCGGTACTCCATGAATCCGGACATCCACATCGATTTCCGGATCGTGCTGGTCATGAGCGTGACGGTTATCGTCGGAGCCAACATCGGGGCGACGGTGGTTGGCATGGTTTCCAACCGGGCGCTCCAATTTGGCTTCGCGCTCCTGTTGTTCGTGGCGGGATTCCGGATGATATGGAGTTCATGGCATGGCGTGGATTGAGGCCGCCGGGGTATAATGGTAAACATCCACCCGGCCCGGAAATCTGAGGTTTTGTTGGGATTTGGCGGATGAAAAACGGTTGGGAAGGGAGTACGTTTTCAAGCGCCTCCGGCGCGGCATGAGCGTGGTCCAGGGCGTATGCCCTGGGATGGAGGTGATAAAAGTCATCAATTCCGGTTCATCCGGTAAGTGCGTACTTTTTATCAACCATGTCGGGCCGCTCTTCCATCGGGCTGGCCGGGGAGATCAACCCCCTAATCCCCTCTCCCTCTGGGAGAAGGGTGGGGTGAGGGAATCTCTGAAGAGGCAAAAATACCCGATACTTGTGCAACTGGATAAACTGGCTAAATAATTCTCGATGGTTATTTGATGATACCTTGGATAAACTCGATAGGAACAAGCCGGTTCGAGAGGAATAGCGAATGAGCATCTTCGCCCTGATGTGGAAAGAGATCTGGCGCCGGAAGGTCAATTTCGGCCTGAGCCTGGCGGCGGTGATTGTGGCGGTGGGCTTTGTCGTGGCCTTTTTGACCACGGCGGAAGCCTCGAAACGCGAAACCATCCGGCTCATGCGCGACATGGGGTATAACCTGCGCGTCATCGCCAAGGACACCGGCATGGACCGCTTCTACGCCGCCGGGTATTCCGACAAAACCATGCCGGAGGAATTCGCATACCGCCTTGCCCAACAAAAGGATTTGCTATACGCCCACCTGCTGGCCACGTTGCAACAATCCATCACCTGGCGGGGAAGGGAGGTGCTCCTGACCGGCATCGCGCCCGAACTCTCGCCTCCGGGACAAGAAAAAACCTCCATGACCTTCACGATCGAGCCGGGGACTGTCTATGTCGGGTATCAACTCGCCCGGGATTTCGGAATCGCCAAGGGGGATTCCATCGAAATCCAGGGGAAAGCCTTCACCGTGCACGAATGCCTCGGTGAAATGGGCAACGAGGACGATATCCGCGTCCTGGCCGCCTTGCCCGATGTCCAAAAATTGCTGGGGATGGAAGGGAAGATCAACGAAATCCAGGCGCTCAATTGTTACTGCCTGATGCCCGGCAAGGATCCCTTGGAGATCCTGCGGGAACAACTGGCCACCGTTCTACCCGAGGCCAAGGTCATCCTCAAGCGGTCCATCGCCGACGCGCGTACCCGGCAACGGGAACTCATGGAGAATTATTTTTCCCTGGTCATTCCGGTCCTGGCCGCTGTCTGCGCGGTGTGGATCGGGACGATGGCGTTTCTCAACGCCCGCGAGCGGCGCGGGGAAGTGGGTATTCTCCGGGCGTTGGGGCGCAACGGCAACCAGATTGCCGCGTTGTTTTTGGGAAAGGCGGTTCTGATCGGCCTGGCGGGAGCCGTGCTGGGATTTTTCCTCGGGACTGCTTTCGCACTGCATTCCGGGCCCGAGATCTTCAAGGTCACGGCCAAGAATGTGCGGCCCATGCTTGACTTGTTGTCCTGGTCGCTGATTGCCGCGCCGGTGTTCACGGCTGTTTCCAGTTTTATCCCGGCCCTGCTGGCCGCCACCCAGGATCCGGCCGAGGCGCTGCGGGAGGAATGATTTTATACGAGTGGTCATGATGGGTTACGCGCCGCGCGCGAACTCATCCTACTTCGATGGAAGGGAAAATCCATCAGCGATCATGAATGTGAAATTCGAAGGCGTTACGAAAACGTTCTTCAGCGGCAAGGAAACCGTAACCGCGTTGGATAATGTCCATCTCGAAATCGGGGAAGGGCAGTTCGTGGTGGTGCGGGGACCCAGCGGCAGCGGCAAGACCACGTTCCTGCAAATTCTGGGCGGCATGCTCCGCCCCAGCTGCGGCCGGGTGTGGATGGGGGAGTCGGATTTGTACGCGATGAGCGTCAAGGACCGCGCCCGGTTCCGCGCCCGTAATATCGGATTCGTATTCCAGATGTTCCATCTGATTCCTTATCTGACCGTGGAAGAAAACGTGATGGCGGCGGCGGGCAGCGAATCGCGCCTGACTATCCGCCAGGAAGCCCGGAACCTATTGGACCAGTTCGGCATGGGGGACCGGATCCACCACCGGCCGTCCCAGTTGAGCGCGGGCGAGAAACAACGGACGGCGATCGCCCGGGCCTTGATCACTCAGCCGCGGATGATTCTCGCCGACGAGCCCACGGGCAACCTGGATCCGGAAAACGCCCGGGAGGTGTTGGACCTGCTCTCCAAATACCACCGGCAGGGAGGGATCGTGGTTCTGGTCACGCACGGCCCCTTCGTGGATGCGCGCGCCGGACGGATTTTCGACATCCGGCAAGGCCGGTTGGAGGAACAGCCCGTCCCCGCCTTCCTGCTGGCCTGATTCAATCTGGATTACACCGTTCCCGGCTGACGAATTTCCCCCAGCCGGTCGATCAGAGTATCCGCCAAAATGTCCGCGTCATTGGAATAGAGAAACCAGTTCAATCCCAGACGGATCCATTTCTTCATCCGATCGGTGGGGACCTGCGTGGGCTTGATATGGAATCCCGCCCCCAGCCCGGCCTTCCGCGCCCGCTGAAAGATATCTTCCGCGATCCGCAAAAAATCGGGATGACTATATTGCTCGGGCAGGCCCAGCGAAATGCTCAAATCGTGCGGGCCGATGAAAACCCCGTCCAGCATGGGAACGCTCATCAACGCGTCCAACCGTTCGTACGCCGTGGCGCTCTCGATGCCCGCCAGGATGAAGTTGTGCTCGTTCCAGCCGTCCAGGTAGATTTGGGTCTCCTCGTTGACCGGATGCGCGCCGGATAAATGGTCCTTTACCCGTTGGCCTTTCAATGGGCGAAAACGCACCGCGGCCACGATTTCCCGCACTTCTTCCACCGATTCGACATACGGCACGACGATCCCATGCGCCCCGGCGTCGGTGGCCATGGCGATCAAGTGGCGGCTGGGGTAGGCCACCCGCGCCACGGGGCAGATGCCACGTGCGGCCAAGTAGTGGCACATCCAGCTGACAGTTTCCCGGTCGAGGGGAATGTGCTCGGTGTCGATGAAGATAAAATCCAGGCCCGCGCCCGCCAGCCGGTTGGCGGTCCGCGTACTGGGCATGGCGGTCAGTTGCGTTCCATACACGACGGTCCCATCATGGAGGCATGCGCGCATTTTTTTCCCAAGCATTTCGGTATGACTCGCTTTCCAGGATTTACAAGTAGAATTTGCTGGTTTTTGAAAGTGTTGCGTTTCCCACTCTCCATCGGAGTAATCCCGCCTTGAATATACCCGATGAGGTCCGCTCCGCGATAGTGGTGAATTGGCAGGGGGAAAAGAAATCGGGTTCATCCGGTAAGTGCGTACTTTTTTCTTTTGGGTTTGCTATGCTATTCCTTCAAACCGTCTGGAGAGAATGGCCCCTACGTCCCTCTCGCTGGGCGGGCGGATTGCGTGGGTCAAAGCCCTTTCGCCCCGCTGGGCTTCTCTGGAATTGGTTGGCGTCTTGCCTTC
>JBHGBC010000222.1:0-15465 GCA_041946805.1 bacterium
GGGGGCGCAGCAAGGCGTCGTAGGTGAAGGTGGTGGCCGTCCCCCCGGGGTAACTGATGTTGTTGATGGTTTTATTATTGTTGTAATTGTACGTGGTGGTGAATTGGGTGCCATCCAGGTTATCGGTACGGGTCAGGCGCTTCAGCGAGGTGCTGTAGGCGTAGGTGGTTGTGGCGCCCTCCCCGTCCGTCACCGTCACCGTGTGGGTGGTGTCGTTATACGTAATTTGCATGACCTGGTTGTTGTCATGGTCGCGCACGCGGATCAACCGCCCCAGCTTGTCGTATTCGAAGCGGGTGTAATACCCCATCGGCGTCTTGACCCACAGCAGGTCGCTGGTATTGGCGTCGTACGACATCTCCGTGACGCGGTTGGCGGGGTCGTATATCTTCCACAGATCGCCATAACTGTTGTAATTGAGCGTGACCGTCCGCCCCATCGGCGACTGCCAGGTGTTCAACTGGCCCTTCGTGGTATAGGTGTAGTTGGACGTGTACCCCAAGGGATCCTTGTAGGACAAGGGCTGGCCGTTGGCGTTGAAGGTGGGGAATTCGTGAATGATGTTCAGCCCCGCGGCGTCCAAAATCACCTTCTTCAGGGGACTGAAATATTGGCTCAGATCGTACTCATATGTGACCTCCAGATTGCCGGAATGGTGATAATATTTCGACCACACCAGGTTGCCGCCGTTGAGGAACCCCTTGGTGGTGGTGTCATCGTAGGAAGGCTCCCCTTGATTGTACGCGTAATCGACCTGATACGTGGAGGTCGTGCTGCCGTACCGGGCATAGGTGTAATCCGAGGAGACCAGATTGGATTGGAAACCGTAGATATCCCGCTTCAGGTTTTTGACGACGTTGTGGGTGACCGAATAGGAATCGGTCACGGGATTGTAGAGATACAACGTCTGTTCCGTGTTCCAATCCGTGGCGGATGAGATATACACGTCGCCGGTCTGCAGGGAGGAGGTGGGCGCCCGGTGAATGGAGGTGGAGCCGTTGCTGTTGATCGCCACCCCTTCCCACGGGCTTTCATTGAGGGCGCTCAGGTCGTCATACACGGGGCTTTCCAACAGCCAGCCGTCCTTGTCGCCGACCTTCTTCACCTCGTTGGCGTAGTTGAAGTTGGCGTTGGGATCGCCGATATAATCATAAAAATTGTCATCATAGCCATATTTGCGGATGACTTCCCCGTTCCGGTCCTTGACCTCCAGCAGGCGGAAATCGGTGTTCGTGTTGATGTTGCCGTTGTAGACACCATTGATGGTTTTCCCGGACAGCGACTCGAAATTGAAGGTCCAATCCTCCAGGATGTTGCCGCTGGCGTCTTTCACCGTCAGGCGGTTGAGGTAGAAGGGCGGCGTGGTGCTGGAGTAATAATAATAGTAGGTCACGCCATTGGGGTATTGGATCGAAGTCAGACGCTTGTGGTCGTATCCCCCCGAGGTGCGGTAGACGGTGTAGTTGACCTGGATGTTGCGCGTGACGCCCGATTCCGTGGGCAATTGGATCTGGGTCACGAAGTTTTGGCTGTCCCGCACGTAGGTGATTTTGTTCCCCTGGGCGTCATAATCCTCGATGAGCCACCCGCCGCTGTTGAATTTGCGCCGGCGCCCGTCGGCCTGGAGCATTTCATACCCGTTGGCGCCTTGCGTGCCCAACTCCTTGATGGCCACCACCGCCCCCGGCCGGCTGCCTTCCCGGAGGCCTCCGCCGATGGACCGGTACACATAGCAGCCGAGGGCGGAATCCCAGCCGTGCCGGCCGAACCACATGATATTGCCCCAATCATCGCGGTAATGCAGGTAATAATACGTGGGGGGATCGTCATACCGCGATAGGCGCGCATCGGCGCTGAAATGAAGGTTGGTGGCGTCGTTGGGATCCTGGGTGAAAAAGGAATGGCTGCGGAAGACCGCGCTGGGCGTCACCTGCAGTTCCCCCACACCGCTCATGGACCGGCCGCCGGTGGAAAAGATCACACTGTGCATGAAGGGACTCCAGGAAGTCTCTCCCACGCTCACGGGCAGGCCGATTCCCGATAGACCGTGATGGGAACACAAACTGCTCAACGCGCACTGGCAGTCCGGTTCGATGGCGGTGTTTTGGTTGGTGCACGCCGCGTTGTAGGAAGGTCCCCCGTCGTCATGGTTTTTAACGGCGGCTTCTACGAAAACAGGAAATGCAAAACCGATAACAAAAAGATTTATCAATAAGATGGATAGATAAGTCGAGGTAACGGTCGTTTTCATGATGATCCTCCCCGCTCGGGTACCCGCTTTTAGTTGTTGTTATTGTTGCTGTTGCTGATCACTGCGCCCATCAAGTCGTTGGCATACCGGCTGTAGGCGGGATTCTTGGTGGTCCGCCGGACTTGGTCCAGAATCGTCAGGGCCCGGCTGGTTTTCTCCTGCGCGAGAAGCACCTGCGCCAGTTTCAGTTGGGTTTTGTCCCGGACGCTTTCCTCGAGCGGGTAATTTTGGAGGATTTCGTCATACTCGTTCTCCGCCTCCTGATACCGGTTGTTGTATTTGAAGATATAAGCCCGGTTCAATTTCAGCTCATGGCTTTGCAGGGTGGTCTGAAACAGACCCGTTCCCAGCTCGTTCACGCCCAAGGCATCCTCGTACCGGTGCAATTTGAAATAGGCTTGCGAAACCTTCGTGATCGTTTCGATCCCCTGGTTCGTGGGATAGCCGGGGGCGGATATGACATCCAGCGCTTCGCCCAACTCGAAAGCCCGGATCACGTGGCCATACTGCTTGGCCGCGGTCCACGTATCCCGCTGGGCATCCTCGTCAAACAGCATGGCCATGTCAAAGAAGAAATCCAACGCCGCCAGGCTGCCCGGTTGCCGCAGCGCGGTGAGCGCGTTCTGGGCGGACTGGCCCCCCTCGGTTTCGGGAAAAGCCGCCGCCCGCTCGAAGGAGGCTTTCGCCATCGTGAGAAAGGGATCCTCCTCCCCGCCTCCGGCTCCCTGAGACTCCAAATCCTGCCGGATCGTGTCCAGGGAACGGGTGGAAATTTGGCTATGGACATAGTGAATCAACCCTTGAAGGTAATCGGCCTGAGCTTGCAAGGCGGGGTTGGCGTTGGCGAGGGCCGGCCGGAATTCCTCCAGCAATTCTTCCGCCTTGACTAATCCGTGTTGGGTATAAAGCATCAAATTGGCCATGGCCAAAATGGCCTTGAGCTTCACCTCCTCATTCGCGCTCGCGTTCACGATATCCGCCAACTCCTTGATCACCAGATACTTGCGCCCCTCATAGCGCACCGTTTTCGCGAAGGCCACCGCCTCGTCGATGTTGGCCTCGCGGATGACCTCCTGCAACACGCGCACCTGGGCCAAGCCCGGATGGAAAACCAGACACACCATGGCTGCCGCCAAACCCCAAACCGTGAATCGGCACATGAGACACTCCTTGGATAGATAAATTCTTTATGCATACAACCGGAAATAAAGCAATATGAAATTATCGGAATTTTCAATAAACGTCAATAGGATAGTATAAATTTTTCTTATGTAATATATCTTTACAAGGACATCAACATATTTTGAGAACTTGTCATCAAGGATTGCAGAGCAGGAGTATAGATATCGGCAAATGCCTGTTATTGTTGATCTTGCCGGGATTGAGGGAACCAGCCGTGAATGATCCGGGCGTCTGTACGGATCCGCAATGAGGGCCCCCTGCTCCTCGACCGGAAACACCGGGTCCAGCAAAGCCGCCACCCGGGCCCCTCCTGCATCATCCATGTACTCCCAGTGTGAAACCGCCAGTGGCAGGCAAAGCGGCCTCGGCGGGCGCGGGCAATCGAGGCAACACGGTCCATCACACGGAGATCTTGCTTGAAACACTGGTGCTTTTCGCCACGTTATTTCAAGACCTGTCCGCCATGCTGCCCAAACGATGGATTGTCGAACGAACGTTCGCGTGGATCACTAGCGAGCGCCGATTGTCGGAGGATTATGAAGTCAATCCGCGGCATTCCGAGAATATGATTCGGATCGCCAGGTTGAAGAAAATCCTTGCGCGGATGGGTTCGATATCATGTAGACAGGTTCTCACTGATGCAATTCACCTTCTACGCAGACAGTTGTACACTCCGACTCTGTGGTTGAACCATGCCCAGTGCCGTCCTTGCATTCGGGACGTTTTGGCACGATGCACGGCGCGTAGCCAGAGTGGAGAGGAAACTGATGGAGGCCACATGCTAATGAGAACTCAGGAGCTCTACGACTGGTTGCTCGAACACGGCGGCCCGGTGATCCGCTATCGTACCGCGACCGAGCTTGTACCACCTGCGAAGTCTCTCGGTGCTCCGCGAATGGCCAAGGAGCTGATGGAAAGCCCGCTTGTTAGAATGTGGCTTGATCGCCTTGTACCCGCCTCCTTCCTCACCGAGATGCCAGAGCAGAAGATATGGGCGCTGATCGAGGTCCATAGCGCCGCACCAGCAGCCCTCGAGAACGTCATACCCAAACTGACTGGATTCGGCTTGAGGAGGGGCATGCCTGAGTTCGACCAACGCATACTACCCTATCGGAGGTGGGTGCAGAAGAACTCGGAACACCAACCTAGCCACATCCACGAGCTGAGCATTCTGGGACTAACGACGGTCTTCCTAGCCCACGCAGGCTATGTGAACGAGCCGGGCGTTGCCGCCAATCTGAAGAACCGCCTGGACATCGTCTCCGACTTCGTCTGGAGGGGTGACTACGACATCTACGTGATGGAACGAGGGAACGTGCCCAAAGTCTTGCGCGGCCACCCTCTGATCAGGCCGGATCTGACGAGAGGCGGGGTTGTAAGCCTGCCTATGATATACGACATCGTTGGCTGGGCGGCGTACTTGTCGGGGCGCGACGCTGGTGACGACTGGGCGAAGGCCGACTCCGTGATCAACTACATCCTCTGTGAGGAGTACCAGAGGCTCCCGTTTGGCTACGGAGTAATGACCGATGGTGCCGGCGGCTTCTGGAGTCTCGGCTGCAGCATACACATGCCCGGGTTCACGGACTCGCTCAGCCCGGAGCGGTCCCAGGCCCTCCAGGTCTGGCTGGTGGATCTCCTGATGTACTTCCGGGCAGCGCGACGGCACCCATGGCTGAGAGAGAGCCTGGACCACCTCGAGGGATTCCGCACAGAGAGGGGCACGTCTCTGTTCCCCCGATCCTATCTTCAGGAGAGAACACAGGGGATGTGGATCAACGGCCACCGCATGGGCCTGGAGGAGAACCGAAGGAGAAGCCTGGCCTTGGAACTGGAGTCGACGTTCTGGATGGCCAGACTGCGGAGGGCACTTTCGGCCCCGAGTCCGGTGGACGCGAGCCGCTGAGCAACGGGCACTGGGGCGGCAGACGGAGGACCTTCCGAAGCAGGAGAAGGCTGCGATTGCGAAGGGGGCGACAGTGGTTGGCGACTCCTGCTGCACCGCCAGGGCGTCGGCGATGGCCTGCATCCTCAAGGGATCGATCGATCCTTCGCCGCTCTCCGTCGGATCGTATTTCTTAAAGTATGGGACAGGATTATCTATTCATATTTTCTAACATTACAAATAATGAATATAAGGTTGTCAAGCCTATCCGCTTTTTTAACGCCACCTCTTCTGACTGACCGTCGCAGGTAATAGATCACCTGAATCCGTGAACTACGATCTCCAAAAATTGGATCCAATACTTACATCACGAAAAATGAACTTGGTAAATCGTTGTTCCCCCATTCCGGCAGCATTTTTTGAATCCCGGCGGCGGTTTTTTGTCGAATTTCCGGCCGTATGGTTATGGAACAGGCTCCCCACGGCCTTTCCGCGCAGACCTCTCCTCCTCCCCGGGATGGGGATGAACCCGATGATCCATTTTACCTCGGACCGCAAAGCCGCAGGCAATTATACGCCACCAGGCCCAGCAGCAGCACCAACGCGTTGGCCGCGAATTTCCCCGACGGCAAACGCTCCAGGTTCATATCGCTTTTGATTTCCGAATGGAATTGTTCGCTGGTGCCATGCGCGTGATACCAGGTGATGATGATGTCCGGCGCATCCGGCAGCGAAGTGTCGTAGGTATCGACCTCGATCTCCGGCAGCCTTTGAAGCCACTGCACAATATTGATCAATTTGTAGTAAATACATCCATTTATAACGGTGTAAGCGGGTCCTTTCCCTTTCTTTCTCCACAACATGATGGTCTGGGGTGAACGGCCCAGCAGTTGGGCGGTCTGCTTCGTGCTAAACATCAACTGCATTCCCAATCCCCGCTTGGCTAACAAGTCACAGATCATTGTCAAGTTATCGGATGCGGGAACCGGATAGGCCGGCGACTCAGTTGGGTTGGTTGGATGGGTTGGATGGGGTGAGTAAGGTGTATCAATTCGCATCATTGCATTTCCCCATGACATCTGTATTCCGTTGGCGCTGCCATTGGCGGCAGTACCGCATGAGCGGTCTGGTTGCCAGTTGATTGGCAGACCGGTCGCTGCTCTCGCCGGCGATCGGCTTCTGCTGTTCTATCACGGGGGAGAAGCATTGGCTTAAAATCATCAAGGTTCGTGCATGGATGGATGGATGGATGGGTAGGCGATATTTTCGCTCAAGTGGCGGATTCAACCTATTTATTCTTCTTTAGTCAATGGGGGGGGTATAAACCAGCACAAATAATTTTGGTTCATCCGGTAAGTGCGCACTTTTTCTCAGTGGTTTGCCATGCCATCCCATCAAACCGTCTGGAGAGAACGGGCCCCAAGTCCCTTTCTCGGGTCAAGCGGATTGGATATGGGAAAGCCTCTTCGCTCCGCTAGGCCTCTCTGGAATTGGTTGGCGTCTCAACTTTATGGGAATCCCCTTCCAGGGACGGTTTTACAGCAGCCCAGGGTTTTAACCCTGGGCCAAGAGCGTCGGAGGTACGCACTTACCGGATGAACCTTATTTATTTTCTTCGGTAGCTACAATCCGCCGGATGGTGTCTCCCACCACAATTTGCTGGAGTTTTTCTCCCACCACGCTGGCGGCTTGCCGGAGGGGGTCATTGGCGAGCTGCGCGTATACCGAGTCGGTCACGCTCTGCGTGGATTGGTTGAGCAGACCGGCGATGACTTTCAGCGACACGCCGCTGTTGGCCAGCCAGGAGCCAAAGGTGCGGCGCAGATCATGCACTCGGATCTGCATGCCGACGTGCTGCCGGATGCGTTGCAGGGCGCGGCGGGGAAATTCGCGCAGAGGTTGGCCTTCATGCCGCCCCGGGAATATATAAGGATTGCCGTACACTCTGGGGATGCCTTTGAGGATCTCGAGTGCGGCATCGGATAGCGGCGCCATGAACGGCCGGCCCGATTTCGTATCGGCAAGGTTCAGGATCTTGTGTTCCCAGTCCACATCCTCCCAACGCCGATGGATCAGTTCCCGGTGCCGCAATCCGGTGGTCCGGAACAACAGGATGGCCGCCCGGGCGAGCACGTCCTCGGATTGCAGGGCCTCGAGCAATTTGGTCATCACCTCGGGCGTCACCCAGACCGTGCGTTTCTTCTCGGGGAATTTCTCGACAAACGCCGCCGGATTTTCCGCCCCGGCGGGGAGAATCCCCATCTTCTTGGCGAAGTTAAACATCCCGGAGAGATAGGCGAGGATCCGGTTGGCCTGGACCGGGTAATCCTTGCCGATATCTTTATGCAGCTTGTCCACATCGAGCCGGCGGACGGCGGAGACGGGCAGCGAACCAAAGCGGGGAAGGATCCGTTTTTCAATCGCCCCAATAATGTCATGGCCCCGCTTCAGGCCTTTGACATGGCGATCTATATAGCGAAGGGCCAGATCGTTCATGGTCGGCTCCGGCTGCGCGTCATCGTGGGGATTCTCGCCCTGGTCCAGCTTGGCCATGCACTCCGCATGGAGCCGCCTCGCCTCCCGGACCGTCACGGCCGGCGGATGGCCCAGGCTGATCTTATACTGTTTCCGGTTGTGCCGGAAATAGCAGATCCAAGTCTTGGTCCCCTTGGAATGCACCCGCAGCCCCAACCCCTTCCGGCTGTCATCCCAGTATACGATTTCAATCTTCCCTTCCGGACAGACCGCCCGGCGCACGAATTGACCGGTCAACTTCATGGGATCAATTTGGGCCTGAATCGGTAGCAAATCGGTAGCAGGTAGCAAATCGGTGTAAAATATTATTATAGGTTTTAGCCCTTAAAATCCCCAAAAAGGCCGATATAATAGCACATTCAAGGCGGATGGAGTCCCGGTTGCTCGAGACGCGCTGTTTCCATCCGGATTTCGTTGAACGGTATCTGTTAAAGGAAACGGCCGACCGCTTCGCCGCCGCCGGGCTGGAGGGGGCGTTGTGGGATCACAAGGTGCAGCGGGAGGCGGGCTCCTTTCCGGAGTCGCTTGGTGTCAAGGCCGCGCCCCTTGCGTCCGGGCTGGCGGTGGGCATCTACCCCACCCTGGAGCAGTTGCTCCAGGCCTGTGAACGCTACCTGGCGGACGGCTACCAGCGGCTCAAAATCAAAATCCAACCGGGATGGGACGAGGAGCCCTTGCGGGAAATCCGCCGGGCTTTCGGCGATATCCCCCTTATGGTGGACGCCAACGCCGCCTACACCCAAGCCGACTTCCCCCTCTTCAGCCGGCTGGACCGTCTGAATCTGCTCATGATCGAACAACCGCTCCCCAAGGAAGACCTGGAAGGCCACCGCCTTCTGCAGGCCCGCCTGGCCACCCCCGTTTGCCTGGATGAAAGCGCGGCGGATCCGGAAACCGTGCGCCGGGCGTTGGACATGCGGGCCTGCCGGATCGTGAACGTGAAGATCCAACGCCTCGGCGGCCTGCAACTGGCCTGGGACGTGATCGAACTCTGCGCGGCCCGGGGCGTCCCCACCTGGATGGGAACCATGCCGGAACTGGGCATTGGATCTCTCCACGCCCTGTATCTGGGATTGCATCCCAATTGCGCCTATCCCACCGATGTCGAAGCCTCGAGCCGCTGGTACGTGGAGGACATCATCGATCCCCCTATCACGGTGCGGGAGGGCTGGATCGACATCCCGCCGGAACATCGCGAGCGGCCCCGGATCAACCGGGCGATCGTGGACCGCTATTCGATCCGCACAGCCGGTTGGACTCTATGAAGCCATGGCTGGTTTCGGTCATCCCCCCTGGCCGAACCGGATCGTGTACAAATCCGCGTCGCGCAAATGAAACCGCAACCGGACGGTCTGATCCTGAAACGCGGCAAGATTCTTCCCGTGCGGCCATTCCACGATCTCATCCAACGCGTCCCCGAACATCACCGCGCCGGATTCGCCGCTGTATCCCGGCGCCGGTTCGCCTTGACCGCTCAACAACTCCACCCGGATGGAACCCGCGGCGGAGGTCGAATAGTTCAAATGCAGGGCGCTTCCCGTGAATCGGAAGGGCTTGGTCAGAACGGTTCCTTCCCGGGCGCCGGCGTGGAGGGACGCGAAGCCATCCTTGCGGACCGTGACGCGCCGGAGCCGGGCGTCGTCCCATTGGTAATGCTCGCTGTGATACAAACTGTATTCTCCGGGACTGAGTTCCAGCAATCCCCAGGCCGGCATGATGTTCCGGTGCGTCCAGTTGCGCCGGTCAAGCCCCGGCCGGATCCAGGCTTCCAAAAAACAACGGTCCCAATGAACGCCGTCGCGGCTGCTCATGAACACCGCATCCGACACGCCGCCTTCCGGGTGCTCGGCGATCTTCTTCCGTTCCGGCACGAAGCGTTTGGGAAACGAGAGGAAAATATGCGGCGCGCCGGGATAGGGAATGCACGCGTTGGTGTAAAAATGTTCGACCGGAACCTCCGCCGCGTATTGATTCATGACCGGCCGGCTCCAGTGTAAAAAATCATCCGATGTGGCGCTTTGAATGGCGCGGAATCCCGCGAATTCGCCTTGGGTCCAGGAGCGGGAATAACCGCGGTAGCAGCCGGCCTGCGTATCCCAAAACGCGATGTTTTGCGAATCGAACGCCCCCTCGGTGATCACCGGCTGTTCTTGTTTTTTCCGCCAATGGATCCCATCCTCCGACACGAACGCCACGGGCGGCAGGCCGGCCAGGGCTTTCCATTTCTCCCCGGGCGGGCATTGGGGATTGGCATCGAGAAACGGCGCGAAATTGTGCGCTTCCTTTCCCCGCCAGACAATGTTGTTTTCCTTGGATCCATTGAACTCATAAAGCCCCAAGGAAGGCCGGGTGAAATGAACGCCATCCCGGCTTTCAGCCATGCATGTCACCTGCTGATCGTCCAGATCGGCCGGACAGTATCCCCGGTAATACAACCGATACGCATTGCCAACCTGGAGAATCGTGCAGTAGGCGCTGGAGGGGCCTTCCCATGGTTGATCGAACGAAAACACAATTTCTCTGGGGACCGGTGTGTTCAGCCGCAGTTGGGCCTTATCCATGGATTCAATGAGAAACCGGTCCACAAACGGCTCCAGGCGGCTCCCGATCGTGACGACCTCCTCCGCATCGGCCGGGACAGGATGGAATAGGCATATTCCCGCGCCGCATAGCCATATCCAGCGAAATAGGATGCTGCATTTTGACGGATTCATGGAATTCAATCTCCTTGGGGGGAAAAAAAGTTTCACCATTGCATGGATTAACTGCCTTCCGCCCTTTCCGGGCTTCCCTCACCCTGAAATTCTCAATCAAGGGAAGCCAGGATCGGGGGCCGTTCACCCCGGCCCATCCGATTGAAAGAAGGCCGAACAGGATGGAAAGTAAAAACACATCGACCGGATGATCCTCAGTTTTTCGCTTCTCCATACCCTTCCACCACGCGAAAGCCGGCGGATTCCGCTTTTTGCCTCGCGCGGGGCGTCAGCTGGCCCGTGAGGAGCAGATCCCAGCCGCCACTTCTCTCCCGGGTGAGTCCCTGCAGTATCGCTTCGGCGTCTTCCGACGCGTACGCGATGTCGATTGGCAGCAGCAAAATGTTCCGGCCTTGTTCGCTGGCGGCTATGGGAAGCCCTTGGATCATCGTGATTTGCCGCAATTTCATATCGTTGATATGGCATCGGGAAAGCAATACGATCCGATTGACTTGAAACCAAGCCATGGATTCCTGGCCTTCCGTATCCAGGGCGGCTTCGAGCAGGACTTCCTTTCCGGCCACGCCCGGCATTGCTTCCAAGGCGGCGGTGATCATCGTTTTATGGCGGGGGGATAGGTCCGGATGATTCAGAAATCGGCCGGTCCAGTAGGAATCCATGCCCATTTCCAGAAGTTTTTTCTCATTGTCGATATAGAGGTCCACGGGAGACTTCTCCCGCAATTGATCTTCCACTTTGTTGCTGTACGAAATCGCCGATACCGCGAGGCCGGCGGCCCCGGGGATCGCGAACGCGCCGAGTTTGAAAACCAGGTCGCCCCGCGTGCGGGCCGTGGCGATTTGGTCGAGAAATTCCTGCACTTTGGGATTGGTCGAATATACATCCAAATGCAGCTCGGAAGCGGCCTTGCGTTTTTCGTCGCTGATCAATTTGGCGCGAAGGCCCGGATCTTCCTGTGCGCTGCTGTTCCGGTCTTTGAAACGGCGTCCGATCCGTTGGATGTGCTGGCCGATGCCTTGACCCAGCGCGGAGAGGGTTCCGCCCGGATCCTGCAGAATTTGGACGGGAGTGGAGACGGTTTGAAACAGGTGATCGCCCAGGCTGTCAAAAAATTCATCCGTCCGGTTTTTTTCGATCACATTCGCCAACGTCTTGACCTCGTGCACCCGGATTTTCAATAGGTCCAGCGATTCGATATCATACAAGCCAAAATTGGACTCCATGATGAAATGATAATGATATCCTGCAGTAGACACTTCTTCCCGCACGCGGTGAACCGGGCTCCGCGGCAAATCGGGCGGCAGGATTTCGGACGCCTGCAAGACCGGAGGATTTTCATAATCCGGAGAATTGGCCGTTTCCGAAGACGGGATCAAGACGAATGTGAAAAACAGGATGATACCGCAGAAAAAATTCATGTTATTAACCTTTCTGACAAAGAAATAAAGGTTCATCCGGTAAGTGTGTATTTTTTATCAACCCTGCCGGGCCGCTCTTCAACCGGGCGGGCCGGGGAAATCAATCCTCTAATCCTCTATTCCTCTGGAGGGGATTATTCCTTTGGCCGTCCTTTTCCCTGGTCTAGCGCCCTGGGTTATACTCCTACCCCGCCGCTGGCGCTTAAAAAGCTGTACTGCAAACCGGTAAATAGTTACCTGGAATCGTTCGAGCCCGCGAGGTCCGGCGGATGACTGGCGCCGATGAATCCTATCGAACGAGACGGCCTTACCGCGGCCGGCCCACACGCCGCGCTCCTCCTCCAGCCGCGCGGTTGCCGTGTCCGCCGCTGGGGCGGTCGGACGCTCCTGCCGAACTGGATTGCTTGAAGCGTTCGAAACTTTGATTGCCGCGATCCCGGGCGAAGGAATCGCTTTCCAAGCGGCTAGGAAGATCGGTGGATGCCGTGGATGACGGCCTGGAGACCGCTGGCTGCCGGGTTGCCGAAGGTTGCCGCGCAGCAGCCGGCTGCCGCGTGGTGGAGGGCTGCCGGTCCCGGACCGGGGTGGCGTTGCTTTCTTTGGAGGTTAGTTTATCTTGGGACGTTTTCCCCACACGCGAGGTGGATGGAGCCGTGTCCTTGGACAAACGATTCTCCTTCGGGGACGCGGTGTTTCTGGCGTTGGTGGAGGCGGCATCCCGTTTGGATCCATCAAAGCCGGTATCTTCCCATTGATTGCCATTGCGTTTTTGCCAATCCCCGTTTTCATCCTTGCGGTAGATATTATCATCATTGCCGACATAAATATTGCCATTCTGATCCTTGATCACATATCCATCCGCCCGCCGGGTATCGACGCCGATGGCTTTGCCGCCCCGGGAGGTTTCCACCCAGCCGGCGCTGCCCCGGGCCGTGGATGCCTGGCCTCCCCGGATCCAATCGTCGCCGCGGGCCACAACCCCCCGGCTCCAGGAACCGTAAATGTTGGAACCACCGGCGCGCCCCGCGTACGTGTTCGTGTCGGGATTGTACATTTCCCGGCCATACACCGCGCCTCCCGGGCCATACGCGTAGCCGCCCCGGCCATAACGGCCGGTCGCCGGATTGTAATACGCCATCCCCCCCGCTCCTCCGTACGGGCCATAGGCGCGGAAGCCGGCGGCATACCCGCCATAATATCCACCGTAGCGGTAGTTGTAAGCATAACCGCAGCCATAGGAATAGAAGCAGGAATGATAGTGCCACGAGTAGCAGTAATCGCAATCGTCATCGGCCAAAGCGGCCCCCAAGGCCATTCCCGCGCCGAACAGCAACAGGCCGCCCATGACATATTCGCCCGTATAGCCGGACGTATAGCCGGTGACGACCGTATCGGGGGTTGAATCATACACATAAACATAGGTTACATTGTGTTTGGGATGGCTGGCGGGAATGGCATAGATTTCCTCGGGGACCGAAGTGCACACCACCCAAGGGCCCTCGGGCTTCACGCTGACAAACCAAACCCCATCATAGCAGCAATAAAATTGGCCTTCGGCCTGAAAGACATCGGTGGGCGTGTTGACGGCGTACTGGACACCGGTTCCCTGAATTTCCCGAAATTCCGGCTCGCCCTGATAGACCACCTTCGCCTGCGCCTCGCTTTTCTTCACCGTGGCGGTACGGGGAACCGAAGCCAGCAACACCGCGTCGTCCGCTTCCACGGTTCCCGGGATCGAAACCCGAACCTGGCTTAAGGGGTGATCGGCGGGAATTTTAGAGAAATCCTCGGGCAGATCGAACGTGGAGGCCGTCCAGGGACCGATCAACGCGGGCGCCCGGAACCACCGCCCCGCGGTCAGAAAATAAAATTGTTGTTTTTGGTTATCCACTATCAATGAGCATTCCGTGTTGGTGACATACATCAGCTGGGTTCCGGAAATGGGACTGTATTGCGGCTCCCCCACGGTCTGGATCAACTCCGCGGGTTCGTAGCTGACAAATACCGCCGGGAGATCCTGGACGGATCGGCCGGGAATTTGTTTCCGGACCTCGGCGTAGTTTTCCTCATCGGGTATCTTGGAAAATTCCGCGGGCAGTCTCTTGACCGCCGTCCATTTCCCTTTGGCCAAATCGGAGGTTGTCAGCCAGGATTCTCCATTCAGCAAATAATATTGACTGCCTTGCGTATCGAAGATCACGTCCCAATTCGTGTTAATGGCAAACATCAACCGGGAGCCGGGGATGGGTTTGAATTTGGGTTCCCCCAAAAAGATGACCAATATGGCCGCCCGGTCACTATAGAATAATTGCGGAGGATCGAGATTGACCTCCGTTTCCTTCTGCAGGTTTTCCGTGTCATCCATATACGCCATCAACCGGTCCAAGGCGACGGTGATCGATTGGCGGTTTGGCAGGACTTCTAACACCAAGGCTTTGCATTGAGCCGATTTCTCCGTGTCCAGGTTGGGAAACCGGATGTCGCGTTCCGGCTCCTTGATTAAAACGGTGCGCGCGTCATGGTCGGTGTAGGTGCTGGCCTTGAGCGAAAGCACCCCAAAAAACGGTTCTTGATCCTTTTGGAGGGCAACGGCGGCCGCCGCCTTGATATGGATCCGGGTATAGTTGTCCCACTCTTCGACTTGCGGCTGATAAATCACGACTGCCTGGCCGCCCTTTTGAAATACCCGGGGCCATCCTGAATCATCCGGCATCGCGGTTTCTCCAGTCTCGGGGGCCGCGGTTTCTCCGGTTCTCCCAAGCGAAGGGCAAGTCCATGCAATGCACAAAACGATGAGAAAAAGAGAGGCTCGCTTCATCATCCGGTCTCCTTGGGCAGTGAATGAGAGATGCATCACCCAGTTCCCCCCCAAGCCCCCGCAGACATTCTCATCGAGTTTGTGTTTAGCCAGAAACTGAATTGATGAGTAATAAAAAGCAAGCAGTCGATCGGTTTTACATTTGAAACCCCATCCCTTTCCGCCGCCACAATGGAAGAAAGCGGTGATTTCGGACGCGCGCGTCATGGATAAACCACTTCACGCATATCATACTTTTTGAACTTAATCAATGTAATCGGAATCGTTGTATAGGTGTCCCTCGGCGCACCCTGCCGTCCGGATTTTTTCTAACCTGAAAACCCAAATGCGGACAGGATGGGGATAATCGTATTTCAATTCCCTGGCTCTGAACCGAAGGATACTTATTTCCTTCCCAGCCAGCGTTGAGGAATCCGCCGAGGGGATCGGCACCGAGGAAAGGCTTTCCCTCTCCCTGGCCCTCTCCCAGAAAGAGAGGGAATGGATTAGCGTTTCCAGCCATGCTCAGATCCCGAATAAAGCACTGAGGAAGTTCAGCATTCAGGTAAATAGGGATGAGGGCGGACACCAAGGTCCGCCCCTACCCAAATACCCTCACCCTAACCCTCTCCCAGAGGGAGAGGGAATTTCGGGGGTGGTTTTCATCGATCATTTCGAAGAGA
>JBHGBC010000223.1:0-8190 GCA_041946805.1 bacterium
GTCGCGGTTGAGACAGCCAAGGATGGCCAGGTTTGGATTTATGATCCCGCCGAGGGCGCAACCGTGATGGGCGAGTCTTCTTTCCGCGACCGTTGGAGCGGGTATGGGTTCCAGCTGCGTAAGAATTCAGCGCCGTAAGAAAGCAAGGAAGGAGAGATGGATTCACGAAGCGTAATCCATCAAAACTACTCCTTTTATGCTTCCCCGCAGGGGATCGATTTGAATAGCTGTGGCGGCGGTCCCTGGCGGACGCCGTTTCTCCATCCCGCTTAAGGATATCGCGGGGCGGCCAGGGGCGCGCGGTCCTTCAGAAGTTCACTCCGATCCTGGTAGAGCGGCGCCTTGGCACCGGCCGGCTCCAGGCTCGTCACGGCGCTCCCTTTCCAGCGGACACGATACGCATTCCCGGCGGCGTGTTCTGTTGTTTCATATTGCTTCAGACTGAACCGCAGATCGATCCTTTCGCCCGTCTTCACATTCTCCACCAACACGTAGGAGCCCTCCATCACCGCGGATGATGTGCTTGATTGCACGCCGAACGCGCGGATTATCCGGGCGGTGGCCAGGTCCGCGCCATCGGGCAGGCGCAAGGCCACCCGGCCGATGGATCGATGGGCGGTCAACACCGCGCGGCCTTCATAGGGCAGATAGCTCCACAGTTCGGCGGCCACCGGGCCGGTCCGTTCAAAGGGCGGAACCGGCCGGGAGTGGATGGTCCGGTTGAATAGCAAATGGATCCGCAATTCAGACGCTTCTGAACCTTGCAAAATGTTGGGATTCAGTTCCGTGTTTTCTTCATCGGACACGGGCAGCGGGCGCCATTCGGTCATCGCTTCCCAAGCCAAGGCCAGGGCCTGCACGCCGCCGCCCGCCCCGCAGCCTTCGATATCGTCATGACCGATCAGATCGTTGGCCGTGCCCCAGCACTGGAACGTGCCGCGGATCATCCGGTCGATGCCCGCGTAGGCCGTCCGCTCCGTCCGTGGCGTTTCGGGCTGGAGCGGGGGCAGAAAGGCCAGATCCACGAATTGACATTCGAGCAGTTGGTTGCGCAGGAACCGGTCGATCTCGCCGAAGGGATCGAGGACGCCGGCCCGGTAGAGCGCCAGTCCGAGGCGGATCCGGGAGCCGATGCCGCAGGATTCGTGGATGGATCCTCCCGAGACATCCGCCGTCCAGCCGTAGCGGGTCGTGTTCGTCCGCCCGATCCACTCATAGAGACGCCGGGCCCAGTCCACCAGCTCCGGGCGGCCGGCGAGCCGCCCATACTCGGCGATTCCCGCGGCCATGTCGGTTGTGCCATGCAGGTGGCCCCACCAGCCTTCGCCGCGCTCCACCGCGCCGTCCGGTTTAATGAATGGGCTCACCTCAACGACATACCGAATCAGTTTCTCCAAGAAGGCCTGCACTTCGTCCGCGCGGGGACTCCCGGCCGATGGCTCTCCTTCAATTTGGCGGATCAGGTTCCAATACTCCACCAGCGGCGCGATCAAACGCCCGCCATACCACGGCGGCGCGTCTTTCCCTTTCGGCTCATCCACCCAGTGCCGGCCGTCCCATTCGTACTTGGGAAAGAGCGCGTAATCAGAACGGACCTCGGCCAGCCGCATGATGCCGGCCACGTGGCGGTCCACCAGCCGCCGCGCTTCTCCCGATCCAGTCTCCCGGAACCAGGCCAGCAACCCCCACATCGCCGACGACTGGCTGAACTGGCACGCCCGGCGCGGGGTCCAGGCCGTGCCCTGGGTGTAACAAAGACCGTCCAATGGATCGAACAATCTGGCGAGATAACCGCGCAGCAGCGCCTCACGGGAATCCATCGGGAGGCCGGTCAAGCGGCGTGTTTGGATCAGCGCCTCCACGTAGCGGCCGGTCATGTCGCCGTCGTCCCATTTCTCGTGTTCGGCCCGGGGAGGGTCCGCGAAGGGATAGATGCGGAAAAAGGGTTGCCCCCCGCGCGCCAAATCCAAGCGGGCAAGCATGCTCTGGGCGGCCAGGCGCGCCGCGTCCTGGAGAAAAAAGGTATCCGGAACCTCGGGTATGCCAGGAGACGAGAGCACCGGGCGGGGCGTCCCCGCTTCGGTCCGGTTTTGATAGCACGGCTCCCGCTTCCCGGGGGGGTCCACCTTCATCACCACATCGCCTTTCCATCGCACATGATATTGCGCTCCCCCGGCGGTAATGTCTTCCTCGAATTCCCGGAGAGGAAAACGGACCGAAACGCGTTGGCCGGCTTCCACGGATGGCAATACGGCAAAACCGTCCTCGATGACCGTTTTGACGGTTTGCCCGCCGAGTAGCACGGTGACTGTCCCCGGCTCCACCCACCGGGGCAGGCGCACCCGCACCGCGCCGGGCGCCTGGGGGATCACATCGATCCGGCCCGCCAACGGCTGGTAACCGATCACCCGGCCCCCCGGACCGTCGCGGCTCAGGCCCAATTGCATGGTCAATCCGGTTTCCCCGGCGACCGCGATCGCGTCCCAGGCCAGCGCCAGGGCGCGCATCCCGCCGTTCAAACAGCAGCCCTCCACGGTGCCCGGATCATCCTCCCCGCGCGTGCCCAGATGCCCATTGGGCAAGGATTGGCTGTCGAAGCACCCGAGCAAGAGAGGGCTGGCGCGGTTCGTCCCCTCCTCGTACGCGCTCAGGCCGCGAAACTGCGCCTCGATCACCTGGTTGCGGACGAACCGTTCCACGTCATCCAAATATTCGGGATGCCCGGCCGCCGACAATTCAAGGGCCAGCCGGATGGCGCTCCCAATCGCGCACGTCTCGCACGATCCGTGCGTCGGAAAGGTCGCAATCCAACCGAACGCCGTTCCGTTGGTGCTCATCACCCAGTCGTAAAGCGCCTTGGCCCGTTGCAGAACCCGGGACCGCTCCGGTTCCGGCCAGTGGCGCGCCGTGCGCAAACAGCCGGCCGCAGTCTCCAGCCACGAATGGATATGGCCCTCCCACGACAGCGGCAGCGTGATCCAGCCATCCTCCGCCCATACCGGATCCGCCAGGGCCCAGCGCGTGAGCCCCTCCGCCAGCTCCAGCGCGTCCGGATAACCGGTCAGTTCATGGAAGCGGATCACGGGGAAGATTTGGTAACCGGCCAGGTGGCTGCCAGAGGATTTCTCCAACTGGACGGTGGGATCGATTCGCTGAATGCCTTGTTTCCGGGTGCGGCCGAGTTGCGCGGTGATCAGTCTTTCCAGCGCTTTCCGGACCGGGGCGTCCCCGGTGTCCTCGTACCACGCCAGCAGGCCGAACAGGGCGCTGCCTTGCGAAAAGCTGTGGACGATGGCTCCCGAAAGATCGTGCACCAAGCCGTCAGCCCCCAAACTTTGGAACAGGTTCGTTTGCAGCCGCCATTCCGCCTGGGAGAGTTCGGGCGAACGGATGCCCATCCGCCGGGCCTGGATCAAGGATTCGAGATAACGCCCCGTCATGTCGCCGATATCCCATGTGTCGTGCCGGGGCTCGGCGGGGATGCCGTTGCGCCCGCGGAGCATGAACCACGGCCGGTATCCGGCGTCCGGATCGAGCCGCGCCGCGATGGCCCGGGCCCCGAGCGCCATGGGCTCGCGCAAATCCAACGTGAGTGGAACCGGTTCACTCCGTATGTCTTCCAGGGTGGACAATCCATCGGCCGGGCCGCGGCCCGCCAGCACCTGGGGAACAAGGGGGGTTCCATGCCACCAGCAGCCAATGATGATCAACATCCAGATCCCGTGCGGGATGATTCTTTTCATGAACACTCCCTCGCTTCAAACGGCTATCCATCCGTTTGGAGAAAACAGGTCCATACGGCCCGCGGACGCTTATCATCCAGCACGCGCCATTAGATTTCAATCGGAGTTGGCGGGGGGAAACGATTCTCAGGCAAAACGGAAAGGCCGGGCACGGTTCAAACCAGGAATCCACGGAGGTGCATACGATAAAAACGGAGGAAGGTTCTCTGTTCCGGCCAGTAGAATGAGTGGCACAGACAAGATCTACCGGATCCGCGCCTCACAGGAGGCGGCCAAGGGCCCTGGGCTGGGGCTTCCTCTCGCCAAGAAATTGACCGGCCTGCCTGTGGGAACGCTTCCCGTGGAGAGCGAAGCAGGCTTAGGAACCACTTTCCGGCCGAGTTTACCGATTCGCGTTCCATCGATTGGCGCCAGGCCACCGCGGCATTCAGGCGGGGTTCCCGCATGGGGAGTAGTGGCTGTCGCCTCCCTTGGCTGATTCGTCACACGGGCCAAATGACTCCAAGACGGCGCAGGCTTGAATTTCTTTATGGATGCTTCGCCGAGGGCCACAACTGCAAACACACAACATCGAGAAGCAGAATAGCGATCCCGGCATTGTACAGGGTCTCGCCAAAATCCTTCCCAAGGCCAAACGCCGAGGCGATCAAGGATGCGGTCCCGAGTAGAAATAGGCTAATCTGGAACAGTCTCATGGTCTGTGCTCCAATCCAGTGAGATTTACCCGCGATTTATATTGTCAATCACATTCCTACCGCCGGTTGCCGCTCATTTCACCCGGTTGGGAAAGGGCGGCAGGGGCGGCGTGGTGCGTGGGGGATTCTGGGCCAGTTCTTGCAGGACCACCTCCACCGCCTTCTCCAGTTGCGGATCGCGTCCCTGGGCGAATGATTTCGGATCCATTTCCACCTCGATATCCGGACTGACGCCTACGTTTTCCACTTCCCACTCCCCGTTGGGGCTGACGATGGCCATGCGGGGAGCGGTGACCCGGCCGCCGTCGATCAGGTTGGGATAATCGTAAATCCCCACCAGGCCGCCCCAGGTGGTCTTGCCGACCAGTTTGCCCAATCCGCGGCGTTTGAAGGCCATGGGGAGGAAATCACCGCCCGAGCCCGCGAACTCGTTGATGATCATGACCCGCGGGCCGTCGAGCACCGCGCTGGGCGTTTTAAACATCTTGCCCTCGCGCGTCGCCCAATAGCTGAGCAACGGCCGGTCTAGCAAATCGACCACGTAATCGGCGACGGATCCCCCGCCGTTGAAGCGTTCATCGACGACCACGGCCTGGCGGTCGAGCTGCGCGAAATAGTAGCGGTTGAAATACTCATATCCGGCATTGCTGGTATTCGGCAGATACACATAGGCGGCTTTCCCGCCGGAGAGTTCCTCGACTTTTTTGCGATTGCCTTCCACCCAGGCGCGGTTACGCAGGCCCCATTCATTGCCGATGGGTACCACGGTAACCCGGGTGGCTTCCTCGATGTTCGGGCTGGAGTGGACAGTCAGGACGGTTTGCTTATCCGCTGTGTTCTCGAAGAGGCTGTAAATATTGGTGGGGGCTTTGAGCGGACGTCCGTCAACCGCCAGCAAGTAATCGCCTTCCTTGACATTCACACCCGGCATGGTCAGCGGGGCGCGCAGGTCGGGATTCCAGTTCAATCCCTGGTAGATCTTCTTGAAGCGGTAATACCCATCCACGATTTCATAATCCGCGCCCAGCAGGCCGATGGGCACCCGTTTGACCTCCGGTTGGTCTCCCCCCCACACAAACATGTGACCCAGCACCAATTCGCCCATCATCATGCCGATGAGGTTGTTCAGATCGCCGCGGTGGCCGACGTATTTCAGGAAGGGGCGGTACTTCTCGCGGATGGCGGGCCAATCCGCGCCGTGCATATTGGGGGCATAGAGGAAATCGCGTTCGATGCGCCAGAATTCCTCGAAGATTTGCGCCCATTCGGCCTGGGGATCGACCTGCGTTTCCAGGCGGTCGAGTTTCAACACGCCGTCCTCGGGCTTGGGCTTGCCGTCGGTTTTGACGATGGCCCACTTGTTGCCGGGAGCCCGATAGAGAAGCATTTTTCCATTCTGGCTGACCTGGTAAAAATTCACGGAATCGAGGAAATCCTCGCTCTTACGTTCCTTCATATCGAAGCGCTTGAGTATGACACCTGGTTTGCCCGGACTTTCCTCCATGTAGAAAACCTTGCCTTCCGCGGCGGTTTGGATGGATTTGGTCATCTCGCTGGCGTAGAACTGGGTATAAGTCAATTCAGGAATCGGCATGGCCAGAATGCGCTGGCTCAGGTTTTCGAAGTCGATGATGACCTTGATTTTGGATTCCATGTCCTTGGATTCGGCCGGCGAGGCGTCCCGAATCTCCGCCGTGGCGGATTGGATGTCACCCGTGGCCGCCTCGATTTTTCCCGTGGCCGCCGAGATATCATCGGTGGCTTCCTTCACCGTTTCCTCGTCGCTTTCGGGAGCAAAGGGCGAGGGATCTTTTTCATTCAGCACCACGATATACAAATTGCGCCGGACCGGGCGGTCCAAACTGGAGAGATCCAGCCATCCCACGGTTAACGCCACGCTGGTGCTGGCGCCGAAGTACAGGTATTTGCCATCCAGGCTGAAACACGGTGAGGTGCAATCGCTCATGCCATCCGTGATTTGGTGTTTGCTCTTATTCTCGAGGTCATACACAAACACGGCGCGCATATGGTTGTCGAGCCGCTTGGTGTAGGTGATCCAGCGGCTGTCGGGCGCCCACACCGGATCCAGGCTGCGAACGGGGTGATCGTAGGTGTCGGTGTCGATCAACACCGGCTCTTTCTTTTCGATATCAATGTAAAACAGGTTCAAACGCTTGTCGGTAAAGACCAGTTTTTTGCTATCGGGAGACCACTTGGGTGAATAGAAGAACGTGGGGCCGCCCAAGGGGATGACCGTGGGTTCCTTCCTGCCGTCCTGCTCGCGGATCATCAATTGATATTCGCCGCTCGCGTCGGAAAAATAGGCGATCCACTTGCCGTCGGGTGACCAGGACGGGAAGCGCTCGTGCACGCCGGGGGTGCGGGTGATGTTTCGGATATCGCCCTTTTCCGCCGGGACCGTGAAGATATCGCCCCGCGCTTCGAACACGGCGCGTTTGCCGGAGGGGGAAATGTCCGCGTTTTGGATCCAATCCACCACTTTCGCGAAATGCGGGCGTGAGTGGGGCAGGTCGGCATGGACCTTGATTTTCAAGGTTTTCAGAGACTTGTCGGCGGGATTGTAAATGTGCAGCCGGCCGCCCTGTTCGAGCGCGATGACGCCATCCCCGGCGGACGCTCGTTCGATGTCGAAATCCGTGAACCAGGTCAACTGATTGACAGCCTGGGTTTTCGTGTCATACGAAAACAGGTTCATCGTATGGTTGCGGTCGGACAAGAAATAAACCGTGTCTCCGATCCACAGGGGATTGATGTTGTTGGATTTTTCCTGGGGAATCTCGGTGTAGTCGAGACTCTGCAAGTCGAGGATCCAGATCCGGCCCATCTGGCCGCCCCGGTACCGCTTCCAATACCCGATCAGATGACGCACGGGATTGTAGGCCAGTAACCTTCCGTCGGGAGAAATAGAGCCTTCAATACCCGCGGGGATGGGCAACGGCTCGGGAAAGCCGCCGTCCCGGGAAACCGTAAAGAACCGGGGCATGGTGGCGCTGTCACGGCCGGAACCGAATAAAATCCGTTGACCATCCGGCGTCCATCCCAGAACCTGGTCTTCACCCGGATGAAAAGTCAGCCGCGTGGGATTGCCGCCATTACTAGGCATGACGAAGACATCCGTATTGCCGTCATAATCGCCGGAGAACGCGATGGATTGCCCGTCCGGCGAGAACCAGGGATTGGATTCCACGCCGGGATTGATGGTCAACCGCCGGGCCTCGCCGCCGTCGCGGCCGGCGATCCACAGGTCGTTGGCGTAAACGAAGGCGACCTTTTCCGTCGTGACCGTGGGGCTGGTGAGAAACAGGGTTTCATCGGTCTCGGAGGAACGCGCGATGGCGGCGATCGCCATGAGAAGAATCCAGACACACATCAGGCGGGAGATTATGTGGGATTTCGTCATAATAGACCTCACTGGGTGGGATTGGCTTACTGTATCATACGTATTCGGATGATCGAATAGCTTATTGGCCTCCGAAAAAAGATTCATCCGATAAGTGCGTACATTTTTCCGAACGCATGTCCGGATATCGATTCGACGGGCAGGAGAGAGCCAACCCCATTCCCCTCTCCCTCTGGGAGAGGGCCAGGGTGAGGGAAAGCCTTTCCGCCGCGCCGATCCCCTCGGCATGATCCTGAACGCTGGCCAGAAAGGCAATGAATTTCCTTCGATTCGTAGTAAGGGAATTGAAATACGATTTTCCCCATCCTGTACGCACTTGCCGGATGAACCA
>JBHGBC010000224.1:0-8182 GCA_041946805.1 bacterium
AAAGTAACTCTTGGTGTAATTTATTTTTTTGCGGGGCGGGATTTTTCGAGGAAAAGAGGGATCTTGGGGAGCGGTTTTACTTCAGATGGGTGACCTGTTACGAAAAGATGACCAATACCGATGTTCTCTCACTCACCCCGAATGATACCGCAGTGATCGAAATGGACGATATGCTGGACGAATTGCTGGACAGCGTGATTGATCTTCAGGAAAAGGCCCAACGATATAGAGAATTCGATCCGGAATACTCAATCGATGTTCTGGACCGAGGGACAAGAGAACAATTGCGCATGCAAATGATCAGCTACCGCGGTAAACCCGGGTTCAGCATCCGGGTCTGGGTCAAGACGGCTCAGGGGCAATGGATCCCTACCAAAAGGGGGATCAACATCACGCCCGACGAAGTTTTCGACCTGATTTACGCCGCCGCCCATGCGTTGAATCAGTGTTACCCCCTGAATCCCTCCCGGCCGCGGGAAGAATAGCGTGTTCCTGGCTGTTTCCAGCGTGTCCCAGAGCACTTTGTGCCGCAGATATATCTTGCCTCATTAACGTGCGAAAACGCCCGTTAACGCGCAGGGAACAGGCCTGATCAGGCAAGGGCCTATCCAACGAGCCAATTCACTTCCGCTCAGGATCGACATCGCAAAGAAAATAATTAGAGCATTCTCCGATAATCCCCTCCTCTTGAACACTCCCAGACATACACCGAACGCGATGTATTGCTTTCTACTCATTCTAGGCGTATAAAAGAATAAACACTTGGTATGAAGGGAACGCCATGAATCACCCCACTCCCGCTCCGGAAAGCGGGCAATTCGTCCGTATCCGCAACCGGCTGGCCGCCGTGCGGGCCGTGGAGGAATACACGCGGGAAGATCGTCATGCTCCGCTGCCTCTGCATCTCGTGGAAGTGGAATATCTGGACGATAAAACTCCCCAAATGGACTTGGTCCTGTGGAATCTGGAGCCCCGCGCCGAAGTGATCGGCGCCACTTCGCTCCCCCGGGTGGACGAGACTCCCCCCGATCATCCCGGCGCCCTGGAGGCCTTTCTCAATGCCCACCGGTGGACGCGCTTGAACCGGTTGCACGCGTCGCCCGATGGCGCGCTCGATCCCCTTCTCGGCGTCTGGAATTCCGCGGTACAGATCCACCCATATCAATTGGAGCCGGTTCTGAAGGCGTTGGAAATGCCCCGGGGCAGTCTTCTGCTCTGCGATGGCGTGGGTCTGGGGAAAACCATCCAGTGTGGATTGGTGTTGGAAGAGCTGCTGCTCCGGAGGCGGATTCGCCGGATTCTGGTCATCTGCCCGGCGGTTCTCCAGCAGCAATGGAAATACGAGTTGAAGCGGAAGTTCAACCTGGAGTTTGAGATCATCGATTCCGGCGCCACCTTTCAACTCCGGCGGCGGCTGGGGATCGACACCAATCCCTGGCGGGTCTCGCCCCGGGTGATCACCTCCATGGATTACCTGCGCAACCGGGATATTTTGGACCAATTCAAGCAAACCGCGGGCATTCATGACGACGCAGCATTTTCATCCCGTTCGGCATCGCCCCACGCGGCCTGGGATCTGCTTATCGTGGACGAGTGCCATAACTTCGCGCCCCTCGGCGTCAGCCAGGCCAGCCAGCGCACCCAGATGTTGCGGGAAATCCGATTTTTGTTTGAACACCGGATCTTTTTGTCGGCCACGCCGCACAACGGCAAGACCATCAGTTTCACCGGTTTGTTGGAACTGCTCGATCCCGTCCGCTTTCAAATGACCACGGAGTTGGACGAGACCGATAAAAGCCATCTCGAAGCCGTCCGCGTCCGGCGGTTGAAGGAAGATATCAACCGGTGTTCCATTCATCCGCCCTTTGCCGATCAATTGCCCCCCCAGGAGTTGAAACTGGCACTGGCTCCCGCGGAATCCAACCTGTTTTCCGCCCTGCGCCGGTACCGGGAACGAGGGCAAGAATTGTTGCTGAACATCACCTCGCCCACCGAAAAATGGGTCGGGCAATTCATTTTCTCCCTGTTGACCAAGCGGTTGCTCTCGTGCCCCTTTTCTTTTGCGCGGACCTGGTGGCGGCATCTGCATAACGTGCCGGACACCCCGGATCAGGCCCTGTTCAGCCTGGCCAAACTCTCCATGCAAAAGGCCCAGGAGGAACTGAAAAACGACGCGGAGAAGACGCTGGCCGAGGAGGACGCCGCCCGGCATGGCGGTTCCTGGCTGCGTAGCCGCCGGCTCTATGATGCGAATTACGTCTCCCAGGTTTCGCAGGCCTTGGAAGCGCTGGGATACGATGAAGCCGCGGTCATGGACGATGATAACATCACCGATCTGGCCACCCGGCATTCCGATTCCAAAACCGATGCGCTCGTTCAATGGGTGAAACAGAACTTATTCACACGCGAAGGCCGCTTGCGGGACGACGAGCAGCTGATCGTCTTCACCGAATACAAGGAAACCCTGCGCTTCCTGGAAAAGCGGTTTCTGCAGGAAGGATTCAATGAGAGAACCATGCTGCTGCTCTACGGCGGCATGGACAACACGGAGTTCGAACGGATTCAAACGGAATTCGAGAGCGAGGATTCGGATGCCCGCCTGCTGCTCGCCACCGATGCCGCCTCCGAGGGCATCAACTTGCAAAGCTATTGCCGTTGGGTCATCCATTACGACATCCCCTGGTCGCCCACCAAAATCCAGCAACGCAACGGGCGGGTGTCCCGTCATGGGCAATCCCGGGACGTGCACATCCACTATTTCCGCTGCGATCAGGAAGAGGATTATGATTTCCTCCTGAAAGTGGCGAAAAAAGTGGACCAAGTCCGCGAAGACCTGGGAAGCGTGGAAAGCGTCTTCAACGAGACGCTGCAAAATTACTTCCAGGGCCGAAAGCCCTCCATAGCCGAGTTGGATCAAAAAATCCATGCCGCGCAAGCCTCTAGCACCGAAAAGCGCGATTTGCATCCTGCCACGAAGGATCAAATTGAACGGAACCAGCAAAGCGCCACGGAACGCCTGCAATGGACCAATTCCGAGTTGCGTATTTCGCCTCCGGCCTTGGTCAACCTCTTGCAAGCCGCTCTGAAAACCGAAGGCAAAGGCCAATTGGAGGAAATTCCCAACAAACCCGGATTTTATCGTTTGACTCCCCCTCCGGGTTGGAAAGCGCTGGTGGACGCCACCTTGACGGAAGGGAAAACCCGGGACCGTCTGGAACTGGTCTTCGATGAGAACCAAGCCATCTCCCCGAACGATCCCCGCCGGATTTTGCGCTTGAAGCGTCACCAGGTCTTGATGCGCCTGGGCCATCCGGTTATGCGCCAAGCCCTGGCCGTGCTGAACCGCCAACTGCACGATCCCTCCGGTAAATATCCCATCCGGCGTTGGACGGTCAAAGCCATCCAACGCCCCCATTTCGATGGTTTTCTGGCCTTTCATTACCTCTTGACCGTGATCAACGAACGGTTTGAAACCGTGCACGATCAAGTAGGCTCAGTCCTATTCGAAATCCGGGGGAACGACCTCAGCCCCATGCCGGACGCGCTCACGCGGGAGATTCTCGGCGAACCGGCCGGCCCCCTCCTGAACACCACCCGCCGGGACGCGCTCCTCGATGCTATCAAGAAGCATTGGCCGTCTCACCAGGATCGTCTGGAAGCCTTCATGAAGCAAACGGAAAAGGCCGTCGCGGGCGATATGGCGGCCCGGGCGAAGGCCGCGCTCGCAAAAACCAAAAAGGCTGAAGCGGAGAAATACGAGTATCGGCTAAAGGAACTGGAAAAATCCACGAATCCCAAGGAACTGGAAAAAAGGTTGCGGGAATTGCACAAAATGGAAATCGATTTGTCGGTGGGTTATCTCTTTTCCGACTGGGAGGCCGAGCAGGCCGGCAAAAAGCAATCGCTGGAACAGGAAATCGACCTCCTCAAGAAAGATATGGAACGAACCAAGGCCGAATTAGAGCGGGAAAAAGAGTACCGCCTGAATGAATTACTGCCCAAGCGCTTCACCCTGCGTCCGCCCCGGATTCTGCCCCTGGCCATCGAATACCTGGTTCCCGCCACGGGAGAGGAGGCGCGGTCATGACCACGGCTGCCACGCTTCACGCCTGGTGGGAACGCCTTCGCCATCAAGGATTGCTGCTTTCACAAGTGGTGTTGCAGGAACGGTTCAAACAGAATCCGTCCCCGGTGGACCGCCGGGAGACCGAGAAACTGCGCGACGCCTTCCAGCAGTTCCGCGCGCTGAACCAGCTCGATAATCCCGATCCTTCCCGCAAAAACGTGGAGATCGATCAAAACTCCATCCTGCAATGGACCGACAAATTGTTGGAATCCTTGCTGGGATACGATTCCTCCGCCGTGCTCCGGCAAAACGCCATCCCGGATTCGCTCAAAATCGTGATCCACATCGGCAGCCGCGGTGAAACCTTGAAGCCCCACCGGGTCATCGTGAACGGTACCGGTCCCGCCCAGCCCTTGCTGCTCCTCATGGCCGATACTTCGCCCCAAACCGGCCGGGGCCGGGGGCGCACCCCATACGCCCGGTTTATGGAACTTTTGCGCGGTACCGGCCACCGGTTGGGCCTGCTGACCAACGGCTTGCAGTTCCGCCTGATCTACGCCGGATTGGATTTCGAAACCTGGTGCGAGTGGGACGCCGCGCGCTGGTTCGAGGACGGCGAGGGCGCCGAAGAACTGTGGCCGGATTCCGCCTCCTGCTTTCTCCCGCCACGCTGGGCCTCCAAGCGCCGGACACGCCCGGCCTCTTGGAGGCCATCGAGGATTCGCGCAAAAAGCGAGCCGATCTCGCCTCCGTGCTGCGGGAAAACGTTAAAGCCGCCATCGAAAGCCTGTTGCAGGAGATCACCCTGGAGAGACAAAACCACGCGGATTTGCTCGCCGGTATCCAGCATTTCCCCGGGCAGGAGCTCAGTGACGCGGAAGTCCGCGACGCCCTCATGCAAGCGTGCCTGCGGGTGATCATGCGCCTGGTCGTGTGCCTGTTCTCCGAATCGCGCCAGCTCTTACCGTCCGATCTCCCCATCTACGCTGAATCCTACGGCGTGCGCTCGCTCTACGAAGCCCTCGCCCGGCAGGAACGGCACGAGGGCGGCCTGCACACCATGCAGAACAGCCGCTACGCCTGGCCGCGGCTGGTGGCGCTCTTCCGCCTGATTTATCACGGCTCGTACCATCACCATTTCACGCTGCGCGACTACAAGGGCGCTCTCTTCCGGCCGGGCGATCCTCAATCCGGCGAAGCCGTGCTCCGGGCGCTGGATCTGCTGGAAAACCGGCTGCCCGTTACCGATACCACGGTGTACGCCATTTTGCGCAAACTGCTGCGCGGGCCGTTGCCCGTCATCCGCGGCCGGACGCGTACCTATGTCGAAGGGCCGGTCAATTACACCAACCTGCGGACCGAGTTCATCGGCCTGATCTACGAGGGGACCCTGGATTATCACGTCAAACTGGCCGAGGAAGGCAGCCCCCAGGTCTTTCTCAATATCGGACGCGAACCGGTGCTTCCCCTGGCCCGCCTGGAGGACATGCTGCGCCGCGATCCCCGGGGCCTCAAGGATCTTCTCAACAAACTGCGCAAGGAGACCACCACCGCCGCGATCGCCGCGGATGACAACGAAGAGGGCGGGGAAGAGAGTGGGGAAGAGAGTGGGGAAGAACCGGAGGATCTTCTGGAATCCGTCGATGAAGAAGCTCCGGAGGACGAAGCCGCGGTGGAAACCGGGGATGAATCTTCCACGGACCGGGAGATCCGTCTCCGCGCCCGGGACTTTCTCGACGCGGACCAGCGCGCGCGGGCCTGGGCCCGGGAAGCGGTGGTCACCGCCGGTTTCATCTCCGCCCGCCGGAGAAACGAATCGGACGCGGTTTACCAACAGCGCGTGGAAGACGAGGCCCGGCGGCTCATCAAGCGGGTGGCCGCGCCGGGTGAATTCTACCTCGTCCGTTCAGGCAACACCCGCAAGGGCAGCGGCACCTTCTACACCAAGTCGCCCTTGGCCAACCCCACCGCGCATCGCACCCTGGAACCGCTGTGCTTCGACCGGCTCCCCGATGGTTCCCGCGTTCCCAAAAAGCCGGAAGCGATTCTCGCACTTAAAGTCTGCGATCCCGCCTGCGGCAGCGCGTCGTTTTTGGTGGCGGCGCTGCATTACCTGACCGATGCGCTCTATGCCTCGCTCCGCCATCACTGCGGTTTGGAAGATCCCGAAACGGCCAAAACCATCACCCTGCCCTACGGGACTCCCCGCACCGGACGGAGCGAGGAAATGCTCCTCCCCATGCCGCCCGGCGATCCCGATATGGCGGATCACGCTTTCAAGGACCGGGTGACGGCCATCCTGCGCCGTTACGTGGTGGAGCGCTGCCTGTACGGCGTGGATATCAATCCCCTGGCGGTCGAACTGGCCCGGGTCTCCCTCTGGGTGGAGACCATGGACAAAGACCTTCCCTTCACCTTCCTCGATCACAAAATCAAGGTGGGCAACGCCCTGGTGGGCTGCTGGTTGGACCGGGTGGAGGATTATCCCCTGGCCGCCTGGGAGCGCGAGGGCGGCGACGGCAAGAACGGCGAGCGTACTGAACGCATCGATACCTTCCTAAAGGGCGAAAAGGTCAACGGCCGCCGCCCCGGGCAGGGGATCATCAAGAGCGAGATGATCGAGGTCATCGAGGGCCGATTACACGGGCAAGGGATTGATTTCGGCGAGGACGCCCCCGGCGGCGTTGTCCAGGTGGCCGAAAAGGCGCGCCGGGAGTACGAGCGCCTGCACGAATTGAAGATCACCGACGCCGAGGAACGCGAACAGCAGTACCGCGAGCGCATCCTGCAAAGCGTGGATCTTAACCTACTGCGCCGGATGATGGACGAATGGTGCGCGGTGTGGTTCTGGCCCATGGATGAGGTCTCCGCCCGGCGCGCGCCCACACCGCGCGTCTTTCACCTGGACTCACCCGAACGTCAGGCCATCGTGGAAGAACTGCGCAAGCGGCTGAAATTTTTCCACTGGGAAATCGAGTTCCCCGACGTCTTCACGCCCGACCGCTCCGGCTTCGACGCCGTGCAGGGCAACCCACCGTGGGAAGTGATGAAACCCAACTCGCACGAATTCTTCACCGAGTACGATCCTATCTACCGAACCTATGACAAGCAAACCGCGCTGCGCCGCCAGCAGGAATTGTTTGAACTGGATGCCGCCATCCGTGACCGCTGGATCGAGTTCAACGCCCTGTTCAAAGCCTATTCGAACTGGGTGAAAAACGCCCACGCGCCGTTCGACCTCAGCCTGGCCCGCGGCAACCGGGGCGCGGAACTGCTGCGGTCCTGGCAAAAGGAACGTCAAAAGCGGGTGGGCTTCGCCGATCCCCAAAATCCCTACCGCCATCAGGGCAGCGCCGATTTGAATTCCTACAAAATGTTTTTGGAAGTCGGTCATCATTTGCTGCATTCGCGCGGGCGGTTGGGGATGATCGTGCCCTCGGGCCTTTACACCGATTCCGGCTCCACCGCGCTGCGGGAATTATTCATGGAGCGCTGCACCTGGGATTGGCTCTTCAGCTTCGAAAACCGCAAGAAAATCTTTGACATCGATGGACGCTTCAAATTCGCGCCCACCATCGTGGACCGGCACAAAAACGGCGTCCCCATGAAGGCGGCGTTCATGGTGCATGACCTGCGGGAGTGGGAGAAAGACGATCCCCCGGTGTTCAAACTGGACCGCTCGCTGATCCCCCTCTTCTCGCCCCGCAGCCGCTCGATCCCTGAAGTGCGCACCGCGCGCGATTTGGCCATCTGCCGCACGATTTACGATCACTCCATCCGTATCGGCGACCAGGCCCCCGGGTGGGAAATTGAATACGCCCGTGAATTTGACATGACCAACGATTCAAAACATTTCAAGCCGCGCGAGTAGTGGGAGGCGCGGGGCTACCGGCCGGATGTCTTCGGCCGCTGGGTAAACGCCGCCGGCGAGGTGGCGCTGCCGTTGTACGTAGGCAAGATGGTTGAGCAATTTGATATTTCTTACAAAGGATGGGTAAGTGGGAAAGGACGAAGTTCAAAATGGAAATTAATTTATAAGCCTCTTCGCTATTTGGTATGGGTAACGGGCAGCGGGGAGGGCAGGCGGAACTCCAATTTCCCGCCGATCAGATATAT
>JBHGBC010000225.1:0-8163 GCA_041946805.1 bacterium
CCACCCTCACCCTGACCCTCTCCCAGAGGGAGAGGGAATAGCTTCTTTGGGGGAGGAATCGAAAAGGAAAAGAGTAAATTCATTTTGTGGTGGGTTTCGCTACATCATTTTACGAGATCCTTTTTCTCGAAACCAGACCGATGGGGACGAATATCCTTCACCGATCGCTGCACAGGATCCTGGTGTTGACCGGGATCACGCTGCTGATTTTCCCGCTGTTTGATGCCATTCCCGGTGATCCGGCGCGGATGAGGCTGGGGATGCGCCCCAACGTCACCACCATCGAGATGCCGCGCGAGCAATGGGGATCTGACAATCCGCTGATCGTTCAGTATTGGATGTTCTGGAAGCGGGCGGCGGCGGGCGACCTCGGACGCTCGACCAACGATAACCGGCTGGTGTTGGAGACCATTTTGGAACGCGCCCCGGCCACCGCCTTGCTGGCGTTGACCTCCATGCTTTTCTCCATCGTCATCGGCCTGCCCGCGGGCATCCTGGCGGCCGTGCGGCGCAACACGTGGCTGGATTGTAGTTCGATGCTAGCCACCCTGGCGGGGATTTCGATTCCCATATTCTTTCTCGCTATTTTGTTGGCCTGGATCTTCGCCGACGAGCTGCGCTGGTTTCCGGTCACGGGCGACATCGATCAACGGGGCTGGATGGCGCTGGCGCTGCCCAGCGTGGCGCTGAGGACCCGGCCCATGGCGATCCTGGTGGCCGTGCTGGGCCTGAACCTGTTGGGGGACGGATTACGCGACTTTTTGGATCCCCATCTCCAAGACGAATGGGAAGGCGCGCAGTGAATCCAGAACCGGTCCAGCCAACGGACGAATCCTTTCCAACCTCGAATTTTCCATCCGCCCCGCCGGTATGGGATACCGTATGGCTGTGGGCGATCCTGGCCGCGCAGTTGCTCCTTACCATCGGCTTTCTGGCGAACAAGACCCTGTGGCTGGACGAGGCTTATTCAGCGTTGATGGCGCGGCTGCCGCTGGCGGGAATCATCCAGGCGATGATCTTCGACGCCGGCCCGCCGCTGTATTACCTGCTCTTGCACATGTGGCGAGCCGTGCTGGGTGAATCCGAAACCGCGCTGCGGGGATTTTCGTTGCTTTGCGCCCTGGCCGCCACGGCGGGGATCTACAAACTGGCCAGGGAAGCAATCGGCCGCCAGGCGGCGATCATCACCACGCTGCTCTACGCGTTCTCGCCCCTGACCATGGCCTACGCGCGGGAAGCGCGCCAATATACCCTCCTGGCGGCGCTGGCGGTGGGCGCGGCGTGGTGCGTCCGGCGCTATGTCACGCGGGGAGATTTCCTCTACCTGGCCGGAGGGGGATTGAGCTGGCTCGCGCTGGTGTATACGCATAACCTGGGGTGGTTCATCGCCGTGGGAACCGGCTTTTCGGCGCTGGCCTTGCCGGGCGGGCCACGGCGGGCGCCAGCCATGGCGGCGTGCGGCGCGGCGGTGGTGATCCTCTACCTTCCCTGGCTGCCCACGCTGGCGGCGCAATGGAACCATACGGAACAGACCATCGCCTGGGTGGAGAAAGCCTGGACGCCGTGGATGCCCGGCTACACGTGGACCGGCTTTCAGCCAGGCGGCGCGCTGCCGGCCTACATGGACCTGCCCCGGTTTCCTCGCGTGGCGCAAATCGCGAACAGCCTGCTCTTCGGATTGCCGTTGTTGTGGGGAATCTATCAGGCGTTCCGAAGCAACCAACGATTCCTATTTTGCATTCTGATCCTGCTGCTCATTGGACTGGGAGGCCCCTACCTGGTCTCGCTGGCCGGAAAACCCATCTACCTGGCGGGGCGGACGGATTACGGATTGTTTCCCTTTTGGTGCCTGCTGGCCGGTTACGGCGTGTCCCGCGCGAGTTGGAAGAAAGCGCCGGTTCTATTCCTGCTGCTCTTTCTGCCCCAGGCCGCCGGAGTCGGCGCCGCGTATCTGCTGCGCGATGATCCCCGCTCGGAACGGGATCTCATTCTCTACCTGGAGAAAAACGCCCAGGCAGGCGATATGGTCCTCTGCACGGGCCTGACCCGCCCCGCGCTGGAGTATTACTTGCGTGATCGCGGATTTCAGTTTCTGTCCTATCCGTTCGACATGAAAAACCATCTCGCCCATCTCAATGAATCCTGGTATCTTGAGCACGTGAATCTGGACGCGGAGGCGGATTCCGTGCTCCAGACGGCGAAACAAATCCTGAAATCCGAAAACCGCCTGTGGGTGGTGGGAAGCGACCGGGCGATCAACCAATCCTTGCTGAACCGCATCGAACGGGCCGGGGAGAACCACCGGATTCAATCGCCCCGCATGGGATTGCGCAAATTGAACGAACCCCTGTTTCTGCTGAAAGTGGATTATGACGCTCTGGCCCCGCTCCGGTAAAAGCCGGTCCCTTCCCTTTCGCGAGATCCTCCTCCTCGCGGGGGTGCTGATCCTCGCCTTCGGGTTGCGGGCGTGGTACATCCAACAATACTTGCTCCTCATGCCCACCGCCCTGCATCCCGGCAACGACGCGGGGATGTATTGGAACCTGGGACGGAAAATCTACCTCGATGGCTGGCTGCTGCCGGGCGAGGGGCCGTTTTACCAGGCGCCCCTCTACGCTTATTTCCTCGCCGGGATGCATCATCTCGGGATGCACCGGATCGACGAGATCATCCGCGCGCAGGCCTTGATGGGCGTGGCCAATGTGCTGATGACCTACGCCCTGGCCCGCAGCCGGATGCCCTCGGCTTGGGCGGCGGGAGCGGCGCTGCTTTTCGGTCTGGGCCATTACCCGGTTTTCTTTGAAAGCAAGATTCTCGCGGAAACGCTGGGATTGTTTTTGTTTCTGGTTTTCGCGCTGCTGTTTACAGCCTGGATCCAACGATCGCGGATTGTGTATCTTCCATCCGCCGCCTTCGTGTTCAGCCTGGTGATCCTCTGCCGGCCGAACATGCTGTTCACGCTGCCGTTTCTCTTGTTTTTTGTGCTATGCGGATTCAACCATGAATTTCAAATGAACATCACCCGCCGTTCTCTTGTCCACGGCGGATTGTTTCTGGCCGTATTCATCGCGGGGGTGCTGCCCGCGCCGTTGCGGAACTATTTCGTGGGCGGAGATTTGGTCCCCCTGGCCGCCAATTCGGGCGTGACGCTCTACATGGGAACCAATCCCCAGGCGCAGGGCGGCCTGGCCTCGGTGGAAGGGCTGTCCAACAACATCGAGGAGCAGAAGGAGGGCGGCGTCGCGTTGGCCTCCCGGCTGGCGGGGCGGCCGCTGAAACCGTCGGAGGCGTCCAACTTCTGGATCAAAAAAACCATCGCTTGGGCGGTGACGCATCCCGGCGCGTTTCTGGCGTTGCAAGCCAAAAAACTGTTGTGGGCGTTTTATTATTCCCCCCCGGCGGTGAACGACTCGGCGCAGTTCGAGAACCAATGGCTGCCCCTTGTGGGCTTCTTGTCCCGAGTCACGTGGCTGACCCTCTTCGCGGGGATCGCCGGGCTGCCTTTCTGGCTGAACCGCCGCGATCCGGTTTTGGGATTTTTTCTATGCGTTTGGGCCGGCTATCTGCTGTTATGCCTCGTCTACTATTCATCCGACCGTTTCCTGATGACCGTGCTGCCTTTTCTGGCCATCGCCGCCCTGGGAGCCTTGCGGCGCGGGTATCAAGCCTGGGTGGAAAATCCCCAAACCTGGATGACGAACCTATCGCGAAAACACCTGGATGGCCGGGCCGCGTGGTTTTTGGTCATCGCCCTGTTGACCGCCAATCCCTTTCTGGCCTGGAACCACGGCCGGGAAATCGGGATCGGGTATTACAACCTGGGCGTGCAATACGACAAGGCCGGCGATGAAACCCTGGCCATGCAATATTACGAACAGGGACTCGAGTATCTTCCCGATTTCCCCTCCCTGCTGTTGAACCTGGGAGTGATCCAGGCCCAGCGGGGGAACCTGGAGGTATCCACCCGCCTGTTCGAGCAGGTGCTGCGTCTCGATCCGCAAAACCAGTTGGCGAAGGACAACCTGTTGATCAACCAACAACGGCAAGCGCGCAAGCCTTCCTGAGGGAGGGCGGCCGCGCCCCAAGGACCCAAAGGACAAAAAGGATAGGGGTGGACACGAAGGTCCGCTCCAACATAATTTCCTCAACCGGGCCCTATACCGCGGGAAGGAAATTGGTCTGAATCAGGAAAGCCAGGATACGCAGGATGACCTAGATATAGAGGGATTGCAGGCGGCGGGTTAATTCCTTCTCGGATATTTCGACGTCCTCCCCGCGAAAGCGGGGATCCAGGTTGTATCCCCGATGGGGATTCCGGTGAACCGCCGCAGGTTTCAATCTACGGTCAAAATCAAGGGGCGGAAAAAACTGCACCATTGGATAACGCCCCACGCGCCAATCCAACCGGCATGGGATCCCCTGCGCGATCAGCGATGTACCAAAAATCCTCCCCATTTCGCGGTCATTTAAAATAAACGGCTCTCATTTTCGTATCAATAGATAACGAACGAAGGTTACGAAAAGGAGAATCCATCATGTATATCCTGCCCGCTCTTCCACTGATTGGATTTTATCTGTTTCTGTTGATCGAGCTGCTTGGGTATTACTGAGAACCGGATGTTTCGGAAACACGATGACATCATCCACACGGTCTTATTTCCTCCCCCCAAGTTCTATTCAACAGGCTGTATCGGCCGGTTGAGTAGGACTTTTTTTGTGGATTCTCCTAAACGTTCGTCTCATTTACCGAGGATTGGTGGACTCCGTTGCGCTGTGCGCCCATCCTGCATAAATTCAAGCCCACCTTGCTTTTTTCTTCACCGCCGAGACGCGAAGGGCGCGGAGAATCGAATCAAACAAAAAACCAGGCACATTTTGCCGCCCGGCGTCTCCGAAATGCCCGTATCGTACCCCCCTGGATTCCCTCCCCTCTCGGCCCAGGCTTTTCCTTGAAATGTTCCCAAGGCTGAATGGCCTCCCCTGCGGCGGATGACGGCCCATGCGGATACTAACCGTAACGGTCCCACTCCCCAGCCCTCCAAGGGTCAATGCGTAGGCAAAGACATCCTGGCATGAAATTTACTAACGAAAATCCGGAAGAGAGGGCCACAAATCTGTTTTTGACAAATCGCTTCCGGTCTAATATATTGAGTCAGGTACTTTTAGAGGCTCTCCCCTCAGGGAATACTTAATGTTTCGTTTTGGGGGCCGATAGTTGGATTTGAGGGATTCGAGGGATTCGATGGGATCTCGCGCGAGCAAAAAGAAAGCACAATCGAAACAACCATCCCTGTGGATCGAACGGTTATCGAAGGCGGCAGGTAGCATGACCAATCAAACCAAGGAACTGATGGTTGGCGCTTGGGAAGAACTCGATACCCGGCGGCAGCGGGAGATCTTGTCGATTTTTTTGATCACTTTGTCGTTGATTTCCCTTCTCGCGCTGGTCTCGTATTCACCGGAAGATCTGGCGGCGTATTCGTATCCCGGAAACGCGGGCCAGGCCGAACGGCCGATTCAAAACTGGATCGGCAAGCCGGGAGCCATGCTGGCCTACGGCATCATTTTCATGTTCGGCGCGGCGGGTTATTCGCTGCCCGCCCTGCTGCTCTTGTGGGGCATCGACCGGATCCGCAGCGGGGCCTATTCGCCGCTGCGCAAGGTACGCATTCTGGGGTGCCTGATCCTGCTTATAACCCTCTCCAGTTTCATGGGGTTGTTGACGGAACTGCTCAACCCGGCCATCGGCGAGGAGCAGGCGTGGCACGTCTGCGGCGCGATGGGATTTCTGCTCAGCCGCCGGCTGTTGGAGCTGGGGCCGGCGGGGGCGTTGATCGTCAATGTATCCATCCTTCTGGTGTCGGCCCTGCTGTGCACCACCTTCTTGTTCTCCGATTTCTATCAGCGGGTGTCGGCCTATCTTTTCCCGCCGCGCGAACCGATCGAGGAAGCCGAGTGGGAGGAAATCGAGGAATCCAAAGAACCGGACGAGGAACCCGAAGAGACGTTCGAGCGGCGAAATCTGCTGCGGACCGCCAGCGGCATCCGCTTGAAGCCGCTGCGCGAGACCTCCGGCATGATCCTGGAGCCGTTGAACGAGCTCCCGCTGCTGCCCGAAGCGCCCTCCTGGACGGAATCCGCGCCGGGCGGAGACGATGCGCATTTGCCGCCGTTACGGGTGGACGAATCCAGCGAACCCCGGATCGTCACCCAGGATGAGGAGGCCATGGAAGAGGTCGACCTGGGCGTCAACCTCATTCAGACTCCCAGCCAGACGGATTACCAGCTGCCGCCCATATCGCTGCTGCAAAAACCGGAACAGATCAAGCCGGAAGTGGCCCGGGAGGAAATCATCCACAATTCGCAGACGCTGGAGCAAACGCTGCGGGATTTCAACATCACCGCCAAGGTGGTCGAGGTGAATTACGGCCCCACGATCACCTGTTACGAAATCGAGCCCGCGCCCGGCATCAAGATCAGCCGCATCGAGAACCTGGCCAACGACATCACCCGCGGCCTGAAGGCGGAAACCGTGCGCATCGTCGCCCCCATCCCCGGAAAGGGCACGGTGGGGGTGGAGGTGCCCAACCGCTACCGCCTGGACGTGCTGCTGCGGGAGATCATCGGCTGCGAGAAATACCAGGCCGTGACCTCGAAACTGAAAATCGGGCTGGGAAAAACCATTTCCGGCGAGCCGTATATCTTCGACTTGATGAAAGCCCCGCACCTGCTGGTGGCGGGCGCCACGGGCTCGGGGAAATCGGTGTGCATCAACGTCATTATCTCCTCGATCCTGTACAACGCCGCGCCGCATGAGGTGAAACTGCTGCTGGTCGATCCCAAGCAAGTGGAACTGGCGCTGTACCGCGACATTCCCCATCTGCTCTCGCCGGTGGTGACCGATCCCAAGAAGGCGGGGGCCGCCCTGCGCTGGGCGGTCGACGAGATGGAGACCCGCTACCGGTACCTCAAGAAGGCCGGCGTGCGCAACATCAAGGAATACAACAAAAAGCGCATGGACCAGCAGGAGGGCAAGCAGCCGGAAACCGAATCCTCCCTGATCCTGCCCGGATTCTTGCCCTTCATCGTGATCATCATCGACGAACTGGCGGACCTGATGATGATCGCCCGGGTGGAGGTGGAATCGACCATCGCCCGGCTGGCGGCCATGGCCCGCGCCGTGGGCATTCACCTGGTGCTGGCCACGCAGCGGCCGTCGGTGGATGTATTGACCGGGGTGATCAAGAACAATTTCCCCTCACGGATCGCCTTCCAGGTATCCGGCACCGCTGATTCGCGCACCATCCTTGACTCGAAGGGCGCCGAATCGCTCATGGGTCGGGGTGACATGCTGCTCGCCCCCCCGGGCGCGGGCAAACCGATCCGCCTGCAATGCGCCTACATCTCCACGGAGGAAGTGGAGGACATCGTCGAGTTCGTGAAGTCCCAGCAGGAGGTGGAATACGTGCAGGAGGAATTCACTCCGTTGGAGGACGAGGACACTCCCGCCGACGACGGGGGATACAGCGGTTCCGAGCAGGATGATTTGTATGACGAGGCGGTGCAATGCGTGCTGGAAAACGATTCGGCCTCGACTTCCCTGTTGCAGCGCCGTTTGAAGATCGGCTACGGCCGCGCCGCCCGCCTGCTGGACCTGATGGAAGAAAACGAAATCGTCGGCCCCCCCCGGGGCAGCAAGCCGCGGGAGATCTTACTGAACAAGATTCATTGATCGGGCGATACGCCGTAGGATGAACCCGCCTGCAAGGCGTAATCCATCAAAAGTACAACCGCACTATCGTCCCCCTCACGGGTACACCTCCCAGCCCGCCGCGCGCGACGGAAGATGGCTGTCGAAGACGTAGATCTTGCTGTTCGCTCCCGCGATGGAGAGGCGCGGATTGTCCGGCGAGAAGGCCGCGGAAATCATGGACGATTCGGGATATCAACCAAAAAACATTCTCTCTTTTTCGCTGCCACCTGCTATAGTATTCCACCCAAATTTACTGCATTGTCTTCAGCTATCGTTTTTCGATGGGCTGGGCCACCGCGCCAACCATGCGGATTTTTAACAACATTACCAATTACGAACCATGCCGCATCGGACGGAACGGCAAAAAGTCTCCTCATGGTGGTGCAGACATCTTGTCTGCGCAAAATATG
>JBHGBC010000226.1:0-8158 GCA_041946805.1 bacterium
TCCACCACCAGGCCGCCCGGCTTGTCCTTGAACACCCGGTTGACCCGCGCGATGGCCTGCATGAGATTGTGCCCCTGCATGGGTTTGTCGAGATACATGGTATGCAAGCAGGGCGCGTCAAATCCGGTCAGCCACATATCCCGGACAATCACGAGCTTGAAGGGATCGGCCGGATCCTTGAAACGGTTGGCCAGTTCTTCCCGTTTCTTTTTGTTGCGAATATGAAGTTGCCAGTCTCGGGGATCGGACGCCGAGCCGGTCATGACGATCTTGATGCAACCCTTGTCATCCTCATCATGATGCCATGCCGGGCGGATGGCGTTGATCGCTTTGTAGAGATCCACGCAGATCCGGCGGCTCATGCAGACAATCATCGCCTTGCCATCCATGGCTGCCAAACGGTTCTCGAAATGCTGGACGAGATCCTCGGCTATCAAATGTAGGCGTTTCGGTGTTCCCACCAAGGATTCCAGGGCCGCCCATTTGGTCTTGAGTTTTTCCGCCTGCTCGATTTCCTCCCCTTCTGTCACTTCTTCCACGGCGGGATCGATCCGGGGGCGTTCTCTCTCATCCAGGTCGATCTTCGCCATGCGGCTTTCGTAATAAATGGGGACCGTAGCGCCGTCTTCCACCGCCCGCTGGATGTCGTAGATGCTAATGTATTCTCCAAACACCGCCCGGGTGTTTGCGTCAGTCTTCTCGATTGGAGTTCCCGTGAATCCGATAAAGGAAACGTGTGGGAGAGCGTCGCGCATGTGCCGGGCGAAGCCGTCGATGAAATCGTACTGGCTGCGGTGCGCTTCATCGGCGATGACAATGATATTCCGCCGCTCGGACAGGACCGGTTGTTGATCGCCTCGTTCTTCCGGGAAGAATTTCTGGATGGTGGTGAAAATCACCCCGCCGGAAGCCACGGAAAGCAACTCCCGCAGATGGGCGCGGCTTTCCGCCTGAGCGGGCATTTGCCGGAGTAGTTCATGGCAGCGGGCGAAGGTTCCAAACAATTGGTTGTCCAGGTCGTTGCGGTCGGTAATGACCACCACGGTGGGATTGGCCATCGCGGGATGCAGCACGATCCGCCCCGCGTAAAAGGCCATCGTCAGGCTTTTTCCGGATCCTTGGGTATGCCACACCACTCCAATCCGGCGGTCTCCTCCCGGGCCGGAGGCTTCCACCGTCTCATTGATGGCCAAGTTGACAGCGTGGTATTGGTGATACCCGGCCATCTTCTTGATTTTTTCACCCTTTTCGGATGACTCGAACACGATGAAATAGCGGATCAAATCGAGAAAACGTCGTTTTTCAAATACCCCTTCGATGACGACCTGCAATTGAGGCATGTAGAGATCGGCCATTTCCTCGCCTTCAATGTTTCGCCATGGCATGAACCGTTCCATGTTGGAGGTCAAGGCGCCAATCCGCGCACCGATCCCATCGGAGATCACCAAGGCTTCGTTGTAGGCGAATAGAGACGGGATTTCTTGCTTGTAAGTTTGCAGTTGGTTGAACGCGCTCTGCAGGGTCGCGTTCTCGTCGGCTGGATTCTTGAGTTCAATCACCGCCAGGGGAAGGCCGTTGACAAAGATCACGACATCCGGCCGTCGGTTGTGGTGGTTTTCGATGACTGTGAATTGGTTCACCGCCAGCCAGTCGTTGTTGTCGGGATCTTCGAAGTCGAGCAGGCGAATGGCATCATGGGCAATCGTACCATCCGGCCGTTGGTATTCCACGGATACACCATTAATCAGCATCTTATGGAAAGCATGGTTGTTGGTGATCAGGGTAGGATGATCCAATCGGGTAATCTTGCGTAACGCGTCATTCAGGATATCAGCGGGAATATCGGTATTCAGACGGGCCAATGCTTGGCGCAGCCTGTTTTCTAGCACAACCTGCTCAAAGGTCTCCCGCTCGGTAGCGGATTCTCCTGGGGCGATATTCGGGCCGAAAAGGATATTATAACCTAATATTTCGAACCATGCTAAGGTTGTTTTTTCGACTATAGTTTCGCTAATTAGTGATGTATACATAATATTCATTCTGTGTATAAATTATTAATTAAAATTAAAATTATATTAAATAGTGTTAATAATGTATATATATTATTTTCTATTTAATAAAATAGTATTACCTGTTTTTGAATAGGTATAATTTCTTCCAGTTATACGACTGAGATGCGATGCTAATCCATCACCGTATTTGTAAGGGCTTTTACCATTAAAGCCAAAACAATCACGAATCTGATTATTATTTTCAAATGCATGAATTAAATTTGTTACTTGTTGTCTTGATAGTTTTTGCAAGAAAGGCAAAATCTCAGACAAAGCATTGCCATCATCATAACAATTGCAATGCTGAATAGCAGTTATATATTCATTTAACATTCGATCATTTTGTATAAATATTTTTACAATCTCCTGTAATGCAGATTCCGGTGAATATGTAAGTGCCTGAAATTTGCCTATAAATCCATATGGGTCTATTCCCATTTTTAGACATACGATAGGTACATTTCTTGCAAATGCGAATCCGACTTCTTGATCTGTCCAATAACTACTATGAAAATCATCGGTCAAAAGAGCTATAAATGCATCCATTGATAATAGTGCATTTTTGATTTCATTCTGCCATTCCTGAGTAGGATGAATATCTATATGTGCAACAAAACAAGATATACCAAATATTTCAAGCTGTTTCTTCAAGTCAGAAGCAGTTATTTTATTTTCATGAGTATGGCTAAGAAATAATCGATATCCTCTATTCCCCCAAATTCGTTTTTCGATATTGGGAGGCAAATTTTGTTTCTTCACTAAAAGAAGTCCTGAATCTTTTCGCCAATCCTTTAATTTTGATGAATTAAATTCAAAAAATACTTCTTCAATAAATTCATTTTGTATATTATGAATTTTGTTAATATCTTCTTTAATTTTATTTCTAAGATCATCTTTTTGTTTAATGATATTCAGATAAAGTTCTTCTGGTAAAATTAAGTATAGAGCATGACCATAAGTGCCGCCATTCCAATTGTCTTGGCTCCATCCCTCATGGACTCTAATTTGGGAGTTAACGATTAACTCTTGAAGGCTAATCAACCCTTCCTTTTCATATAGTTTTGACAATGTGGCTAAATAACGATCGATATTCTTTGGGAGTTCATGTTGAGAATCAGATCTATGCATTGTTTTTTCTTCATTTTAAATATTTTTAAAATAATTAATGCATCTGCTAACCAAAATGTTTTTTGAAAGCATCGCGGCGCTGGCTACTGAATTGGGTGTTTTTTCAGCCTTTAATAGTTTGGGATCCCAATCATGATCCAGACCGGCTAAGGCAAAAAGATGTGGGTGTTCATTATTCTGATACCTATTGTTGCATGATTCACAGAGAGTTACCAAATTCCCTGTAGAGGTCTACCCCCCACGTGAAAAGGGGATCACATGATCCATGGTCAATATTGCGCCGTCCTCTTCGCTCCTACCGCACTCAATGCACTTATGCCCATCTCGATCTAAAACCCTTTGACGTATATCTGGAGGGATGCGACGAGAACATGCGCGGTTTCTCCGAATTTCTTTGTTCCAAAATAGTCCAATTGGTGACCTTTGACAAATACACTTTTGCATTAAAAATCCAAGGCGTGTTTCCGCAAAAGAAGTTGATGTCAGTATCCAACCAAACTGATTCATCCAGCATCCCAAATCATCATCTGTATGAATCCACATAAATGATTCGCCGATAAGGTCCATGTGGTATTTAAAATTAGTAACGATAACAGGCTCAGGTTTTCGCTTATCTCGTCCATGTTCTCCAAATCCCACCCATTTTGATACTGTGCGATAATAAAGATATTTGCCCTTAATATCATCCAAAAGGAATGCATAAGCAGTTTCAGAATCATTATTTTTTATCATACTGCTCTCCCGCGATTTTTTCCGAATCCTCAACTCGGATCTCCCCTGATATTAGTTTAGAAAGAAGAGTATCGCGAATTTCAGCTAATGTGGATGATGCCAACGTATTATAAAAATAATCGTCAAATAAAGGACTTATTAGCTTATCAAAATAGTTTAATATTGATTTAGGGGGATTAATTACAAAAAGATTTTTCATATCTCTTATTGTGACATGCCCTAAACCTGTTGTTTGTTTGTTGCGGGCAATCTCCACAAGATATGGTCGTAAGTATTTTAGTAAGAAATAAACAAACCTTTTTTGTATATTTGTTTTTGTAATGATTTTAAAAATATGTTGATTAAGCAAGGCTGGACCTTTTGTCCATAAAAAGACATCAAGCGATGTGTCAGGGCTTCCAGACCATGAATAGAGCATATCACCAGTGTCCAATCGTTGCTTTGTATCTAATTGCCGCCAAGAATATTTTGTTTGGTCATTGATGCCGTTCTTCAACTCGGCGATCTTTACTACAGGTAGGCCAATATATGTTTCACAGAAATGACTATTATTAAATACAGCTCCGTTAACGTACTCGGCTGTATAGAACAATGAAATAGTAGACCACCCCTTCGGTATCTCTCCCAGTTCCGAATCTTCGAAAGCATCCGGGAACAGGTCCGCGATGGGCTTGGGTAAACCCGGGTCACGGCCTTCGGCCTTGGCGCGGACGGGATCGAAATCCACGAACCAACTCTTGAAGATGGCCCGGGCCATTGCCTCCAACGTCTCATTCATCCGCCGGTTTAGTTCGATCTTGTCATCCAGGGTGCCCAGGATGTGGGCGATGGCGCGTTGCTCGGGGAGGGGTGGTAATGGTATAGGAATCCTTCCGATTATTTCTTGATTTAGTGAAGGCATTGTCGCGCCTTGCGCATTTCTTAGAATCCAATCTTCATATTGAGATGATCCAAAAACATAGGAAATATACATAGAATTAATTGAATTGTCAAAGAATCGTATGCGTATACAATCACTTCCTTGAATCCAACCTTCTTCTTCTTTCTTGATTAATGCTCTTTTTTCAACAGATCCCTTTCGGCCTAAAAGAATGTCACCTGCCTGCAACTTATAACGTTTCAATCGTTCACATGTTTCATCATCAACACGCGGTAGGTCAATATACTCAAGTGCATTATCGCCAATATGTTTAACTGCAATCACAGGAGTACCCACATGTTTGTAGGAAGATGCATGTAGCATTGTTCCAAAAGGTCCTGTTTGTACATCAGCAAGATTTTCCTCAATTAGATTTGAAATGGTATAAACAGGCCAGGGAGTAGGAATAGTTCCGAATAAATAATTAGATGCCATATCCCAATCCCTCCAGATTCTTCCAAATCTCCTTCTCCAGAAGGGCACCCTCCGCGCATTGTTCCTTCAGAGTCATGGTTAACCGCCGCATCTTCTCCTCGAACGGTTCATCATCCTCTTCCGCGGCTTCCGCCCCCACATACCGGCCGGGAGTCAGAACATAGCCATGACTCCGGATATCAACCACCGTGGCGCTTTTACAGAAGCCGGGGATATCCTCGTATTTCTTCTTGCAGCCCTTGTACCCCCGCCAGGCATGATAGGTATCGGCGATTTTTCGGATGTCCTCTCCGGTCAATTCCCGGTGCACCCGGTCAATCATGGTTCCCAGCTTGCGGGCATCGATGAACAGCACTTGGCCGCGCCGGTCCCGCATCTTTCCATTTTTCTTGTCTCGGGCGATGAACCACAGGCAAACGGGGATTTGGGTGGAGTAGAAGAGTTGCCCCGGCATGGCCACCATGCAGTCCACCAGGTCGGCATCGATGATGGCCTTGCGGATTTCCCCCTCGCCGGATTGGTTGCTCGACATACTCCCGTTCGCCAGCACGAAACCGGCTATTCCCGTGGGGGCCAAATGGTGGATGAAGTGCTGCACCCAGGCAAAGTTGGCGTTGCCGGCCGGGGGGATGCCGAATTTCCAGCGCTTGTCATCCCGGAGCAGACCGCCCCGCCAATCGCTGTCGTTGAAGGGAGGATTGGCCAAGACATAATCGGCCTTGAGGTCAGGATGCAGATCCCGGTGGAAACTGTCCGCGTGTTCCTTGCCCAGGTTCCCTTCGATCCCCCGGATGGCCAGGTTCATCTTGGCCAGACGCCAGGTGGTATGGTTGGACTCCTGCCCGTAGATGCTGATGTCCCCGATCCGCCCGCCGTGCTCCTCGATGAATTTCTCGGATTGGACGAACATCCCTCCCGAGCCGCAGCACGGGTCGTACACCCGGCCCTTGTAGGGGGCCAGCATTTCGACCAAGACCTGGACGATGCAGCGGGGCGTGTAAAACTGGCCGCCCTTTTTCCCCTCGGCGCTGGCGAATTGCGAGAGGAAATACTCGTAAACCCGCCCCAGGATATCCTTGGAACGGTTCGCTTTATCCCCCAGGCCGATGTTCCCGATCAGGTTGATGAGTTGCCCCAGGCGTTGTTTATCCAGGGCCGGCCGGGCGTAATCCTTGGGCAAAACGCCCTTCAAAGTGGGATTGTCCTTCTCGATGGCCACCATCGCGTCATCGAGGAGTCTCCCTATATTCGGTTGCGGGGCGTTGGCTATCAGATACGGCCACCGGGCTTCCTTGGGAACCCAAAAGATATTCTCGGCGCGGTATTCATCCGGATCCTCTGGGTTGGCTCCTTCTGCCCGTTCCTCTTCAAGCCGGGCGTGTTTTTCCTCGAACGCATCGGAAATGTATTTGAGAAAGATCAACCCGAGCACGACGTGCTTGTACTCGGCGGCGTCCATGTTGTTCCGCAAGGCATCCGCCGCCTTCCACAATTCTTTCTCGAACCCCAAATTGGCCCCGTTGCTGGCTTGTCGCATCTTCATCCTCAGCGGGAAGTATTTGAAATTAATTATTTTAGAACAAAATATGGTGAATTGTCGTTTAAAATTTTAACAAGTAACAATAAAACAAGGGAAGAATAAAATCAAGAGAGATTATCGTTTTTCTTTCCACTTGAGATTTACAGAGTATATATGAGGAATGGGATGTGTTTGTGTTATAAAAAGTTAAAATAAGTTTACACAATGGGCAGGATTGCCTTACACAACATGATGGGTATCCTCTTTTTGTCGGGCCAGGAGTACCCGGATCGGGAAGCGAAGATTTTTGTATTCATCATACTTCCGGATGGTCATGCAGAGGGCCTCCGTCAGTTCCATGCCCTTTCCGAGCATTTTCAATCCGCTTTCGTTCACCAAATCCTCGTCCAGAACCATCCCCGGAGAGAGGCTGAAGGCGCTTTCCACCAGTCTCAGATCGCCAGACTGAGTTGCCAGAATCTGCTTCAAATAATCCACCAGAACGGGATGGTAATATCCTTCTCGTTTCTTCAGCTCAAGCAGCGCCGCCGGTTCCGATAATCTCTTGTGGATGCTTTTCTGAAAGCCGGAAGCCACCTTGAGGATCTGGCCGCCGAGAACGTCGGCCGGCCACTCCTTCCATTTGGACAAGGGACTAACACTGCTGGAACTTTTTTCAATCATCGCCGCCACCGAATCGAGACGCGGAATACAGCGGAGGATATGGGCGATTAATTTGGTGGCATCTTCCCCGGACTCGTTAGTTGGAGGATCGCCGGATGGAAATGATTTGTGGATTCGGCGGCAGAGAGGGCTCTCTTGGGGGGGATTGCTTTCCTCCGGAGCAAAAAGGTTGCCCAAACTCATCATCAACGCGGCAATCTGAACCTCCCAGGCGTTTTCGATTTCCATCCCGCTTACCAAATGCTTGACATAATGGGCGATCTGGAGTCCGGAACTGTACGCCTCGGGATCCGCAAATGCCAGCAGTTCATTCAAGGCTTTGATTACTCCCAGCAGAGTCTCACTCAAGAGCGCTTGCAATTGAGTGCGGAGTTGGCGCAATGCGAGATGAACTCTTACCCGGGCCACGACTTCTTCGATCTGAAAAGGTTTCGTTAGGTAGTCGACATCCTCCGGCTGAAAGGCTTTCACGAGGTCCGCGATTTCATTGATGGTCCCCAGGAAGAGGATGGGAATTTGCGCGAGGCGATTGTCTGTTTTTAGGAGCTTATACACATCGTAGCCATTCAATCCGGGCATGTTGATATCCAAGAGAAACAGATCGGGCGGAATTTGCACTGCCGCTTTTAACGCCTCGTCAACCCTCGGAAAGGTGAGGATCTGGTATTCCTTGCCGCCCAACATTCTTTC
>JBHGBC010000227.1:0-8076 GCA_041946805.1 bacterium
TTGATCAACTGAGTTATAAGGGGTTATTAAAAAAATTACGGGGTAAGTTGCGATAAAACTCCCTCACCCTGCCCCTCTCCCAGAGGAAGAGGGAATCGGGAATGGATTTTCCTAACGAGTTCGTAGGGGCACGTGGCCACGTGCCCCTGCTTCGGCCGCTGGCCTGGGCCTCCAAGGACAGAAATGGATTTCGCTCCGCTCAGGAGATGGAAGGTGAGTTGAGCTTTGCGAAATCCACCAAAACTATTTTCAAACGCCAACGGCGCGGCATGAGCATAGCCCAGGGCAACACCCTGGGAAAGTAGGGACAAAAGTAATTTTCCCCTCTCCCTCCGGGAGAGGGCCAGGGTGAGGGAAAGCCTTTAATCAGGGGTATTTACGTTTGATTTTTCTTCCCAACCGGGGGGGGAATACCACCTTTTCCTGGATCCCCGCTTTCACGGGGATGACACCCGGACTATTCGGTCTTCCATCGTTCAGATCCCATTCACCCCACCGGCCCCCCCAACAATCCCTCGTGATAAAACACCGGTTTGTATCCCTGCTCCGTCACCCAGCGGAGGGCGGTATCCAACCGTTGCGCGTGATCAGGGAGATAGTTCGAGTAGAAGGGCCAGAAATATTGTTCATGCGTAAATAAATCCATGATCTCGGCGGTGTTGGGATCACGGGTGAGCGGCTCCAGCGTGGGGACAATCTGGTCCACGGGCGTGCTGTTGCAGATGATATCGACCCGGGAAAAGACGATGCCGCTCTCGAAATCCTTCAACGCGTCGTGCCGGGAGAGATAGTCGGAGCGGTCGTCGTCCAGCAGATAGTTGATATCCCACCCGCTGGGAACCCGGCTGAAATAGCCGCTCAGGGTCCGGACGCCCCTCCCGGCCAGGGCCTTGAAGGCGGAAGGTTGCGTCATCGCCCAGTGGATGACCGTCGGCGGGGTGTACACGGATTCGCCCGCAAACCGGTGGATCTGCTCCGCCACCTGGTCCAGATCGGCGGTCAATTGCTCCGCGGACGCGTATTGATACGGCCGGTCGGGCAGATTGGCGTGCGCGTGAAACGCCAGCCGCAGCCATTCGGCGTTGTCCTGCCATTCGCCCTTGTACTTGTCCGGGAATTGCGGCAGCGAAAAATCCTCGCCGGTAGTGTAATAGATGTTCAGCACGAAGCGCGCGCCGTACTTGGCGTGCAACTCGCGCAAAATGTTCAGATAAAAACAATCGAACAGGGACGGGTATTGTTTCTGGGCGATGTCCCGCAGGAAGAAACTGTTGTCGTCGATGGAAAAACGGTACCGCGGGAAGGACTTCCGGTCCCACACCACCCGCACCCGGTGCTCGCGGCGGCCCTGGCTGCCTTCGGCCACGGCGGTGATCTCCGTTTCCTGATCCCGGAGCGGCACGGACGCCAGAAAGCGCCGGCCTTCGCGCCGGGCCTTCTGACCATTCACGATAACCACATCCCGCAGAGGGGCTTCCCCGCGCACGTCGATCCACAACGCGCCGTTTTCTTCTTTTCCATGACGCCGGTTCAATACCGCGCCGTGGAACGGCTCCTCGATCCACATCTCCGCCTCGGCTCGCGCCGTCCGGATTCCCCCGCCGCCCAGGGCCAGGCCCAACGCTCCCGCCGAAATCTCCAGTAAATTTCTCCGTTTCATGATCATTTCTCCCGGACATGACGTTCCAACACCTGGCCATCACTATACGGATTCTTCCAAAAATGAATACGCCGCTTTGATCAATTCAATGGGGACTTCGCGTTGGCCTCCAACCACAAGGATGGGAGTTGCGTTGACGCGGCCGGCGAATCAATGCAATAATCAGTTCAATTACCGGGATGAAAAGGAGGTGCTTGGCCGTTTGCGCATGATGCGGGATTCTGCCAGAAAAAGCCTGTCGCCATCTTATGAAAGAGGAGGAAGTATGATGAAAAAAGAGATGATTCTATTGTCAGTGCTGTTGGCGGCCTTGCTGCTGCCACCCGCCGTAGGGTGGAGCGAGACAAGGGTGTATTTCAAGTTCGATAACATCAAGGGCTCGAATTTCACGGATGACACGGGACGCGGCCTGCTGGGCACGCTGGGACTTCCACCGGAAGGCGGGGCGCCCGAGGTCGTCGCGGGCCCCTCCGGCGCCGCCACGGACAAGGCGGTGAAACTCACCCAGGACAAGGAACTGATCGTCGATGACGCCACGCTGATGAATCTCGAGATGTATCCGCCCATGACGATCGAGCTGTGGTTGAAATCGCCCGGTTTCACGATTCCCGAAAGCATGGTGGCGATCGTGGCGTACGGCGGCGGCAGCGGCGGGTACCGGTTGCAGCTGAATCAGGACGGAACGATTGCCTTCGTGGGAACCAGCCAGGTCGATACCGGCGTGGCGTTTCCGATGGACAACGCCTGGCACCATGTGGCCGTGGTGGATGATTGGGATCAGAACGTCATCATCCTCTACCTGGACGGCCAGGAAGTGTTCCGGCAGGACGGCGCGATCGACACCTCGCCCGCGGGCACCGTCACGGCGCTGTATATCGGCAAACTGTATCAATCGCCCAACAACGTGACCTTCGAGGGCGAAATGGACCGCATCCGCATGAGCAACAAGGCGCTGGCCGCCGGGGAACTCGACAGCAACGCCGCCACCATGAAAGCCGCCACGGAAAACACCGTGCTGCTGCTCGATTTCGATGAAGGCAAAGTGCCCTATGTGGTGAAAGGCCTCGCCGCGCCCATGGAAGCGATCACCCTGCAGGCCTGGTCGACCGGCAACGCGGGCGGCCCGGAAATCGTGACCGACACCCCGTCCGGCAAAGCGGGCGATTTCGCGCTGCGCTTCAACGGCGAGCAGATCGCGCGGGTGGAAGATCCGAACGGGATCATCGACGTGGGCGGCACGGGAAACGACTGGACCCTGGAAGCGTGGGTGAAATACGAAAACACGAGCCTGGGACGGATGATCATTTTCTACTACGGCCCGGGAGGAATTTCGTTCTCCTTGAGCGACGGCAATCCCCGCCGGGTATTTGTCACTACTCTCCGGATCGCGGACATCGATTCAGGCTCCGCGGAAGTGCCGCCGGGTGAGTGGCATCACGTGGCCGTCGTCCACCGCTTTGGTGATGGAATGTACTTCTATGTGGACGGCGAGGAGTTGGGCTACATCAGCAATGCCAGCGGAGCGCGCAACGCCGATGTCCGGCGCATGAACATTGGCTCCGAACCCAACGGCGTATTGCCCTATGACGGATGGATCGACCGCATCCGCGTCAGCGATGTGGCGCTGGAACCATCGCAGTTCGATTCGGTGGCGGGAACGCCCGCGCCGGTGTTGGATTGGGCGATTTACTAAGCGCCGTTTCGTTTTTTTGAATCGCGGATCATCAAGGGGGCCGGACGGCGCGGCCCCCTTTTCTGTCCGGTTCCTCCAGGATTGGAGATGAACCAATGAGTATCGATTGCCGTCATCCCCCCACCAACGGAAACCCCGCTTCGCAGGTTGGTTTCACACGCCACGTATGATCCATCCTAACACCAATGGAATTCCGTTCCTGATTAAGACCACACCTGTATACCCCGGGCGAATCTTGAAAATCCTGTTCATCCGGACCTTCCTGATTCAAACAACCGCCTCCCATTTCGCCCATCCCCAATTTGCCGTATCCTGATAAACCACAATCAGCGGACAACTGATTTAGGGGGAGAATTCGCATGAAAGAGCATGACCTCATACCAGCCACACAATCCAACCCGAACGCCAATCCTTCCCTCGGCCCCTCCTGCTGTGAATCCCTCGATCCCTGCCGCGGCGTGGACCGGCGGAATTTCGTCAAAAGCCTGGGGCTCGGTTCGATCCTCGTGGCGGGCCTACAACCTCCCAATCCCGCGGCGGCCCCCATCCCCGAACCGGACGCGGCCGAACGGAACATGCTGCAATCCCTCGGCGAAGGCGGCTGGCCGGTGCTGAAACGCTATCCGCAAAGCCACACCGGGCGTATCGCGCTGCCCGTGGGGGGCATCGGCACGGGCACGGTGTCGCTCGGCGGCCGGGGCGATTGGCGCGATTGGGAAATCATGAACCGTTCCGGCAAGGGCTTCACTCCGTCGCGTGGGGAGGCGTTTCCCTTCTTCGCCCTGTTCACGCAAGCGGCCGATGGAACCAAAACCGCGCGCGTGCTGGAAGGCCCCATCGAGGAATTCCAATACGAGGGCAGCCACGGGTGCACGGTTCCCAACGACAACCTCCCCCGTTTCGCCCGCTGCGTCTTCGGCGCGGCGTATCCCTTCGGGCAGGTACTGCTCAGCGACGAGGCCATTCCCGTCGAGGCGCAAATTCAAGCCTTTAATCCCCTGGTTCCGGCCGATCCTGAGGCCAGCGGCCTCCCCGTGGCGGTCATGCGTTACACGCTCCATAACAAGACCAATCAACCGTTGAAAGCCTCGGTGTGCGCCAGCCTGCCCAACTTCATCGGCGTGGACGGTTGGGAAACCACCAAGGACTGGAAGGGCGACCTGGTGACCACGGGCGCAAAGCAAAACCGCAACCAGTTCCGCCAAGGCAAAAACGTCCAGGGCATCTTCATGGACAGCGCCGGCGTCGATCCCCAAAACGGCGCGTGGGGAACGATCGCACTGACGGTTCCGGCCAACGAATCGATCACGTACCGCACGGACTGGGCCCCGGACCGCTGGGGTAATTCGATGCTGGACTTCTGGGACGATTTCAGCGCGGACGGCCGGCTGGACGAACGCGAGCCCGGCGGCGGCGACATGCCCATGGCCTCGCTGGCGGTATCCTTGGAAATTCCCGCAACCGGTTCCCGCGAAATCAATTTCCAACTCACCTGGCATTTCCCCAACCGCCAGACCTGGACGCCCAAGGGCGGCGAGCACGCCGGGCAGGACCGCATTGGCAACTACTACACCACCCGCTACACGGACGCTTGGGACGCGGCGGAACGGGCGGCGGAAGCCATCCCGGCATTGGAACAAAAAACGCTGCAATTCGTGCGGACGTTCCTCGCCAGCCCGCTGCCGGACGCCGTCAAGGAAGCGGCGCTCTTCAACCTCAGCACCCTGCGCAGCCAGACCTGCTTCCGCACGCCGGACGGCCGCTTCTTCGGCTGGGAAGGCCTCTGCAACCGCGTGGGCTGCTGCTTCGGCTCCTGCACGCACGTATGGAACTACGAACAGGCCACCGCGTTTCTTTTCGGCGGGCTGGCCCTAAAAATGCGCGAGGTGGAATTCGGCCAGGCCACGGACGAGAACGGCCTGATGAGCTTCCGCGTGTCGCTGCCCATCGAACGCGCCCGGGAATTCGGCAAGGCGGCCGCCGACGGCCAAATGGGCTGTATCATGAAAATGTACCGCGACTGGCAACTCTCCGGCGACAGTGAAACGCTCAACCCGCTCTGGCCTACGGTGAAAAAAGCCCTCGCGTTCTGCTGGATCCCCGGCGGCTGGGACGCGGACCGCGACGGCGTCATGGAAGGCTGCCAGCACAACACCATGGACGTGGAATACTACGGCCCCAATCCGCAAATGGGCGCCTGGTACCTCGGCGCGCTGCGGGCGGGGGAAGAGATGGCGCGCGGCCTGGGCGACAACGAGTTCGCCCAAACCTGCCGCGGGTTGTTCGAAAAAGGCCGGGCCTGGATGGATGAACATCTCTTCAACGGCGAATATTACGAGCACCAGATCCGCCCCCCCAAGGACCGCTCGGAAATCGCGGAAAGCCTGATGGTGGGCATGGGCTCCAAGGACATCAGCAAACCGGAGTATCAGCTGGGCGCGGGTTGCCTGGTGGACCAGTTGGTGGGGCAATTCATGGCCCACGTGTGCGGATTGGGCTACCTCCTCGATCCGGAGCACGTCAAAACCACGCTGCGCAGCATCCTCAAATACAACCGCCGCGATAACCTCCAAGACCACTTCAATTGCATGCGCAGCTTCGCCCTGGGCAACGAGGCGGCTCTGCTGATGGCCAGATATCCCAAGGAACGTCCCGAAACTCCGTTCCCCTACTTCACCGAAGCCATGACCGGCTTCGAGTACGCCGCCGCCATCGGCATGCTCTACGAAGGCCAAACCGATGAAGGCCTGATGTGCATCCAGGACATCCGTAACCGCTACGACGGCCTCAAGCGCAATCCGTTCAACGAGGCCGAATGCGGGCATCACTACGCCCGGGCGATGGCCAGCTGGGCGGCGGTCTTGGCGCTGACCGGCTTCCACTACTCGGGCGTGGAGCAATCCATGACCTTCGCTCCCAGCGACGGCGCGTATTTCTGGTCGAACGGCCACGCCTGGGGCCGCTGCGCCCTCTACCCCCGCGGCACCCATTACGAAGTCACCCTCGAGGTCCACCACGGCGAACTGACCCTGCGCCGCTTCCGGCTTTCGGATTTCGGCGAAACCTCCTGGCCAAGCCCCCTCCGGCTGCAAGCGGGAGAAAGCCGAAGCTTCGAGGTGAAGGCAAAGCAATGAATCCCCGAAGGGATTCCATTTGAGCAGCCGTATGTTTTAACCTACGGCAAGGCCGGTGACCGATATGAATATCACTTTTTCAGCGCCAACGGCGTGTAAGAAGATAGCCCAGGGCGTAAGCCCTGGGAAAATAGCGCAGAAAAAAACTAAATCCCCTCTCCCGCCGGGAGAGGGACAGGGGGAGGGAAGCCCTGAACGGGCGAAATTCATACATTTTCTGCAAAGGTGTAAACAGTTACTTAGATTTTTTTCCGTAGTTGGAAACAGCCATATCCAAAGATCAGGAACTCGATCGGCGTTTCGAGGCCCGGAAACGAGTTTCCCGTTGAAGAGAATCGGCCCGTGGGTTTGCTTGTTCAGATGAAGGCAGATTCTAAAAGAGCGACCAGCCGGTAATCCGAGCCGGTTCGGGCACAACGGCGCTGTCGAACAATTGCATCGCCATACCGTCGGCATCGCCGAAAGCTTCCAAGCCTACAATGGGATAAATAGCGGGGAAGATTTCATCGAGATTGGAAGCATCGTAAACAAACACCGCGCTTTTGGAAGCGGCGGCGCCATTGTGGTTGGTTACGATAAACCGTTCGGTTCCATCATTGAATACGGTGAAGTTCCACACGCCGCTCAAGGAATCCAAGGAAAAATTAAAAGTACCGATAATAGAGCCATCCATGGTGATTTTATCCACAGTGATTCCGTCATCGGTATTGGCCAGCATGTAATTTGTCCCCTCGATATACGCCAATGAGCGGTATCCCTTGGCCGTGGTGATTCGGCCAATGGGATCGCCGCCCTCTTCGGTATAAATATTGATGAAGTGATCGGTGTTGCTGGGGATCAAGATGCGCCCGTCTGGCAGGATCAACGCTTTGCCATATCCCCCATTGCCATTATCTTGGGGAGTCATTGTTACATTGAACAGCGTGGGTTCGCTAATCTTACCGTTCTGGAAACGAAAACGGTAAGATTGAGAGGGAAAAGGAGGATGTTGTTCATTGGTCATGACAAATACTTCATTGGGATTATCACTGCTAATCCAGGTTCCTTTGTTGATGGTCGCAGGTAATACGAAAAATTGTTGTGTGCCATCGGGAAGGATTCGCAAAATTTCACCGCGGCCTTCGGGCATTTCCACCACCTCGGTTGCCGAGGCGGGGACGCCGGTAATCCCCACGTAGCATGTGCCGTTGGGATCGAAATCCACGCCTAACGGCCTGCGGCGCAGCGTATCGCCTAATTCCCAGGTGACGACTTGGACCACAACGGCGTTTTCTCCGTTCAGGGCGACTTCGATGAGGCGGTCTTCCGCCGCATCGCTCAATACTATGTTTCCCGGGGTGAATGGCGCAGCCGAAACCCATGATGCACACAATAGAAACAAACTTGTCAAGACGATCACTTTTTTCATGATCCATTCCCTGTGCGAAAAATCGAATGATCTATTTGATTCTGCCTGATCCAATCAGGCATCAAGTCTATCCTAACGTCCATTCCTGACGCTCCGGCAAAAAGTGAAAATGCAACTGATAAGTTCTATACATTGTGGTGCAGGCATCCTGCCTGCAACCATATATTGCGCAGACAAGATG
>JBHGBC010000228.1:0-7829 GCA_041946805.1 bacterium
GACGGCCTGATATGCAGAACATGACGGACGAACAGCGGGAACAAATGCGCCAGCGTTTCGAGAACATGACCCCGGAGGAGCGTGATCAAATGCGGCAACGCTTCCAACAGCGCCGTCAGGAAAACCGCGGGCCGGACTCACCGGCATCACAGGAATGATATGACTGGATCCATCATCCATAACAACGGCACGGCCGCGCAACTCGAACGGGTCTGCAAAACGTATACGATGGGCACGCAGGAGGTCAAGGCACTTTCGGGGGTCAGCATCGCTTTCCAAAAAGGCAGCTTTTGGGCCATTCTCGGCCCGAGCGGATCCGGAAAAAGCACGATGCTCAACCTTCTCGGCTGCCTTGACCGGCCCACGTCGGGACGCTATATCCTCAACGGCCACGATGTCAGCACCTTGAACGACGATCAGCTCAGCGAAATGCGTCTTAAACACCTGGGATTCATCTTCCAAAGTTTCAATCTCATTCCGCAGTCGACCGTCGAGGAAAACATCCAACTGCCCCTCTACTACCAGGGGTGGGATCCGGAAGCGAGCACCGAGAAGGCGCACGAACTGGCGCGGATGGTGGGGCTGGAATCCCGGTTGAAACACCGCCCGATGGAATTGTCCGGCGGCCAGCAACAACGGGTGGCGATCGCCCGGGCGCTGGCCAACGATCCTGCGATCCTGCTGGCCGATGAACCGACCGGCAACCTGGACACCCATACCAGCATCGAAATCATGAACCTGCTCCAGCAACTCAACGAGCAGGGGAAAACCGTCATCATGGTGACGCATGAACGGGATATCGCCGCGTATGCCAAAAGCCGTCTGTTCATGCGGGACGGCTTGATCGAGCGAATCGAAGGATCCGAATAATGATTTTCACCAAGCACATCCGGGAAGTGCAACTCGGTATCAAGAACCTGCTGCTCCACAAACTGCGCTCGTTTCTAACCATGCTCGGGGTGGTCTTCGGGGTGGGCAGCGTGATCGCCATGCTGGCGGTCGGAGAGGGCGCCAGCAAGGAAGCCCTTGACCGCATCCGGAAATTAGGCAGCCATAACATCATTATTTCCTCCGTAAAATCCATCGAGGAGTCCACCACCACCAACATCCGCCCGGGAACCGCGAGTATTTACGGTTTGCTCTATGAAGATGAATTACGTATTAAGGAAAGTTTCAACACGGTTAGGCAAACGGTTCCCGTCAAGGAAATCCGAAAAGAGGGACGCTTGGGGGAACGGGCCATGGAATTGCGGGTCATTGGAACGACTCCCAACTGGTTTGAACTGGTCAACCGCCCCATCGTGGCCGGCCGCACACTGATCCCAATGGATTTCGAAACGCGCGCGAATGTCGTTGTGCTCACGGAGCATGGCGTCCGCAAACTGTTGGCCACGAAAGGCACCATCGGGCAAACCCTGCGGCTGGGCGGAGAATATTTTGAGGTGGTTGGCATCGTCCAAAACGCCGGGAGCATCGGAGGCGATATTCAAACCCCGGACCAGGAGATCGACGCGTACATTCCGATCGTGGTCGCGCGCGAACGGTTTGGGGATGTTTTTACGAAAAACATGGCCGGTTCCTTCACCCGGGAACGGGTCGAACTCCATCAAATCATCGTCGAAGTGACTGACACCGACAGTGTTGAAACTACGGCTGCCGGTATCGAGGCGATGCTGAAAAAATTCCACAAGAAGGTGGATTACAAGCTGAGCGTGCCGCTGGCCTTACTGCGGCAGGCGGAAGCCACCAAACGGACCTTCAACATCGTGCTGGGTTCGATCGCCGGTATCAGCCTGCTGGTCGGCGGCATCGGCATCATGAACATCATGCTGGCCTCGGTCACCGAGCGGACGCGTGAAATCGGCATCCGGCGCGCGATCGGCGCCAAGAAAAAGCAAATCATTGTTCAGTTTCTCATCGAGACCATTGTGCTCTCCACCACCGGCGGATTGATCGGCATGGCACTAGGCCTGCTCATTCCCTTTTTGATTACCTTTTTCGCCGGGATGCCCACGGTGGTCAACGCCTTCAGTTTGCTCCTTTCACTCGGCATCAGCATGGCCGTTGGCATCATTTTCGGCATCTATCCGGCGGTGCGCGCCTCCAACCTTGATCCCATCGAAGCCCTGCGGCACGAATAAACGTCAATCCCGCCGTGTAGAATTCAATAAGATGAGGCCGGTTCTTCCCCGCAATCAGGAAAAACCGGCCACACTTACTCCTCCCCACTATTTCTGGTTCTGCCGGTGTCAGCCCGCAATCCATCAATCCCGCGATCTCCCTTCTCCGCTCCCCTCTGGGAGAGGGCCGGGATGAGGGAATACCTTGCTGTCATGACAATCCTTCGGTTGTCCGAAACCATGGGCCTTGAAGGGGAGGGCGAGGCTCCCGCCGAGCCGAATGGTTCCGATACGCCCCATGTTTCCCACGGCTCAACCGGAGGTTTGCCCTCCCGGATGAACCGTGTTTCTTGCATAGGATTTTCCTTATAGGACCTTCGTTTCCCCGGGAACCGCGATCGGGTAGTTGCCGTCCGGGCCGGGTTTCTTCGGGGGATCGGATTCGAAGCTGCCCTCGGTGGGACCAAAGTGGAAGTCCGAGTTCCACGCTTCTTCCCAGGTCAACTGCTTGCCCGAATAGCACGCCAGTTGCCCCAAAATGGCGACCATGGTGCTGTTCACCATGTATTCGTTCACGACGGACTGGCCGGCGCGGATGGATTGGAACAAGACCTTGTGCTCGTTGATATACCCGCTGTCATGGGGGCCGTCGTACTGCCAGTTGGTCTCGCCCGTGATGCGGTTTTGCAGCAGATCGCACCGGCCCTTGGTCCCCTGGATGATGTCGGACACACCCTCGTGGCAGTTGTGCTGCGTCCGGCAGAAGGCGTAGATCTTCGCGCCGTTGTCGTACTCGTACACCACCGCGTGATGGTCGAAGGCATCGCCGTAAATGTCGCCGAATGACGCCGAACGCCCCGCCAGGCCATGCGCCTTCTGGGGCGTCTTCTCTCCCATCGCCCAGAGCGACTTGTCCAGGTTGTGCACCAGCGACTGGGTGACGTCGTCTCCCGACAACCACGAGAAATGATACCAATTGCGGAACTGGTACTCGATCTCCGTGTCGGTGGGTTTCCGCGCCACCAGGACATACGGGGCGCGCAGGAAATTCTCCTCGATCGTGACAATCTCCCCGATGGCCCCGCCGTGGATGCGTTTCATGGTCTCCTGCACGCCGGGGATGTACCGGTTCATCAATCCTGAAACGACACTTAACTTTTTCCGCTTGGCTTCCTCGCAGGCCTCCTTGACCAGGCGGACGCCGGTGGGATCGATCGCGTGCGGCTTCTCGACGAAGACGTGCTTGCCCGCGTCAATGGCCGCCTTCATGTACCGGGGATGAAACATCGAGGCGCAGGCGATCAGCACGGCATCCACGCCGCTCTCGATGACGTGCCGGTATCCGTCGAATCCCGGGAAGCAATGATCGTCGTCCACGGCGCACTGATCGGGCATGGCTTCCTGGATCTGCTTGCGGCTCGCCTGCAGCTTGTCCTCGAATATTTCGGCCATGGCCACCAGGCGGACGCCCTCATCGGCGCGCATCGCGTCCAGGGCGGCCCCGGTCCCCCGCCCGCCGCAGCCGATCAGTCCGATCTTGATGACGTCGCTGCCCGCGGCGTATACCCGCCGGGACAGATCGGTCGCGCTCGCGGCCAGGGCCAGGCCGGCGGCGGAAGTCTTCAAAAAACTCCGGCGCGTGGAAGCTCTCATCGTGTCGTTTTTTGGCCGTTGAATCATCGTTTCATTCCTCCCCGTGGATGATGTGAAATGTGTTTTGCCCTTGCATCCGCCTGGGCGGACACCGGTGGCTGGAGCGGACACCGAGGTCCGCCCCTACAAGAATGCAGGCAGAATGCCCGCATCACAAAATACCCTCACCCTGGCCCTCTCCCAGAGGGAGAGGGGATCGGATAAGAGAAATGAATGTCATTCTGAGAATCGTTCCTTCCTGCCTGGAATTCGTTACTGGTTTTCCTTCGGCGTTTCATTCGCTTCGATGATGGTCTCCTTGGCGCGGTTGATGATCCGCACACCGTTGACGCCGTTGTTGCCCCGGATGATGGCGTGCTTCACGTTCTCCCCCAGTTCCACGCTGGGCTGCGGCGTGGCGAAACTGGAGTTGTGGATCTGCACGCGGCCGGATTTGACGACCACCAAGGGATTGTCCGGTGTCTCCTTGTTCCAACTGCTGAAATAGCAATCGCTGAACGAAACGAAACCGTTTCCCTCGACGATCGCATTGTGCAGCGCCGGACCCCAAAAGGCGCAGTTCACCAGCCGGACACTGCCGTTGCAAGCCGGGCTGACAATCAATTCCACGGGGAACTGGCCGTTGAACGAAACGAACTGCCCGCCGGTGATCAGCAGGCCCATGGGCTGGATGGCGTCCACCCGCACGGCGGTTTCGCACGCGTCCGCCCCGATCCCGGTGAACTGCCCGTTGCAGGCCCCGTTTTCGGTCTGGATGAACCGCCAGCCGATCTTGGCGGGAAACACGAAATTGTTGGTCACGTATTCCCAATCCGTGCGGCCGAAGATAAAGGCTTCGAGATTCTCGTACATGTATTTGTAAATCAAGTCCCAGTTGCCGCCCACCGAGGCCGCCGACCACCAATGGCAATGGAACTGCACGTTTTCCACCCGCCCGATGTCCGTGCAATTGTCCACCAACAATCCCCGGCGCAGCACGCAGCCGTACACGCTGCGGATGCGGTGGCGCACGTTGCCCTCCGGCCCCGTCCGGATGCCATTGTAACTGTTGATGAGCGTGACATTCTCCACCGTGTTGTCGAAACCGGTGAGATGGAACGTCCAGGGATAGGGATGGATGTCCTCCGGTTTTTGTTCCGGATACCAGACCGTAAGCCCCTTGACCGTGCTGGAATGGCCCATTTCGAAGAGCGCCGGGGCGGATTCATCGTCCCGCCCTCCCGTGGCCAGAATGACCGTGCCGATCAGCGGTTCGATGGCCAGCGGGGCCTCGTGCGCGCCGGTCAGGGCCACGCCGGTTTTAATGTTTAAACTGCCCCGCACGAGAAAGCGGGCCGGCGGCAGGTACACCTGTCCGCCCTTGACCGCCGCGGCGTCGATGGCCTTCTGGATCGCGGCGGTGTCATCGGTCCGCCCATCACCCGCCGCCCCGAAATCCCGCACGGAAAATACACCCTCCAAGGCCGTGTCCGATTCCCCCTGCCCCGCCAGGGAAACCGATGGAAATACCAAACAACCGATGAGACCAAATAACGCCCACACGTTTGCATTGGGTAAATAGCGCATACGTTCGACCGTCCTTCCCGGTGTTTTTTACCGATACGACATTTCGCTTCGGAATCTCACCCCGGCAGGCGATTATCCCATGCTCACTCGAAGATTGTCAACGAAATCACCCCTCCGCGGACGGTTTATCCATTGAAAAAAAAGCGAGATACCCGGAATTTTCCCGATGAAAAATGATGGGAAGTGGTTTGCCGGGCTCTAAAAAACCCGATCGGACCTGTACACTGATAATGGATGATTCTTTTTTTCCATCCATGGACAAGGTTCGTCATCAATCCTAATCATCTGTCCATAGGAGACGCGAAAAAAGTATGTTTTCCTATTTTTCCCGCTTCTTCAAATCGATCTTCCAAAACCGCACCGATAACGATCTCCAGGATCTCTTCGGCCACTACACGGTTCTCGTGGAAGCGTGCGCCCAGGAATTGAAGCGCTTATTCGACGCCGGGGTGGAGGAACGTCCCGTGCACACGCAGCGGATCGCCCGGTTCAAGGAGGAGGGAGACCAGCTGAAACGGCGGCTCAACGAAATTCTCGACAAGTCCTTCATTATCAGCTGGATCGATAAGGCCGAAGCCACACTCCTCGCCAACGAACTGGACAGCTGCCTGCGCGCCATGCGCCGGGTGGCCAAACACACTTATATTTATAAGATCGATGCCATCCGCCCCCAGGTCCGGATGCTTCTCGAGTGCATCGTCAACATGGCCCAAGAGATTCCCAAAATGATCGAGGATTTGCGCAATTCCAACTTCGACCACATCTCGGCCCGCAATCCGGAAATCGGCAAACTGGAAACCGAAGCGGACGAGCTGTATTCCCTCGCGGTAAGCGCACTCTGGCGGGAAGAGAGCGCCAATCCGCTGAGCGTCATCAAGTGGGAACGGATCTTTCAAGGCTTGGAACGCATCACGGACCATGAACGGGACATCGCCGATACCATGCTGTCCATCGCCCGCGCCGCCCAATAGAAGGATCCTCCCGCCATGGATTGGCACCTCCTGCTGGTATTTGTCCTGGTCTTGGGGGCGGAATTCGTCAACGGCTGGACGGACGCTCCCAACGCCATCGCCACCGTCGTCTCCACTCGCGTCATGACGCCCCGCGCCGCGGTCGTGCTCGCCACTCTCTTCAATATGCTGGGCACCTTGTGCGGCACGGCGGTCGCCGAAACCATCGGCAAGGGAATCGTGGACTTAACCTCGTTAAATCCCGATGTCATTATCGCCACCATGATCAGCATCATCCTCTGGAGCTGCGTCACGGTGCACTTCGGCATCCCCACCAGCAAATCGCATGAACTCGTGGCCGGCCTCTCCGGGGGCGCCCTGGCCGCCGCCGGCCCCTCGGCCCTGATCGCGTCCGGTTGGATCAAAGTCTTTTGGGGCTTGTTGTTCTCCAGTTTTTTTGGCTTCGCGATCAGTTTCGTCATGGCGAAATGCATCATCTCCAGCTGCCGGGAAATCACGCCCCGGACCGCCGGTTTGGTCTTCGGCAAGTTGCAGATCGTCTCCTCGATGCTCATGGCCTTGAACCACGGCATGAACGACGGCCAGAAATTCATCGGCATCTTTTCGATGACCCTGGTCGTGGCCAACATCCTGCCGCACTTTTACGTCCCTCTCTGGGTGATCCTGCTCTGCGCGTTCACCATGGGGGCGGGAACCATGGTGGGCGGCTGGAAGATCATCAAGAACATCGGCATGCGCATGGTGGACATCCGCCCTTGGCAGGGCTTCGCGGCGGAGACCGCGGCTTCCGGCGTGATCTTCGGCGCCTCGCTGGGCGGCATCCCCCTCAGCACCACCCACACGATCACCACGGCCATCATGGGTGTGGCCGCCGCCAAAAACATCCTCGGCGTGAAATGGAACATCGTGGGCAACATCGTCCTGGCCTGGGTGGTTACCTTCCCCTTGTGCGCCATGCTCTCCTTTTTGATCACGATCGTGCTGACGCATATCATCTGATTCCGCTTCCGTGGTTCGATACGGATGCCCTCCTCCTGACCGCCTATACCCGCAATTTGGATTCCGTTCCATGGATTAACCATGCGCCTCCATCTCTCCCCTCTTCCCGGCCGATGGTCAGTATGAGTTAGGTTTTCGTTAGGAAATTTCTTCCGGGATCAACACGGATAAACGGCTTGCCGCTCTCCTGAAAATCATGTTTCTCTGCTAAAATACCTCATTGATTCCGGTGTTGTTTATTCCGCCCCTGGATACGGTTTGTCACGGATCTCGTTCATCCGTTCCCAAGGAGATACGAAAAACGAATGTTTTCCTATTTTTCCCGCATCTTCAAAGCGGTTTTCCAAAACCGCACCGACTCCGAACTTCAAGTTTTATTCGATAATTACACCCGCATCGTGGAAGCCTGCGCCCGCGAACTGAAACAACTGTTCTCCGGGGAGGTGGACGAACGTCCACTTTGCTTCCAGCGGATTGTCCGGTTCAAGACCGACGGCGACCAGCTGAAACGGCGGCTCAA
>JBHGBC010000229.1:0-7826 GCA_041946805.1 bacterium
CGAAGGTCTGGGGATTTCCTGCCGGGTGGACAAACGGGACGGGATGGAGCCGTCCGTGGTGAACCGGATGATGGCTGCCGGTTCGGATGAGTTGAGGGAAACGAGGATTTCGTTGTCGTAGAAACCGGCCGTATGGGAAAATTCGGGAGGCGGGGTGGTCCGGGCCAGGGGAATTCCTTCCGAGAGATTGGCTTTTCCGGGAGTGGGTTCGGCGAAGTAAACCCATTCCCCGCCGGCATCCGGTTGTCTTCCGTAGGAAACATCCGCCCGTTGCGCCGGGAATTGGATGGAATCGATCAGGTCCCGGTTGGAGTTGAACAAGCCCACCGCCTCGCCGTCCCGGTCCAGTTGGAAATTGGCATGGCCGTTTTGATTCAAGCCGTCCGTCCAGATCAACCGGAATCCCTTGGGGGCGATCTCGTTGCCCGAGGAGGAGTCGGACGTAATCCGCCACTTGGCGGGCTGCGTGAGGTCGTCGGTGAGGTACATCCCGGTCAGATCGGCGGGTTGGTCCCCCGCGTTGTAGAGTTCGATCCATTCCACGAAATTATTGGATTTCGGTTCCAGATGGGTGCACGTGTTCGATGCGAGGATTTCATTAATCCGGATATCGTTGCCATCGGATACCGCGGCCTGGGGCGGAAGCAGCAGCACGATCAACCAGAGGAAAAACCGTTTCATGACCACCCGCGCCTTTCGGGATCCAGAAGTTGGAGAAGTCCAGGATCCGGAATGGAATGATCATATCACGGCCGGGATGGATTGACGGCGATCCTTCTGGAGGAATCCCCAGGAATTTACTTGAAAAATATTCCATAAAGCAGTAAAAAGAGATTATCTCATTCGGCTGGAGCAGTTCTTTCTCATTTTTGATCATCTTCGCGCTTCCCAACCTGTCACTCATCTTCACGGACATTCCTGATTCCAGCCGGGATGGTGTTTTTTTCCAGACTCAATTTCGAAATCCGGATGGGATTGTTCCCGTTTCTTGAACCTGTCCGGAGAAAAGGATTTATGATTCATCCGAGAATTGCGTACCCGCGGTTGGAAATTGATTTTATTCGCTCGTGGATAAGGGCGGACACCTTGGTCCGTCCCTATAAAATTCCCTCACCCTGGCCCTCTCCCAGAGGGAGAGGGGATTTGGGGGGTAATCTCCCCGGATAACCCGATTGAAAATCGAACAGACATGCTTGAAAAAAAGTACGCACATGACGGATGAACTGGAGTTTTTTATTGCTTCAATGGAGTAACGGGTGACGGATATTTCGTTCCTCTCCCGGAGTTTGTTTTTTTATCACGAATGCCCGCCTATTTCAGATGTGAATTCATACATTTAAACGCGAAAGGAGAACCCCATGTCCGATCAAAACGTGGGTCATGAGAAACGGGGCTTTTCCCGCCGTCTCTTCCTCAAAGGTGTCGGGACGAGTGTGGTGAGCGCCTCGGCGGTGACCACCGTGCTCCCGTCCCTGGAGAAAGAGGCCGCCGCCTCGGCCGGGGGCGAGGTGCTGGGACCCGGCCTTGTGTCGGTCACGCTCCACATCAACGGGAAGGAGCATTCACTCGAGGTGGAACCCCGCGAGACGCTCCTCGAGGTTCTGCGCCACCGCCTGGATATCACGGGGCCGAAGCTGGTTTGCGACATGGGCAGCTGCGGCGCGTGCACCGTGCACCTGGATGGGAAACCCGCCTACAGTTGCATGCTGCTCGCCATCCAGGTCCAGGGGAAGAAAATCACCACCGTCGAGGGCCTGGCCCAGGGAGATCAGCTGCATCCCGTCCAGCAGGCCTTCGTGGACGCCGACGCCCTGCAGTGCGGTTTCTGCACGCCGGGATTCGTCATGTCCATGGCGGCGGTCTTCGCACAAAATCCCAAGGCGTCCCTGGACGAAGTGAAACAAGGAATCGCGGGCAACATCTGCCGCTGCGGGACTTATTCGCAGATCTTCGAAGCCGCCGAACTCCTGCGCAAACGGAATGGAGGGTGAGACCATGGCTGAGATGAAAAAAGTATCCGCCCTCGTGGGATATGAAGGCAACACCAAAACCATCGAATACGAAGTCCCCGCCGGGGAGCCGGGGGTCTGGGGCGCGGACCGCACTTTTTCCATTGCCGGAGTCAAGGATGTCCCCCGCCTGGACGCCATCGAAAAGGTGACCGGCCGGGCCAAATACTCGTACGACATCAACCGCCCCAACATGCTGGAGGCCGCGTTGGTGATCTGTCCCTACGCGCACGCCCGCGTCGGCAAGGTCGATACCGCCGCGGCCGAGCGGATGCCCGGTGTGAAAGCCGTGGAGAAATTCCCCAACGTCGAAGGCCAGAAAGCCAATTACGCCGGCTGGCTGGTCGCCGCCGTGGCCGCGGAAACCGTCCAGCAGGCCCGCGACGCCGCCCGCCAAGTGAAGGTCGAATACAAGGAAATGCCCTTCGTCTATGACTACGAATCCGCCATGAGCGAGGCGGCGCCCTCCATCCGCGGCGGCGGCAACGTCACCGAGGCCCGCTCCCGCGACCAGGGCGATATCGACCAGGGTTTTCAAGAAGCCGAGGTGATCATCGAAGGCGAGTACGAAACCCAGGTCCAGACGCACTCCTGCCTCGAAACCCACGGCTGCGTGGCCGAGTGGAACAACGGCGAACTGACCGTCTGGCATTCCACCCAGGGCGTGCTGTCGGTTTCCCAGGCGATGGCCAAGGCCTTCGGCAACGAAGGCCTCGACGACACCAAATCCCGCTGCGTCACGCAGCACATGGGCGGGGGATTCGGCAGCAAGTTCGGGCCCGAGGAGTTCGGCATCATGGCCGCCCGCCTCGCCAAGAAAACCGGCCGCCCGGTCAAACTGATGCTCAACCGCTATGAGGATTCGGTGATGGCCGGCAACAAGCCCGCCGCCCGGATGTATGTCAAACTCGGCGCGAAACGGGACGGAACCTTGACCGCCATCTACGCGAAATGCCTTAACATTCCCGGCCACTCGGGCGGGGCGAGCGTCAACGTGCCCTTCTTCGAACATTACGACTGCCCCAACATCAAGGTTGAGGAACAAAACGTCTATATCAACGCCGGGAACGCCCGCGCCTTCCGCGCTCCCGGACGCCCCCAGGGGTCGTACGGCATCGAGATGGCCCTGGACGAGCTGGCCAAGAAATTGGATATGGATCCTTGCGAACTGCGCGCGAAAAACATTTCCGGCGGCTTGTACAAGGCCGTGCCGTATGAACTCCAACTCGGCGCGGAACGCTTCGGCTGGAAGGAGAAATACCAGAAACCCGGTTCCCAGACCGGCCGCTTCCGCCGCGGCGTGGGGTGCGCCGTCACATTTTGGGGATCGACCGGCAGCCCCGGCGGCGCGGTGGTGCGCTGCTCGCTCTTCTCCGACGGCAGCGTCGAAGTGGCCAACAGCTCCCAGGATCTCGGCACCGGCCACCGCACCATGATGGCCATCGTGGCGGCGGAGGAACTCGGGATCGGCCCGGAACATATCAAGGTTACGATCGGGGATTCCAGCCTCGGCTTGAAAGGCCCGGCCAGCGGCGGCAGCACCACGACGCCGACTGTCGCCCCCGCCGTGCGCAGCGCGGTGTACAAGGCTAAGCAAAAACTCTTCGAAAAAGTGGCTGAAAAGTGGAAAACCACGGCCGAGGACATCGACTGCCAGGACGGGAACGTTTTCTCCAGGTCGGATACGAGCCGCAAACTGGCCTGGAAGGAGGCGGCCGCCCTTATCCGCAAAGACACCATCGTCACCCTGGGCGAACACATCCGCGCCGAAGTCCCCGAGTCGGGCACCGGGGCTTACGGAGCTCAATTCGCCGAAGTCGAAGTCGACACCGAAACCGGGAAAGTCCGCGTTCTGAAAGTCGTGGCCGTGCAGGATATCGGCAAGACCATCGCCAAGGCCCAGGCCGAGAGCCAGATGTGCGGCGCCGTGATCCAAGGCGTCACCTCCGCGTTGTTCGAGGACCGGATCATGGACAACGTCACCGGCCGCCAACTCAACGCCAACCTCGAGGACTACAAGATCCTCACCGCCATGGACACGCCGGAAATCGAACCGGTTCTGGTGGATGTCTTCGACCCCATCAACAACGCCAGCGCCAAGGGATTGGGCGAGCCGCCCTACATTCCCACCGCCGCCGCCATCAGCTGCGCGGTGGCCAACGCGCTGGGGACCCCGGTCCGCCGGATTCCGATCACCGCCGACAAGGTCCTGGCCGCTTTGCAGAAGAAGGAGGGCTGATTCATGAAAACGTTCGAATACGTACAAGCCAAAACCGCCCAGGAGGCCGTCTCGTTTCTGGGGGATGAATACAACGAATCCAAGGTGCTTGCCGGCGGCTTGGATTTGATCGGCGAGTTGAAAGATCACCTCATCGAGCCGGAGCGGCTGGTCAGCCTCGGCGGCATCGCCGATCTGGATTACATCCGGACCGAGGGGGGAGTCGCGAAAATCGGCGCGACCACCACGCTGGCCGGGATCGCCGGCCATCCGGATCTGCTCAAGGCGCATGCCGCGTTGGCCGAAGCCGCCGCCGTGGTCGGCTCGCCCCAGATCCGCAACGTCGGCACGCTGGGAGGCAACCTGTGCCAGCGGCCGCGTTGCTGGTATTACCGGGGCGAGTTCTATCCTTGCCTCAAAAAGGGCGGGGCGATTTGCTATTCGCTCTCGGGGCGTAATTACTACAACGCCATCCTCGGCGGGGGGCCCAGCTACATCGTGCATCCCTCCGATTGCGCCCCGGCCTTGATCGCCCTGAACGCCATGGTGCGTCTGACCGGCCCGGACGGTCCGCGCGAAATGCCCCTCGATGACTTCTTCGTGCTGCCCACCGAGATTCTCACCCGGGAGAACAAACTCAAGCCGAACGAGATCGTCACCGAGATCGAAATCCCCGCGCATTCCCTCAAGAGCACGTATGTCAAGTTCCGGCAGCGGGACGGCTTCGACTGGGCGCTGTCCGCGGCGGCGGTCGCGTTGGAGATGGAGGGCGGCACCTGCAAGAAGGCCAACATCATTCTCGGCGGCGTGGCACCGCGTCCCTGGCGGGCGAAGAAGGCCGAGGCGGTGCTGGCCGGCAAGGCCATCACCGAAGCGCTGGCGGCCGAAGCGGCCGAAGCCTCGGTGGATGGCGCGGTGGCCCTCAGCGACAACGGGTACAAGATCCCGTTGACCAAGACTCTCGTGAAAGAGGCGATCCTGAAACTGGCCGCCTGACCGCGCGGTATCCATCACGCGGAGTGACAATCAGGGCAAAGTGAAAAAGGAAGGGGGCGTTCGCATGAGCGTCCCCTTTTCACTGAAATTCCCGCGTTCCGTTATGCTATAGAATCTTTCATTCCTTGTAACGATTCACCGGTTTGCAGGGCAATTTTTGAGCGCCCACGGCGCGGCTTCTGGAAAGTCCAGGGCGTCAGCCCTGTGAGAGACAAATCACCAGCAATGCATCCCCTCTCCCTCTGGGAGAGGGCCCGGGTGAGGGTATCCATGTACGGACGGACCTTGGTGTCCGCCCTGATTCAATCCCGGCGGGAGTAGCCGTAGGTTAAAACCTACGGCTACTCCTTTATATCCCCTGCGGGGATTTAAAAAGTGATGGTTATATCCCCTGCGGGGATTCAAAAGTGATGATGGACTACACTTCGCTTTGATCTCACCCGGCCCGCTAATGCCTCCATCCCCCGGTCCGTCATTTCTCCGGCGTGGCGGGCGTCTCCTCTCCGCTTTCCAGGGAAACCTCCGCCGGCGGTGCTGAAACGATGGGCCGTACCCCGCGCACCACGGTGATCAGGTCTTGATAGTCGTTGTTGGTGGAAAATTCCCAACACAGCACGAACCAGTTCGGTGTGATGCCATACTGGGTTTTGTACGGGAAGATTTTGACCTTATGGAGATCGTTGCCGAATCGCGTCACGCGTTGGTTGAAGGCGTCACAGGTATAAACCGTTTCGCCGTCCGGGGCGAATGCAGGATTGAAATTGGCGCTTTGCACATAGAATCCGAACGGCGCGATGCCGGGATCGAACCAATGCTTCAGTTTGGGCGTGGTGGGCAGGCCCATGATGTTCTGGCTCTCTCCCGCCTCCGGTCCGCACTCGAATAGAAGATGTAATGGGGTTTCGCCGGTGTAGGTGAAGAATCCCGCCCGCACATTGGAAACCGTCTCCTGCTTGGCGAAGGAGTACTTGGCTGCCAGCAGCACTTCGACGGGCGTATGTGTCTTGATGAACAATCCCTGCGCCGGTCCGCCGCCCTGGATTTCATCATCCGCCGTGACCTGGATGCCCAACTCCCCCAGTACCTTCTCCAAGGGAGGTTCTTCTTGCCCCGCCGCCAGAACCACCGATCCCATGATCCATACGGCCACCCATCCCATTCGTGTCATATCCGGCTCCTTGGTTTTGATTTTCACTGAATCGCGGGTCCCATTATACTATCAATCCGTTCGCCTGAAAAAGTGAGGCGGATTCGGGCTAGACAGCCAGCCCGCCTCACCCTTCCTATCCGCCCCGCTCTCTGATGAAATGGCCGAATAGGGAATTTCGAATGGCCATCCCATGGAGGAGCGTGTTTATGTTCGATTCATCCATGTCCAGACGTTCGTTCGTATGGGCCTCGGGTATGGGGGCCGCGTGGGCCATGTCGCCTTCCGCCCGGGGCGGGGAAGCGCAAAGCCCTGCTGAACCGGCGGGGCGCGGGGCGCAGCGGTTGAGTCTCGAGTCATTGCGAAAATGGGAAGCGCTGCGCTACGGCATGTTCATCCACTTCGGCATGAGCACCTACACCGGCGACGAACTCCCCTCGGGCAACGATCCCGCCTCGCTCTACGCGCCGGACCGCCTCGACGTGGATCAATGGATCAGCGTGGCGCGCGACGCGGGCATGAAATACGCCGTCGTGTGCGCCAAGCACGTCGCCGGGCACTGCCTCTGGCCCAGCCGGCATACCGCCTACACCGTCGCCCGGAGCGGCAACACCACCGACGTGATGGAACACTTCGTGAAAGCCTGCGAGCGCCGCGGCGTGCTGCCCGGCTTCTACTATTGCTCGTGGGACAACCATCACAAATTCGGCAGCCAGACCCCCTCGGATATCCCCTGGACGGACGGGATGAACCGCTTCCCCAACGAAGGGGAGGCCCTGGCCCCGTTCACCACGTCGCTCTATCAAACCTTCCAGACCGCCCAGATCACCGAATTGATGACCCAGTACGGCCCCTTCGCCGAGGTGTGGATCGACATCCCCGGCGTGTTGGGACGCGGCTACCGGACCTTCCTGTACAACCACATCGCCCAGCTCCAGCCGGACACGGTGATCATGATGAACAGCGGCATCAGCACGGGCGAGGAATACGACGTGGCCTACGCCTGGCCGTCCGACCTCATCGCCATCGAGCGCCGCCTGCCGCCCGGCCAGGGCCATAAAAAATGGCGCGAAATCGAGGGCCGGACCTATTACATCCCTGGCGAAGTATGCGATCCCCTCGGCAAGAATTGGTTCTACGTGGAAGGGGATGCTCCCCGCCCGGACGCCGAACTCTTGGAGCAATTCCAGCAAACCAAGGAACGCCAGGTCAATTTTCTGCTCGACGTCCCCCCCGGCCAGCACGGCTTGATTCCCGAGAGTTCGATCCAGGCGTTGAACCGGCTGAGAAAGAACGCGGGGATTTGAGGTGTATTTGCAGGTTCATCCGATGAAACCATTCACCGGATTGACTACAGCTTTGAGCGCCCTTATAGCTTTTGAGCGCCGACGGCGCGTAAGAAGCTAGCCCAGGGCGCAAGCCCTGGGAAAAGGACGACAAAAGAAATTATTCCCTC
>JBHGBC010000023.1:0-74336 GCA_041946805.1 bacterium
TCGGCGCCGAGGAAAGGCTTTCCCTCACCCTGGCCCTCTCCCAGAGGGAGAGGGGATTTTGGGATGCTCTCTCCAACCCGTCGAATCGATGACCGGTCGCGCTCCCGGAAATGATGTACGCACTTATCGGATGAACCAAATATCCTGTCATCCTTGAAGACAAGTTCTGAGTGAAGCCTCCCGGTGAATCCTCACCGGACAAACGCCTCGAAATTGTCATAGAAAAGCCGCGACACATCGCGCCGGATTTCGTCTTCCGTCACTTTCCATCCGGTTTGGAGCAGATCCGCGTACTTGCCGATCAAGACCTTGGCGATGATCCGGCGGGAGTGCGGCCATTTGTACAGCATCTGATCGAGCACCCGGGCGTCGGAATGCTGCGGCACGAAGCTCCAGCCCAGCATCTCGATCCGCTCCCGGGTGATTTCCTCGATGAGGCTAGGGTTGTTCATGAACCACCAGCAGCCGAAGGGCAGCAGATTGGCGAACTTGCGGGCGATCACGCACAACTCGTGCTGATTTTCGCGGCTGAGCAGAGTAACCAGAAAGCGGTTGTCCGGATGCTGCAGGCACAATTGAATGACGCTGCTCAGATCGGCGCGGCCCACGCCGTCGCCCGCCAGCCGCAACGCGGGATTGATTTGCCGCCGGACGCCGATCATCAAGGCGAAAGGCAGGCTCCGGTCCCGCGCGAACGGCAGGACGCAGGCATCGAGCACGCGCGTGCGCGGGGTTTCGTCCGGATACTGAAAATCGGGCGTCAGGGACACGGCCATGTAGCGGGGTTTCATGACATCCGCCCAATGCTCCAAAAAGCGGCGGATCTCGCCCTGGCTCTTATCGTTCAGGTCGTGGCTGACCTCATACCCCATCTCCCGCAGGAGCGAGGAAGCGGTCTCCCAATTCATGAGCAGGGGATCCACACGCAGGGCGGCCTGGAAACGGGGATGGCTGAAACCGCCCTGCTCCCAGATCCGGCGTTCAGCGGGATCGAAGGGATCGTTGGTCATGACCGCGTATTTCACATTGGCTTTGACGAAAACCGCTTCGACGTAATCCTCGGCTTTTTGCGCGCGGTAGTAGGCGCGGAGGATTTCCAGATTGCGTTCGTTGGGATCCAGCCCGGCCGCCTGGAGGCAGGTGGCCACGCCCCGGCAGGCTTCGGAAATGGGCGCCCGGCGGATGAACAGGTGCTCCCATACGTATTCGGCCTGCTTTTTCTTCGGCCAGGCCCAGATTGTTTCCGGGGGCAGGGGCGCCGCACGCAAGACCTCTGCCACCAGATAATGGTACGTCAATAGCTCATCGATCCCCCACAGCAGCAGCGGTCCGAAAGCGGGGGGGTAAATATGAGTGTGCATATCGACCACCGGCGTGGAGTGCACCAGGTTTTCGACGGCCGAATTCAGGTTTTGCGGAGTAACGATCATGGCCAGCCTCTTCTCGTGGAATGCCTCTCGAAACGTAACTGGTTCATGATATGCCATTTTCGGCATGGATAACACCCGGCGGGGGTAGTCCGGCCTGTTGGATCGTCGAGCCAACCGATTCATTTATTCCAGGATACGGCTATTCTAAGGATACGGCGAGCAGTCAAAAAAAACGGAGTCACAGCTGGGCACTTGACTCCGCGTCAACAATTGGGGGGGAGATAGTGGAAGGAATAAACGGTTTCGCAACCGCTTATTGGCTCATGTATGGTTTATCCTTTTTTTTGTTTTTCGGGTTTTCCAAGAGAATCAACACGGCATCGCATACTTCATCCATAATAGTTAGACAAAACGGAGGATTCTTTATTCAATAAAATTGAATGGCTCTCTCATTTTCCGGCGAGACACCTTTCTCCGGGACCCCTGTCTATTAGTACGATCCAGACAGGGGTTATGTTTCAAAAAAAATAAATTTATTTTAGATAGTGAAGGGAATGCAAAAGACCGGGAGTCGCGTTTTCTTCCATAAGATATTTATTTTCTGATGGTTACCGCGCAATCCGGTTGGCCCACCGAAACCGCGCGGACACGGCGTAATCCCGCAGCAGAGGATCAATCCACCGCCAGGCGCCTGGCATTTTCTGAATCCGGCCCAGCAAGGCCAGATTCTCCCGGGTAACCAAATCGGGACTCCAGGGCGCAAAATAACAGGAAGGATCGTGGCCCGTTCTATCCAGAACACGCTCGGACAGCGATTCGTTCCAGGATTCCGGCGCGCTTCGTAATGTATCCAAAATCCCAGCCAGACGCTGAGTGTCCCCGGTCTCTGCGTCAAGGGATGGCGGCAACCAGAGGTCTTCAATCGGGAATATCCACCGAGGTTGGACCAAGGCGGCCAGAGCGAAAATCAAAACCAGCGCCGCCAATAACGCCCGCGCGCCCTGGACCACGCTCCGTGGGCACGGCCCATGGGGGCGGCCCAAGGGACAGCGTTGGAAAACCAGAGAGGCGAATACCGCCAACATCAGGCATTCCCAAGCAAAGGGCAAAAATCCCAGAAAACCGGTCAAGGGCATCTCAAAGTACCGGATTGCGGGAAAAACCGGTACCGTATAGAACCATTTTGCCCCGGCCCAGTAGTTCCAAAATTCCCACAGCAAACCGCAAACCGCCCCGGAGCCGAGAATCAGCCACACCAGCCGCCGCGCCCCCGCCGCCCACAACCGCAAAAGCGAGTACCCGCCGGACGCATACGCCAGAGGCTCCAGCAGAAAGATGTATCCAACCCAAACAAAACCAAAGAGATAATGACGGATTTCTCGAACCGGTATGAACAAGGGAACCGTAACGCATACGAATCCCGCGATGAACCAACTCATGAGGGTGGACGCCCCAGGCTGCTTCGAGAAATCCAAGGAATCGCGGGAGGGCCAATACGTCAGGAAGAATTCATACGTTGAAAGGACGGCGGGAATGATCGTCGCGAAGGCGATCAAATAACCCCCATAGCGATGGATGATATTTTCCGGCAATCCAACATAAACCCAGTTTTCGATATAACAGTTATAGAACTCGAACACGAGCCACCAGAGCGCGGAACCCACCGCCATAAAACCAAACATACGCGGCTTATCCGCCAGAAAAGACACTCCCCGCCGCTTCTTGATCAGCCCGTCGAGCAGGAGGATGTATCCCCACCAGACAATTGGGGTAAAGTGCGTGTAAACCGGCTCGGCCTGAAAATACAGCAGCACTTCGGACACCAGGATGAGCGCCGAGCCCAGCCAGGTCCATCCGGGAATCCGGGCCGGGGGCCGGTCCCATTCGAGGAGATCATCAGGGGAATACGTCCCTGGGGGAAGTGGGGGTGAAAACCACATGGTCAGGCCACCTGTACGCGCTCACGTAACGAGGGGGACAACGTCGCCAGGTGCATAATTTTCTCCTGGGTGGCCTCGTTCCGGTGCAGTTCACCAGCGAGACGCCCGCCGCTCATTACCAAAATGCGGTTGGCCATGCCCAATACCTCGGGCAGTTCGGAGGAGATCATGAGGATGGCCGCGCCCCGGCGCAGTAGTTCATTCATCAGGAGATAGATCTCCCGCTTGGCCCCCACGTCGATCCCGCGCGTGGGTTCGTCGAAAATGAAGAGTTTCGAATTGGCCAGCAGCCACTTGGCCAGGACGACCTTCTGCTGGTTACCGCCGGACAAGTTGCGGACTTCGGTTTCGATGCTGGGGGCCTTGATGGTAAGATCCTTCATGGCCTCCTGGGCGGACTGGCGTTCGCGCGGCCCGTTGATGAAGAGCAACCGGCAAAACTCCCTCAGCTTGGGCAGAGTGATATTCTCGCGGATGCGCATCCCCAAAATCAGCCCCTGGCCCTTGCGGTCCTCGGTCAGCAGGCAGATGCCCGAATCGATGGCTTGCCGGGGAGAGGTCAACACGAGTTCCCGCCCTTCCAGCCACATCCTTCCCTTTTCCGGCGGATCCGCCCCGAAGAGCATGCGGGCTACTTCGGTGCGGCCGGCTCCCACCAGGCCGGTGAGCGCCACGATTTCGCCCTTGCGCAGCGAAAACGAAACATCCTGGACAAATCCCCGCTCCAAGCCTTCAACGCGCAAGACTTCATCCCCGGCGGGGAACTCGGGCCGGGGAAACTCGTCGGTGATTTTGCGGCCGACCATCATTTCGATAATGCCTTCACGCTTGATGTCCTGGATATCCCGCGTCCCGATCCATTCCCCGTCCCGCAGCACGGTCAGCCGGTCGCAGATTTCAAAGATCTCCTCCAGCCGGTGGGAGATGTAAATAACGCTGATTCCCTTCTCCCTCAACGCGCGGATCAACGTGAAGAGGTTCTTCAGTTCATGCAGAGTGAGGGTGGCGGATGGCTCGTCCATGGCAATGATCTTGGCGTCGATGGACAGCGCCTTGGCGATCTCGACCATCTGCTGTTGCGCGATGGACAGTTGACTCACGGGGATTTCCAGGTCGAACGAGATGCCCAGGCTGTCGAGGATGCGCCGGGCCTCGCGGCGTTCCCGCGCGAAATCGACGAAGCCCAAGCGGGCAGGTTCGCGCCCCAGAAAGATATTCTCCGCCGCTCCCAATTGGGGCACCAGGTTGAATTCCTGGTAAATGATGGAAATGCCCAGGGCTTGCGCCTGGTGGGGCGAGCCGATCACCACCTTCTGGCCCCCGATGCGAATCTCGCCGGCGTCCAGTGTCTCGGCCCCGGCCAGGATCTTCATCAGAGTGGATTTTCCCGCCCCGTTCTCGCCGACCAGCGCGTGGACCTCGCCTTCGCGGATTTCCAGGTTTACGCCCTTGAGGGCCTGGACTCCCGGGTAACTTTTGGTGATCCCCAGCATCTGCAGAAACGGAACCGGTTCTGGCATGTAAACTTCCTTCCCGTGTCAAGCCTTGATTCTCCCATGAATCGTAGCAAAAGCGGGTGGTTCTGTCGATTGGATGGAGTTCGGATCATCTGTATTCATAATAATGAACAACAAATCACATTCCCTCTCCCTTTATGGGAGAAAACTAGAGTGATGACCAAAGCCCAGGCGGGGCGCTTCCTAATTGAGCCAGGAGTAAAATCCCTGGCAGGATTGTTGTGCGGGCGTCATATCTGCGTTTTGTGGTGCAGGCATCTTGCCCGCCAACGCCTCACCGGTCCGCCGAAGTGCGTACTTTTTTTCAGATCGCGTGTTCGCATCTCTTCGAAATGATCGATGAAAACCACTCCCATAATTCCCTCTCCCCCTTTAGAGAGTCAGGGTGATGGATTTTTTGTAGGGGCGGATCTTGGTGTCCGTCCTCATCCAGGAGTGAATGAAATCGATTTTACCTTATTATGCGCGCACTTCTCGGATGAACATTTTTTCTCTTCCCTTACCCTATAAGGGAGAGGGCCGGGGTGAGGGAAAGCGTTGGCGTAAACCCGCACCACGTCCACTAAAATTGCATCGCCTCTCTTTCGGTTTTGTGGTAGTATGGTTGACGATGATCATGTTTTTGAGACAATCCAAATGACTGACAGAAGGATGCGGATCGTCTCCGTGGGTTGTATCAATCTGAATTGAATGGGAGAAAACATGAACAAGGCGTTTACTCTGATCGAGTTGCTGATCGTGGTCGCGATCATCGGCATCCTGGCCGCCATCGCGGTCCCCAATTTCCTGAACGCCCAGGTCCGCGCCCGCGTGGCCCGCGCCGAGGCGGACATCCGCACCATGGAAAACGCCGTCATGATGTACATGATCGACAACAACGCACGGCGGCCGATCGACTGCGACGATCCCGGTTCCGCGGCCTATTTGGGCGGCCTGGGCTGCGGCAAACCCGGCAACGGCGCGCCCGACGACGTCAAGGGTGTGGCGGAATTCAGTTTTGCCCCCATTTTCATGAGTTACAGCCAACTGAGGATCTTCACCACCCCGGTCCCCTATATCAGCAGCACCGCGATGGTGGACACCTTCTGCTCCAATTGCGCGCTGACCTACAACACCCGCTACTCCGGTTCCGCCAAACAACCGGAAAGTTACACCTTTTCCAGCCTCGGCCCCGACCACAAGACGGGAGACTGGGGATTCTTCTTCAAACCCGGCGGCAATCCGGACGGCGTGCAGTATAATCCCTCCAACGGACTCACGGCGCGGGGCGATATTTTCGTTTCCAACGTCTTTTCGGATATCGACAGCAACCGGACCAAAACCGGCCGCCTCAGCTACTGATCAACCCGGCGGATGGATTCGGGCATAAAATATGGAACGTCATCCGATCATCCGAAAACGAGGCATTGCAAATATCGGGTGGATCGCGCATCGCGAAACCTGCCCCATCCCAAACCTCTCTTGTCTCCTCTCTCCCCTCGTTGAAATCGCGTGGCTGGATTAACGCGCCAGCGCGTAGCCCGTCCTATCCTGGTTATCCTGTTCATCCTGATTCTGACTATTTATCCCAACACCTTCCACTTCTGATTCCCTCTCTTCTCCGGCGGCCAAACCGGTATCCGGAATTGACAAGTCCCATCTTTCGAGCGGAAAATCGAATGATTATTCTTGAAAAGCTTTGGATTCGATCATCCACGGCATGGCGAATTTCACCCATCCGGAAAGGGAGGGAGTGATCCAGCCGGCCGAGCCAGCCTTGTTGTCCCAGAGGAAATTCAGCCACACCACTTTCATCGGCATGGGGAGAACCACCATGAAAAAAATTATCGTTTGGGCGCTGGGTTTTGGTCTGGTTGGGGGCGTTGCGTCCGCGGCGGCCCAGGACCGCGATGAAGCGCAGCGGAAATCCATCAGCGTGCCGTACGCGCGCGTGACACCGGTCATCGACGGCGTGCTGGCGGCGGGCGAGTGGGACGACGCCGCCACCGACCGCGTCTCGCTCGACCAGAAGGCTTTTTATGGGGATGGCAGCAACTCGTGGGATGGCCCGGAAGACGGCAGTTTTCAATTCTGGGTCAAGTATGACGACAAGTTCGTTTATTTCGGCGTGTCGGTCCAGGATGATATCTACATCAGCCAGAACTACGGGGAACAGCAACGCTGGGGGATCGATCCCGTGTGGGAAAATGACGCCGTGGAATATTTCTTTGACGGCGACCTGTCCCGTTCCGAAACCCGCAACGACTCGGAGCTGGGCGGGCAGTTCATTCTGGGCCTGGGCACCGAACCGGCCAACACGGCGCGTGTTTCCATCCCCGCGGACATCCTCATGGAAGGCGACTACGCGTGGAAAACCATCGTGAATGAATCCACCAGCGATTGGACGCAGGAAGCCAAATTCGCCCTGGCCATCACCGGCAATCCCAACCCCCAATGGAATATCGGATTCGATATCAACGTCGATGACGTCGACCAGCATGATCCCCAGACCCGGGAAGCGGAGTTCACCGAATACCTCGAATTGCGGGACACGCAGATCTATTGGGAAGCCTTCCCCCATCCCTACGGGGCGGTCGTCAACGCGCTCGGCACGGAGAACAAGGAACACATGTGGGGCACGATGATCATGCTTCCCAAGGGCGTGGCTGTCAGGGACTGGGAGATCTTTTGATCCGCCGCGGTATGGGCCGAAGGTCTCTGAACTCCGGCCTCCCGCCTTTTCACGGAATTGGAATTTGTCAATCGGGAAGCCGGCAATCCATTTTATAAATTTTGTTATGTATTTATCGCTTACGATTAGGAAGGTTTCCCATGAAACCAAGCAATCTCATACGTATCTTTATTTTCATCGCGTTGGTATTTACCCCTCTGTGGTTTGATAAACCCGCCGCAGTCCCGGATCCATCACCGATTGCCCGCCTGACCGTTCTCGTTGACAACACCGTTGCCGAGAAAGGCGTAAAAGCCGCGTGGGGATTCGCTTGCCTTATCGAGGCAAGGGGCCATACGGTGCTGTTCGACACGGGTCCCGATCCCGTGGTACTCAAGAACAACCTGACGGCGATGAATGCCGATCCGTCCCGTATCGAAGCGGTCGTAATCTCACACTATCATTTCGACCACACCCAGGGCGCGCCGGGACTCGGCACGCTGCCGGGAGTGGGGGCTTTCACTCCGCGTGGTTTCGAGGATCACCCGGAGGAATCCGCGGCGTTGTTGGGCGCCGGTCTCAGGCTCGAACCGGTCGCGCAAACGAAGATCATGTTTGACGGAATCACCATTAGCGAACCGCTGCACTTTCAGGGGACTATATCCCTAGGCAATCCAGGCCAGGGAATCACTGACGATCTTTGGGAACAATGCCTGACCGTCGATACACCGGAGGGATTGGCCGTGATCGTAGGCTGCGCACACCCGGGTATCCTGCCCATGCTCGAACAGGTAAAGCGGCAGACCGGCCGCCCGCTGCACTTCGTGATCGGCGGATTCCACCTGCTCGGCCAATCCGATGCGGAGGCGCGCCGGATCGCCAACGAGATGCAGATGATGGGAGTAGCGTACGTAAGCGCGACACACTGCACCGGCGATACCGCAATCCGTGTCTTTCGGGATGTCTTCGGAGACCGGTACGTGAGCGCCGGAGCCGGGGCTGAAATTGACCTGCCTTTTATTACGGCAAGCGCTAGTTCTGCGACAGCGCAATACTAGGACTGATATCATTCCCGTACCCGGCCGCGCATATCATGCCCCCATCCAATCCCGAAGGGATTGAAAATGTGAATAACCCGGGGTGATAAATCCCGGCGCCTTTCCCATGGACAACGATCCCGCGGGGATCGAATGACAATCAATTCAACCCGGCAGGGTTGGTTCTTTGTAACTGTTTACTTCTTTGTAGAAAATGTATGAATTTCGCCCTTTCAGGGCTTCTCTCACCCTGACCCTCTCCCAAAGGAAGAGGGAAATAATTCTTTTATCATCTTTTTCCCAGGGCTTACGCCCTGGGCTATACTCAGGCCGAGCCGTTGGCGCTCAAAAGCAGCACTGCCAACCGGTAAACAGTTACCCCAGGATTAAAACCCTGGGCGTCCCCTGAAGGGGACTCCGAGAATGGGTGTTAGAATATAGGATACATTTCGACCTTTCAGGGCGCCCTCCCAGAGGGAGAGAGGGGATGCAGAGCTGTGGATCAATGATAGGGTACGCGCCGCACACCAACTCATCCGACGAATTTCCCTCACCCGGACCCTCTCCCAGAGGGAGAGGAAATCGTATAGCGATCTCCTCTTTGCTCATACTCCGAAAAAAACACTGATCAAGTTCTGTTTTCGGGTTAATATTCACGATTCCATATTCCCAGAAATCCCACACGGGATTATCATCCAAGCACCCCTTTCCGGGCTACAACGCCATGAGTTGCCGCGCATCCCTTCCAAGGAGTAGCACGCATGAAATCCTCTCATTACCTCATCGTACTTGTTCCGCTTTTCGGCCTCGCGGTCTGGCCGGGCCTTCCCGCCCAGGCCGGCGAGCCCGTGACCTGGAAGCATTTGTCCACCGCGAATGGGGACCTGCCGGTTCCCAACACGGGAGATCAACAAACCTCCAGCGTGGTGTTCGATGTGGATAAGGACGGCGTGAACGATTTTATCATCACCGAACGCACGCAGGCCCCGGCGGTGGCATGGTACCGCCGGGGCGCGGGCGGCTGGACAAAATACATCGTCGAAAGCGGGCCATTGCATATCGAAGCGGGATCGGACAGCCACGATGTCGACGGCGACGGGGATCTCGACTTCGTGGCCGGCGGCGATTGGAAAGAGAACCGCGTCTGGTGGTGGGAAAATCCCTGTCCAGATTATAAGGAAGAAGTTCCCTGGAAACGCCGCGAGATCAAGAATTCCGGTCAACCCAAGCACCACGATCTGATCTTCGGCGATTTCGACGGCGACGGCCGGGACGAGTTGGTCTTTTGGAACCAGGGAGCTTGCCAATTGTTCTGGACCGATATTCCTGAAAAGCCCCGGACCACCGAACCGTGGGATTGCGTGGCGATTTATGCCTGGAGCCCGGACAGCGAGATGCAGCAACGCGGAACCTATCCCGCCTTCAAGTCCATCAACGAACACGAAGGGTTGGCCAAGGCCGATATCGACGGCGACGGCACGCTGGACATCATCGGCGGCGGGCGGTGGTTCAAGCACCTTGCAGGGAACACGTTCGCTGTGAACCTCGTGGACGCGGGCTATTCGTTCTCCCGCGCGGCGGCCGGCCAATTGATCGAAGGCGGCCGTCCGGAAATCGTTTTGGTCGTCGGTGACGGCATTGCACCCCTCATGCTGTACGAATGGCAAAAGGGGATCTGGAAGCCGAAAACCATCCTGCCGGAGGTAGACAACGGTCATTCGCTCGCCGTCCTCGATTTCAACGGAGATGGCCATCTCGATATTTTCAACGCCGAGATGCGGCTCGATGGCGGCAATCCCGATGCGAAAAACCTGATCCTGCTGGGCGACGGCCGGGGGAATTTCACCACCCTGCAGGTCTCCAGTGGCATCGGCCTGCATGAATCCAAAATCGCCGACCTGGACGGCGACGGCGACTATGACATCCTCGGCAAACCCTACAACTGGCAAACTCCGCGGCTGGACATCTGGCTGAACCTGCTCCAACCACGGCCGTAAGTTAAAACCTACGGCTACTCAAAGGAATACCCTGCGGGAATGAAATGCTCTTGCTGGATCAACACGGGTGAATAAAGATCAGCTCAGCGGGAGAGGGGTTCCAACCGGCACACCTCCGTGACAAATCCCACGCGCCGGTTTTAAAATGTGTCTAAAACGGAATCAGAAACCGGGAAAGAGGGCCGGAGCATGAAATTCCAAGTCCACATTCGCTGGGATGAAGCCGCCAGGGAGTATTATGTCCACACCCTGGGCGAGCCGGACTGTTTCGCGGCGGGGAAAAGCCGCGAGGAAGCGCTGGAAAACATCCGGGGCGAAATCCGGTACCGCGTGGAATATTGCCCATGCGCCTGGGTTTCCGACGATTACGTGCAACTGGACATCCTGGAAGGATAAGAGTGCTGTCCGAGTGGCTGGATACGACGTGATCATCATCGGAGCGGGTCCCATTGGGATCGCGTGCGCGGTGGAAGCCCGGCGGCGCGGATTGCGGCACCTGGTGCTGGAAAAAGGCTGCCTGGTGAACTCGATTTACCACTACCCGGTCAATATGCGCTTCTTTTCCACACCCGATCTGCTGGAAATCGCGGGCATCCCCTTCGTGTGCCAGGGTGAAAAGCCCACCCGAGCGGAAGCCCTGGAGTATTACCGCCGCTTGGTGGAGTTCTTCACGTTGGAGATCCATCTTTATGAGGAGGTACTCGATATCCAAGGCGGGGACGGCGCATTCCGCGTGGTGACCCGCAAGGGAGAGTACGGCGCGGCCAAAATCATCCTGGCCACGGGATTTTTCGACCGCCCCCGGCTGATGCGGGTCCCCGGCGAGGAGCTGGACAAGGTCAGCCACTATTACCGGGAGCCGCACCCCTACGCGCATCAGGATCTGTTGATCGTGGGCAGCGGCAATTCGTCAGCCATCGCCGCCCTGGAATGCCATCGCCATCACGCGCGTGTCACGGTGGCCATTCGGGGAGAGGATTTTCACGAAGGAGTGAAATACTGGATCCTGCCCGATATGAAAAACCGCATCAAGGACAAAGAAATCACCGCCTATTTTCAAACCCAAGTCGTGGAAATCAAACCGGCCTTGGTGGTGCTGAGCAATTCAATTCATGGATCCTTTGAAATCCCCAACGATTTCGTCCTGGCCCTGACCGGCTACGAGCCCGACTACGATTTTTTACACCGGATCGGCATCCCCGAGCGGGACGACGACAGCCGCACTCCGGCGCATAATCCCGTGACCTACGAAACCCGCCGGCCGGGGATCTACTTGGCGGGCGTGGTGGTGGGCGGCCGACGCACCAACCAATGGTTCATCGAGAACAGCCGCGCGCATCCGGCGGCCATCTTCGACCACTTGCTAGCCCACTCGCTCCCTGCCGAAGCAATGCCGCACCCGAAGTCCAGATGAGGTGAAGCGGGACTGGTCCCCTAGAATGGATTCACGCGCGGCCCGTATCCCATCATGATCCGGGCCCTCTTGCGCAGCGTGGAAGACAGATCCCGGCAAGAGTTCCGTATTCGCGGTATTATTTATATATATAAAACATTATTTCAAAAAGAACGCCTGGCTTCTGGCGACCAAGCGTTTTCAGGGGGGAATTGGATGAAGATGTTACAAAATTGGTTTAGCTTTGAAATATTTTCACACCTATTTAGCGTTAGACATGCAAACTGGCTTCCGGTCCGCAGTCGGAAAAACAAAATCATTATAGAGGGTAATTGATTTCGTCAAATCAGGGAATTAATTCTTTTTTTGTCAGGATTTTCCCGATAGATGCTTCCGAAAAATCTTACATCTCATCACTCCATGCCGCCATGCGCGGATGAGAATCCCTGGAGATGACTACCATAAGTATTTGTATTTGAATAAGTTATGCGCGTGTATCGTGGAATCTGCCTTCCGCGGATACAATAGTCCTGTCCCCTTGGCTCAAGATCGGCCCGGCGGCGGCCGAGGGTGGAATGAATTCGAATATCGATAATTGATAAGAAAAATGAACCATCCGGATGGAAACGATGTCTAGAATCTGGAAAACACTGAACTCGGAAATCATCTTGCGGACGCCAGGCGTGGATGTGCGGCGGGATTGCGTGGAACTGCGCAACGGCAACATTATCGACTATTACGTCTTCGAAATCCGGGAATGGGCCTCGATCGTACCCATAACCGAGGATGGAAAACTGGTGCTGGTCGAGCAATACCGCCATGCCTGCGGGGGGATCACCATCGAATTTCCCGCGGGGCTTGTCGATCCCAACGACGCGTCGCCGCTGGACACCGCCCGGCGCGAGTTGGAGGAAGAAACCGGCTACACCAGCGAGGAGTGGACGTTTCTGGGAAAATTCCAGCTGGGGCCTTCCAAAATCCGCAACGCCTTTCACCTCTATTGCGCGCGGAATTGCAAACTGACCGGCGCGCAGAACCTGGATGAGACAGAAGACATCCGGGTAGTCACGGTGACCGTGGAAGAGTTTCAAAAACTGTTCGAGTGCGGTAAAATCACCGATGTCGATTCGGCCATCGGCTGGCTGCTATGCCGCTCCAACGGCATCCTGACCTCTCCCTGCCCGGCTTGAGCGGAGCGGATTCTCTTTCTCCAAGGAGCGGCCCGCCGGCCGCCCTTACACTCCATATGTGTCATCCCTCCCGTGGGAACATGCCGCCTTGCGCTACAGCCATCCGAGATGATCTCCTGCATTCACACAATTCAGGAATGGAAATGGTCTATCACGATCCGCCCGCGGCCGCGCTGGCGCTTTGGATTTCCGGACTGGCGCTGGAGGGAAAGCCGAAGATCCGCGCCTCGTTAACCGCCAGGATGAATTTGTAATTATCGAAGTCCATGAATCCCCCCAGCACGCCCGAAAAGTTGATCACTTCATCGGTCCGGAGTTGGGCGGCTACTCCGGCCGGGATGTTTTGCAGCACCACGTCAGGCAAAAAGTAGCGGGGATCTTTTTGCTCGAGATCCATTTCCACTACCAGCCGCGCCTGGTCCGAGGCCGGGATGGGCAGTATTTGCACAATCCGCCCCACCCAGCCGCCGATGGCCTTCCCCGATAAATTGTGGCCGTATTTGGCCAGTTTGTCCGGTTCATGAATGATTTCCTTGTTGGCCCGGATGCCGGGAAAATCGGGTCCGCTCAGCCCGGGCGTCGGCACGGGGGTGGGCGCCGGCGTGGGTGAGGGCGTGGGCTGGCTCACCGTGGGTTGTGCATCGTTCAGGGTGGTTGGCTGATCCGGTTTCCCGCACGCCTGGAACCATGCCAATGCGGCCAGGAACAAAATCCACGCGAACGCGAGTTGCTGTGAAGACGAAAGAGTCATCGATTTTTCCTTCATCGCTCGAATTTCAAAAGAATCCAGAATTCACGCGGAGAGGGTTTTTTCTCAGTGTTATTTTGTTCCGTTCCCGCGCGTCTTCAAGATAAACGGACGAACCGGGACAAGGTCCCGCTCAATGAAAAACCGATATGAAATTTTCTGCTTTCAGTGATTCGCTCATAGGAGTTTCAAGCCGTTGGGAACAGGGCGTTCGGGTTGTGCGAGAACCACGACACCCTCTTCGGGAATGAATCCGGTGATCAACACCTCGGAAGTGAAATCGGCCACTTTTTTCGGAGGAAAATTCACGACGCAGATCACCTGTTTCCCGAGCAAGGCTTCCTTCGTGTAGAGTTTCGTAATCTGGGCGCTGGATTGGCGGACGCCAAATTCACCCAGGTCCACCCGGATTTTATAGGCCGGTTTGCGGGCCTTGGAAAACTCCTCCACGGCGATGATGGTTCCCACGCGGATTTCCACTCTTTCAAAGTCCTGCCAGGTAATTGGTTCCATCTCGCTTACACAATCTCACTGATCGATGGCGGTGATAGGGGAATGAGACCGGATGATAGCCTGGTTTCATCCCGGGATCGATGGGATGCCGCGCCGCGCAGGGAGCCCACACTTCATTCCCGGGAGCCTGCTCCCATTTCGGAACCCCCATAGGCGTCCTCAGCAGGCCATGGTACGATGAAAAAGCATCCGGTTGCGGGTTGAACTTCTCCCGGCCGGGATATTCTGGATGGGGTGAATGGATCATGACGCGTATGAATATCGGTTTCACGAGCCTGATGCACCGGCGTCATTTCGGCCTGACGATGGGCATGATCGCGGGCGGCCTGCTGGCGGGTCCCGGGATGAAACCGGCCCAATCGGCGGCAAGCGGGATAGACACCCGCCCGCCCGCGCGGGTGATGGGGGCGTTTTTGTATCCGCCGACGGAACAGCTACGGAAGGAAGGCTATTTCAGCTGGCCGGGTTCGACCTTTGACGCCGAGGGGCGGCAAGCCCAGTACATGCGGAGCCTGCGCGAGATCGAGAGCGGCCTGGGGATGCGCATCGAAATGGCCGACCAACCAGTGGACGGCGAGGAGAGCATTCTCCGGTTTATCCAGGCAGTTCAGGAAACCAAACCGGACGGTTTACTGCTGATCCCCTTCAAAAAAAGCCATTTTGAAGCCGTGTTGCGGATCTTGAAGGAAGCGCCGGTCCCCGCGGTGGTCTTCGCCACGCAGGGCATCCTGCTGAACGCGCACATCCAAACGCTGCGCGGCCAGCCGGGCGTATACCTGATCAATTCCCTGGACAACCTCGATGCGGTGCGGCGGGGGATGAAGATGATCCGCGCGGGGCGCCGGATGAAGGACAGCCTCATCGTGAATATCGATGGCGCGGAGACCCGGGAAACCCAAGCGCCGCCTTGGGGCACGCGGATCCGGACGATTCCCCACCAGCGGTTTTACTCGGCCTTCCAGGCCATGCCGGCCACGGACGAGGTTCAGCGCCTGGCCCGGGAGTTTCTGCGGAATGCTGTCCAGCGGGTGGAACCGTCCGAAGCCGACGTTCTCGAGGCCGCCAAGACCTACTTCGTCTTCAAGCAGATCCTCGAAAGTGAACAAGCGCACGCGGTGATGATGAACTGCCTGCCCGGGCTGCGCGAACCGCATCAACACGTCCCCCCGTGCATGGGTTACATGAACCTGCGCGACGAAGGCATCCCCGCGGGCTGCGAATCGGACTTGGACGCGACCCTGACCCTGCTGTTGATCCAGGAATTGTTCGACCGGCCGGGCTTCCAGCACAATCCCTCCATGGACACGGAGTACAACCGCTACTTCGGGGCGCATTGCACCTGCGCGTCGCGGATGAGCGGGAAGGACGGCGCGCCCGAACGGTACTGCCTGCGCAGCCACGCGGAGGCCGGCTGGGGCTGCGTTCCCCAGGTGTTGTTTCCCCTGGGGCAGGAAGTGACCTTCGGAAAATTGCTGTCCAGCGAGACTCCGCCCCGGATGCTGGTCTACGGCGGCAAAATCGCGGGCTGTCCCCCCAATCCCCCCGCCGGCGGCTGCCGCACTAATCTGGAACTGGAACTTGATGAACTGGAAGACGCGCGGGATGTGAAGGGCCATCACCTCTGCCTGTTCTACGGCCGGCACGCGCGGGACCTGCGGATCTTCTGCCAGTTGTACCAAATCCAGGCCGTGTCGTGAACCTCTCCCGCGGCGGAAATCTAGCCCGAACTTAAAGCTGACACGATTCACTATGTCCTTTCGGTTTTTCTGCTTCCTCCCCTGAAAAGCCGTCCGGCGCGGCTCAACCTCCGCCGCCTGCCGCAAAGTCCTCCCGCCGTCCGGCGCCTCCTTTCTTGCGAATTCCCGCCAGCACCCTGAATCTGATCGCTAAACTGATTCATTATTAATCAGTTAAATGTATTATGATCATTTGATTATTTTATGATGTCATGATATATTTATTTCAATACGAATCGATCATGATCTTACAAATTAGATCATATGATCGAAAAAATCAGAAAGGGGAGCAAGAGAATGGCACAGCGGTTTTGGATGATGCTCGGATGCGCCGCGTTGGTGCTGGCGGTCCTGCCCGCCGGGCACGCGCAGCAGCCGGGCGACGTCTACATGTGGGAATTCAACGAAGGCGGCGGGGACACGGTGACCGACAACAGCGGCGCGTTTCCGGCGCAGGTCGGATTGCCGCTGGATTCAACTCAGGCGCCGGCCTCCAGCCCGGATTCGCCCTCCGGAGCGGCGGGCGACCGCTCGGTGGTGGTGAACGGGGGTCTGACCGTGGATGACACGGACGGCCCCGTGCTCGCCATTCAGGACGGTCCCATCACCATGGAAGCCTGGATCCGCTTGCAGGGCTTGAACGCCACCAACGGCATCCTGGCCTACGGCGCGTCGTACAAGATGGGCATCAACAACGGCATGTTCGTCTGGACGTTTTACGGCGTCGAGGACGTGGACAGCGGCGTTCCCATCGAGGCCGACGACACCTGGCATCATGTCGCCATGGCCTGGGAACCGGGCGTGGGCGTGCATTTTTATCTCGACGGGCAACTCGCCGGGACCACGGAGACGGCCAACACCGGCCGCGCGCCGCAGAACAGTCTGCTGAACATCGGCAGCGAGACGGCCGGCGGCAGTCCCTTGGCGGGCCAGATCGACCGGGCGAGGATTCATCACGCCTTGCTGGACGTTGCCCAGCTGGACAGCGACCGTGCGGCGCCGAAAGCGCCGATGGCCACCACCGTGGTGGCGTATGACTTCAACGAAGCCCAACTGCCCTTCGCGAATGGAACTGCCGCGGTCCGGCCCGCGGTGAGCACCGCCGAATTGAACGCCTCCACCACCCGTCCGGCGTTTGTCCTCGATTCCCCCAAGGGAACCGCCGGCGATTATTCGCTGTATTTCGACGGCAACGACCGGGTCATCTTCGTGGATGACAAGGACATCCTGCAGTTCATTGATGAAAGTGTCACATTTGAAACCTGGTTGAAGATCGACGGGACGCAGCCCTCGAACCGCGCCATTCTCTTCGCCTACGGCGTGGGAGGCGCAAACGGCTATTCGTTCTCGTTCCGGGACAACGGGGCCAAGCCCGCGGCGGACCCGGATTCACCCTCCGGCCAGGCGGGCGATTACTCGGTAAAAGCGAACAAAGGGCTGATCGTGGATGATTCGGTGAATCCCGTACTGGCCATCCAGGACGGCCCCATGACCCTCGAAGCGTGGATCAAACTAGAAAGCCTGAATCAGACCAACGACATCCTCTCTTACGGCGACACTTACAAGATCGGCATTAACAACGGCGTGTTCGTCTACACTTTCCGGGATGTGGAAGACGTGCTGAGCGGAGTGGCCGCCACCGCCGACAACCAGTGGCATCACATCGCCATGGCCTGGGAGCCGGGTGTGGGCGTGACGTTTTACCTCGACGGCGCGCAAGCGGCTTTCGTGGAAACCGCCAGCGCGCACCGGGAACTGCAGTCGAACATCCTGTATCTCGGGACCGGCGCGGGCGGCAGCGTCTTGCCGGGGTGGATCGACCGCGTGCGGATTCACCACGCCGTCTTGACCGCGGACCAGTTGGACAGCGACGCGGCCCATCCCAAGGCGCCGTTGAGCAGCACGCTCGCGTCGTACCCCTTTGACGAAGGCCGGCTGCCTTATCAGAACCAGGCCGGCGCCAACCTTCCCGCGGACAACACGCTCGGGCGGTTCACGATGACGGTCACCACCTACGGCATCTTGGATGCCCACTCGACCGCCGAGATTCCCAATGACGGGCAATGGCACCACGTGGCGGCGGTGCACGATGTGTTCCAGGAATTCCGGTTTTACGTGGACGGCCGGCTGAAGGAAACCATGGCGTATGACGGCGGCGTCCGGTTCGCGGACGTGTATGAATTCCTGATCGGCCACGAACAGGGTGGCGGTAATCCTTACAAGGGATTCATGGACCGCGTGAAAATCACCCGCGGGGTGTTGACCGAAACCGCTCTCGATTATTTCGAGCCGGCGGCGGTGGAGCAGTGGCCGTTGTTCTAGCATGGCAAGGCAGGGGAAGGGGGGCTTCGCGCCTCCCTTCCCTTTTTTACTTGCCGCGCCGCTTACGTCTCCCCGGCGGACAATTACACTGTAAAGAGATACAGGCAAAGGAAGGTGATACCGCTTAAACCGTGAAAAACAGCGCAGGTTTTACCCTCATTGAATTGTTGATTGTCGTGGCGATCATCGGCATATTGGCCGCCATCGCCGTGCCCAATTTTCTCAACGCCCAAATCCGCGCCAAGGTCGCGCGCGCCGAAGCCGATGAACGCTCGATCGGCACGGCCTTGGAATGCTACCGGCTGGACCATAACGCCTATCCCCTGGGCGGCGCCACCACCGGCGTGATGTTCGGGTTGGACCGGCTGACCACCCCCACGCCGTATATGTCCGCGCTCCCCACGGATCCGTTCGAATTCAAAACCACGGTCACCGCGGGCGGATACGGTTGGTTCCCGGATATCATCCCCAATTACGTTTATTTGTATGCCAAGGGAGGCGACGCCTCCCTCAGCCGGGATTATTTCTACAACACCGGCAAAATGCAAAGCCCCACCGCGGCTCCGCCCTCGATCGTGGACATGTGGCAGCTGCGCAGCCTGGGCCCCAACGGCCAGGGCGATTATGCCTTGGCGTACAGCCCCACCAACGGCCTGGTCAGCATCGGCGATATCTGCCGGTTCGGGCCGTAATGATGATGTGGAAAGGATTCGCGCGCCAGCACATAACCCATCCAATCCGCAATCTCCCTTCTCTTCCCTCTCCCTCTGGGAGAGGGCCGGGGTGAGGAAGCCCTCCAGGCATTCCGCTTGATCCCTCTCCACGATTTCCTCCACGTCCCTTTCAAGTGGCCGCCGGCAACATTGCCAGGAATGCCTCCCGGGGGAGGAATCCACCCCCGTGCCATTCTTTTTTTGGCATGGAATTGCCGTTTTCCGGGCAAGAGGTATACTTCCCGCTCGGATTTTTTCCTGCCGGTCAAGGGTAGTCCACCACGAATCGTATCCTTGTTGGAATTGACTTCACCAAACCGGAATCGAATCCTCCGTCAATCGGAAGCAAGCCCAAAAAACAGGAGACTCCATGCGTCCCGAATCCATGTTGTTGGAAACGTTCCCCACCGAGGTAGAAGATACCGCCATGAAAATCAGGATTCCGAATCCGTCCATCCGCAATATCGCCATCATCGCTCACGTCGACCACGGCAAAACCACGTTGGTGGACTTCATGTTCCGTCAAAGCGGCCTCTTCCGCGCCAACCAGGAAGTCGCCGAACGCATAATGGACAGCATGGACTTGGAGCGGGAGCGGGGGATCACCATCGCCGCCAAGAACTGTTCGGTGCATTGGGGCGGGGTGAAAATCAACATCCTGGACACGCCCGGGCACGCGGATTTCGGAGGTGAGGTCGAGCGGGCCTTGATGATGGTGGACGGAGCCATCTTGCTGGTCGACGCCTCCGAAGGGCCGCTGCCGCAGACCCGGTTCGTGCTGAAAAAGGCGCTGGACGCGCATCTCAAGATCATCGTGGTGATCAACAAGATCGACCGCAAGGATGCGCGGGCGGAACAAGTGCTGAATGAAATCTACGACTTGTTCATCGACCTGGACGCCACCGAGGACCAGATCGAATTTCCCGTGTTGTACGCTATCGGGCGGGAGGGCATCGCGCAGCGGTCGCTGCATGAAAAAGGGGAAAATCTCACCCCCCTGTTCGAGGCCATCTTGAATGAAATCCCCGCCCCGTCGCACGATCCCGCCGAGCCGTTCCAAATGTTGGTGACCGACCTGGATTATTCGGACTACCTCGGGCGGCTGGCGATCGGGAAAATCTCGAACGGCGCCGCGCGCAACCACGACAGCCTGGTGTGCCTGGGCCAGGACGGGAGGATCAATCCCCTGCGGGTCACGCGGCTGCAGGTGTACGAGGGAATCAATCTGAAGGAAGTGGACATGGTGGAACCGGGGGACATCGCCATCCTGGCGGGGATCGAGGACGTCTACATCGGCGACACCATCTGCACCCGCGAGAATCCCAAGGCCCTGCCCCGCATCACGGTGGACGAGCCGACGGTCTCGATGAAATTCGGCATCAACAATTCGCCCTTCGCCGGCAAGGAAGGCAAAATCATTCAATCCACCAAAATCCGCGAGCGGCTGATCAAGGAAACGCTCAGCAACGTGGCGCTGCAGGTGGAAGACACGGACGACGCCAACGTGTTTCTGGTGAAAGGGCGCGGCGAATTCCAGATGGTCATCCTGATCGAGACCCTGCGCCGCGAAGGCTATGAACTGAGCGTGGGCCGCCCCCAGGTGATCTACAAGGAAGTGAACGGCAAATTGCTGGAGCCGGTGGAGCATTTATTCGTCGACTGCGACGAGGCGTTCGTGGGCATCGTCACCGAAAAGATCTCCACCCGCAAAGGCCGCATGGTGAATCTGGTCAACCACGGGACCGGCCGGGTGCGCATGGAGTTTTCCATCCCCTCGCGCGGATTGATCGGGTATCGCAATGAATTTCTCACCGACACCAAGGGAACCGGCATGATGAATTCATACCTGCAAGGCTATGAGGAATACCGGGGCGATTTCCCCCTGCGGCTGACCGGCTCGATGGTGGCCGACCGGCAGGGCGTGGCGGTGTCGTACGCGCTGTTCAACCTGGAGCCGCGCGGGGTGTTGTTCGTCAATCCGGGCACGCCGGTGTACGAAGGCATGATCGTCGGCGAGCACAACCGCGCGAACGACATGAACGTCAACGCGTGCAAGGAGAAGAAACTCACCAACATGCGCAGCTCGAACAAGGATGACGGGATCATGCTCACGCCCGTGCTGCCCATGACGCTGGAGAAGGCGATCGAATTCATCCGCGAGGACGAATTGGTCGAAGTGACGCCCAAGTCCATCCGCCTGCGCAAGGCGGTCCTCCCCGCCGGCAAGCGCAAGGTGTGAGTGTGATGCTTCTATCCACACCGGGGTGGGCCATGCTTCGCCACGATACCACCCCGGCAGGGCTTCTCCCCCCCCGCATGGCAGACCATGACGTCATCCCCGCGAAGGCGGGGATCCTGGTGTTGTATCCGGCCTCTCTTATCCCCTCAGGGGATGAACGTGAATAGCCGTAGACGGCAGCCTACGGTTGCGTAAATAAAAAACCAATCCCGGCGGGGCCGTTTCCTTTCTTGACACCACCGGGGGTTGTCACCCCCGGCTATTCAGATTCCATCCCGCTGGGATTGGCCGCAGGCAAGATGCCTGCACCACAAGAACCTGGATCCCCGCTTACGCGGGGATGACATCCGGATACGGCTTGTGGGTGAAGATCGGCCCACCAGGTGAGAATCAGGGTAAGGGAATATCAAAAAAAACGGATCATCCAACAAGTGCGTACCCGCTGGAGAAGAAGGCATTTCATCTACTCGATGAAATTCGGGCGGATTTCAAAAACCGCTTGACAGAATCCCTTTTAATCATATAATGACATGTGTTTCATATATTAACACGGTCAAGAATATGCTTTCCAAAACGGGAATTCATGCCGTACGGGCCATGGTGGTGCTGGCCGACTTGCCGGAAGGTGCCTATGCCGGGGCGGTTTCGATCGCCGAGGTCATCAAGGCCCCCCGCAACTACCTGGGCAAGTTGCTGCAACTGCTGGCCCGCGAGGGACTCGTCGAATCCCAAAAAGGCATGGGCGGCGGCTTCCGGCTGGCCCGCCACCCCCGCGAGATCTCGCTGCTGGACGTGGTCGAGCCCATCGAGCACATCAGCCGCTGGAGCGGGTGCATCATGGGCCGGGAAGTCTGCTCGGAAGAGGCGCCCTGCGCGATCCATCACCGGTGGAAAACCATCCGCGAGGCGTATCTTGAACTCTTGCGCGATACGCGGCTTGCGGATTTGATCGCGCATCCCCACGTTTTGGTACGGTAAGGTTTTTTTTTCACCCTTAATAAGATAACCGTATGCTATTAGGTTATTAAAGAGGAACGCTATCATGGACAGCACGATGAACTGGATTAATCCGAAGACGATGATCCCTGATTTGTTGCAGGCGGCCCCCCAGGCCCGGCCGGTGTTGGACCGGTATGGCCTGCGGGGATGCGGCGGACCGCTGGGACCGATGGAGACGTTGGAATTTTTCGCCAAGGCGCATGAGGTGTCCATGGAGGGACTGCTCACGGAACTATGCGCGGCGGTGGCCAATGGCGCGGGTTCCAATCCACCGGCGGCGCGGCCGGTTCCTCCCATCCCTGAATTGGAGACCCGCCCGGAAGACGCCATCTACCGCCCCTTCTTCAAGGCGGGCATCGCCGTGGCGTTGACTCTGGGCGCGGTGTGGGGCGCGTATCTGCTGCTGCGCATCGCGATCGCGGGTTCGTTCACGGCGATCGGCTATCACGAGGTCAACGCGCACGGCCACGCGCAGATTTTCGGCTGGGTGGGCCTGTTCGTGATGGGCTTCGCTTACCAGGCGTTCCCCCGCTTCAAGCACGCGTCGCTGGCCTATCCCCGGCTGGCGTTTATGACCTTGTGGATGATGGTCATCGGCCTCGTAACCCGGTCGGTTCTGGAGCCGGTCAGTGTTTTGGTCCAGGCGCTGCGTGGGGCGCCAATTCTCGCATCGGTGCTCGAAGTGGCGGCCATCGGGATGTTTGTCTGGATCATCGGGATGACTTGGCGGCGCTCCGGCAAGCCACTGGCCTACTATGATTATTACATCATCAGCGCGCTGGCGTGGTTCCTCATCCAGGCCGTGTACGAAACCGTGCTGTTCATCGCCACGATTTCCGCCCCCGGCCGCGAGCAACTATTGCACCTCATCGCTACTTGGCAGGCCCCGCTGCGCGAGATCCAGATCCATGGATTCGCGATGATGATGATCCTGGGTGTCAGCCAACGCATTTTCCATAACTTTTATGGCTTCTCCTCGCCCGATGTCCACCGGAGCCGGATCGCGCTGTGGGGACTCAATCTCGGCCTCGTGGGGGAAATCACGGGATTTATCCTGATGCGTACCAGCGCCCACGCCTGGGCGGCCTTGTGGTACGGCTCCATCCTGCTGCTGGCGGCCAGCGTGGCGTTCCTGGTGGCGGATTGGAAGATCTTCTCACACCCGGAGGAACGGGACCGCAACCTCAAGTTCCTGCGCGCCGCGTATGTCTGGCTATTCATTTCACTGGCCATGCTGGTGCTGCTGCCCGTGTATCAATGGGTGATTCTCCCCGCCTTCGCGCCGGCGGGCGAGGCGGTGGCCACCGGTTTCTCGCATGCCTGCTACGGGGCGATCCGCCACGCGATCACGGTGGGCTTCATCAGCCTGATGATCGTGGGCGTGGCCGCCAAGGTGGTCCCCACGCTGAACGGTGTTGATCTCCGGAGCCTGGCGCAGCTGTGGATTCCCTTCGTGCTGATCAACACCGGCTGCGCGCTGCGGGTGGCGGGACAGACATTGACCGATTTCTCCCCGGCGTTCTTCCCCCTCGCGGGAATCAGCGGCTGGCTGGAAGTCTCGGGCCTGGCGGTGTGGGGCGCGCATCTCCTTCAGGTGATGGCGGGCCGCGCGCGGTTGCGCAATCCCCGGCATGTCCTGGCGGGCCGCTATACTCCCCTGTCGCGGCAGGCGCCCATCGCGGCCACCAGCCTGGTGGGAGATGTGCTCGACGCCTATCCAAATCTGGTGAAAACCTTCGTTGCCTTTGGCTTCACACCTCTCCAAAATCCGGTATTGCGGGCCACGATCGCCCGGACGGTCACGATCCAGGCCGCCTGCCGGAAATTGGGCGTGGATGTGAACGAAATGCTGCAGGCGCTCAACGCCGCCCGGGAACGGGCCACGCCCGCGCGCGCCGATACGCCCCGGTTGTACCAAATCTCGTTGGATCCCGTAAAATAGGAGAGGGACGGAGTGAGAACCGCCGGCTTGTAGCGCCAACGGCGAGTTTACGCTAGCCCAAGGCTTTAGCCCGGGGATGGTGGAAACAAAAACCAATAAGCCCCTCTCCCTCTGGGAGAGGGCTGGAGTGAGAAAATATCTTTCCGCGGTTTTCTTCCAACCGCGAAAGTAATCTCAGCCCATGAATCCACTTAAAAAGAGAAAGGAGAACATCATGAAACTGACCAAGGGACTGATACTCACAATCACGTTGATGAGCTTGGCCGGGGCGCATCCCGGACGGGTGTTCGCGCATTGCGACACATTGGACGGCCCGGTGGTCCAGGACGCGCGGAAGGCTCTCGAGCGGAAGGATGTCACGCCGGTGTTGAAATGGATCCCCCAAGAAGATGAAAGCGCGGTTCGCGAGGCGTTCGACAAGACCCTGGCGGTGCGAGGGCTGAGCAATGAAGCCCGCGGCCTGGCGGATCTGTACTTCTTCGAAACGCTGGTGCGGATCCACCGCCAGTCGGAAGGCGCTCCCTACACCGGTCTGAAGCCCGCAGGATCCGTGGATCCCCTCATTGCCGAGGCGGACCGGTCGCTGGAGAGCGGTTCGGTGGAGAAATTGGAAACACTAGTGCTCGAGGCGGTCAAGCAGGGTATTCACGAAACCTTTCATGAAGCGGTTCAGGCCAAGAAAAACGTGGACACGAGCGTCGCGGCCGGCCGCGAGTTCGTGAAGGCCTACGTCACCTTCGTGCATTACGTGGAACGGATCTACCAGGCTGCCCACAACCGGACGGCGCATGAAGGCCACGAACCCGCTCCCGCTCCGGCAAGCGCGGAACACCAAGGGCATTGAATCAGTACCAAAAGGCCTGTGGCGCAATGTGATCCTCCGCAAGAGAAGTTTCCAGGAAAAGGAAAGGTAATTGTCTCCCTCTCCCTTTGGGAGAGGGCCGGGGTGAGGGAAAACGAAGCGAGAAATCCCCTTACACCTTCTCCCAGGGGGAGAGGGAAATAAGTGATGAATACCCAATGCGTGAATCACGCTAAATCAATCAACCGTAACGGAGGAATAAGGATGAAACCGACAGACATCCTCATGCAGGAACACCGGGTGATCGAAGTGGTCTTGGATTGCCTCGAAGGCATCGTGGGCGAGGCGGCCGCGCAAGGCCGGTTGGACAAGGGCGCGGCCGGCCAGGCGATCGACTTTTTCAAGATGTTCGCGGACACCTGCCACCACGGAAAAGAGGAAGCGCACCTGTTCCCCATGATGGAAGCCCGGGGCTTCCACCGGGAGAACGGGCCGACCGGCCAGATGCTCCTGGAACACGAGGAAGGCCGCGCCCACATTCAGGGCATGCGGGCCGCGCTGGACCTGGCGGCGGAAGGTGACAAACCGGCCCTGCAACAATTCGCGCGTCACGCCAACGCCTATGTCGGCCTGCTGCGGGAACACATCCGCAAGGAGGACCATTGCCTCTTCCCCATGGCCAACCAGGCCATGAGCGAGGCGGACCAACAGGACCTGGCGTCGCGTTTCCATCACGTGGAGAGCCAGGAAATGGGCGAGGGTACCCATGAGAGATACCTTGCCATCGCCGAAGCCTTGGCCGCAAAATACGGCGTGGAGAACGCCGCGGCGCTCGCGTCCGCCGGGACGTGCGCCTGCCAACATCATTCGCATTGAGCGACGAATCGAGGAGAAAAACAACATGATTTCCAACGGATTGAAAGGCTTGTTTTTGTTTTCGTTGTTTGGGGCGGTGGCCATTACTCTCGTGGGCGGCTGGTACACCTGGGAAGCCGCGCCACCCTACCCGGCGCAGGTCGTAGGTCCGGATGGCGCGGTCGTGACGACGCGCGACTCCATCATGCAAGGGCAGCATGTCTGGCAGAAGTACGGATTGATGGACAACGGCTCGGTCTGGGGGCATGGGACCTACCGCGGTAACGACTACACCGCGACCTCCCTCCACCTGATGGGCCAATTCATGCGCGATGCGCACGCGCAAAAGGATTTCGGTAAAACTTATGCGGATCTCTCCCGGGAACAGCAGGTGGTGCTGGACGACCGGGTGATCCGCGAACTGAAGGAAAACCGGCTGGACGAAGCCACGCTGACCCTGCGCCTCACCGAAGCGGAAGCGGCGGCGGTGCAAAAGCTGCGCGAGCATTGGGGCCGGATTTTCGTGGAAGGCGACAAACCCACCGCGGTCTCGGCCGGCGTGTTGAAATCCGCCGAGGAAGCCCGCGACCTGTCCGACTTCTTCTATTGGACCGCCTGGGCCGCCGGGACCTTGCGGCCGGGCAAGACCCTGACCTACACCAACAACTGGCCGCCGGACCGCAGCGTCGGCAACGAAATCGCCACCGAGGCGGTGATCTGGTCGATCGCCTCGCTGCTGGGCCTGATGGCGGCAGTGGGCGCGGCGCTGGCCGCCTTCTTCAAATTCAACTTCGACAAGGATCTCGACGGATTGGAACTGGATGAAAAGGTGGGCGAGCGGATCATCAACCTGCCCATCTCGTCCAGCCAGCGCAAAACCGCGAAGTATTTCCTGATCGTGGTGGTTCTCTTCTTCCTGCAGTTGATGCAAGGCGGGCTGATGGCCCACTATACCGTGCATCCCGGCGAGTTCTACGGGATCAAGGCGGTCTCGGACAACGTGCCCTACAACTGGCCGAAGAGCTGGCACCTGCAGCTGGCCATTTTCTGGATCGCCACCGCCTGGATCGGGGCGGCGTTGTACCTCGCCCCCATCGCCGGGCGGAAGGAACCGAAATACCAGGGCCTGCTGGTGGACATCCTCTTCGGCGCGGTGGTCTTCGTGGCCCTGGGTTCCCTGTTCGGCACGGTGCTGGGCGTGAAGGGCCTGGCGGGCTCCTGGTGGTTCTGGATCGGCCATCAAGGGTGGGAGTTTTTGGAGCTGGGCCGGCTGTGGCAGATCCTGCTCTTCGCGGGACTGATCATCTGGCTGGTGCTGGTGGCGCGCGCGGTCAAACCCAATTTCGGCGCGGGACAGGACCGCTGGGGCACGGTGCCTTTCTACACCTATTCCGCCATCGCCATCGTTTCGTTCTTCGCCTTCGGTTTGTTCTACACACCGAACACACATCTGACGGTGGCCGATTTCTGGCGCTGGTGGGTGGTGCACACCTGGGTGGAGGGCATTTTTGAATTCTTCGCGGCGGCGGCCATGGCCTACGTGGTTATCACTCTGGGCCTCGCTCCCAAGCGCAAGGCGCTGCGGGCGGCTTATTTCACCGCCAGCCTGGCGCTCTTCTCGGGCATCATCGGCGTCGGCCACCATTACTACTGGTTCGGCGATCCCGATATCTGGCTTTCCTTAGGCGGCGTTATCTCCACCATGGAGCCCGTGCCCATCCTGTTGCTGCTGCTGAAGGTGGCGTTGGATTCGCGCCATTCGCCGATCACCAGTGATGCCTATCCGTACAAATGGCCCATGCTCTTCATGGGCGCCTCGGCGGGCTGGGCGTTTCTGGGCGCGGGTGTGTTCGGATTCATCATCACCACTCCGATGGTCAATTACTACGAGCATTCCACCTATCTGACCATGAATCACGGCCACACCGCGCTGTTCGGCACCTACGGCATGCTGGCCATCGGCCTGCTGCTCTTCTCGCTGCGCGGCCTGGTCAAGCCCCAAGCCTGGAACAACACGCTGCTGAAGTTCGCCTTCGCGGGCATGAACGGCGGCCTCTTCCTGATGGCCATCTTCACCCTGTTGCCGGTCGGCTTCCTGCAGACGTGGGATTCCTTCGTGAACGGGTTGTGGCACGCCCGCAGTCCGGAATTCTACAACCAGCCGGCGGTGCTCTTCATCGGCCAGTGGCGGATCATCCCCGACTTGATCATCATCGCGGGCGCCGCGTGCCTGGTGCTGTTCGTGATTCAGGCCTGCCTGAATCTCAAGCCCGTGGAAGTTCAGGAAGAGGAAGAACTCGACATTCCCGCGGCGGAAATATCGCCCGCGGCGGCTGTCTGATTGTCTGGCTTCCATCGAACGTAAGGGGAGAAAACCCAGTGGGATTTGGGTTCCTCCCCTTTTTTATTTGAATGGGGAGGGAAGGAATGAGAGGATGATCAGAACATCAAAGGATTAAGGATTGCCGCGTCCATCCATCTCCTGACTCTCACTCAATTGTGAGCCTTTTCCAGCGCCTGGGCCAGATCGGCGATGAGGTCGTCCGGATGCTCGATGCCCACGGAAATCCGCACCGTGCCGGGCGTGATGCCGGCGGTGATCCGGGCGTCCTCGGGCATGGAGGCGTGGCTCATGGACCAGGGTTGTTCGATCAGCGTTTCCACCCCGCCCAACGATTCCGCCAAGGACATCAACTTGACTTGGTTGAAGAAGGCGGTGGGATTGACCTTGTCCGTGTCCAACTCGCAGGAAACCATGCCGCCGAAGCCGTACATCTGCCGCTGGGCGAGTTCATGCCGCGGATGAGTTTCCAATCCCGGGTAATACACTTGCTTCACCAGGGGGTGCGTATGGAGATAGCGGGCGATGGCTATCGCGCCTTTCTGGTGCGCTTCCATGCGCTGGGGCAGGGTTTTGACGCCGCGCAAGACCAGCCACGCGTCGAAAGGCGACCCGGCGGTGCCCAGGCAGTTGACATAGAATCCCACTTTTTCGGCGTGTTCCGGTTTCCGGACGATGACCGCGCCGCCCACCACGTCGCTATGGCCGTTGAGGTACTTGGTGGTCGAATGCACCACGATATCCACCCCGAACTCGAACGGGCGTTGAAAATAGGGGGATAGAAACGTGTTGTCGCATATGGTAAGGAGATTGCGCCGGCGCGCGATATTCACGACGGCTTCGATATCCACGATATTCAGCAGCGGATTGGAGGGGGTTTCGATCCAAATCCCCTTCGTGTTGGGGCGGATGGCTTTTTCCACCCGCGCCGGATCTTGCATGTCGACGAAGGAGCATTCCAAACCGAACTGGTCGAAGGCGCTGGTCAGCAGCCGGTAAGTCCCCCCGTAGATGTCGTTGCCCGTGACCAGGTGGTCTCCCTGTTTGAACAGAAACAGCACCGAGGTCTCGGCGGCCATGCCGGTACAGGTGATCCAGGCGTCGGTCCCCCCCTCGAGGGCCGCGAGGTTTTTGGCGAGCGCGGCGCGGGTGGGATTGCCGGACCGGGTGTAGTCAAAACCCCGGTTCTTGCCGATTTCGTCAAAGGCGAAGGTGGAGGTGGGGTAGATGGGCGTGATGACCGAATTGTAGGTCTTGTCGATGGCGACGCCTTCATGCACCGCCTTGGTTTCAAATCGCATGGAATTCACCATTCCTTTCCGAGGGGAGAGGTTATCGGATCCAGGTGATTATGCACGGTGGAATGAGGAGTAGTATCCTTGGATCTGATAATTTGTCAATGTAGATCAAATTAGTCATCTTAGTGGATTTCGCGTTGCTCAATCCACTCTGCCCTACTCGACTTGTCACGATCATCCCCGCGGGAAAGACCGATAGACACTCACCCTTCACGCACTTCGATTTGCCCCAACTTATACCGCCGGCGGCCATCGTTTGAATCAAGCGGCAGGGCGATCACCGGGGTCCCATCCCTTTGGCCCACGGAGAGGAAGACATCGTAGGTACCTGGTTTCATATTCCTGGGAAATTTAGACTTAAGTTCGATCGCTTGAGTTGGAATATTATCCTTGGACCCCACCGGCAACGACTTCACATCGAAGGATTCACATACTAAAACCGCCACTATGCCGCCCTGGGCGTCCTTCAGGGTGATGGCCGGGAATCCGCCGGGATAGCAAGGCGCGACGCCCGCATTGGCCCAGGTCATCGTCACCGTAATTGGTTCATTCAAAGTGGCTTGCTTGGGCCAGGAAACCTCGCGCGGTTGGAGCCGGTAGCCCAGCCGCCGGTTGATTTGTTCGATCAAGGCGGACTGCTCTCTCAGAAATTCGCGGGGCCACCAGTGGATCGAGACGTAGGCGGCGTGGTAATTCTCGATGGCTTCGAGGTACTTGGAGCCATCGCCCCAGTTGCCTCGGTCGCGAGATGTTCCATAATGCTCGTTTTCCAAAACCACGGGGAATCGGGGCCAGACCTTCTGCGCGAAATCAGCATGGAAATAATGTTTCGGAGGAGCCTGGACCAGGATGCTGTCATCGCGCAGGGTCATGCCTTGTTCGAAAGCATAGGGAACGGCCTGTTCGTCATGAAAAGCAAAATCATCATTGATCGCCAGCAAGGTCTTTTTGAAATGAAGGGTGTGGAGATCGATATGTTTCTTGATCACATCAAATGAATAATCGATCCGGGTGCTCGCAAAGGTATGGGCTTCCCCCCAGACGCCCATGGACCCGACGTCAATGAAATCCACATTGGGATTGCCGTCATAGCGCCGCGCCGCCGCGGCCAGAAAATGATCCAACTTCTCGAGGAACACGGGATCGCCGAAATCCGGCTCCCAGTAGCGTCCGTTGTCTTCTTTTCCCTTCCCGGGGGTGAAGCGGTAGCCCTTCGCGCCCGCCTGTTCGACCCACCGGGGTGTGGCGTACTCCAGCCAGGATTCCGAACAGGAAAAACGGAACGCCACCCGCAGGCCCTTGTCGATCCAGCGCTGGGCGGGCGTATCGACGATGGACCAGTTGAAAACACCTTCCTCCTCCTCGATGAAGGCCCATGGCAAGCGCAGATAGATGACTGACAGGCCGGGAAAATCGTCCAAGGTGTCCGAAGGCTCCAGTTTGCTTCCGTAGTTGGTGATGATGTTGCTGTAGTGGTGGAAGGTCCACCCCATGAGCGGATTGACCAGCGCTTGGCCGTTATCCGGGAGATTCACCGTGATCCGGTCTTCCGCTACCGCCGGCAGGATTGAAATCATGACGATGAAAAGGAAGCCTACGATGATGGTTTTTGAGACGCGCATTAGTATCATCCTCCAGATGTTCTTCAGAATGGGGCTATGGCCTTTTCAAAGATATCGAGTCCAATGCCCAGTGTTGGAGATCAGGGGCCGCTATCTTTGGGCACGCTTGTCATCTCCGCGCAAGCGGGGATCCAGAAGGCTTTCCCTCACCCTGGCCCTCTCCCAAAGGGAGAGGATTTTCCCTTATCAATCCGCTCAATCCACCGATCGCCTTTTCTTCAAATGCGGAATCCAGGTACAGGATAAAACGGAACCACCCTTTGAAACTCGCCGCTGTATCCGATGGGCTTTCCATTCCTCCTCCCTCTCCCCTTGGGAGAGGGCTGGGGTAAGGGAAACTCCTAGATTCGCGTCACATCAACTCCAACCGCGGATCGTTTTCATAGGCGGACCCGATATGGCAGAGATGGTTCAGGGTCTCGGAGAAAAGATCGAACAGGGATTTGAGCTGGTCCCGATTCATGACCGGATCTTCCAGCAAACAGACCAGCTCATCCACACCCTCGGGAAACGCCTCCCGGAAATAACCCTCGTCATCGCGCACTTCCAGAAAGATCGAGGGCTGCTCTTCGATCCAATCCCGAATCCAGGCGTTGCTGAAAAGCGCCTTGAGCTTTTCCTCCGAATTCCCCTGAATGACAAAATCCCGGTCGAAGAGCGGATATCCCACCACCACGTCCTGCAGCCCGAACATTTTTTCGATGGCCGTGAACAATCCCCGGCGGTAGATCCGGAACCGGAATCCGTCCTTGTTGAGATAGGGCGCCCGCAAGCGCGTGTACACGATATGATCGTATTGCGAGTCGATCCGGCAGGTATCCAAGGTGACCGTCCATTCGCCGGTTTTGGCGGTGACCTTTCCCCCTTTCCAGGTATTCCCTTCCTGAAATTGTCCTCCGATTTCCCGGCTCAGCTGCCGCCACACTTCATCCCGGCTGGGCCCGAAGAGTTTTTTCAACAAGCTCATGAAACGATCCTTTCACGCTGGTTTTGAAGCTGGGATTGCTGCTAAAATCGAAATAAAACCATTGTCTGTGGTATAGATAGAAATGTAAACCGGATAATCCCAAAGAGGTAAGAATCGCCGGATGGTCCATTCCTCCCGATAATTCGTACCCAACTCCTCGCCCCGCACCGTGTGAAATCCTTTTCCCGGATCAAAGCCATGACCACATCTCCTGGATACCAGGATACATTCATCGCGCAAACTTATGATTCCGTCGTTCCGTACCGGAACCGGCAGGACGTTGGCTTTTTCGTGGAGACCGCCCAAACGGCCGGCAGTCCGGTGCTGGAGCTGGCCTGCGGGACAGGCCGCGTGCTGCTGCCCATCGCCCGCGCGGGCGTCCAGATCACCGGCCTGGACCTTTCCCCCTCCATGCTCGCCGTGTGCCGCGGCCGTCTGGCGCTGGAACCGCCGGAGATCCAAGCCAACATTCAACTCGCGGAAGGTGACATGCGGAGTTTTGATTTCCCGCGGCGCTTCCGGATGATCCTCATTCCATTTCGTTCATTTCAGCATCTTCTGACCGTGGAGGATCAACTCGCATGCCTGCGGTGTTGTCACCGGCATCTCGAGGAAGGGGGACGGTTGACGCTCGACCTGTTCAATCCCTGCCTGCCCTACTTATACGACAAGCGCTTTCTGTCGGTCCGGGAATCCGAGCCGGAATTCACCCTGGATGACGGAACCCGGATTGTCCGCGAAAGCCGCCTTCTGGGCCGCGACCTTTACAATCAGGTGATCGACATGGAATTTCTCTACCACGTCCACTATCCGGACGGCCGCGAAGAGTCCAAATCCCACCGCTTTTCCATGCGCTACCTCTTCCGGTATGAAGTGGAACATTTGCTGGAGCGGGCGGGATTCCAAGTCGAAGCGGTTTATGCCGATTACAAAAAAGCATCCTATGGGTCACAATATCCCGGCGAATTGATCGTCATGGCCCGCAAACGGTGAAAAGGATATTGTTTACTGAGAAACACGGGTGGACATCGAGATCCGCCCATACTCAATCCCTCACCCTGGCCCTCTTCGGGGGGGAGAGGGGATTAGGGAATTGATCTCTCCGGCCAGATCGGTTCAAAAGCGGCCGGCCATGCTGGATAAAAAGTGCACACTTACCGGATGAACCTTGATTTTCTTCATCATCTGTATTTATGGGTAAAGATCAGCCAGAGAGGGAGAGGGGATAAACGGCCGATTTTACAATGTCATAATCCTTAATAGGATGATATTGGGATAAGCGCGTCTTTGTCTATAAGGTGTACGTGTTCCATGATCAGCATTACTAACGGTGAATTGTTATTAGGGGGCAAACCCATCTTTTCCAACCTCTCCTGGCGGATCGACCGGGGGAAACGGACCGGCCTGGTGGGTCCCAACGGGGCGGGTAAAACCTCCCTGCTCCGGGTTTTGGCGGGTGAATACGCTCTCGAAAAAGGAAATGTGGAAAAATCCCGCAACCTGACAGTCGGGTATTTACCCCAGGATTCCACCGAACTGCCCCGCCAGCGGGTGGGCGAGATCCTCTGGCAAGCCTTCGCGCCGTTAAACGCCATGGAACAGGAGATGAACCAATTGCTCCACGTCATTCAGTCCACCGAAGACGGTTCCCCCGCCCACGACAGGGCCCTCCACCGGTACGCGGAACTTCAGGAAAGATTCCACCAGCGCGGCGGCTACCAGCGCGAATCCGAGGCCAAGAAGATCATGCTCGGCCTGGGATTCCAGCATGAGGATTGGGACCGCCCCGCCGCCGAGTTCAGCGGGGGTTGGCGCATGCGCATCCTCCTCGCCCGCCTGTTGCTGGAAAAATCCGACATCCTGCTGCTCGATGAGCCGACCAACCACCTCGATCCCGAATCGCTGGCTTGGTTCGAACAATATTTGTTGGGAACCGAATCCGGCCTGATCATCGTCAGCCACGATCGTTACTTCCTGGACCGAATCGTGACCCAGATCGCCGAAATCGAACACGGCCGCTTCCGCTTGTATCCCGGTAACTATTCGCAATACCGGATACAGAAACAAGCGCTACGCGAACAACTTTTGGCTCAAAAACAACATCAGGACCGGGAAATCGCCCACCTGGAGCGCTTCATCGAACGCTTCAAGGCCAAAAACACCAAGGCGTCGCAGGCTCAATCCCGGGTCAAACGATTGGAAAAAATCGAACGCATCGAGATCGAAACCGATGCCAAGACCGTGGTGATTCCAATGCCGCCCACGCCCCGCAGCGGCAAGGAAGTGCTGATGCTCGACCGGCTCGGCCATTGTTACGGCGAAGTCCGCGCGTTGCATCCTTTCTCCGCCGTCATCCACCGTGAGGGCCGCGTGGCCGTGTGGGGGCCCAACGGCGCGGGCAAAACCACCCTGCTCTCGCTCCTGGCCAAGATCATGGAACCCACGGAAGGAAGCGTGCAGTGGGGATACAACACCCATATCGCCTATTTTTCGCAGCACCACGCGGAGTTGCAGGAATCGCAGCAGAGCGTCCTCGAGGAGTTGTCCGACGCGGCCCCCCCCGAGATGCAAACCCGCCTGCGGGATGTCCTCGCCGCGTTTCTCTTTCAAGGGGATGATGTGTTCAAACCGGTCTCCGTCCTTAGCGGTGGCGAAAAAAGCCGGCTGGCCCTCGCCAAACTGCTGGTGCGGCCGGTCAACGTGCTCATCATGGACGAACCGCTCAACCACCTCGATATCGCCACCGTGGAAACCTTGGAGGAAACCCTGAAGACGTTCGCGGGGACCATTGTCTTCGTCTCCCACGACCGCTTTTTCGCCGACCGCCTGGCAACCCAGATCTGGGAGATGCAGGCGGGGCGCGTCACGATCTTTCAGGGCAATTTTCAGGATTACGATTACGCCAAACGCCTGCTGGACTTCCCCGCCCCGGACGCAGCCCGGCCGGCCGCCAAGAGAGGAGCCGATACATCCTCTTCCACCCGCGAACAGCGCAAGGAGCAGCGGCGCCGCGAAGCCGAAGCCCGTAACCATCAGAACGCCCAGCGCCGCAAACAAGAAAAACAATGCGCGGCCCTCGAGGAAAAAATCCACGAAATCGAAGCCGAAATCCAGACGCTCGAGACACAACTCGCGTCCGGTGAGTTTGTCCGCGACGAAAACAAAATGGCCGAGCTGAGCCGCCGGTACAAGCAGGCGCTCAAAATCCGCGACCGCCTTTACGCCGAGTGGGAAGAATTGGTGGACGCCTTGGAATGCGGAGTTTCGGGGGGATGATTCACCGGGGCGGAATGATGCTCCAGGATTCCAGCCAGGGTGTGGACGAACAAATCCATATCCTGGGGGCGCGTGGCCTCGGTGGCGCACACCAGCACGCCTTCCCGGCCGTGTCCATCCGCGGGAGCAACCCGGACGCCCGGCAGCAGGCCGGCGGCCTGGCATGATTCGATGACGGAATCTACCGGGAGCGGCAGTTCCAGCAGGAACTCATTGAAGAAGGGCCGGTCGAACGCCAGCTTCACTCCCCCCAATCCACACAACCGTTCTTGAAGGATGTGCGCGTTGCGGACGCTGTGTTCCGCCGCGCGCCGCAATCCCTGGGGCCCCAGCAGAGCCAGGTAGACCGTGGCCGCCAGGGCGCACAACGCCTGGTTGGTGCAGATGTTCGAGGTGGCCTTGGACCGCCGGATGTGCTGCTCCCGGGTTTGCAGGGTCAGGACATATCCCACGCGGCCGTCCACGTCCCGGGTGCGGCCGGCCAGGCGTCCCGGCAGCTGGCGGATGTATTGTTGCTTGCAGGCGATAAAGCCCGCGTAGGGCCCGCCGAATTGCGGCGGGATGCCAAAGGGTTGCAAATCGCCCGTGACCAGGTCCGCTCCGCAAGTCCCGGGGGATTTCAACAAACCCAGGGAATGAACATAGACCGACACTCCCAGCAGACACCCCGCTTCGCGGGCGGCCGCATGGATGCCGTCCATCGGTTCGAGGATGCCGAAATAATTCGGCTGCTGGACGAAAACCGCGGCAAAGGAATCATCCAGTTCCTTCCGCAGCGTGTCTGGATCAGTGCCTCCCGCGGCGGCCGGGATCTCGCGTAACTCAATGCCCGGCGCTTTCAGGTAGGTGGTCAAGACCTGGCGGTAGCGGGGATTCACCGCCCGGGACACCGCAACTCGGTGCTTGCCGGTGACACGGCAGGCCATCAACGCCGCTTCGGCCAGGGCGGAGGCGCCGTCATACATCGAGGCGTTGGCCGCTTCCATGCCGGTCAGCCGGCACATGTAGGTTTGAAACTCATAGATCGCCTGCAAGGTGCCCTGGCTGACCTCAGCTTGGTACGGCGTGTAGGCGGTGGCGAAATCGCCCCGCGCAATCAAGGCCGGAACCGCCTGGGGGATGAAATGCCGGTACGCTCCCCCACCCTGGAATGAAACCATCCCCGCGGCTGGATTTTCATCCGCCGCGGACTGCATATGTTCCGCCAGTTCCATCTCGGTCAGCGGTTCAGGGAAATCAATGACGGGATTCTTGAGCGAATCGGGGATACAACGAAACAGTTCCTCCTCTTGGTTCAATCCCAGGGTTTCCAACATGGCCTGAAATTCACCGGGGGTATGGGGAATGTAATTCATGAAACGCTCCTGATCGAGTGAGGCCGGAAGCGGCCCGCCTTACCCTTCCTGTTCGAGATGCAAACGATACTCCTCCGCGGAGAGCAACTCATGCAGTTCCGAGAGGTCCGACAGGCCGATTTTGAGGATCCAGCCTTTACCGTATGGATCCTGGTTGATGTATTCCGGATGATCCTGAAGATCGTCATTGACCGCGGTCACCTGGCCGGATACGGGGGCATAGAGGTCGGCCGCGGTTTTACACGATTCGATCACCGCGCATTCCCCCCCCCGGGACAACTCCTTGCCCAGGTCAGGCAATTCGACGAACACGATATCCGACAATTGTTCCTGCGCGTGCTGGGTGATCCCAATCACCCCCACCTTGCCTTCCACCCGAATCCATTCATGCGTTTCCGTGTACCTCAAGTCATTTGGAATCATCGATCACCCTTCTTTTTTCACCCAAGATTATGAAAGAATCACCGAATCCCGGGATTCTCTCGTAAGTATCAGCTGAATACGATCCCCAACCAAGGAAAACGCGCGGGAGTGTCTCTCTTCACACCGGGGATTGAAATGTTTGATTGGTAAATTTCCTTCATTCAACCCTTCACCCGTTTGGCGACAAAGGGCGGTTTCACCACCTGGACCGGAATTTTTTTGCCCCGGATTTCCACGGCCAGCGCATCCCCCACTGGGCGGTCATGCCGCGCCAGTCCCAGGCCGATACCCAACCCCAAGATCGGTGAGAATCCGCCACTGGTAGTTTCACCTATCGGTTCATCCCCATTGAAAAGCACGCATCCCTGCCGGGGAATTCCTTTATCGGTCAGTTGATATCCGATCCGATGCCGGGCCGGACCGGCTGCCTTTTGCCGAAGGAGTGCATCCTTGCCGATAAAATCCTTGTCCCAGGCGATCACCCGCTCGAGACCGGCTTCAAGGGGTGTGATCTCCTCGGTGAGCTCATGGCCGTATAGGGAATACCCCATTTCCAACCGCAGGCTGTCCCGCGCCCCCAATCCCGCCGGCTTCACGCCCATCTCCCGGGCTTGCCGCCACAACTCCACAATCCGGGCCGAGGAAGCGATGATCTCGAATCCGTCTTCCCCCGTGTACCCCGTCCGGGAGACCACACCGCCTCCCGCGAGTTCCAGGGCATGATAATATTTCATCGCTTTGAAATCGGCATCCAACAGACGATTGGTAATCGCCAGCGATTCCGGCCCTTGCACGGCCATCATGCCGGTGGCCAGGGTCCGGTCTTCCAGCGACACGGAATCCTCCAACCGCTCCCGGAACCAGGGAAACAGTTTCTCCCGGTTGGAGGCGTTCACCACCAGCAGGAACGCGCCGGGACGCAGGGAGGTGACCAAAATATCATCCTTGATCCCGCCTTCCGGATTCAGCACCATTGTGTAGCGCACCCGGCCGGGCGCCAGGTCCGCCACCCGGGAGGGAATCAACCGTTCCAAGGTCCGGGCCGCGTGTCTTCCGCTCAACCAAAAGCGGCCCATGTGGCTGACATCGAACAATCCCGCCTTTTCACGGACTTGTTTGTGTTCCGCCGTGATCGATTCATATTGAATCGGCATGTCCCAGCCGGCAAAATCGACCAAACGCGCGCCGTCGTTCCGGTGCATTTCATACAACGGTGTTTTCAGGCTCATGGAATTTCTCGATTCGGCTACCAGGATTTGAAACGTGCAGAGTTTATCATGGATTTCCGATCGATAAACCACGGCGGGGAAAATAGAATTCCCTCTATTCCACGAAGAAGAGGGCGGTCAGAGAACACGGGTTTCAACGCCTCCACGCCCGGCAGCCGTTGCGAAAACCCTCTTTTTTCATTATAAATGGTGCGATGTCGGGAATCAGCGCGCCGGTGGCAGATTCCAGCCGGCCGGCAAGGATCGTTCCATGGGAATCCCAACGCGGGATGCAAGGATCTTCATAACTCGGAATGGAGAAACAGAATGAACCAGGAAACACACTCTCAAGTCAACCGGCGTGCGTTCGTCAAAACGGCCATGGCGGGCGCGGGCCTGACGCTCGTCAAGGCCGAATCGGTGTTCGGCGCCCCCGCCAATTCCGCCCTGACTCTGGGCCTCATCGGCTGCGGCGGCCGCGGGACCCATGATTCCGGCCAGTTCGTCCGGATCACCAACACCCAGGTCGTAGCACTCGCCGATCCCTTCAAGGACCGGCTGGAACGCGCCAAGGAAGCCCTGGACAAGCGGTTGTCGGAACAAAACCGCCCCCAGATCGAAACATCCCGCCTATACCAGGGCATGGACGCCTACAAAGACCTCCTGGCTTCCGATGTCGATATGGTGATCATCACCAGCCCACCGTACTACCATCCGCTCCATCTCGAGGCGGCGGTGGAGGCCGGAAAGCATATCTATATGGAGAAGCCGGTCGCGACCGACGTCGTGGGCGCCAAGAAGGTGATGGAAGTCGGCAAAAAAGCCCAAGGCAAGGTCAGCCTGTCCGTCGGATTCCAGATCCGCTTCAGCGAGGGCTATGGGGCCATCGTCAAGCGGGTGCACGAAGGCGCGATCGGCGAGATCGTCAGCGGGCAGGTGTACTACCACGCCGGACGGCTGGACAACCGCGCCCGGGCGGGAGCGTCCGAGGGCGAAAACCGGATCCGCAACTGGGTGTTCGACATCCAACTGTCCGGCGACATCATCGTCGAGCAGAACATCCACGTCATCGACGTCGCCAACTGGTATCTCCAGAGCCACCCGGTCAAGGCCTACTTGACCGGCGGACGCAAGGCCCGGACCGATGTGGGCGATTGCTGGGACCATTTCGTGGGAATCTATTGGTATCCGAACGGGACCCAGGTGGATTTCAGCTCCAGCCAGTTCCTGAAGGGTTGGGGCGACTGCCGGGACCGCTTCTTCGGGACCAAGGGCGTCGCCGACACGGCGTACGAAGGCCATCCGAAAATCACCGGAGACAACGCCTTCGAGCATCCCACGGATGACCCCCTGGGCGACACCGAGCCGAACAAGATCAACTATTTCTATAACAGCGTGCAAAACGGGAAATTCATCAACGAGGCCCAGCAGGGGGCGGAAAGCACGCTCTCCTCGATCATGGGACGCATGGCCGCGTACGAAGAACGCGTGGTGACTTGGGATGAAATGATGGCCTCGGATCAGAAGTTCGACGTGAAAATCGAATTGTAAGATCGTTTTCGAACAGGCCGCTCCCACAAACACAGCCGTAATCGAGGGAAAAATAACGTGGCGCGGAGAGACCCCACTCCGCGCCATAGTTGTTTCTATCCCTCACACCACCTTGAGCACGATTTTGCCGAAATTCTTGCGGTCCAGCATGCGTTGCTGGGCGGCGCGGGCGTCCTGGAGTGGAAAGATCTGGTCGATCACCGGTTTCACTTTCCCCTGCTCCGCCAGCGCGGTGACTTTTTTCATTTCCCCGATGGATCCCATGTACGATCCATGGATGGTGAGATGTTTGGCGAACACCTGTTGCAGGTTGAACTTGACCTCCGCGCCGGTGGTGACGCCGCAGTTGGCCAACCGCCCGTAGCGTTTCAGCACGTCCAGGCTTCGGGTGAACGTCTCGCCGCCCACATGTTCGAAAACGGCGTCCACGCCCTGCTTGCCGGTCAAACGGAGGGTTTCCTTCACGAAATCCTGGACTTGGTAATTGATGGTTTCGTCGGCCCCCAGTTCGCGGGCGCGTTGCAGTTTTTCGTCCGATCCGGCCGTGGTGATGACCCGCGCGCCGGCCAGTTTCGCCAACTGGATCGCGGCGATGCCCAGCCCGCTGCCCGCCGACTGCACCAGCACGGTTTCGCCGCAGCGCAGTTGCAGCCGCGCGAACAGCATGTGCCAGGCGGTGAGGAACACGAGAGGGAAGGAGGCCCATTCCTCATAGGAATACCGGTCTGAAACCGGGATGATGTTCCGGGCGGGGACGGTCACGTATTCCGCATAGCCGCCCTGTGTCTGGAAGCCGATGATCTTGAAATTCGGATCCCCGCTGTCCCGGTCCGTGAGGACAAATTCGCTCTCGGCCGGCGCCAGGCCCGGCGCCACGATGATCCGCGCTCCCGCCGCGATGCCTTCCACTTCCGGACCCACCTCGGCTACCGTTCCGGCGATGTCGCTGCCGGAAATGTGGGGCATGGGGATGGGCGCGGGCCGCCCACCCAACCGCACCCAGATATCCAGGTGATTCAAGGCGCAGGCGTGGACCTTCACCAGTACTTCGCCCCGGCCCGGCCGGGGATCCGGCATGTCGGCGTATTGCAACCGGTCCACCTCGCCATGTTCATGGAAAATCACCGCCTTCATCGTGTCGATCCTCCTCGGGGATTCGGTGTTCTTTTCCCGCCCCGTTCCTTCATTTTTCCGGGTTGAAGCCTTTATTAACCCTGTTCCGTCCAGCATAATCCCGATACGCTACTCTGTGAAGCATACGCGGGAGGTGAGTGGGAACATGCGGCCCCAAGGGTCTTTTTTTCTTATGCTGGTCCTGGCCGGGGTGACCGGCGCTTGCAGCTCCACCCAGAAGGTCACGGAGTCCGTCAAAAATCTGTTCCGCGACGATACGCCCGAAAAGTTGGAAACCCGCCGTCTCTCCATTTTCGAATATGAAGACAAACTCCTGGGGGCCTGGGCCGGCAAGATGATCGGCGTCAGCGTGGCCGCCCCCTACGAGTTCCGTTTCCAAGGCGAAGTCATGGAAGAATCCATGCGCCTCTGGCAGCCGGAATTCGTGGAGAACGCGCTGCAGCAGGACGATCTGTACGTGCAGATGACGTTTCTCCGGGCGCTGGAGGATAAGGGGCTCTCGATCTCGCCGGCGGAGGCCGCCGATTATTTCAGCCGGACCGAGTACCCCCTGGCGCACGCCAACGACGTGGCGCGCAACAACATCCGCGCGGGCATCCTGCCCCCGGATTCCGGCCACCCCCGCTACAATCCCCACGCCAACGACATCGATTTCCAGATCGACGCCGATTTGTTCGGCATTGTATGCCCCGGCATGCCCTTCACGGCCATCCGCCTGGCCGAAGTCTTCGGGCCGATGATGAGTTACGGGGACGGCCTGTACGGCGGGTTGTTCGTGGCGGGGATGTACGCGGCCGCCTATTTCGAGAACGACCGCGTGGCGGTGATCGAGCAGGGCCTCAAAGGCATCCCGGCGGAGAGCCAGTACGCCCGACTCATCCGGGACGTGCTCGAGTTCTACCGCAAGGATGCCGCCGACTGGCGGGGCTGCTGGCAGATGCTGGAAGACCAATGGGCCAAAACGGACCTGTGTCCCGATGGCTACAACAAGCCGTTCAACATCGACGCGAAACTCAATGGCGGGTACGTGGCGCTGGCGCTGCTGTACGGGGAGGCGGATTTTCCGAAAACCCTGGAGATCGCCACCCGCTGCGGACAGGACAACGATTGCAACACCTCGACCGCCGCCGGGGTTCTGGGGGCGTTGATGGGTTACAGCCGCATCCCCCGGCCATTCAAGGTGGGCATCCCCGTCATTAGCGAAAAGCCGTTCCTCAACACCAAGTACACCTTCACCACCCTGATTCAGACCTGCAAAAAACTGACCGAGATCATCATCCGGCGCTACGGCGGCGATGTGCAACGGCTGGGGGACCGGGAATATTTCACGGTGCCGGTGCAAAGCCCGCCCCCGCCTCCCTCCTTGGAGCAATTCACCGAAAGCATGATGGCCGGCTATCAAGCCGAGTGGGCGCGGCTCGAACAGATCCGGCGGGAAAAGTTCCAGGCCGCCTTGCAGCAGGATTTCGCGAAATGGTCGAAAGGCTGGACGATGGCCCAATGCGGGACCGATGATACCCCCGGTTTGCGGGAATCCTACGCCGGCCGCTTCGACGTGTTCGTCACCCATCCCTTGGACCAAAACTCGCCGTGCGTGCTCTCCTGGAAAGGAACTTTGCCGCCGGGGAATCCGCAGCTGCGCGTCATCGCCGCCGCCTCGGACCGCGACCCGGGAGCCGATTGGCTGTTGCGGGTGTTCGTGAATGATCAAAAATTGGATGAAAAAACTGTGGGGCTGAAGGATGGAGCCGCCGAGTGGCATGAGTACCACTTCGACCTTACCCCCTTTGCCGGCCAGGATGTCACGATCCGCCTGGAAAACGCCGCCAACGGATGGAGTTTCGAGACCGCCTTCTGGGGTAAGATCGAGGTTGTACCCGGCACGAACTGATTTCCTCCTCCCCTCTATCGGCAATTTTTTCCCCATTCCTGCCAATCAGTGAATTTCGCTCCTCTTTGATTATTTCCCATCACAACAAATGAACTTGCGAATTCCTCCGGCCCAATGGCCAGCGGAGTGGAACAAAAGTTGCTTAATATCGACCCGAGCACTGAGAGGGCTTCGGGAAGCACGAATCCCTTGTTTCATTCGACGTACACGGCTCCATCTCCGTTGAGGGAATCATGGACGTAAAACACCACCCGGTTTTCACGCGATTTACACCTTGGGCGGGCGATGTCGAAGCCGGATTCTCCGTCAACTTTCTGGGCATCAAAACCCGCTCCACCTTCTGGTCCCAAATCCCTCCCACCACCACGGTGGAGTACACGCGCACCACCTACCCCGCGTTCGACGAAGAATATTTCGAATGGATCGACTTGCTGGAATCCGTCATTCACAGCGGCGGCCATTACACCATGATCGAACTGGGGGCCGGCTGGGGCCGCTGGATGGCCGCGGCTTTCGGCGCGCTGCGGATCCTCGCTCCCGAAAAGCCCTATACGTTCATCGGCGTGGAGGCGGAACCGGACCATTACCGGTACATGCGGGAACATTTTGAGGACAACGGGATCGATCTGACCCGCTGCCAACTCATCGAAGCGGCGGTGTCGGGGCAAAACGGCGCCGTGCGCTTTCATACCGGACGGCCGGACGAATGGTACGGGCAGTCCATCGGCGGGACAACCCTGGTGCGCTCCATCACCCTGCGTTCCCTACTGGATCCGCTCAACCGGGTGGACCTGATCGACCTGGATGTCCAAGGGGCGGAATATATGGTGCTGTCCGCGGCCGCCAAGGAAGTGAACGAAAAAGTCAACCGGGTGCACATCGGGACTCACAGCCCTCAGGTGGAAGCCGGTTTGCGGGCCGGTTTTACCCGCATGGGCTGGACGAAGCGGTACGATTTCCCCATGCGGTCCACCGTCGAAACCGAATACGGAACCATATCGTTCCAGGACGGAGTGCAAAGCTGGATCAATCCCCGGTTCGGCGCCACGTCCTTGGCTTGTTGAGATTTCGATATGAATTATTTACCGAAATGCAGGACTGTTTTTGAGCGCCAACGGCGCGCAAGAGGATAGCCCTGGGATGATAGCGAAAAAGTTCTCAATCCCCTCTCCCTCTGGGAGAGGGTTCGGGTGAGGGAAGCCCTGCAAGGGCGGAAGCAACGACATCCCGGCAATCAGGTAAATGATCTTATCTTCTTATTATAGGATACTTTAGAAAAACTCAACAGAACCTAACGAAACGATGCTGATTCAATCAACGAAATTCATCTTTTGGGAATCAGCGATCCAGAATGAATCCGGCGCAAACCACACCCCATCTTGATCCGGCTTTGCCCGCTCGCGAAACCGAGGTTCCGTTTCTGCGGAAAAATCAATACGCCCTCCTCTATTCGCTGCGCTGCAACTACGCCTGCTCGTATTGCTGCACCAAGGCGGGACGGGGATCCCCCCAATCCTGGGTGGAAGCCAATCCCGCGCGCGTGGCCCGGTTTCTCCTGGCGCTCGAACCGGGGGTGGTCATGATCAGCGGCGGCGAACCGTTTTTATGGCGGGAGCTGCCGGCCCTGGCCCGGATCACCTCCCGGCACATTTGGATCGTCCTGACCAACGCGTCCCTCGTGCCCCGGAATCTGCAGCCCGATCTGTTTCCCATGGTGATCGCCGCCTACCACAGCGAGGCCGCCGATTGGAACCGGTTCCTGAACAATGTGTTGGAATACCAGCAACGGGGCGTCCGCGTCCTCGTCAAATTGATCGTCAAGCCGTTTCAAGAACAGGAAACCCTGGATCAATGGAAAGCCGCGTGGGACCAGGGGATCAGCGCCCATCTTTGCCCCTTGGAATACAATGTCCATTTCCCGCTCCGGAGGCTCCAGGAAATCGTGGACCATCACTTGACCTCCTGCCTGTACAATTCGCGTTTCTTCCGGCTTCCTCTACGCCGGGGATATTGTCCAGCCGGATCGAGGGAAATGCTGGAAATCAATCCGGACGGGACTGTGGTGGCCTGTTCCACCGTCATGCGGCCCGTCGGCCATGCCGGCCGGGAGGTCCCCACGACTCCGGGGATCGCCTGCCCGGCGGACAATTGCTACTGCGAATGGCACCATTGGAAAGGCGTGGCCTCCAATCATGAAAATCCCCGGTGGAATTACTTCTTTCAAACCGGGACGTGGATTCATCCCTCCCGGGAGGAATTCCGGGATTACCTGATCAAGGCCGGCTATTCCCTGCATGGCATGAATCTCGAACAATCGCGGGAAGCCTGGGTTTAACGAAATGTCACGCGCGGGGATGAACGGTACCCCAAATGATGAAGGTCGTATCGTGAACCACATCCAACTCTCTCAGGAAACACCAGCGAATCCCGGCGGGCCGGAGAATCCGGCAAGCCAACCGCCGATTTACTCGCATGTTCCGGGCCTCCCTCCCATCGAACTGGTGGCTTATTACGACGAATTCGTGAATTATTACCCCCGCTGCGAGATGGAAACCAAACAGTGGTTCGTGGAGCACATCCAACCGGATTGGACCATACTCGATTGCGGCGCCAACATCGGCTATTACACCATTCTTTTCGCCCAACAGGCCCATCTCGGGCAGGTGCACGCCTTCGAGCCCACCCGCACGGTGGAGATGCTCAAAACCAATCTGCGCCACCACCGGATCGCCAACGTCACGGTCCATACGGAAGCGTTGGGTAACAAGACCGGCCGTTCGCTGGATGGCATCTACCGGATCTGGGGAGCGGAACCGGAGCGGGATGTCTATTCGTTCACGACGATCGATGATTTTGTCCGGACCCAGGCGCTGGCGCGAGTGGATTGCATCAAAATCGACGTGGATTCCTTCGATTTCGAAGTGCTGCGGGGCGCCCGGCAAACCCTAGTGGACTTCGATCCCTACGTGATGGTCGAGCTCAATCACGCTCTGAGCCGCCGCGGCCAATCCAACGCGGAAGCCCTGGAATGGCTGGCCGGGCTGGGCTATGAGGAAGCCCAGGTTTTCGACCACGAGAATTTCCTGCTGAAACGCGGCGAAAAGCAGCCCGCCGCTCCTTCCGCCCGGATGATCACGCTGCGGTTCGGCCCTGCGTCTGGGGCATCGACCGTGGCCGGCACCCCGGCAGCCCCGTCCCCCAGCGGTCCTCAAACGGCCGGCCCCGCGCAAAATGTCGTGCCGGTGCAGGAATTACACAAAAAAATGGGATGGTCCACGCCTCTGGACTACCCGGCCGCTTCGCTGCGCAAGCCGTTGATCCAATGGAAAATGGAAGTGGACGATTCCCCCATCTTCCGTTATCTCTACCGCCATTTCCGCCCCCGCCGGCACCTGGAATTCGGGACCTGGCAAGGCACGGGGGTTTTGTATTGCCTGGAGGAATGCGAGGCCACGGTCTGGACCTTGAATCTGCCGCGGGGTGAAACGCTGCCGGACGGAAGCCCCGCCTACAGCGTGCCCGCGTCCGAGGCTCCCGACGTTCCCGCGTGGGTCCGGCCGGTTCCCGGCGGCTACCAGACGGACTCGTGCGGCTTCATCGGCCGCTACTACCTGGAAAGAAACCTGGGCAAGCGGGTCTGCCAGATTTATTGCGACAGCCGCGAATGGGACATCGCCAATTACCCCGAGGGCTTCTTCGATTCGGCCTTGATCGACGGCGGCCATCAGGAAGACATCGTGGCCAACGACACGCGCAAGGCCATGCAACTGGTGCGGTCCGGCGGATTGATCCTGTGGCACGATTTCTGTCCCCGGCCGGAGGTGTTGAACGCGTATGAATGCGCGCGCGGCGTCTACCGGGCCATCCAGGCCAGCCGGCCGTGGCTGCAAACACATATGAAAGAACTGTTTTGGATATATCCCAGTTGGATTCTGATGGGGATCAAAAAATAATGATGTCCGGAAACGAATGCTACCTTTCCATTGTTGCCACCTCCCGCAATGACGACCACGGCGGGAACATGCTCCGGCGCATGCAGATTTTCATCTCGGGTTGGCTGGAGCAGTGCCGGCGCCATGCCCTGCCCGCGGAACTGATCCTGGTGGAATGGAATCCGCCCGAAGACCGCCCACGGCTGCGGGACGCGCTCCAGTGGCCCGACGATCCCGGCCCGTGCGCGGTGCGGATCATCGAAGTCCCCCATGCAGTCCACCGGCGCATCCCGCACGCGGAGAACCTGCCTCTCTTCCAAATGATCGCCAAGAACGTGGGGATCCGCCGCGCCCAGGGGGAATTCGTTTTGGCCACCAATATCGATCTCTTGTTCTCGGACGAGCTCATGGATTTTTTCGCGCGGCGGAAATTGGAATCCGGAAAATATTACCGGATCAACCGGTATGACGTGCGGCCGGATATTCCCCGGGACGCTCCCCTGGACGAGCAGTTCACATATTGCCGGCAAAACATCATCCGTGTGTGCCAGCGCGACGGGTGCTTCGATCCGAACGCGGGAGAGTACGCGCAATACGTGTACCGCAAACAATTCTACGAAGTGTACAACTCCGGCGAGACGCGGATCCGGATTCCCTTGTTCACCAACGCCTGCGGCGATTTCACTCTCATGGCGCGGCAACATTGGTTCGACATCCGGGGCTACGCCGAGCGGGCGATCTTCTCCTTCCACCTGGACTCGCTGCTGCTGTATTCCGCTTTCCATTCGGGATTGGAAGAGGTGGAGTTGCGCGATCCCTTGCGCGTGTATCACATCGAGCACGAGGCGGGATACACGCCCGAGAAGCGGCTCCAGATGGACCAGGACTTGGAGATGAAAAAGATCCCCCGCATCAGCAACGAACAACTGAACTGGATGGCGGTGCAGATGCGGCTCGAAAACCGGCCGATCATCTTCAACCACGCCGATTGGGGCTACCAGGGCGCGGAATTTCCGGAGACCAGGATCCCGGCTCCCATTCCCGATGCCCAGCGGATAACTGCGAATGCCGCGCTGACCGCGGCGATCACGGGATAACCATCATGACCTCAGCGAACACGGTTCCCATCGAAGCCGTCCAGCAGTATTGGAACCAGCGGCCGTGCAATATCCGCCACTCCACCCGGCCCGTGGGTACGCGGGAGTATTTCGACGAAGTGGAGCAACGGAAATATTTCGTCGAACCGCACATCCCCGCCTTCGCCCAGTTCGAACGGTGGGAGGGAAAAAACGTGCTCGAGATCGGCTGCGGGATCGGCACCGACACCATGAATTTCGCCCGCCACGGGGCTTGGGTCACGGCCGTGGACGTGTCCGAAAACTCCCTTCAGCTGGCCCGCCAACGCGCCCAAGTGTACGGCGTCGAGGACCGGGTGCGCTTCTTTCATGGCGACGCCGAGCGTTTGTCCCCAATCGTTCCCCCGGAGCCGTACGATCTAATTTACTCATTCGGCGTGATTCACCACACCCCCCATCCCGAGCGGGTGTTCCAGGAAATCCGGCGTATCGCGCAGCCGGGCGCGCATCTGAAAATCATGGTCTATCACCGGTACGCCTGGAAGGTGTTATGGATCTTGTTGAAATATGGGAAAGGGCGTTTTTGGCGGCTCTCGGATTGGGTGGCGCGGTATTCGGAAGCCCAGACCGGCTGCCCGGTGACCTACAGCTACAGCCGCCGGCAGTGCCGCGAAATGCTGGCACAAAACGGTTTCCAGGTCAACGGAATCCGGGTCGAACATATTTTCCCGTACCGGATCGCCGATTACATCGAACACCGGTATGTCAAGGAATGGTATTTCCGGTGGATGCCGGATGCATTGTTTCACGGTCTCGAACACCGCTTCGGCTGGCACCTGTGCGCCGACGCGGAAGTGAAGGGGTAAGAAAAAGCGTCCCGGACGGGCATCTCGGCCTGCCATGAAAAAATTCCCTCACCCTAGCCCTCTCCCAGAGGGAGAGGGAACAGGTTTTCGGAATTGGAAGGGCATCTCCCCGAGAGCGGGGAACCAGAATCGCGCGAAGGGATCATCGTTGGCGGGCTGCGCTACGCTTTAAGCCCACTCTACAGGATGAAATTCATGTGACTTTATCATGCTGACTTTATTCTCCGTACCCAAACCCTTCACGGGGCCTATCGGCGTCATCCAGCGCAACGCCATTCGCAGTTGGACGCTGCTCGGGCCGGAATGCGAGATCCTGTTGCTCGGCGATGAACCGGGCACGGCGGAGGCGGCGGCGGAATTCGGCGCGCGCCATCTTCCGTTTCTCACCCGCAACGAATACGGCACGCCGTTGCTGGACCACATCTTCGAGCAGGCGGAAGCGGCGGCCACGCGCGGCCTGATGGGTTACCTCAACACTGACATCATTCTGATGAGCGATTTCCTCCCGGCGGTGAGGCCGTTTCAAAACTGCCCGCAGAAGTTTCTGCTCGCGCAGCAGCGCTGGGACGTGGATATCACGGAACCGTGGGATTTCACGGATCCGGAGTGGGAAATCCGCCTGCGGCGGCTCACGGCGGAAAAAGGGAAACTGCACAACATCGCCGGGCTGGATTATTTCATCTTCCGGAAAGGTCTGTACGGCAAGATCCCGCCTTTCGCGCTGGGCCGGTGCGTCTGGGACAACTGGCTGCTGTGGCGGGCGCGGGACCTGGGGGCGGCGCTGGTCAACCTGACATACTGTGTCACCATCGTCCACCAGAACCACGATTACAACCACGTGACATATACACCCCATCTGCCCGGCTGGAACCGGATCTACGACGGGCCCGAACGGCAGCGGAACCTGGAACTGGCGGGCGGCACGGCCCACATGTACGACCTCAGCCGCGCCACCCACGTGCTGCGCCCAAAGAATGGAAGCGGTCCGGCAGGGATTCCACCGGCCGGGGCCGGCTTGGCCCCGCGGGGAGACCCCGGATTCATGGCGGAAAAGCAATCCATCCCCTCTTCCTCTGGGAGAGAGTCAAGGTGAGGGAAGTTTTCGCGAGGCGATTCGCCTGCCATCAGTCTCAAAAGGCCCATTGTGTTTTGATTGGGAATTATAAAAAACTCAACAGAACCGAGGGCAACGGAGCCGGCGAATCGGACGAGATTGAATCGAATGGGTGCGCACAATCCATTCAAGATTTAAGAAACATGGACGATATCCTAAGCTAGGTTCATTCCCCGCGGTGAACCGGGTCTATCATTCCACCGGCCCCAGGGAAGGGGTCCGCGGCCGCCGCCGGAGGCTCGGCATGATTCTAATCTCCAATTCGCTTCCCCGTTTGTCCGTCATCGGCCTGGGCAAACTCGGTTCGCCCATGGCCGCCTGTTTCGCCTCGCATGGATTCCAGGTCGCCGGCGCGGACATCGATCCGTCCAAGGTCGACGCGATCAACCAGGGCCGGGCGCCCGTCTGCGAGACGGATTTGCAGCGCTATCTCGATCGGTCCCGGGGGCGGATCACCGCCACCTGCGACACGGCCGAGGCGGTGGACTGGTCCGATGTGTCGTTCCTGATCGTCCCCACGCCCAGCGATCCCGAAGGCGGATTTTCGCTTCGTTCGGCGCTGCCCGCGTGCGAATCGGTGGGCTTGGCCCTGCGCCGCAAAACAGGCTTTCACGTGCTGGTAATGACCAGCACGGTCATGCCCGGCTCGACGGATGGACCCATCCGCGCCACCCTGGAAGAGGTCAGCGGGAAGGTCTGCGGCCGGGATTTCGGACTTTGCTACAGCCCGGAATTCATTGCCCTGGGCAGCGTGATCCACAATTTCCTCAATCCCGACATGATCCTGATCGGCGAATCGGATACCCGGTCCGGCGATATTCTCGAAGCCATCTACCGCCGCACTTGCGACAACCAGCCCCATTTCGCCCGCATGAGCTGCGTCAACGCGGAATTGACCAAACTGGCGGTCAACACCTTCATCACCACCAAGATCACCTTCGCCAATCTGATCGCGCGCCTGTGCGAAAAACTGCCGGGCGGAAACGTGGATGCAGTCACCGCCGCCCTGGGCGCGGACAGCCGCATCGGAGCGAAATACCTGAAAGGCGCCACCGGCTACGGCGGGCCCTGCTTTCCCCGCGACAACCGCGCGCTGGCATTCCTGGCCCGGCAGGCGGGGACCCGCGCGCTGATCGCCGAAGCAACCGACCGGATGAACCAGGAAGAGATCCACCGCTTGACCGCGCTGGTTAAAAGCCACGTCCCGCGGGGGGGAACCATCGGCATCCTGGGGCTTTCCTACAAGCCGGACACCGACGTGGTGGAAGAATCTCAAGGCTTGTTCCTGGCCCATAACCTATCGTGGGCCGGCTATCCGGTGGTGGCCTACGATCCCCTGGCCATGGAGAATGCCGCGCGCGTCCTCAGCCATTGGCCCCGCCCCTTGGAATCGGCCTCCATCCGGTTCGCCGCTTCGATGCAGGAATGCGTGGCGGCGGCGGCCCTCGTGGTGATCGCCACTCCTTGGAAGATGTTCCACAACCTGCAACCCGGCGATTTCGCCCGCGGCTCCGGACCCGGGAAGGTGGTGATCGACTGTTGGCGCATGTTAGATTCCGTTTCCATCGCGCGGGTGGCCGAATATCACGCGTTGGGCCTCGGGCCCTCCCCCATCCCGTCAATCCAGGCGATGCAGCCTGAACAGGAGAGAGTCTCATGAACGCTTCCTACTGGCAGGATCATCCTTGTCTGGTCACCGGCGGAGCCTCGTTTATCGGCTCGCACGTGGTCGAAGCCCTGTTGGCCCGCGGCGCCCGGGTGCGCGTGGTTGATGACCTGAGCAGCGGTGTGCTGGCCAACATCCAGAAATACATCCAGCAGGGCATGGTGGAGTTCATCCAGGACGACCTGCGCCGCCCGGGCGCGGCGCACCTGGCCGCGGAAGGCATGCGCACCGTCTTCCATCTGGCGGCCGATCACGGCGGGCGCGGCTATGTCGATCTTCACCAGGCCGCCTGCGCCAGCAACCTCGCCCTGGACGGCATGTTGTTCCTGGCCTGCCGGGACGTGGGGGTGGAGAAAATCGTCTATGCCTCCTCCGGCTGCGTCTATCCCAACTTCCGGCAGACCGATCCCCAGGAAATCCTGTACCTGACCGAAGAGATGGCCGGCCCGCCCTACGACGCCGACAATATGTACGGCTGGGCCAAGCTGATGGCCGAGATGACCCTGCAAGCCTACTGCCGCGATTGGGGCATGAAGGCGGTCTCGTGCCGGTATTTCACCGTCTACGGCGAACGCGGCAAGGAAGATCACGCCGTCATGGCCATGATCGCCCGCGCCCTGATCCGGCAGAATCCCTTCACCGTCTGGGGCAACGGCGAACAAATCCGCAACTGGACCTATGTCGGGGACATCGTGGAGGGCACCCTCCTGGCCGCCGAGAAGATCGAGGACGGCACGGCCATTAACCTGGGGACCATGGAACGCACGCGCGTCATCGACGCCGTCCACGAAGTCATGCGCTACACGGGACGCCCCGCCCCCATCGAATTGCACCCCGAAATGCCCACCGGCCCCATGAACCGCGTGGCGGACAACACCCTCGCCCGCCGGCTGTTGGGCTGGGAACCCCGCGTGAACTTCATCGACGGCCTGCGCCGCACCATCGACTGGTACTTCGGTGTCAAGGATCCCTTCGAAGTCCAGATGATCCTGGAAGGCGGCGGCCTGACCGAACGGAAAGTGGAAAACGTGGAAGTTTGAAGACAAACCGGCCCCGGTGGTTCCCCCCTTTGATTTCTTCCTGCGCGCAACTTCTTTCAAGGATGAAATCAGGCAGGGTGGGTTGAACATCGCGAAAACCACCCTCACGATGGAATTCATCTTCCCACCCCGCCACCTCCCGGCGGCGAATTCCATCCCCCGCGCTAAAAGGATCAGGATGAGGGAAAGCCTTGATATGCCTTGCTTCGGCGTCCCTCGCTCATACTCGCTTCATACATAATCCAGTGATACACGATCTTTTCACAATATGCCAGCGAAGGTAAAATGATGTGGATGGTGGCTGTCATGCCCCTACCATGTAAGGGCCGAATCGCTACAATTCGACTGGATCGACCAATGGGGAGAGGTGTCCGAGTTGGCCGAAGGAGCACGACTGGAAATCGTGTAAGCCTTAAAAGGGCTTCGTGGGTTCGAATCCCACCCTCTCCGTGAATCCCCTTCCCCGGGAACCTTTCAATTCATTTCCCTTAAAGCCTATCCCTGGATTGTTCAATTCCGGGCGGCGCTTTCGCTGAGGGCGGGAGTTTCGGCCGGGTCCGAATCCATGAGGATGATGCTGAAAGTGGAGCCTTTCCCTTCCACACTGGTAACGCCCAGGTGATACCCTAGCAGTTTGCACATCGACCGGCAGATGGCCAGGCCCAGGCCCGTGCCCCCGAACTTGCGCGCGGTGCTGTAATCCGCCTGTTGAAAGGCTTCGAAAATGATCTCCAACCGGTCCTGGGGGATGCCGATGCCCGTGTCGCTCACCTCGATCCGGCAGACCAGGGGAGTGCCGTCGGCCGGCCGGACCCGCACTTTCACCCACCCTTCGGCGGTGAATTTCACCGCGTTGCCGATCAGGTTGATCAAGATCTGTTTCAGTTTGCTGGCGTCGGTCCGGAGGGGCAGGAGCGGCCCGGGGATTTCCGCCAGCAACTGCACCGGCTTGTCGCGCACCTGGCTTTCGAACTGCGCGAGAACATCCTGGACCAGGTCGGGCAGATGGATCGTCTGCAGATCCAGCTGCATCTTGCCCGCTTCCACCTTGGACAAATCGAGAATGTCATTGATCAGATTGAGCAGATGCGTCCCGTTGGTGCATATCCGGTCCAGGTAGAGCAAGTCCTGGTCTTGCAGCCGGTTGTGTTTGTTCTTCTTGAGGATGTTGGCGAAACCGATGACCGAGTTCAGCGGCGTGCGCAGTTCGTGGCTCATGTTGGCCAGGAAACGGCTCTTGGCGTTATTGGCCTCTTCGGCGCGGTCCTTGGCGGCCTTCAGTTCCACTTCCGCCCGCTTGTACTCGGTCATGTCCCGGAAGATGCTGCGGGTGGCCACCGGGCGGTGATTTTCCATCCGGCAGTTGACATTGCCTTGCACGATGATCCGCCGCCCGTCCTTGGAGACGAACACCGCCTCCAGGTTGTTCACCGATTCACCCTGAAATACCCGCTGGAAGAGCTTCAGGCACGTCTCCTGGCTGGAGGGATGGAGGATATCGGGGAGCGTTAACCGGGCCACTTCGGCGTCGTTGTATCCCAGCGTCTCTTTCCAGGCGCGGTTGACATAGAGGAACTTGCCATCGGGGCTCACGCTCTGAATGAGGTCGTTGGCATTGTCCAGAAAATCCTGCAGCCGTTCCTCGCTCTCCCGCAGGGCCCTTTCCGCGCGTTTGCGGTCCGTGATGTCGGTCGCGACATACAGATAACCAAACAATTGGCCATCCTGCGACACCATGCCCGTCACGGCGGTGAAGACGTTGATCACCGATCCGTCCTTCTTGATGTACGTCCACTCGCGCTCCTCGAAACTGCCCCGGCGCGCCTGTTCATAGACCGACACGAATCCTTCCACCCGCGTGTTCAGCCGCCGGGACAATTCCCGCGCGTGCTCCTCCACCTCCGTGGGAAGGTGAAAGAGCATGGGCCGGTAGACGCCCACCACGTCCCCGGCCTTGTACCCCAGCATGTTTTCCGCCCCGCTGTTGAAGACGGTGATGATCCCGTCCGTGTTGGTCACAATGATCGCCACCTGGGTGGCCGCGTCGAGGATGGACTGCAACTTGGCGTTGGTGAGGGCCAGCGCTTCCTCGGCCAGCTTCCGGTTGGTGATGTCCTCGATGTTGCACAGCAGGTATTCGGGCCGGTTGTCGGGCCGCCGCACACAGCGCAGGGAGATGGAAGCGTAGATGATATCGCCGTTCTTATGGATAAACCGCTGATCCATGGAATAGCCTTCGATCTCCCCCCGGATGATGCGTTCGTATTGCTCCGCGTTCTCGGCCAGGTCGTCCGGATGGAACAAATCCGTCCAGACCATCTGGCGCAGTTCCGCCTCCGTGTAGCCGAAAATCTCCTGCAGCCGGTCGTTGATCTCCACAAACTGTTTCTCAAGCGAAATGATGGCGTTGCCGATCAACGACAGGTTGAAATACAACCGGAGGCGTTCTTCGCTGCGGCGCAGGCTCTCTTCCGCCCGCTTGCGTTCCGTGATCATCTCCACGAACATCAGCGTCCCGCCGATCCGGCCGTCGGATTCGTACCAGGGATGCGCTTCCCACCGCATCCAGTCGAGCGATCCGTCCTCGCGGAACAGGGGTTCATCCTCGCCGCGTTCGATATACCCCAACAGGCAGCGGGCATGGTCTTTCTCCCATTGCGGGGGCAGGTTGGGAATGACCTCCCGGTTCACCAGGCCGGTCAAATCCCGGTCTTCCAGATGGAAATCGCTGAGCCAGCGTTTGCTGTAAAGCAGATACCGCATCTCCCGGTCGAACATCACGATCGGGGCGGGGGCGTTTTGCACGAATTGACGGAGCAGGTTGTCGGTCTGACGGCGCCCGGCGATCTGCTTCTCCAATTCCTGCTGGGTTTTCTCCATTTCCCGCGTGCGGCGGCTCAGGTACAGTTGCGCCTTTTCGAGTTGCTTGAGGGTGATGATCGTGCGCCGGTGGGTCCGGATTTGCATGGTGTGGACCAGATAGGCCAGCACACTGCATTCGGCCAGCATCACCCCGTAGTGGTCCCATCCGGCTGGATTGGCGGCTGTCCCGGCCACCATCAACCAGCCTAGGAACGAGACCAGCACCACCACGGTCAGCCAGCGCGTGGAGAGAAAGAAAAAACCCGACCCGGCGATCAGCACGGCCAGGTTGGTCGATTGGATGGGTTCCTGCGTGAGATACAAGTGCAGGGTGGAATTTAACCAGACCAGGCCCGCGATGCCGGCGCACAAGGGATGCGACCAGCGCGCGCGGATTCGCCGCCTTCCCAGCCGCCGGTACATCAGCAGCAGGACCACCGCCGTCCCCAGGGCCAAGGCGGTCATGCGGTATCTCATGAAACCGGGAAGCATGTTAAAATGCAGGACCGCCACCAGGGAATAAAAAATACACAATCCCAGGCAAATGGGTGGCAGATAGTCATACAAAACCCCATCCAACCATTCGCGCAATTCGCGGGGGGGCACCTTTTCCGCCATGAAGGGTGAAGCTGTCGTCTCCGGACTTGGATTTTTGGGTTCTGGATTTACCATCATCGGCTTAGGCAACCATGCGGAACTCTCCCGGCTTTTTCATCCCCCTGCCTTCCGCCAGACTGATATCCTTTCAGAAATCGTTCAACTATTTCCTTCACCTTGGGGAGAGGGTGAAAAAAAGGGAGAGTCCCTCCATTAACCAGGGGGCCGGACAGCTTCAATTCCTGGCCTGCCAGGTCCTGGCCTGCCAGGCAGAAATGGGAAACGCTCCTAACCGGTATGCCGCAATCCTCTTTCGATCACCTCCAACAGAATCCGTTCGTCCAGGATGGGCTTAGTGACATAGTCATCGAACCCGGCGCTCAGGTATTTCTCCCGGTCTCCCGTCATGGCGTGGGCGGTCAACGCCACCACCGGCAGAAGCTTCAAGCGGTCATTGTCCCGGATATGGAGCAGCACTTCCGCGCCGTCCATGCCGGGCAACGAGATGTCGAGCAGGACCAGATCGGGCCGGTCTTTCTCCAGTCCCTCCAGCGCCTCCTGGCCGGTTTCGTATTCGATCACTTCATACTGGTCCTCCAGGATGGCCTGGACCAGCAGACGATTGTCCGGATTGTCTTCCACAACCGCGATTTTTTTCATGAGATCAATCGTGCCCGCTCCTGCCGCAATTGGTCTTGAATCCGGTTTAATCCTTCTTCGAGTTGTTGTAAAAGATCCGGGATGGATCCGCTCTGGCCCGCCATGGCCAATTGTTCGATCTGACCCGCCAGCTCGAACACCCGTTGTGCCCCGAAATTCCCCGCGCTGGAACGCATCGAATGAACGGCCCTCTGCACTCCGGCCCAATCGCCTTGTTTCTCGTGGGCCCGCGCTTCCGCCAACCGTTGGCCGCCGGATTCCAAAAACAGATCGATCATCTTAACGGTAAACGCGGCGCCCCCGATTTCCGTCAAATGCTCCAAGGCCTTGGGATCGATACCGCCGGATTCGGCCATGGCCGTTGCCTTCCATTTTGCAATATTAAAATATAGGTTTCTAACCGCTTCCCTGAACGCGGCCCTTCCCCTGCTTTTATCGGCAACCCGCTGGTATTCCTGAAATTATCAGGCCGGGAAAGAGCCGCGGGAACCGGTAGAAAATCATTTGAAGCGGAATCCATTCCAATCCGGTTTCATCCCGCTACAATTAGAGAATCGCGCCCAGACCGGTCCAGTTCCGGGAGAATTCCAGAGGAAAACACAACCTTTGAAATCCGCTATGAAGTATCATATTCAAACCTTCGGCTGCCAGATGAACGTGTACGACACCAAGTCCATGATGGGACTGCTCAACGGCGCCGGTCATGAGTTCACCGAAAATCTGGAAGAAGCCGAGATGATCCTGCTCAACACGTGCTCCATCCGCGAGGGGGCGGAACAGCGGGTGCGGGGCCGCATCGGCCAGTTGAAGCGTTACAAGGACCAGGGCCGGCTGCGGTTTCTAGGCGTGTGCGGATGCATGGGGCAAAAGGAAGGCTCGCTGCTGACCGACGCGGTTCCCTACCTCGACCTGGTGATGGGGCCGGGAGCGATCGGCTCCATCACCCGCCTGGTGGACGAACTGGAACGGGGCCATCGTCCGCTCGTGGATATCAACGGCATCGAGGATGAGTACGACCAGCCGTTCCCCGCCGCCGAGGAAGCGGTCGCTTACCCCCGGTTCGTCTCCGTCATGAAGGGCTGCAACAAAAAATGCGCCTTCTGTGTGGTGCCGTCCACCCGGGGTCCGGAACGGTCCCGCGATCCGCGCATCATCCTTCAGGAAGTGGAAACCCTGGCCTGCAAGGGCTACCGGGAGATCACCCTCATCGGCCAGACCATCAACTCCTACCGGTTTGCCGGAATCCGGTTTCCCCAATTGCTGGCCATGGTGAACCAGGTTCCCGGATTGGACCGCCTGCGGTTCACCACTTCGTATCCCAGCACTTCGATCCGCGGCTTGTTCGAGGCCATGGCGTCCCTGGACAAGGTCTGTGAGCAGTTGCATCTGCCAGTGCAGTCCGGATCCAACCGGATTCTCAAGGCGATGCGCCGCACGTACACACGGGAGGAGTATCTCAGCCAGGTGCGGTATTTCCGGTCGCTGTACCAGGGCCGGGCCCTGCAGCCGGGTATCACCACCGACATCATTGTCGGCTTCCCGGGCGAAACCGAGGATGATTTTCAACAGACCTTGGATCTGGTCCGAGAGGCGCGGTTCGACGCCGCCTTCATGTTCAAATATTCGCCCCGCCCCGGCACGGCGGCGGCGGTCATGGAAAACCCGGTGGACGATTACATCAAGGCCCGGCGGCTCGACACGCTGCTGCGGTTGCAGCATGACATCGCGCGCGAGCAGAACCAAAATCTGGTCGGCTCGACCGTCGAAGTCATGATCGAACAATCGGCTCCATCCTCCATCGGAAAGATGGAATACGAAGGCCGGATGCGCACCGGCCGCATCGTGAAACTTTCCGGTCCTTCCGGCGCGTACCAGCCGGGAGACCTGGTCGGGGTTACCCTCACCGGATGTACTTCGTACACATTATTCGGACAACCCGTATTGTCCGCGGAATTCAGGCAAGGCGGTTGGAAATCCCATGTGGCGTAAAAGGTTGTTCCAGTTATCCATCGTTCTCATGACGCTGGTCTGGTTTCCGGGCGGGGGAATGGAACCATTCGGCCGGACGGCGTTCGCGCAGATTCCGCGACCCGCGTCCCAGACCTTCGACTCCGCCACGGAAAATTCGCTGAAGGAACTGCGGCGGCTGGTGTCGTCAGGCAACCGGGAGGCCGTCCGGAAAAAATTGGACCAAATCATCCAAGGTTCGGGCTACATCGCTCCCCTGGCGCCGGTTTATTATCAAATGGCCCAGAACGAAACGAACGCCGCCGGCCTGGTGGATCTGTATATCACCCTCATCGACAAGTGGACCACGTCCGCCTGGGCGCAGAAGGCGGTCATCGAGCTGGCGCCTTTGATCCTGATGAGCCGCGGCAGTTTGGGAACCGCCGTGGAATCCCTGATTTGGAAACGTGAGGCGGTTTTACTGACGCCCGCCAAGGACGCGGCGGAAGTGGGGGAAGATCCGCAAATTCTATGCGCGGATGTTTTTCTGAATCTGCTGCAACTGGCCCATTACCGGAACGATATCCTCCGGGTCCAGTCCCTGGCCCAAAAAGTGCCGGAGAAAGCCAAGAGCGCCCAGGATCAGATCGATCTCGCACTGGCTTACGCGGCTCTCCGTTCGGAAAACAAGCCCCAGGCGCAACAGGCCTTGCAAAACTGGATCAATCAATATCCCGGATCCAAGTTCCTGCCCCTGGCTTACTACGCCCTTTTTCTGGCGGCGGACAACACGCCGCGGATGGAATCCGCCCTCCAAACGTTGGTGAAGACCTATCCCGATAACCTGGTTACGTTTTTGTTGCGCGAAGCCCTGGGGCAGCAGTAATCCTTGGACTTCATTTGGTATATTTCATTCAATACTCCGGATTAGTTTGTTTATATACCATTCAGCATATATACAAATTGTGCAATCCATCCCCACCTATCCGCGATAATCACTTCAAATTAATCAACTTAGCGTATCTAACCGATTCGACCACCCTTCCTTGACAACCCCCAATCCTATCTATTTTAATATCCATATAATCTCATTACAAAAGGAGAATGATCATGATATGGGAAGCCCGCAACCGCAAAGGCAGGAGAAGGTCCCGGATCAGCATTCTAAAGGACTTGGCGGTAATCGGCTTACTGGTCTGGGTTGCGTGTCCTTTCGCCATGCCGGATACGGTCAAAACCCTGGATGGCAGCGTCCTGAAGGGAACCGTGACCAGCCTGGTGGACGGCAAGTTGGTCCTCAAGACGGATTTCGCGGGGGACATTATCATTCCGCTCGAAAAGGTAGCCACGCTGGAAACCACCGAGGTCATGCCGATCCATTTGAACGACGGCAGCGTGATTACGGGCACCCTCCAGCCCTCCCCTCCCGAAAAGATGGAAGTCATCCGCGCGGAAGATCAGACCCGGATGTCCGTGGTTCCCGCGCAGATCACCGCCATCAATCCGCCCCCGCCTCCCCCGGTCGTGTGGCATGGCTCCCTGGTGGGCGACCTGACCATCACCGACGGCAACAGCCAGACCAAGGGCATCGGGATCGCGGGGGACATGTCGCGCCGGACCGCGGATGACCGGATCACGCTCAAAGGCGGGTATTTCTACACCGAGGATAAAGGCGTGGGGACACGGGACGATCAGTTCCTAGCCGGAAAATACGACTACTTTTTCAATGAAAAACTTTTCGGGTATTTGAACACCCGGTTGGACCGCGACGCCATCAAGGACCTGGAACTCAGGTCCACGGGAGGCGCGGGGCTGGGGTATCAATTCTTGGAAACCGACATATTCGATCTGTTTGGTGAAGCCGGTATTTCGTACGTCAACGAGAATTTCACGAATTCCCCCGATCAGGCCTACGCCGCCGGCCGGGCCGCCCTGGGTTTCGGCTGGTGGATCGTGAAGGATATTGTCCGGTTCGAGGAAAACGCGGAAATCCTGGTCAGCGTGGAAGACGCCAACGACTGGCTGGGAATCTCCGACACCGGCTTGATCTGGAAATGGACGGACCATTGGTCCTCGCGGGCGGGCGTCCGGTTTGAATACGACAACACGCCGGCCATCGGGCGGGAACGGGCGGACACCAAGTATCTGCTGGGTATCGGGTACACGTTCTGACCACAACCGGGCGGGAGGGAAAATGTATTCCTTGGGATTCACAAGGGAGATTGAATGTTTATTCGATACTTGGATACCCGATGACGTAAAAGATGCCCTTCGCCCCGGGATGAAGGCGGGCGTCAGGGTCCGTCCTACAAAAATTCCCTCACCCTATCCCTCTCCCAGAGGGAGAGGGAATTCATTCCGTTTCCCGCAATCATCACCGGATTTACCTTCTGGATTATGCCCGTATTGTGCCGATGGCGCCCCAAAAACGACTTAAAGGTAATGACGAAAAGATCGTACGAAATCCCGGCCGCACGTCAGAGAGGGATGCAGCGCCAACGAACGCAGTCTGGATGAGATGCCTTTTGAGTCCCTTGACCGTAGCCGGACCTGAAGCTATGCTTATTAGCTCTGTCTGGAGAGTATCTTGTGTAATATACAGGAAAGCTTATGAAAACGCACATTGCCACACCGGAAGACATCAAAGGCACGCATCAGTTTTACGTGATCGACGCCGAAGGGGTGATCCTGGGGCGGTTGGCCACCAAGGTGGCGACCTTGTTGATGGGCAAACACAAGCCGATCTACACGCCGTTCCTGGATACCGGCGATCACGTGATCGTGGTCAACGCGGACAAAATCCGCTTGACCGGCGGCAAGTTGGACAAGAAGAAAGTGATCCACCATACCATGCATCCGGGGGGATTGCGGCAAAAAACCTTCCGGAAAGCCCTGGCGGATCACCCCCAGAAAGTTCTGCAAGATGCGATCTGGGGCATGTTGCCCAAAAATCATCTGGGACGCAAAATGCTGAAAAAATTGCGGGTGTACAGCGGTCCGGAACATCCCCACGCCGCCCATAAACCCATTCCGCTCACGATTGAATAAAGGAGGACCGTACCCCGGCCATGGTTGAATCGTACATTTCTTACGGAACAGGCAGACGCAAGTGCTCGGTCGCGCGGGTGTATTTGAAAAACGGGACGGGCCAGATCATCATCAACGGACGCCCCTCGGAGCAATACCTGATGCGGAAAACCCTGCAGATGATCGTCATGCAGGCGTTTGATGTCACCGACACCAAGGGCAAGTTCGATATTTACGCCAATATATGCGGAGGCGGATTGAGCGGCCAGGCGGGCGCGTTGCGCCACGGCATCAGCCGCGCCCTCCTGAGTTTGGATTCCAAGTACCGCATGGCCTTGAAAAAAGCCGGATTTCTGACCCGCGATCCACGGATGGTCGAGCGGAAAAAATACGGCCGTCCCGGCGCGCGCAAGCGTTTCCAGTTCTCCAAGCGTTAACCGGAGCGTGGTCTCGAGAAAGTTCAGTGTACTTTTCCCCAGGCGGCCGCGGCCGCCTTTTTCTCTTTCACTCCTTTTCTTGAAATATTCATGTATCTCCCCAACCCCGCCATACACTAAAATCATCTTGCCTGATACACTCCTACTGGCCTGAAAACGGCGGGCGCGGGTGTGGATTGGGCCGTTTGCGGAATCACAAATCCAGCCGGAGTGGACGCCGCCGGATCCGCGGGAAACGGGGAACGGGGGCCGGGTGTGCCTGTCCGTCCCGAGGGGGTGACTTTTATTCGGATTCCGGGGAATAGATCCCGTTTTCTTGGCGGCGATAATCGAGGATAATGATTTCAAAACCAATGGTTTGTTTAGCGCCCGCATTCTGGAGCCGTGAGATGATTGAAACCCAGTATGAGAAGTACGCGTTCACGTTGATCGAACTGCTGATCGTGGTCGCCATCATTGGCATTCTGGCGGCCATCGCCGTACCCAATTTCCTTAACGCCCAGATGCGGGCCAAGATCGCCAAGGCCGAATCCGACATGCGCAACCTCGACACCGCCCTGGCCAGTTACCGGTTGGACAACAATCTCTATCCCCAATGGGCCACTCCGCAGGGAACCAACAAAAATCCCGTCAACCGGCGCTTGATCCCGCTCACCACGCCGGTCGCCTACATGTCTTCCGTTCCCCAGGATCCCTTCATCTACGGCCCTCCGGGCACGCGGATCGACAACGTCCAGGACCCCGCCTATGTCACCTATGATTACGTGGACGCGTGGACCACGGTGCACTACCAGGGCGCCACAACCCTGGGCAACTCGTTCCGTTGCGCGGAATGGCGGATCGCCAGCGCCGGCCCGGACGGCACCATGACCTACGGCTCGGTCTATTCGTTCAGCGCCAGCAACGGCCTGCACAGCTGGGGGGACCTGGTCCGGACCGGCCCCCGGGCCTCGTATCCGTGCGACGATTCCCTGATCGGCAAATAAGGGATTTGCCCGGCTGGTAGACAAAACAGGATTTCATCTTGTAATATCTTGCCTGTCATGGACCGGCAGATGAGGAGAATCAACACTTCCATTCTTATCATCTGGGATTGGAGCCACGAATGAACAAGTCACGCGCTTTCACATTGATCGAACTCTTGATTGTTGTGGCTATCATTGGAATTTTGGCGGCGATCGCCGTGCCCAATTTTCTCAACGCCCAAACCCGGGCCAAGATCGCCCGCGTCTACGCGGATATCAAAGCCCAGGGGACCGCGCTGGAACAATACCGGTTGGACAATAACAATTATCCCCCCAGCAACGTGAACGCGCCCCGCCTGCGCTTGCTGACGACTCCCATGGCCTATATCGCCACCCTGCCGAAGGACATCTTCAGCAATACCTTGGATCCCGCCCAGATGTCGTCTTTTGGCTATTTCCACTACGTCGAGAAAAAGTCGGAAGACGCCTGGTTCCGCTCCGACTGGCATTCCTGGCACAGCGATTTGCAGACTTCCGCCAACGCCAATCTAAACGTTCCCGGCGGCCTGGCATGGCATATCCGCTCCGTGGGACCGGACAAGGAACTGGATTACGGATACCCCTACGATATGTCCAACGGGTTGATCAGCAACGGGGATATCGATGTGTGGGGTCCTTGAGACGGACGCCCAACCGGTTCGTTTTCATCGAATCAGTCTTTGGCATACCCAATCGGTTAAACGGCCGGCTTTCCCGAGCGGCCGTTTTCGTTATCCCACCCCTGCCCCGAGGTGTTTCCATGAATCCTCTTTACAAACCATGGTTTTTAATCCTCCTCCTGCTTGCCGGGGGAATGAACACGCCCGCCGCCGAACCGGACCGCATGGCGGTGCTGATCAGCGTGGACGGATTGGCCTCCTATTACCTGGAAGATCCCCTGGCCGGCCTGCCCACGCTCCAGCGGCTGGCGCGGGAGGGGGCTTCGGCCTCGCGCATGGAGGTCTGCTTCCCCAGCGTCACCTGGACCAGCCATACCACGCTGGTCACGGGGACCTATCCCCGCAAACACGGCCTGATCTCCAACACCGTCCTGGACCGGAAAACGCTGAAGCCGATCCGCTATGTCGGCGATCCCGTCTTCACCAAGGACGAGGCGGTCAAGGCCCAAACCCTGTACGACGCCGCGCACGAGGCCGGACTCAAAACCGCCGCGGTGATCTGGCCGGCGGTGCGGGGCGCTAAAACCCTGGATTGGCTGACACCCGACGTGAACAGCGAGGAGTTGATCCTGCGGGAGACCACGCCCGAGATCAACCGGGACCTGGGCGCGCCCTTTGGCAATCCCGTGGCCACCTTCGCGAAATGGCGCTGGGGAGTGGAACCGGGCCCCATGCGGGATTGGAAATATAGCGAACTGGCGGCATACCTGCTTACCCAAAAACGGCCCAATCTGTTGCTGTTGCACCTGGTCTGCCCCGATGCCTACAACCACGAATACGGTCCCCAATCGCCGGAAGCGTATTGGTCCATCAACTACATCGATTCCCGGTTGAACTATCTGGTGGAGCAAGTCAGGCAGGCTGGATTGATCGATCGAACCGCGTTTTTCGTGGTCTCCGACCATGGCTTCGAATCCGTCACGCACCATATCCTGCCCAACGTGGCCTTGCGGAAAGCCGGCCTGGCGAAATTCGAGGATTCGGGTCTGATGCCCGGCGGCGGCGCGTACGCCCTCTCCAACGGGGGATCCGCCGCGGTGTACATATTGGATACAAAGAACAAAGAGGAAGTGACAAGGCGCGTCCGGGAAGTCCTTGCCCGTACGGAAGGCATACAACAAATCCTGGGACCGGAGGATTATCACCAGTTGGGATTGCCCACGCCGGAAGAGAATCCCGAACAAGGCGATTTAATGCTGATCCCCCAGGAGCATTACGCCTTTTCCGATACGTTCAGCGGAGAGGACGTAGTGAAAAAGGACGCCGCGGTCTCGGGGACGCACGGATATTTGCCCACCCATCCCCGCATGGGAGCGGTTTTCGTGGCCTGGGGAAACGGTATTCGTCCGGGAGTGGAGCTGGGGACCATCCAATCGGTGGATGTGGCTCCCACGGCCGCGCGGTATCTCGGGATTACCATGAAGAAGACCGACGGACGGGTGATCGGGGAGATCCTGGAAGAGAAATGAATTTCCCTTACCGTTTCATCACCACGGGCCGCGCGTCATCTTGAACCTTGCCGCTGATGCAGCGGACCGTGTCGCGCGCGTACACTAATTCTTCGTTGGTGGGAATCGCCCAGACGCCCACGTTGGCCTCCTCGCGGGAGATCTTCCCTTCCCTTCCCGCGCAGGCCTCGTTTTTCTCGTCATCGATCTCGATACCCATGAATTTGAGGCCTTCGCAGGATTGTCTGCGGATGAGGGGAGAATTTTCCCCGATGCCGCCCGTGAACACCACGTGATCCACGCCGCCCATGCTGGCGGCATAGGAAGCGATGTATTTGCGCAGGCGGTAGCAGAACATGTCGATCGCCAGTTTGGCGCGGTCGTTGCCTTCCTCGGCCGCCTTCTGGATTTCCCGCATGTCACTCGACACGCCCGAAATCCCCAAGAGGCCGGAATGCTTGTTCATCAGGTTGTTGGCCTCGCCGAGGGTCAATTCTTCCTTGGCGATCAGGGTCAGGATGATGGAGGGATCGAGGTCGCCCGTGCGGGTCCCCATCAGCAAACCTTCCAGCGGGGTGAATCCCATGGACGTGTCGATGGATTTGCCGTGGTCGACGGCGGCGCAGCTGCAGCCGTTGCCCAGGTGGCAGGTGATGACCTTCATATAATCGCGATGGGTGCCGCAAAGTTGCCCCAGGCGGTAGGAGACATACCGGTGCGAAACGCCGTGGAATCCATACCGCCGGATGCCGTATTTCTGATAAATCTGGTAGGGCAGGCCGTACAGGAACGCCCGCCGCGGCATGCTCTGATGAAACGCGGTGTCGAAAATGGCCACGTGGGGGCAGTGGGGCAGCAGGTCCTTGCAGGCGTAATAGCCCCGGAGGTTATGGGGATTGTGCAGCGGCGCGAATTCCACGCAGGCGGTGATGCTCTTCAATACTTCCTGTTCGATCACCACCGATTCCTGAAACCGCTCTCCCCCGTGCACCACCCGGTGGCCCACGGCGGCGATTTCGTCCGGGCTCGAGACCACGCCTTTCTTGGGATCGGTCAACGCTTTCAGCGCGCAGGTGATTGCCTCGCCGTGGTCCTGGATTTCCACGGGGGTCTTTTCCTCCGGAGGGAGTTCATCCTTCTTTTCGGCCAGGAAGAGGGGATTCTTGTTCACCACCTGGTAGCGCAGAATCGACGGGGACAAGCCGATTTTTTCGACCAGGCCGCGCGCCAGGACTATTTCATCTTCCTTGTTGATACGCTCCAGATCGGTCTCGATCAGCTGAAATTTCACGGAGGAACTGCCACAGTTGAGCACGAAGACTTTCATGTTGGATAATCCCTTTCGATGATCGGGGGGGTGATCCACCCCGGGAAGGCCGCCGCGTTCAGGAGCGGCGGGCCTTGGCCGCCTGGGCTTCCACGCTGGTGATGGCGATGGTGTTGAAAATATCCCGGGCGTTGCATCCGCGGGACAAATCATTGACAGGCAAGGCCAGACCTTGCAAGAGCGGTCCATACGCCTCGGCCTTGGCCAACCGCTCGGTGAGCTTGTAGGCGATGTTCCCCGCGTTCAGATCGGGGAAAATCAGCGTGTTGGCCTTGCCCGCGACCGGGCTGCCGGGAGCCTTGCGCTGGCCGATGGATTCGATCAGGGCCGCGTCCCCTTGCAGTTCGCCATCCACCTTGAGGTCCGGTTTCTTCTTTTTCACAATTTCCGTGGCTTTTTTGACCTTGTCGACCAAGGGATGGCTGGCGCTGCCGTAGGTGGAGAAGGACAACATGGCGACGATCGGCTCCACGCCCACCAGCGCCTCCATGGATTGGGCGGTGGCGATGGCGATATCCGCCAATTGTTCTTCGTTGGGATCCGGCACCACGCCCGCGTCGCCATACATCAACACGCCGCCGGCCCCATAGGGACAATCGGGGACGATCATCAGGAAGCAGGAGGATACCGTCTTGATCCCCTCTTGCGCGCCGATCATGTGGAGGGAGGCGCGGATCACGTTGGGGGTGGAATTGACCGCGCCGGCGACCATCCCGTCCAGTTCCCCCTTGTGGACCATCATCGCCCCGAAAAACAGGGGATCTTTCATGGTTTCGCGCGCCTGCTCGAGGGTCAAGCCTTTGCTTTTCCGCTTCTCCGCGTATTCCGCGATCCATTCCTCCCGGCGGGGATGGGCCCCATGATCCATGACCTGGATGCCATGCAGGGCGATGTTCTGGGCCTGGGCCGCTTTTTCGATCGCGGCCGGATCACCCAGTAAAACGATGGATGCGGTTTTTTCATCCACCGCCCGGCGGGCCGCTTCCAGCATGCGGGGATCCGTGGCTTCGGGCAATACGATGCGTTGACGGTCGGCTTTTGCCTTGTTGAGAATGCGTTCGAGAGGATGCATGATGCTCATGGCCTCTTTTCCGTGGTTTTTTCTTTATGCTTACGAATCTGAGTCTCGATTTTAGCCACCGCCTTGTCGATGCAATCCCGGACCTTGTCGCCTTCTTCCCGGGCGTGCATGACCTTGTGCCAGGCGTGCAGGGTGATGTCCACCACTTGGGGCCCGTCCTCTTCCCGTTCCAGCACCACATGGACCGAGCCATCCCCATGGACATATTTATCCAACTTGGAAGTTCGTTTTTGTATATAATCGTGGAGGAAATCGGACAACGCGTGATTGCGGCTGGTAATGTTCAGTTCCATCATTCTCTCCTTCCCGCATTCTGGATCAACAATTTCACGCCTTCCGCGGCACACGATCCTCCCGTCTCGCAACGCGCGTGGTCATCTTCCCGCATCCGGCCACGGCCTCCCGGTCAATACACGCTCCATTCCCGGACCCGCGTATCCACCTCCTCGTTGGAGACGAGATCGATCCCCGACACGATTTCTCCTTTCCCGACCGTCAGTTGTATCCGGTCCTCCGGATCGTCCCGGTTGATAAATCCGGATTCCCGTTCCCCATTATAATATTCCCACTTTACGGGATTGTTGAAGGAGGGTGCGGTCTCCGAAGATGAAAAAGGTCCCACGCCGGCGGTCCCCTTGAACATGGGCTTGATGGGCTCCATGTAGATTTCATACTGTCCGGGAGTCAGGCCGTATAAACGGAACTCGCCGGTTTGGTTGATCTCCAGGTCGGAAACGGTGGCATAGATGGACACCAGCGGTTCATTGACATTCACCGCCACGACGTTGGCGCCCTGCACGGGATCACCCCAGGGGCGTTGCACCGTCCCCGTGATCCCGCCCCCTTCTTGCATGAAATCCAGCCGGGGATACAGGGCGGAAAGGGTGGACATGTCGTCCTGGTTGAGGGAGTTGGAGGAAATCTGATCGACCGGCTCGACGGGAAACATGACGGGAATGAAAAGGTTGTTGCCCCGGTCGGAATCGAACGCATATTCGGTCAACAATTGGGTGTGTCCCAATCCGCATATATGACCGATTTCATGCAATAAGGTGGCGTAGAGCCGTTGGGCTTCCAGGGACCGGCCATGCAGGCCCTTGCCGTTGATGATGATCTCGGCCTCCTGGATGGTGCCATTGGTCAGGTAATACGGAGTCGCCAGTCCCAGCAGATAATCGGACGCGCCTTCGCCGCTCAGCAGGTCGATCAAACGGCCGCTTGTATCAAATAGCACCGGATTGACGCCATCATCGGGGATTCCGACGTAAGCCATGGCCCCGTCCAGCGTGCCGTCCGTATCCAACAAACCGCCCCACTTCCATTGCAAGGCCGACGTGGGGATCTGGTTCCAAGCCGTGAAAGCCTTGATGACCATTTGTTGAATGAATTTTTCCGAATACGGACCCAACGCGCCCCGGTCCAGGTGATAGGTCAGTTCCATCGTCGGCCACCGCAGGACGGCGCCGGAGGGCAAGACGATGGGATTTCCACTCCAGGCCGAGAGCGTTGGGATCAAAAGAAATACAAAAAAAGGAATCCCCAGCCAGGTTCGCAACCGGACCGGCCACGAAACCCGCCGTGATCGCAATGTTGAACATTCCATTGTTCAAGAACAACCAATCGAAGATCCGGGGTTCAGCGCCCCCGTATACACTATCATGCTTTGAGCCGGATGAAAGGCGAAGGTTTACCCAGTCCGGTGATTTTCATGCATCATTCGTTCCGCGGCGCCCGGACTGTATATGCAAATGTCCATCCATCCCCTAAAAAATTCCACCTGATTCCAGCGGCCCGAAGTCAGGGATCCTCACCCCAATCATCCCCGCGGATCATCCAGCCGGGACCGCGCGTTGCAGGGATTTGAACGTGGCGCGCGGCCGGGTTAGCGTCCTCTTCCCTGTTCGGATTGGCGATTCTAGAAGGGAGGTTCTGGCTGGAAGTTTCGAAAAACCGTTCATGTGGATAGAATCCATGCGCGGCGGCGCCCGGTTCATAAGCCACGGACCAGGAAACTGCTTGTTGAACCTCAAATGATCATGTGCCAGGTGATTCGGGGCGGAGCGAGATGATTACACCCATCGGATCGAAACCAAGCGCCATATAGTTCGTTGAATTTATTTTATTTATGCCTAATGATCTCAGATTCACGTGGAAAGAAAACTCCGATTTTTTGGAGACACTTACTCAGGAAAAATCCAGCAATGACGATCATTGTAAAAACTGAAAACGCACAACGAAAATTGCGACCGTGATAGATGGTTTTTCAAAATGATTCGATAAATTGATTAGTATTTATATAAATTTAGTTAACTTCAATTGGCTGAAGATATTTTATCGAACAGATTTCCGTATTCTATATTGACAAGCCGTTAAAAATATTTTATGTTACTCCGTCTTTAATCTGGATACTGTTGCGATGGAACAAATACTGGGAATGAATCGCGCTTGACAATTTGTTTGATGGAAACAGGTTGAGAGGTCCGAGTGGATTCCCGTTCTCACGCGGGGAAGCGGTAGACCGGGCGGAATGCTCCAACCTGGCGGCATGACTGGAATTTCCAGAGATTCCAGCAGGCCATGTTGTTTTTTCCTTTGGAAGAGATCCTTCCATGAAACCGGGATGATTCGTTGGTGGGAAAGGATCCATCTACCCCAAGGAGAGAAACCCGCATGTTAACCGTAATGATCGTCGGGATCCGGATGTTGAAAGCGGCAGGATTGTATGAAGTGAATCAATGGCTCCGTTTTTCCCATTTGGCGTTCTTTACGCTTTCGGGTGTGGCTTTGGCTATTTATGTAGTGGAAAACCACGCGTTGTGGCCGGAACCGTCCACTCCCCTGGAACTGGAAGGACTCGTGTTGACCCAATCGGACACCGATAGCGCGCTGGCCTGGCTGCCGGAAGAAGCACCAGCCGCCGAAATGGGAGATATCCCGCCGGAATTGTATCCCGAACGGATGGAATCACCCGAGCCGTTCGTGATCGTGTTGACCGGCTTGCCTTTGGAAACCGCCAAGCAACCCGCTGCGCCGGATGCATCTCCCAAGGCGACCTTGAACCTGGTCTCCTCCTCGACCGGCGAGGAAGAAAAAACGGCCGCTCCTGTCCAAGCCAAGACCCTCGCGCAAGCCAAATCCAAAGCGATTCCCGTGAACGGGGTCAAACACAAAATCCGCAAGGGCGAGAGTCTATGGGATATATCCCAGGATTATGGTGTCAATTACAAAAAAGTGGTCATGTACAATCCTTCCATCAACGCGAAGCGGATGATGCCGGGGGATGAGCTGTTCATTCCCGGGGCGAAAACCGCTTCGCTCAAACCCGCGAATGCTTCTTCCATGATCCTGCCCGTCGCCAACGCCAAGTTGGGTTCCGAATTTGGATTGCGAAAGCACCCCATCGGCGGCGGCGTGCGCTTTCATCATGGCGTCGATTTGCCGGCGCCTTCGGGAACCCCCATCCGCGCGGCCATGGGCGGCGTGGTGACCTACGCGGACTGGCGCGGCAAAAGCATGGGGCGGGTGGTGGTCCTCAAGCATGATGATGGTTTGGAAACCGTATACGCACATTGCCGGGTCATTCATGTCCGGACCGGCCAGCGGATCGAGCAGGGCCAGATGATCGCCGAGGTCGGCCGCACGGGCTATACCACGGGATCGCATTTGCATTTCGAAGTTCTCAAGGACCGGCAAAATCAAGATCCCCTGAAATATCTGCCCCGGATCGGACTCAGTGGCCCGGAATCCCGGCTGGCCCGGGGGATAGACGATTGACAATTCAATCCCAAGCGATGGCGGACCATTGACAAGCCGCGGGATTTCGCGCCATAATGGGCTCCTGTCTGGATTAGGGTACGACAGGAATGACATGGAAGAGGAGGCCGGGAAGAAGACAACCTATTTTTCTATTTGAATCGGGCAAAAAGGCCGGGAGGAGAAATTCCTGCCGGCTTTTTTGTTTAAGGCCGGATTTTTATTTACGGATCTATAGGAAATCAGGTTCATCCGGTACGCGCATCCATAATGGGAAAACGATATGCCATCCACGCTATGATGCGGGCGGACACTAAGGTCCGCCCCTACGAAAAAATCCCTCACCCTAATCCTCTCCCAGAGGTAGAGGGGATTTTAGGGAGATTGATTTATAATCGATGGGATGGATACGACCGTTCCTTGAGGATCGATAACGCATGAAATAAAGCAATACGATGACCTTTTAGCGCCTATCCCTGGCCGGACGATGCTGGACGGACTTCAACACCACGGTAAGAAAACACCCGATGGATGATCCTGCCGCGTACTACAACTTGGATCCCGAACTGGAATGGAACCGCCTCTTTTCCACTCCCTACCGGCGGCTTGAGTGGGAAGTGATGCTTTATTTCCTGAACCGGTATCTGCCTCCGCAAGGGCGGGTGTTGGATCTGGGCGGCGGTCCAGGGCGTTATACCCTGGAGCTGGCCAGGAGAGGCTACCAGGTGACTTTGGTGGACCGGGCCGAACGGAACATCGCGTGGGCACGGGTGAAAATCCAGGCCGCGGGGCTTTCCGGACGGATGGAAGCCTGCCGGGTGGGGGACGCCCGGAACCTGGAAGGATACCCGGAGGCCGTTTTCGACGCCGTGTTGTGCATGGGTCCCTTGTATCACTTGCCGAAGCGCGCCGACCGGGTGCGATGCTTGCGGGAATGCGCCCGGGTCATGAAACACGAGGCTCCGCTGTTTGCCACCTGGCTGCCCCGGACGGTGTATCTACGGGACGCATTGCGAGGGAGTAACAACACCCTTCCCCGGCCCGGGGATTGGCGGGCCATGATCGAAATCCTCGAGCGGGGGACATCCCCACTGGCCCGGATTCCCTCGATGTATTACTGCACGGTGGAAGAGATACAATCCGGATTGGAAGAAACCGGATTTGACATGCTGAACCGGGTATCCGCCCATGGAGCGGCCGCGTTTCTGGATGAGGCGGTCAATCAGGCCGCGCGGGACGCGGAAACCTGGAGGAACCTGGTGCAAGTGGTGTTGGAAACCTGCGGCGACCCCCACGCATTATCCGCGGCCGAGCATCTGATCGTAATCGGGAGGAAAAAATCCCGGCAGGAGAAATCCGATGATTACCCTTCATGACGTGGAAGAGGCGTATCAGGCCATCCGGGACGCCATCTACCACTCCCCCTGCGTGCTGACGCAATCCCTCAGCCAGATGACCGGCTGCCAGGTGTATTTGAAACTGGAGAATCTGCAAATGACCGGATCGTTCAAGGAACGGGGCGCCTTGAACAAACTGCTGAGCCTCAGCGATGCGGAGCGGGCCCGGGGCGTGATCGCGGCCAGCGCGGGGAATCACGCCCAGGGGGTCGCTTACCACGCCCTGAAGATGGGCGGCAAGGCCATCATTGTCATGCCCGAGGCCACGCCCCTCAACAAGGTGATCTCGACGCGCAAATACGGGGCCGAGGTCATCCTCACCGGCCGGAACTATGACGAAGCCTACGAGGAAGCGGTCTCGAAACAGCAGCAGGAAGGCTTGCATTTCATCCACGCCTTCGACGACGAAAAGGTGATGGCCGGACAAGGCACCATCGCCCTGGACATTCACGCCGACGGTCTCGATCCCGAAGCCATACTGGTTCCCATCGGGGGAGGCGGGTTGATCGCCGGGATCGCGGTGGCCATCAAGGAACTTTATCCCCAATGCCGGGTCATCGGCGTACAGACAAAGCAGGCGCCCTCGATGAAAAGCTCCATCGCCGCCGGGCGGATCATCCCCATGAAATCCAAGCCCACCCTGGCGGACGGCATCGCGGTGAAGAGCGTTGGCCATCTGACTTTCCCGGTGGTGCAGAAATACGTGGACGACATCGTCCTGGTGGATGAGGAGGAGATCGCCGCCGCCATCCTCACCCTGTTGGAAACCGAAAAGACACTGGTGGAAGGAGCGGGCGCGTCCACCCTCGCCGCCCTGGCGTATCACGATCTGGGATTGCAAGGAAAACGCACGGTGCTGGTGCTCTCAGGCGGGAACATCGACATCAACCTGCTGTCCCGCATTATCGAACGGGGACTGATCAAGGACGGCCGCATGGTGCGCTTGCGGATCGAGCTCATGGACACGCCGGGGCAGTTGGCCATTGTCTCGGCGTGCATCGCCCGGCACCGGGCCAACGTGCTGGAGGTGTATCACAACCGGTCGTTCATGAACGCCGCGCTGGGCAAGACCTTTCTGGATATCACCTTGGAAACCCGCGGCGGGGACCATGTGGAGCAAATCATTTCCGCGCTGGGCGGCGAGGGATACACGGTTCAGAAGTTGTAGGGATGGGGATTTCATCCGCCCCGTGACGCGGGCGGACACCTAGGTTCTGTTGAGTTTTCGTAATACATGATTCACCGGAATTCAGTACTCTGATTTAAGCGCTAACGGCGCGTAAGAGGTTAGCCCAGGGCAACGCCCTGGGAAATGGACGATAAAAGAAATAATTCCCTCTCCCTCTGGGAGAGGGCCAGGGTGAGGGAATTTTTGTAGGGGCGGACCTTGGTG